>CAZEUL010000008.1:131675-166515 GCA_964514725.1 uncultured Rikenellaceae bacterium
CACAGAGTTTTTTACGGAGTAACACGATTATTTAATAAATTTAGACTCTGTGAAACTCCGTTTAAAACTCTGTGACACTCTGTGGTTAATCTTTGTTATTCTAAAATCTATGCTCTATTTCGATCGTCCTGCCAGTCCGGATAGATTCAATTATTGCGAAGGTTACCACTGATGTATGGTACAGCTGTTCAAAAGGAATGGGTGAAGCAAGCCCTTCCCGCACAGCCGTTGTAAATGCTTTCAGTTCTCCTGAATGCCCCTTATCCTGAACCGATCTTTTCCTGAATGATTTCTTCCCATGGAATTCCAGTCTCCTGAAATCATCAATAATGGATACTGTCCCGTCACAAAAGACTTCGATAAGCTCCTTGGGTACATCCTTATTCCCGTTGGAAAAATAGTTGATCGATGCTACACTGCCGTTGCTGAATTTTAATATTGCAGAAAATGAATCCATAAGGTTCTGCGGAGACCTGATCTCCATTGCGCTTACTGATTTTACAGTACTTCCGGTAAGGAATATAGCCAGATCTACAAAATGGCAGGCTTCACCGATTATCCTGCCGCCTCCGGTCTCAGGATCATTCACCCAGTGATTTGGAGGAACTGCACCTGCATTTACCCGAATATTTACACTTTTAACCTGTTCAGGTCTGAAAAGCTGTATTATTCTTTCTGTAAAAGGAGCAAAACGACGGTTATAGCCAACCATCAACAGAGGCTGAGGACTCAGGGTAATGTAGGTTTCTCTTATTGAGACCAGCTCAGACTGAGTAATTGCAAGAGGTTTTTCGACAAACACATTTTTACCTGCCCTGAGTGATTCTATAACCTGCGTCGCGTGCAGATTATGACGCGTGGCTATGAATACAGTGTTGACATCTTTATCTTCCAGTATCCTTCTGTAATCAGATGTACAATATTCAAATCCGAATTTTTTTCCTGCATATAGTGAGCTGTTCCCTTCAGCGGTGGCTACCCCCCTGAAATTTGCAAGTCCTTTGAGTGAAGGAAGCAGAATATTCATTGCGAAATTACCGGCGCCGATTAATCCTGCCGCAGGCATTCCGGGACTGGAGGAAACTGTGCTGATTTTTATCGTGTCAACAAGGTCTTTTTCATTTTCGTACTGTATAAGGATTCCCGTAAAAGATTCTTGGCGTGAAAGAATTATGTTGTATGCTTCAGGGGCTTCTTCAAGAGAGAAGATATGTGATATCAGTTTTTCTATCTTCAGTTTTCCGGCTGAGAGAAGGTCAACGAAAGTCTGCATATTCCGGTTTTCTGTCCAGCGCACGTATCCAACCGGGTAATCTGTTCCCTTTTCTTCATATACAGGTTCATAACGGCCCGGACCGTAGGAGCAAGACATCCTGAGGTCAAGTTCTTTCCGGTAGTAGTTTTCCCTGCTGAAGCCTGTGGGTACAGCACCGACAATTACAACTTTCCCCTTCTGGCGGCAAAGTGCACCGGCCAGTTCCACAGGATCATTGGATGATGAAGCGGCAGTAATTATTACAGCATCAGTCCCATAGCCTGATGATGCTTCCAGAATAATTTTCTCAAGACCTTCCTGGTCACGTTTATATGCGAAAGCTGCACCAGAATCAAGAGCCAGTTTTGCCTTTGATTCATCAAGGTCTATGCCTATAGCTTTAATACCTGAGGCATTAAGGATCTGGATAGTCAGCTGGCCGACAAGGCCCAGTCCGATCACAACACAATTTGATCCTGCCTGCAGATCAGCCTGTCTGACACCCTGGATTGCTATTGCCGCGACAGTTGTAAAAGCAGCATGCTGAAGGTTTATGTCCTGAGGCAGTTTCACGCAAAGGTTCCGGTACACGGCAACGATATCAGCATGCCATGCTCCCTGTCCTCCGCAGGCGACGAGGTCGCCGGGTTTAAGGTCCCTGACATCCTCGGCAACCGCAATGACCTCGCCGGCGCAGCTGTACCCAAGCGGTGACGGAGCCTCAAGTTTACTCATGACGATATTCAGGGCAGATTTTAATCCCTGGGTTTTAATGAGGTCAACAGCCATTTTCAACTCTTTCTGGCGGCTGATGGCCTTGGCGATATACCCTTTTCTGGCATCAGAGACGGTTTTTCCCTCGGTTCCGGCGCTTATAAGAGAGTAGCGGTTTCTGACAAGAACCTGTCCTTTGTTAAGTGCCGGACATGGAACTTCAAGAATCTCCATCTTTCCCGATTTAAGTTGCTGGGTGAGTTGATACATTATTAAATTATTTCAGAATTTTCTGAATGTGCACACTATCATGTTTTTAAAATACGATTCTGTCACTATCCGACCTAATAATTCAAAGATGAATCCTTTAACTGAAAATAGCTCATATTCTAATAGTTCAAATCCCTCTGACTGTATTTTATTAATAAAATCCTCTACCGAAAATGAATTTATTACATAATTCATATAACGCGGTCTCCCTGACAGTTTGAATGTTAATTTCTCAATTTTTCGATAAATGCTTTTATTGTTTGGAAATGATACTATGAATATTCCATTAGTTTTAAGAATATCATTAACCAATTTTACAGTACTCTGGAAATCATCAACAAATTCCAGAAGACTGGAACAAATAATAGTATCAAAGAGTAACTCAAGTTCATTTTTATGAAACGGGATTCTTTTTTGAAAGTAAGAAGGATTTTTTTCTTCAGTTCTATTTGACATTGCAATTCCCAGCATTTTCCCAGATCCATCAATGCCTATTACTTTATAGTCATATTTTGCTAAAAAATTTGAGATAACACCTGGGCCACATCCCAAATCTAAGATTGTTCCATTCCTGGGAGTAACCTTTATTGCCTGGTTTATAAATATATCTGATCTCTCCTTGAATCTTTTAAGAGTATTATAGTTACTATTAAAGGATCCTGCAATCTCTTCATGAAAAGATATTGAATCTGATATTTTATTACTGTAATGTTTTTTCAATTGCCAATTTTAAATTGTTTACCATAACCTCTTCAGTATATTTTTCTTTATAAATCCTGAAGCTTTCATTCCCCATTTTTATTAGTAGATCAGGATTATCAACAAAAAATTTGATTTTTTCAGCTATTTGGTATGGACTTTTTGAATCAACAATAAATCCATTAATGCCATCTATAACAGATTCTGCTATTGCACCCTGGTTTGTTGAAATAACGGGTAATGAAGCAGCCATTGCCTCAATTATTACCCAAGGATGCCCTTCAGGTTCTCTTGGAGTAAAAACAAATACATTTGCTTCACTTAATAACTCAATTTTTTGTTCAGGAGTAATTTTTGAGTAAATCACCACTGGGAGGTTTCCAGTTAAAATTTTTTCCAGACTATGTTTTTTAAATTTTTCATTAAGCCATTCTCCGGCCAAAATAAAGGTAACTGAATTGCGGACGTTCCTATCAACAATAGCAGCTGCATCAATTACATCTTCAATCCCTTTTGATTGAATCATGTTTGACAAGCATAATATTTTTAATTTATTATAACTTTTTTTTACAGATGAATAATTAAAGTTGCCTCCATTTGGCACAACATGGATTTGTTCAGGCCTGAAATAGTCATTCAATAAGTATTTAAGACTTTCGCCTAAAACTATTCCCCCAGAAGTTAAATTCAGGATATATCTGAAAAATTTTCTTGTAAATAAGCTGCTGCTATTAAGCCAGTTGAGTAAATTGCTCCCTCTTAAATGCAAAAGAATTTTAATTCTTAGCCTGGAACCAGAAAAAATATAAACTGAATCTTTTATGAATCCAAGTGTAGATTGACTTATTGGGATTAGTATTAGCTCAGGTCTGGTTTTTCTAAGTTTCTCTAAATAATTCTTATAATTTTTAAAAACAAGAAAAAATTTATTAATTTTTTTCTCTCCAATTGCCTTAATATCATAATTAATACGTGTATCGAAATGCTCAATATCAAAATCTTCTTTAAGCTTTGAATTTAGTATAATTTCAGTTGCAACAGCGGGTCCAAAATAAGGAGGAGGAAGTTTTCCAAGTATGAGTATTTTATTTTTCCCCATGATTCATTAATAATGCAGGAGGCAAGGCTAAATAGGTAAAAATTGGTAAAAGAATATAAAGAAAATTTGGATAGAAGGTTGGCGTTGTTGTTATAGAATACAGAATAAGTATTATAAGAGCTCCGCTTAAAAGTAACCTGTCTTCAAGAATAAGAAATTTTCTTTTTCCCCATAATTTAAATATGAAAAGCATAAAACTTGAAAGTCCCGCTAAGCCGGTTAAATAGAATATGCGTAAGAAGTCATTATGAATTCCAATACTTATGTTAAAAACAGGATCTTTAAATGTTGTAGGATAGCCAAACAGCCACGCAATTAAATTACTATCTTTAAAATTCTTCCATGCATATTCCCACCTGTACATCCGTCCGTGGAATAGCTGGGATTTGTCTCTTTCTCCCTGAACTACTTCAATTTCTTTTTCTACAAGAGGACTGACTCGTTCCTGATAAAACTTATTCCCGTAAAAAGATAAGGCTGTCCACCCAATAGCAATTAGAAATATAGAAATAAAAATATATTTCCTGGCCGTATAAGCTATAAATAAAATCAATAAAAACGCAAACACTGTATAGGATACTGCGTGACTTATGCTGACATAACCGAACATACAAAACACACCGCTAAAAATCAGAAATGGAAGTTTAATTTTCAATCCTGTTTTTGTTAGCTTGTGAGATAGATAAAAATAAGCCAGGATTAGAAATCCAAAACTCAGGTATATAGCATAATTCATAACGTCAGCATACCCTCCCTGTAAGCGTTCTATTCCGCGTGAATACTCAATTCTGATTGGTCTCACAATAAGTTCAAACATTAATACTACAAAAGCCAAACCACAGGAATATAAGAATGTGGTTAATATCCCTGTCAAATCTGTTTTATTACGAATAAAGGTTCTTAAAAATGCAAAAAGATATACAGGCAGAGACAGTTTCAAAATAAGTTGGATTATTGTAATAAAATTTAATGGTTGAAAAATAATCAATGCAGTATTTATTATTATTAAAATTGACCAGAAATTAAATAATTGATGTATAAAATTTTTATGGTAAGAATGAGTAGATATAGCAGGAATACAGAGGACTGGAGTCAGGACTCCAACCCAGTTTAATGGTGAAAGCAGAGGAGAAATATCTTTAACAAAATAAAAATTATCAATAATTGGCCTTATTAAGATTAAAACTAAAAACCATTTGAACATCCAGGGTTTTTTCTTTAGCCATATTTGCCAATTACGAAACTTCAATCTTATTTTGATTTTTAATTGAACAGTGCAGAACCAGTCAATTATTTTTGTTTGCCTGCAACCAGCTCAGGCCTAAAGTATTTAATACATACCAATTAACAGGTAACCTCATTCAATATATTGGACAATAAGTTAACATATTCAAATTTTTGATTAATCCTGAGTATCTCCTGACGATTATAATTCAGAACATTAAAATTCATAATGAAGTCCTTTAATTTGAAAAAATCCTTATAAACAAATCCATTTTTATTATCGCTAATCAAATGATTTACACTATCCCTATCAGGAATTAATACAAAAAGTCCAGTTCCCATTCCCTGCTGAATTGAAATCGCAGCCTGGGTCCATACACCTGCATCGGAACAGTTAAAATATCCATTTATTTCTTTGTGGTTTAGAAACTCAAATAATAGGAAATGATCAGAATTTCTTAGACTTTTAACAAAATTCCTTATATGGCTTCCATAAGAGTCATTAAATAAGCCAGTAATGATAAGTTTTAATTTTTTACCTTCATCAATACATTCGTCAACTAAATTTATAATCTTTTCAATTCCTTTATTTCTTACAATCCTGGTTGATAGTATTAAGACTATTTCATCTTTTTTGATAGCTAATTTTCTTCGAATTTCCTCTCTTAAATTTTCATCGAAATAAAATTCTCGTCCGTCATATCCCAAAGTTGTCTCAATACGCTTGTTTTTAGTTCTATTATAAAAAGATTCACCTATTATTCTACATATTATTCTTTCCGTTGAAGGCGTGTACAATATTATTTTCTTTGAAATACTTATAGCTCTTCTGTAAAGAATTCTTCTTTGCAATTGCTTCAAAATTGAAAAATATCCATTTCGTCGCATATCAGTATTATCTCCAAAAAATGTTATTATTGGTGCAATCTTGGATTTATCGGAAAGAATTAATGGCAGTGCAAACATTTTTGTAACGCCAATAATTATTATCAATTCAGGAGAATTCTTATATATAGTTTTAATCAATCCCAAAGGAATTACTATAGACCTGAAATGGATTAATGACTTCAGACGGATGATTTGATAATCGTCTGATTGGTGAAGTGTATTTAAGTCAGGGTGCTTAAGATTTTTTACTTTTTTTATAGAGGTTGAATAATACTTTGAAGTAATGACAACAACGCTATGCCCTAAACGAGTAAGCGTATTGGCCAGATGTACTTCTAGATATCCGATATCTGGCATAAAATGACCACATAAAATAATAATTCTCACACTTTAAAAACTTATATTAAACAACTCTGACCATTTAATAAAGGATAAAATTCTCCATATATCGTTTGTACTGTTATCATTTCCTTTTGATGAATCCAACATTAAAAGAATCTGATTTTTATCCAATATTGGTGGAATACTAATATTATGCAAATAGTCTTTTATTAACATCTGATTTTCTACTTTCCATTCATTTTGTGGAGTTACAAATCCCAATTTGCCCCTTCTCCATGTAATTTCATCTGGAAGAAGATCCTGCAAAGACTTTCGAAGGATTATTTTTGTCCACCCATTCTGTATTTTCATATCATCACTTAAACCAATTATGAATTCCACCAGTCTATGATCAAGAAAAGGAACTCTTGATTCAATTGAAAAAGCCATTGAGTTTCGATCTTCGTACCTTAATAATTCTCTAAGTCCATATTTTATACTACTCAGAGATAATTCTTTAATTGATTTACCTCCTCTTTCAGGTACTTGGATATTTATTAATTGTTTTTTAAAATCAGGAGATAATAATGTATATCCTGTTTTCCTGTATTTATGAATAACCTTTTTTATATTTTCTGGTAAAAAATAAAATCCTATTCTGAAAATTGTATTAATAATTTCCGGTGTTAAATTCTTGCTCAAAGCAGAATATTCTGACATAAATTTCCTGATCTTTAAACTTCGAAGCAGGTTGATCAAATAAATCCCTCCAAAAGTTTTGTAACCTCCAAAAATCTCATCAGCACCTTGTCCGTCAAGAAGAACTTTTGCTCCATTGTTGTATGCCAGTTTCATTACTTCCCACTGTGAATAAACAGAGGTTGAATTAATTGGATAATCCTGATGCCAGATTAATTTTCCTAAATCATCCCACAAATTATAAGGATCAGGATAACAGAATAAAGCTTTGATATTGCTATACATATTTGATAGAGATTCAACGAATGGTCTTTCATCAATATTCAAACCAGGAAATGAAGCTGTATAAGTTTTAATTTGATCCATTCCTAAAATTCTTGAAGCGACAGCAACAATTGAACTTGAATCAAGTCCTCCACTGAGACATGAGCCCACAGGGACATCCGATCTTAAATGAATTTTTAAAGTCTCTGAAAATAAATCAAAGAAGTATTTGGATGAATTTGTAATATCAAAACTATTTTTATTATCTGAAATTTCCTTTTCAAGATTATAAAATTTGGAGGAGTTTATTTTTTGTTCAGTAATATTATATACCAGATTATACCCTGGGGTTAACGTTTTAATTTCGCTGAACAAATTCCCGGATGAATCTGAATTTGATCCAAACAGTATAAATTCAAGTGATGCTGTTATGTTAGCTTTAGGATTAGCGAGACCTGTTGAAATTAAAGCTTTAGCTTCAGAAGCAAATGAGAACCTACCATTTTCCCATGAATAGTATAATGGTTTAATTCCAAATCTGTCACGTGAGAGAAACAGAATATTCTTGCTCATATCAAAAATAGCAAAAGACCACATGCCAATAAAATACTCTACACATAAATACCCCCATTCAGCATAGCTTGCCAGAATAACTTCAGTATCTGATGATGTCTTAAACTTATAACCTTTGGTTGCAAGTTGATCTTTTAATTCAATATAGTTGTAAATTTCACCATTGTATACTATGGTATACTGTTTACCATTATACTGCATTGGCTGATGCCCGGTGTAGTCAATGTCTATTATTGACAGACGCCTGTGAACCAAACCCAGAATAGGTGAGGTATGATATTTTTCCTCCCGGATATGTTCCAATAATCCCAAATCAGCTATTGTATCGTCTCCTTTAAGCATTGACTGGAATTCTTCGGAATACAAATAGAATCCCTCGTCATCAGGACCTCTGTGTCTGAGAACCCTTGACATTTTCATTAAGATCTGTGGATCTATTCCTTTCAAATCAACTATGCCTCCTATGCCGCACACGTAATAAAAATTACTTTAATAATTCCGAATATATCAGGTCTAACCTTGATCCGAAATTAACCAGTCCAAACAGGTCAACTACTTTTCTGCGAATTTTATGAGCATCATACATACTGTATGTTTCTGTCATAGTCAATATCGCATTTGAGATAGCATTAATATCTTCTGCGTCAATCCGTAAACCACATTCATCATCAACATATTCAACCGGAGCAGTTTTATCTCCGACAATAACCGGGAGGCCACATGACATAGCTTCAGCTATTACCAGTCCAAAACTTTCATGAAGGCTTGGAAAAACAAAAAATGCAGACTTGTTAAGCTCTATGGCTATCTCCTCCTTTTCTCTTTGACCTAGCAATTTTATTTTACATTTAAGAACATTATTAGTTGCTATGTAACTTCTAATAGCAGGACCGTCTTCTCCGTCTCCAATTATTAATAACTCCCAATCAGGTATTTTCTCAACAATTGATGAAAATGCCAAAACTGTCCTCAATGCTCCCTTGAAATTATCCAGGCGTCCGACGAATATTAAGGACTTTTGTTTTTTAATATCTTCATAAATTTTAAAGATTTCTGTATTAACAGGATTGTATGTTACTATTAATTTTTTTGGGTAGATCTTGCTCCCTATAATTTCATTACCAAGGTGTTTTGAGACAACTAAAACGCTGTCGGCTTTTTCGAGAATTTTTTTTGCCCAATATCTTTTAAATACATTATCTGATATCTTTGAAAATGGTCCCTGATGAACTGAAATTATGAAAGGTATATTAAGCTTTTTTGAAATAAGAAAAGCTAAGGTGCCATTTAAGATAATTCCATGAGCATGAATCAGTTTTGTATCATCAAATTTTATACAGTCTTTATACCCTCTAAAGAACCAGAACAAGTAGAACAAAGGCTTTAAGAATGAAGGAACAGGTTTGGTAAAGAGTGCTTTTCTAAAAATATCAATCCCATCCCATTTTTCATTTGCTAACAGTTTGACCTGACTGTATAGCCTGATGTAATAAACCCTCAGACTATACAGGTCTTTTATGCAAGACAAATAGTCAAGAACAAAGATACCCCCAAGATCACCTTTATTTTTCGGAAAAAGGTCAGGTAGGATAAGTATATTCTTTGAACTCATTGGATGATTTGTTTCTATTTAAACAATCATCCAGTTTCTAAATGCACTGATTTGTAAATTCTTCACAGATGTAACTATAAAATCTATCCGGATTATAAGTACTACTTTTTAATAGTTATTTTTATTTTCCTGACCTCTTTCACCAATTTTTCTAATTGGATTTCCAGTATAGATTTTACCACTTTCCAGCTTTGCATTTCTAGAAACTACCGTGTTTGCTCCAATAATTACTCTGTCAGGAATATTTGAACCTTTAAGAATGATACATCCGGCACCTACCCAAACGTCCTTCCCAATTTCAACAGACCTATAAGTACTCAGTTGAAAAGCAACCGGTTTATCAATATATGTATTATGGTCACCGTCTCTTATACTTACGCCTTCTCCAAACATTGAATAATCCCGGATGCTTATCTTTTCTCCTGCAGATATAAGTATATTTTGAGTAAATTTTACATAATTCCCAATTATCAGTCTTCCGGTTTTAATTACCTCGAACGTAATGTCATAGCCTATTGTAACGTTGTCACCAATTTGATAATTTTTATAAGGAGGAATTCTGAACCTGGGAAAGGTATGACATCTGAGACCTTTTCCAACCTTACAGCCATGAATTTTTAAATATATCTTTAAGATTAATCCTTTAAGCTTAAAACAGTTATTTTTAATTAAAGATTCAATGTTAAAAAGCAATCCGATCATTACTCTGCTTAATGAATAATATTAAGTCTTTTTGCAATTCTCTTTAACTGACAATATAAGTAAGTTATTAAATACCTGTTGTGATACCCTGTTTTGTATTGTTTTTGAATTGAATAGACTTCTAAATGGCCGTTACAATTATTACTTATTCTACCTTCAACATTGACTCTTATACATGACACAACCTTCCCAATATGATGAAACTTGCATCCGTTTTTTTTTAATCTTACCATTAACTCGTAATCTGAAGCACTCTTATACTTTGTTTCATATAATCCAAATCTATTGAATGCTTCTTTTGATATAAAAGTTGTTGGATGTACAATGCTATTGTGTGTTTTCATTACCAGATCGGCGTTTGAAAAAATATTAATCATTTTTTTTTCGCCGGATGTATCCATAAGACAGACAGCATCACCATGATAAACATCTGCTTCAGCGATTTTATGCAATTTTGCAAGGGACTCAAGTACATCATTTGAATAATAATAGTCATCAGAGTGGCAAATTCCTATAAGTTCTCCTTTTGCCAATTTTATACCCTTATTCAGGGCATAATACATACCTTCGTCTTTTTCGCTTATCCAATAATCAATTCTATCTTCATAGTTTCTAATTATATCAATTGTCCCGTCAGTGGAGCCGCCATCCACGATTATATATTCCAGGTTATTATATTTTTGATTCAATACGCTTATTATTGACTGCTCCAGAAATTTCGCTCTGTTAAGCACAACAGTAAGAATTGTAATCAGTGGTTTTTCCGGACTAGATTCTTTGTAAATACCTCTAGTCCACAATCCTCCATTCATTTTAGAAAATTAGGATTTAATCAATTAAATCTCTTCAGAGTATTCAAAATGAATACTCTGAATTTAAACCAATAATAGTCAATAAACCATGAAGGTATTGATGTCGAAATATTTTCTAAGATATATTTTCGGCTATCAATCTCTTTTGAAATCAATTCGTTGTCTATTAATCTGAATGCTGATTTATTTTTACTAAAATAAGAGCTATGAGAAATTGAATCACTTTCGTTATGTTTTAAGCTATTCAACTGCATGAGCTTAGATCTGTCTAAATCTGACTTTAAATTAAGAGTGCTTGTTGATTTGTCGAATATAGCATCAAAGGTAAATTCAGAGTATTTTTTCCACACTTCATAAATCTCCGACATATTAATATATTGATAGCCTTTATCCAAAATTCCTTTTAGAAAATCAGCCCATTTAGAGCTTCTGTTGAAAAAATAATAAGGGTGCTCATAAATTACCGCCAAACTATTCTGCTCAGCCCTTTCATCAATTATCTTATTCAGATGTTGAAATATATCAGCTTCTTCAAATCCTGATGAAAGAAATACTCCAAAAGATCCCGGATGAACAGGTATTTGAAGTGGATTTGATTTTTCATTTTCAGGCCATGACGGAAGATCATCAACGTTGAAACCAAATTCTGAGGAATATTTAAATCCTAATTTACTGATTGCTTTCCCAAATCCTTTTGTGTAGAAACCGTTAGGACTAACAATACCTTCTGCATTTATTCCGTATTTCTTAAGGATTTTATGACCTTTTTTTATATTTACTTCATTTAGTAATTCAGAATCATAGGTCATGTGGGTATAGCAATGTAATTGAACTGACTGATTATTTGAATTTAACAACTTGAGACTATCCAAATTATTTTGCCAACCACGTACATCAATAAACCACGTAAATTGTAGACCGGTAAATTTGCTCACTCTTAAAACATCAATTATTGAATCCTTGTGGTACCCGTCAGCATCTATTCTTACGGAAAAATATTTCTTTTTCTGAAAAGGACTTTTTTTAGCAATTAATGGTAATTCAAGAATATTTGAAGCCTTTATCAGTTGGTCTAATACAAGGACCCTGAACTTCCCAAGATCTACAGGTGGTCCAATTTCGACAAAATTCTTTTGTGTTGATTCAGAATAATATGGCCGAAAAGAATTTTCTGTCCCTAGACTAAAATTAATAAAGTCCCATGGAAATGAAACCAGAATTATGTTTTTATAATTTGTTCTTAGAATGCCTGAGTCTTTAATTTCCTCACCTGAAATATTTATGGAAATTCCTTCTGAAGCGCCTTTAAGTTGAAAGACATTGCATGAAAAATAAAAACAATAATCTGAGCCACCTGATATTTTTGTTTTAAATAGAATGGAATTTTGCTCTGTTACGGATCTGTCAAGTAATTTTCCTGTAAAATCGTGGGTAGTAAAAACTGCAAACTTTATTTCATTATATTTTTCGCTTAATGATTTTAATACTTCTGGATGTTCATTCCAGAAAAATATTCTAATCCCTTCCCTAAGTCCCTCTTCCAATGATCTTATATAAAATCCTGGGATACCAATCTGTTCTAGAATAGTATAACAATATCCTGTTAAATTGTTTATCCCTATTCCGAGTCTTACTTTATTAAGATCTACCAAAATACTAGTCTGTGAAGTTAAGCGCCTCAATTATTCCTGTTCTTGTATTATAAACCGGCATCCCATGGATTTCTTTTATTCTCTCTTTCCCTCTTAAATATGTAAGCTCTCCTTCCCTGTTCCTGCTTTCTCTAAATTTTGAAATTACATATCCCTGTTCAGCGGTAAGATTCTTAAAACCATGTGACAGGTCTTTCCTAACAAAATATGCAGTATTTCCCATACTGTTTGACCCAATAAAAATATAGCCTTTTTCAGCAGAAAGATCAACCAAAGCCGGGAGAGAACATCCAAAGTATAAATTGCTATAATGATGGTTCGTTCGGATAAAATCTTTATAGTAGGGTATTGTTATAGCATGCTCTTTGCCGAAAACACTGTTATATTCTATTGATACAATTACCGGTTTAATATTCATTTCTTTCCATACCCAATAATTGTTTCCCACAATATCTATGTGCAAGAAACCTATATTTTCACCTATTCCTGATTTACAAATTAATTCATTGATATTTTCCTTTGTTATAAATGCCTCTAATGCGATAAGATCGTACTTCCAGTAAATATTGTCTTTTTTAATAGTCTCAATATTTGCTTTTGATGAATCCATAATAAGTCCACTCCAGTTGTTATTAATTAAAAGAAATCTGGTATTTGACTCTTTGTAATCAGCAACACCAAATTCAATAAATACCTTATTTTTTACTGGAATTTTGTTAATCAAATATTGAATTATCCCATCATCGCCAGCTTGAGAAAAAACTTTAAATTCAAATTCTTCAAGGGAAAATGACATAGGTTTTGATTTGTTGGACTCAGCTAACAGTTTGCCATTTAATATAGCATTGGTTTCCAAAATTTGTATAAATCTATCTGAAAAACCATAAGCCATGTTAAAGCAGAATAATTTGGAGATTTTTTTTAGGAATTTCATTCTTTTATCGTTTCCTTATTTCTTTCACAGGTGATCCGGCATAAATATAATTTGACTGTATATGGCTTTTACTTAAAACTACTGAATTGGCACCAATAACCGCCCCTGAACTAATTTTAGCTCCATATAACACACATGTCCCTGCACCTATCCATACATCATTCTCTATAATTACAGGTTTTGAAGACCATCCCTGGACATTAATTGGAATATTTTTTAATGTATTATGATTATCGTCTCGAATTGATACATTTTCACCTACTAAACAGTCATTCCCAATGCTTATTTCCTTTAATGAGCCTAAAATTATGTTGTGTGAAAGTTCCACCCTGTTGCCAACATTTAAAACTCCTGGTTTTATTATATCAAAAGTAATATAATAACCTATTATTACATCATCCCCAAGATGGATATTTCTATTAGGAATAGTTCTAAAAATTGGCCATTTTTTGCAGATTAATCTCTTTCCCACCTTACATCCGCATGACTGAAGATATAATTTAAGAAATTTACCTTTTAACCTCTGGTTGAGATATTGAAGATAAATTCTCATTGCTATTATAAAACTGGTAAGCATGTTTATTCAACATTTTTGGTAATGATCTCAAGAATTAATTTTGAAGTATCCCCTGTACCATAAGGATTTACAGATGAAATCATTTTAGAATAAAGAAGGGTTGAATTCATTAACTCATTTACTTTCATCATTATATCATCAAATTTAGTTCCTACAAGAATAGAATTCCCATTATCAATTATTTCAGTTCTTTCTGTATAATTCCTCATCACCAAAACTGGTTTTCCGAATGTAGGTGCTTCTTCCTGAATTCCTCCTGAGTCAGTTAAAATAAAATATGATTTATTCATTAGCCATATAAATTCATCATAAGATAAGGGTTGAAACAAATGTATGTTTTTGATTCCCTTTAAAAATTTAAATACTGGTTTCTTTACCTGGGGATTTAGGTGGACCGGGTAAATCATTTCAACATCAGGGTATGAAATGGCTATTAATTTCAATGCCTTACAAATCTCATTAAGCGGTGCACCAAAGGTTTCTCTTCTATGAGCAGTTACCAATATTATTTTTTTCGAAAAATCAACTTCTTTGAACCGTTGAAAGTATGTTATTTGATCCAGTCTATTCACTTTTTCCATAGCCCATAAAAGTGCGTCCACTATTGTATTTCCCGTTATATACACATTTTTGACAATCCCTTCTTTTAATAAATTATCCTTAGCGACCTGGGTTGGAGCAAAATGCCAATAAGCAAGCTGGGTTATTATTTTACGGTTCATCTCCTCGGGGAAAGGTGAATACATTTGATGCGTTCTTAATCCTGCCTCAACATGCGCAATTTTTATCATTGCATAAAATGCTCCAAGGGATGAAGCTAATGCCGTTGTCGTATCACCCTGAACTATTACTATATCAGGATTAAAATCTTTGATTATTTTTTTAATCCCCACCAATGTTCTTGATGTAATATCAACTAAATCCTGATTGGATTTCATTATATTTAAGTCACAATCAGGTTTGATTTCAAAAAATGTCAAAACCTGTTTTAACATTTCTCGATGCTGACCTGTAACACAAACGCATGTGGCGATTTTTGGATAATTATCTCGGACTTCCCTAATCAAAGGAGCTAACTTAATGGCTTCAGGCCTTGTCCCAAATACAAATAAAAGTCTCAATAATTCTAAATTAAATATTAATACTATCGATTACTTTGCGCCATGCTAATGACCAGTTCTCAAGGTTAAATATATTTCTGGTAATTGTCATTTGTGACTGGGAAAATTCTTCCCAATTGCAGAGTATTTCATCCATTTTGTCAGCTAAATCATTTCCATCAGCTTCAGCTTTGTGGGTTGGTAAATCAGACAATCCTCCTACTCTGGTTGACACCACAGGAGTACCACATGCCATTGACTCCAATGCACTTAATGATGTACCCTCCATTTCTACAGTTGGTATAAGAGTAATTAGTGACTGATTGTAATAAATCGGCAAGTCCTTCCAGTCCACAGCACCCACGAAATTTATCTGTCTTTCAAGACCTAATTTTCCAATAAGATCTCTACATTCTCTATAATAAGTCCAGCGTGAATCATAAAATCCTACAATATCCATGGTAAAGTCAGGATATTTATCAAAAAATTTATGAAAAGCTTCTATAGCTATATGAATTCCTCGTTCAGGTCTGACTGTCCTTGGAACAAGTATATTTTTTTTTCTGATTATTTTATGATCAAAAAATAAATTAATATTAACAGCATTAGGTATAAACCATTTATTCTTAAATACTTCTCTAAAAAATCCAGTCGCGGGCGAAACATCAAAACCAAGGTATCTTAAAAAATGTGAATCATTTGCAACTAAAACGCAATCCTCATTTTTCACGAGTTCCGCAGTATATCTCCGATATTTGTCAGTTTTTGATACTGGCGGCTGATGCCAGTCTAATCCGTGGGAAAGAACAATAACTTTTTTATGCCATTTAAGCACAGGATAATGAAAAGGATAGTGTGAAATAACAACATCATATTTCTTGATTAATCCACGTTTGAAAATTAGCTGAAAATTAAAAATAAACCAGGGATCCAAGATTTTCCATAACAATGGTATGTGTTTTAATTTAATAACATAATCTTCCGAAATGATTCTGGAATATGGTTGTAAGACAAAAGAGAACATTGAGAATCTCTCAAGAGATTTCTTAAGATTTAAAATATAGGTCGATTGACCACCGGTAATTGGAAGATAATATTTGGTTATATTTAATATCTTCATCTCATCTTGTCAATAATTTTCTCATATGTGTTGTCAATATCCTCTTATAATAACTTAAAAAAGATTTAGTTAATAATACAGTATTATTAAAATAGTTTAATGGCTTACCATAGTATTTAAACAGGTGATAGGCTTCAAAAAACGACTTGTACGAATCGCTAATACCACCTGATCTGAAAGCTGTTAACGGTTCCTCAATACGATAAAATAGAAAGTTATGCTTTGATGCCCGCAAGAAGAAATCGTAATCTGAAACAATTTTTAGCTTGTCATTAAAAAAACCGATCCTATCAAAAACTATTTTCTTCGTAAAAGCAGATGGTTGATATAAAAACCCACCTATTCCAAGAGATGTTACATCGCCTGTGTGATGACCCAAAGTAGCATCTGCAATTGTATTTTTATCATCTAATATCAATACATTCCCGTGATAAATATCTGCATTATTGTTCCTTATTATATCTGCAACTTTTTGTAAGGTTCCTGGTAAATAAAAATCATCTGAATTAAGAAATGATACAAAATCACCTTTTGCAAATCTTATACCCTTATTCATGGCCTCATATATTCCGCTGTCTTTTTCGGATATCCATTTTGTTATTCGGTCTTCATATTTTTGTATTATACCTAATGTCCCATCTGTTGAACCCCCATCAACAATTATATATTCATAATCGGCATAATCCTGATTTAGAACACTATTTATGGTTTGTTCCAAATGTTTTTCTCCATTAAGGACAACTGTAATAATCGAAAAGTATGGATACATTATATAAATTTAAAGCATTTTTGATATAGAATCAAATCTTGCTTTTGTATAGTTTTTCCCAAAGAATAAACCGTGGAAAACTGTAAATAAACAGTTGAGTTTGGTTTTAATAAGAAATCGTGAGATTTTATTGTATTTATCTTTTTGGCTAATAATTTTTTTTGCCAGGAGATAATACTTCTTATCACAGTATTTACCATAAATATCCAAAATCTCTTTAGCTCTTAAATTTCCTCCAGTTAAGGTTTTATTTTGCTGTTGAAATCTATATGCTGAAAATGGTATGGCGGAAAAAATGAATTTTACGTTATTCAATTCAGCTCTAATATAATAGTCCCAGTCAAAAACATATTTATAAAAATTATTAAGCACCCCGATTTTGCTTAAAGCTTGGCGGGTAAAAAAAGTACTTGGTTGATCAATAAAATCTACCTCTTTAATAGAATATTTGCTACTGTAGTATGATACATCCGGAATAAAACTTCTGTGTGTTTCATTTTCAAAATAGTGAAGACAACTTCCTATCAATATTTCCGGCATCCCGATATTAATTTTCTTAATGACTTCTTTAAAAATGTCTGGGAAGTAAAAATCATCTGAATTTAGCCAGGCAAATATTTCACCTGTAGCAATTTTCATTCCTTTGTTTATGGCATCTGCCTGGCCCTCATCATTCTCGCTAATCCAATAATAAAGGTACTTCTCATATTTTTTTATTATTTCAACTGAATTATCAGTGCTTCCACCATCAATTATAATGTATTCCAGATTAGGATAATTCTGGCCAATAACAGATAAAATAGTCTGCTCTAAATATCTTCCTTGATTAAATGATGGCGTCACTATAGAAATTTTTGGAAAATACATCCTAAATCATTTTATAAAAATTGCATCTCCTTGAATAATTTTATTATTTAATTGCGAACGCAATTGTTCAAAATTCCCGGAAAAATTAAAGCCCATACTTTTCATTAGAGTGTAAATTCCATCGAACATTACATTACCTTCATATAATTCATCATAAGACACTTCTACTATCACAAGCTCAGCATCTTCAATAATCTCTTTTCCTCCATTAATCACAAATTCTTCATAACCTTGAACATCAATCTTCACAAAATAAGGTTTCTGAATTTCTTTTGAATCTAATAACTGATCCAGCCGCTTTAATACAATATTGATAGGCGATTGATTTCTGGCATGCAGAAAATGATTTAAATGTTTCTTCATCTTTAGCAAAGAAGATGAAGGAGTGTATTCGTTTAACCACAAATCTGCGGTACACTCCTTATCTCCTAATCCGACATTAAAAGCAATAAATTTATTGTCATTCTTGAATGAGTTCTTCAATTTTTCATATTCCTGAGGTATAGGCTCAAATGAAATAATAACCGCTTCAGGAAACAGCATTCTCATCTTATGCGCAAACTGGCCTTCATTTGCACCAATATCAATTATTGTTCTAAAATTATAATCAGTCAGCCACTTGTTATCACTAACAAGTTTCTTATTTTCAATCTCCTTCAACTGCCTCTCAGTTAGTTTTCGTCTAATTTCAAAACCAAATTTTCTGAAAATCCCCTTAACTAGCTTTTTTACCATTTCCAAATTTAATTTTCTTTTTTATGTACCTAATTACCATTTGAACTGATAATTGCCTTTTCTTTGTATGACTTGGTGAATAAAATCTTGCATTATACTTTTCCAACCAATCTTCGTTTAATACTCTCTTCACCTCCTGGGGCACGCACATAATAACATCATCTTGTATGGTAGTTGAGTGTTTTGGAAAATAAATCTTTAGCAAATGAAATATTTCATCAATTTCAGGCCAATGATCAGCATTATGAGGAGGGGGCATAGGACCCATAAAACACCTGGCATCATCAATAAAAATGGTTGGTTTAGAAAGCTTAGAGATAGCTTTTAATTCACTTAACAAAGGACACTCCTCCTCTTTTCCACTTCCACCGACACACCAGTGACCATCAAGCCAGAAGAAAGCATTATCATCTATCTTAGAAACCAGGTCAGGCAGAATATCTTTACTGTTGCCTATTAAGAATTCAATGTTTGCTGGACAATCTTCTCTTCTGGATGTTTCACGGCTTATTTCAGGATCAATTTCAATAGTATAAACGTTCTTGAAATGCTTTGAAGCCCAAAAGCAGGTATCTCCTTTGTACGTACCTGTCTCTATAAAGTCTTGAATTTCAAAACTTCTTTTAATCTTTAAAACAAGCTCCTTAGGAATTGAAAAGTAAACTATCCCCATTTCAAAGACTTTGAAAATCCAAGATAGGAGCAAGTAATCCTGGTCGTTTATTCTGCCAGTTTAGAGATTCACTTAAACCTCCGGATATTGAGAATACAATCGAAGGCGATCTTTTTTCTGGTTGAAGTATCCATTCCTTGAAATGAAGTGCAGCTATTAATTCAACCCTGTATTGACCTTCGTTCAGGCAATGAGATGGCAACCATACCACTATCTTATTTAAACCTTTCTTAATTACTTGAATATCTCTTTTGTCTGTATCTAAAGACCAAAAGAGTAATTCACCTTCTGCTCTATACAAAGCTATACCTAAGACAAATGATGCATCTGTTTCTTCAGTTAGTCCTTCTATTAGAATCCCGAAATCTTTATCATTCGGAACAATTTCTTTTTCTTCCAGCCTATCATTCACCAAGGCCATTTTTAATGGCTTAAAGTACTGATTACAAAATTGATTATCAGGATTCAGCCATTTTGAATAATCTTCATGTGAGCCAGAAGACAGATATTTATTAATTACTTTTAAAGTATCTCCCAACATAAATATCTGGCCATGTTTAAGAAGTAAACACCGATTACATAATGCACTGATAGAATTCATCTGGTGGCTCACAAACAGCACAGTCCTTCCCTGTTTACTGCTTACTTCCTGCATCTTCCCCACCGCCTTCTTCTGAAACTCTGCATCCCCAACAGCCAATACCTCATCAACTACCAGTATCTCCGGCTCGAGATGCGCTGCCACAGCAAATCCCAACCGTACGGTCATTCCACTGCTGTAACGCTTTACAGGAGTGTCTATGTACTTCTCAACTCCCGCAAACTCCACTATCTCATCAAACTTCTTCCGTATCTCCGCCTTCGTCATGCCCATTATAGCCCCGTTCATGTAAATGTTCTCCCTGCCGGTCATCTCCTGATGAAAACCTGTCCCTACCTCCAGCAACGAAGCTATCCTGCCCCTGGCCTTTACTATACCCGTAGTGGGCGCCGTGACTTTCGATAATATCTTTAACAAAGTTGACTTCCCTGCTCCGTTCTTGCCAATAATCCCAAGTACCTCGCCTTCCTCCACCTCAAGGTTGATGTCCTTCAAAGCCCAGACGTATTCTTCAGATCTGTGACTTGTGTTTTGCGACCCTCCGGATAACCTGTTCTCCTGCCCGATTTTTAAATATGGATCTTCACGGCCAAGTATTGAGGTCTGCCACCAGCGATTGAGGTCGTGCGAAAGCGTGCGGGTACTGACTAACCCCAGGCGGTACTGCTTGGAGAGGTTTTCTATTTTAATGGCTATGGCCATAATGATTGTACGGATTTAAACAGATTTCACAGATTTTGATGTGTTAATAAACCGTTTTATATAAATCTTATCACTACCAAAATTGACCAAATAGGCTACTTTGTGACTTGAGGCTTTTAAATAATTCAAGACCTGGTTTTTGGATGCCACACTTAAAAACTTTTCAGCCTTGATCTCAACAATAATATCATCATAACATAAAAAGTCAGCCTTGAAGAATTTTTTGAGTTTTTCATCATTATAAAAGACTTCTATCTTTTCTTCTTTTTTATATGGTATCTTGTTAATATCAAACTCTTTGCACAATGCTTCCATGTATACGGACTCAAGAAAACCATTCCCCAGGGTGTTGTAAACGTTATAAAAACAACCGATAATCTTGTATCCCTCCTCTTTGTAAATAAATTCACTCATACCCTAATCTGTGCAATCTGTTAAAATCTGTGCAATCTGTTAAAATCTGTGCAATCTGTATCACACAGTATCCATAAACGACCTCTGGACCTTGTTAAACACCACTATCCCCAAGCCAAGCAGAAGAACCATAAATACAAACGAATAGGCAAGATGTCCCCAGTTGAAGGTGCCGACTCCCATTGTGCCATACTTGAAGGCTTCAAGAATTGAGGTGACCGGATTCAGTGCCATTATCCACTGCCGCTCAGGCGACATGGTGCTGAGGGGATAAATAACCGGAGTGGCATACATCCATAACTGCACAATAAAGGTGAAAAGAATCGTCAGATCACGGTATTTTGTCGTGAGTGAAGAGATCAGTATTCCAAATCCCAGGGCAAGCCCGGCAAGCATTATTATGAGCAAAGGTATCAGCAATGCATAGGCATTCGGTGCGACCTGCACTTTCATAGCCACAAAATAAATATATACCGCAATGAATAACAGAAACTGTATACCCATCCTGACAAGGTTAGAAGTGACTGTTGCAAGTGGTACTATCAGACGAGGAAAATAAACTTTCCCGAAAATGTTCTGGTTTGTGGTGAAAGTGGCGGAGGTCTTGGTCAGACAGTCGGCAAAATACTGCCAGCAGACAATCCCGGCCAGGTAAAACATCGGCTGCGGGAGCCCGTCGGTGGAGATTTTTGCAATACCGCCGAATACAATCATATACATTATTGTTGTGAGAGCGGGCTGAATGAAATACCAGGCCGGACCAAGAATTGTCTGCTTGTACTGGGTCACAATATCCCTCTTCACAAACATAGTCAGAAGATCGCGGTACTGCCAAATTTCACCCAGATCAACCTGAAGAAGCTTGTTTTTGGGTTTTATTATCGTTGTCCAGGATTCAGTATTATTCAAGGATTCAAGGATTAGAGGATTAGAAGATGTGAGGATTAGAGAATTAGTTGATTATATGGTTGATTTTCTTTTCATTGTGGCAATAATTGTATTAAGGATCTTACTTATGCTATTCAATTTCTGAAGAAGCCAATCCGGATCAGGATAGCTTTCTGACCTCGCACAAAGTTCCAGCCAGTAAAGAGTTTCATCTGCTTCTTTTGCTGCAACTTTTAGCTTATGAATAAAATCAGAAGCGCTTTCTGCATTCTGCGATTCACGTACATTTGCTCCAATTGAAGTACCGGATCTAAGCAGCTGTCTTGACAAAATGTATTTCTTGCTTTCCTCCAGTTGATCGCAATATCGTATCACCTCGAGTGCAAATTCAAAACTCAAATCAAGAATCTCATTTTTCTTTTCCACAACAAACAATTTACAAATCCCCTAATCCTCACATCCTCTAATCCTCACATCCTCTAATCCCCTAATCACCACATCCTCTAATCCTCTAATCTTCTCATCTTCTAATCCCCACATCATCTTATTTTTAATAAGATATTATGCCTCCTCCTTGTAATATCCTTTGGCATCGTCTGAATAGCCATATTTTCCATAGTACCCGTAATAGTTATACCCGTAATTGTATCCGTAACCGAATGAATAACCATATCTTAATCCGTAGCCATAGTATCCTGATAAATTGATGTCATTGATAACTATCCCGATGCTTTTTATGTTTTCGTTCTTATGTAGCTCCTCAATAAGCTCAAGGGTGTTTCTTGATGTGTATCTCTGCCTGACAACAAATATGTAAAAATCAGTAAGAGGGGAAACCAGCAATGCATCTGTCACAATAGCCACAGGAGGAGTATCAATAATAATATAGTCAAATTCCTTTTTTGCCTTGTTGATAAATTCATCCATCCGCTTTGACTCAATCAGCTCGGCCGGATTAGGAGGCACCGGACCTGCAGGTGTATACCACAGGTTATTTGTATCAGTTTTATTTACAACATTTTTATAATCTTTTTCACCTATCAGATAATCACTTAGACCCCCGTCATTTGCAATACCAAGGATCCTGTGAATGCGCGGTTTGCGGAGATCAAGTCCAACGAGAAGAACTCTTTTACCCGACATTGCAATTATGGCTGCAAGATTTGCTGATATAAAAGTTTTACCTTCGGCAGTGATCGTTGAACTGACAGATATTACAGGACATTTGTTATCCTTTATGAAATATTTCAGATTAGTGCGTACCGATCTGAAAGATTCAGCAATAGTTGATCCCGGGCTTTCAATAACAGGCATCTCAGTTTTCAGCCTGTTATGGCTTATGAATCCGACAATAGGGGCTTTGGTCCCTTTTTCCACATCCTTTTTGTCAATAATCTTATTATTCAGATAATCAATAAGGACAATTCCTGCAAGGGGAATAATAAGCCCAAGGATAATAGCTATCATAAGATTCTGACTCTCTTTCGGTTTTATCCTTGAAGTACTAAAAAATCCTGCTTTGTCGATTATTCTGTTGTCTGACACATTGGATGCCTTAGCAATACCGGCTTCCGCTCTCTTTTCAAGCAGATACGTATATACAGTATTATTAAGATCAAATTTACGCTGAATGTTAATCATCTGCCTCTCGGTCGAAGGCAGTTTTGAAATCTCCTTCTCTACAGCTTGCATCCTCCTGTCCGTTTCCCTGATCGAATTTTCAATATTGACCAGACCATCAGCAACATTTTCACTTATTGCCTGCCGCACAGAAATGATATTTTTTTCAAGAAGTTTGAGTGGCTCTGCCGAATCATAAAGATTCATTGCAAGCTGTTTCTTTTGCTGCTGAAACTGGGTAAGCTGGCTGACAAGGCCCATCAACATCTGATCCGTAACTCCCATAACTGAAGGCGCAACAATATCACCATCTTCCCTTTTCGAATCAATATAATCTTTCAGATACTCAAAATAGTTCTTCTGCATCAACAGCTTTGTCTTTTCACCGTCAATCCCTTCCAGTTTGTTTTGTATCATCATTCCTTCACGACTGATATCAATGAGCCTGTTGGCAAGCCTGAAACTCTCCAGGACTTTCTCCGCTCTTTTCAGTGAATCAGAAATGACCCCAAGTTGTTCTTCAATGAAATTAATTGTCTGTGCAGCTGTAAGGTTCTTATATTCAAGACCATAATCAAGATATATGCTCATTAGTTTGTTAAGATAATCTGCTTCCTGTTCAGGAACAAATCCTGACGTTGTAAGCTGCACAAGCGAAGCATCCTCTTCAATGGGATTAACTGATAATTTACTTCTGTAAGTGTTTGCAAGTGATTCCGGACTTATAAATGAAAAATAGTATTTGTTTGAATCATCCGGATCAAATTTGAATCCGTTTGCGTCTCTGGGATAAATTACAAAATTAAAGCCCGAAGCTTTGAACCTTTCACCGAAAGAGAGTTCTTTTTGAAAAGCCTTGCTTCCGTTCAACCTGAGAACATATTTGCTATCAGAAATTATTTTAATATCAATCCTTCTGCCAATTGTCTGATCTTCCAATGAATCGAAAACAACAACAAAGGGGCAGTCTTTGTACATTCTTGTTTCTGCAATTCCTCTTTTACCTACCTTTGTATAAACTATATAGAAATCAGGGAGCTGTTTCATAACCCTGAGGTTAAGATCCAAAGATTTCAGAATTCCTATTTCATTTTTGAGGTTTTGCTGACTTCTGTATACATCAGAACCCGGGAAAATATCTGAAAGACTTGCACTCTGGTCGCCTTTGATGAGCAATGTTGCTGATACGGTATAGACTTTTTCCGACCATCTGTTTATACCGTAAGCAATGCTTATCGCTATTAGTAATGCAATTGCAAACCAGTACCAGTTGCTTATGAAAAGGGATATATAACGTTTCAGGTTAAGGCTTTCATCTTCGGAAAAATCGTAGTAAGAAGTCTGCTGGGGTTGGATGTTATTCATGATTTTAATTCAGGTTTCTGTTTTAAAAAGGAAGTGCTGGCCAAAGGTTAAAGTTTAAATGGTCCAGGGCGTGGGGAACAAAACTCTGTTCAATTATTTGTTTCCAAAATAATTTATCAGCAGCAGAGTGGTTGTGAAAAGTGATGTCACCACAGAGATCAGGGAAGCAACAACGGGGAAATTAAGATTGAATATTTTCATTGGTTCAGGTTCAACGATCACTACGTCATTGGGTAAAAGAAAATAGGCTTCATTTGTTAGTATAGCCTTGTCGTGAAGATTGAGTCTATAAGTTTTTGTTCCTCCCTCGACAGGTCTTACAACAAGGATCCTGTCCCTTCGGCCATAATCTCCTACACCTCCCGCCTGTCCCACTGCTTCCAGAACTGTAAGATAATTGCTGAAATTTTGATAAGTGCCCGGAGACCGGACTTCTCCGATGACAGTATATTTAAAGCTTAAAAGTTTACATTCTGCCACAGCATTTTTATAGTGTTTATTAAACTCTTCCTGCAGGAAGTCTCTTGTTTCATCAAGGGTTTTGCCTGTTACATGTACCGGCCCAAGAACCGGTATAATAATATTTCCATCCTTATTTACATTGTATCCCCAAAGATAGCCTCCACCGGCTCCCTGCATATATGCTGCACCTGCTCCTGAGCCAATCCCGCCAAGATAATCTTTTATCATACCATCGGTGTCCATTGCCTTTAAGGTGATATAAAGCACATCCCGGTTTTGAATTTTGTAGTCAGGTATGGTCGAGGTAAAGTATCCTTCGGCAGTCGGCTCCGGAAGGTTGTTAAGGTAAGCAAGCTTCTGCTGGGAAGTGCAGCCTGCAATTCCTAAAAAAGCGATAAACAATATTAAGGACCGGCTTTTCATAATAATGATTTTAAGATAAAAGACAAAAGACAAAAGTCACAAGATTAAAGTTTTTAAGTTACCTGGTTTTCTGTACAATGGATCCTAGGATACTTTTTAGTTCTGTAGATTCTTTGATGAGATAAGTAAGTTCATTTTTATTAATGTCATCAACCGTTCTTTCAATTATCCTGAGCCAGTAATTTGATTCCCTCATTTCACGAAGTGAAATCCTTACCTTGTTTGTAAAATCTGCTTTTGAAGAACCGCTTTGAGCTTCCTCATAATTAGCCCCAGAGGAACAGGCACTTTTGGATAGTTGGCTGCGAACAGTTTTATTTTCAGGAGAGTATGGTAATGTTTTTAAGAATTCAACTACTCTCACAGCAAACTCAAATAATCTATCCGACAAGTCATTTCTTTTTTCCACTTTTGTCTTTTATCTTTTATCTTTTGTCTTTCGCCTTCCCGTCCGGGCAAGCTTCCGCCCCGTCAGCCCCAAAGCATAATTCAGACTAACAAGAATGTATTTGTCTGTATTTCACCACTGTATTTTTTGTGGCAAGGTTACAGCGACCTTTTATCCTGGTAATAAATACGTCTCTCCGTCACACCATACAGGAAACAGGTCTGCAGGCTTATAATCATTCAGCCTGAGCTTTGCTTCCGACTGCTCCATAACCGTACAGTTCACCTTCCTTCCAGTGATTTCTTCGGCCTGATTTATTTTTCTGGCAAGATATTCCACATCAATTTCTTCACCGACTAGAATTAAGTCAATGGTCTGACTTTCCTTCCCATGGGCAAAATCACCAGTTAGGTAAATGCACAAAAGCCTTCCGATCCTGTTAATGATCCTTTCAACCACTTTGTCAATACCGGCATCTTTAATTATAATATTATGGATATCTTTAAAAAGAGGATGGTCCTTGTTTGCCTGATATATTTTCTTGTTCCCGTCACGCATCGAATTGAGTAACCCGGCATTCTCGAACCTGTTAAGTTCAATCCGAATGGCATTTGATGATTCGCCGAATTCAGATTCAAGTCCACGCAGATGGGCACGAGTGGAACTGTTCAGAAAAAACTTCTTAAGCAACTTGATCCTTGTCTGAGAGGTTATCAGGGTATCAATCATCAGGACAGCATAATGAGTAACAAATTTACTCATTGTACCTTAAAAAGCAAATGGTTTTGGGAAAAAGTTGGTGAAGCTTTGTAATGTTGAATTCACCACGAAAAGCGGTTTTAAAATTATATTATAATTCTTTTAATAGTAAAATAAGATTATGTGTCGCCGCCCTTTCTGCAGTTTTTTAAATTGGAGTATGGTATTTTTACAAAATGAAAAGCTTTACCTATTTATGAACATTAAAAAGTAGTCCAGAAACTTATACTCTTTATTCCTTGAGAAAGCAGTTCTTTCTTATTGCTTAAAATAAAGTTTTCTGGTGATTTTGTTTGTACCATAGGTAAACGAGATGATATAAAGTCCCTCATTTAAAACCGGATTGAACTGATACTCCCCTGCACTGTTAATCTTATACTTGTAAAGAAGCTGTCCTGATAGATTGAATATCGATAACCAACCTTCTTTTATGGAAAAAGAGTTAATCCTTACAAATAAGGTGCTATGATAAGAGTAAATATTAAAAAAATCCGGATTGTCCTTAGGATCAGTTACATATGTCGGAGCGTTGGAAAGGTTAAGATAAAACCTTTCCTGGTAATGTCCTGCGGGGAGTAAAACCTTATATTGATTCCCGGATAATAGGTCCTGTTCCTCCCCAGTCACTTTATCATATAGTGTAATCTCTTTATAGAAGAATTCACCTTCAAGGTCTTTTATTTTAAATATTACTTCTCCATTCCGTTCTGTTTTCAGTCCGAGACGTATTGTACACGGATTCTCATCTGTAAGAGGCAAAGAATTTATTGACAGTCGTGAATCATCGTCGCCGAATGAATAGAAATTTGTCACCATGTAGTCGGTGTTAAACAGCTTAAGAGCATCGAGCTGACCGTCAAAATTCTTTGTGGCGTTAATATCAAAATAGATTACAAGAGGATCAAAGGAACCCGGATCATCTGCATACCCTGCCACAAGCCTTAAAAACGCTTTATTACCTTTATTATCAGATTTAATGAGTGGATGTTCAAGGTCTGTTATTCTTACATCATTATTCATCCCAAGAACGCCTGACACAGGATAACTTCCGTCTGAAACATGAACAAAGAATCCCTGCATAGACGGAATTACCCCCGTAGCCAGGTTATCGCTGGAGATTCCGTCTATATAAGTGCTGTAATTTCCTTCATATCTGTCGGAAGTGCTGGCTTTGAAATAATAAAGAGCATTGTCTATGTTAATCTTTGTCCATCCTGAGGGAGAATTCCAGTCAATTGGCGAAGGATAAGGGTTACCCACCAGGTTAAAGCCTTTTGTAAAAAGATTGTTATGATTAAATAGTGTCAATGAAATTTCTCCGTTATTTACATTACCTGTTATATCAATGGTCTTTGGCCCATCCGATTCTCCCAGGTTAACTGCATAGCCTTCCATGGGACTAAGAAGTCCCTCAGGATTTGTGTATGAAATCCAGCCAGAGACAGTTCGAGACTCATCATATCTATAGACTGTTGGGAACCACTCTGCAAGATCCATATCATCACCAAGTTCAGCTACTCTTGCATCAATGAATGGCGAACTCAGGTATTTATATCCGAATCCGGAATTAAGATATCTCTGCATTGTCAGGTTTCCCAGAACTTCTCCTTTGCCCTTTCCGTCTATCAGTGCAGTGCGTGATTCAGAAGACAGTAATGTCAAACTGCCATTTGCGTTGAGTATGCCATTACTGATAAGTATACCACTAAGGGTTTGCCCTTCTGTTACCATTGATACAGTGGTCCCTGCAGAAACGACAATGTTGTTGAAATGCGAAGAAGAATCTCCCCGGATTAACTGTACATCTCCCGAGAATACAACAGTATTTTCATTGACGAATGTACCATTGTTAGTCACGTTGCCGGCAATAACTATAGTGCCCTCCTGTCCTAAAAATCTTGTCCCAGATGAAATTAACAGGTTCTGGCATGTGCTGTTAATCACATGAAAGTTGAGAACCAGTGAAAATAAAAAAGTAACTAAATGTTTTGATGAAACCTCAATGCCCGTATGCTCAGAGTGAATTATCATTACTTGTTACTTGACAGACTACTTACATAGAATCAACGAACCAGTTAATATCCTGAAATGTAATTACATCTCCAGGATTTTTTGATGAGCAGAATAATTCAAAATAGTCATTGTGGGACACATCCTGCAGATAGACAACCGTTGAAAACTGGAAAGGTTGGTTTGGTGTAGTGATCCTCAGGGTTGTTTCACCGTACCTGATATTTGAGTTACCATTTTTAACCAGGGCCAGTTTTAAAACACGGTTATTGCTGTTAACCATGATATTTCCGGTTATGATAACATAGACATTTCTGGATTTTAATGGCAAATAGGTTATTTTGTTATTCTCTATCAGCCAGTTGATGGTGAAAGATGAAGTATTGGACCAGTTTGCCTTATACCAATTATTTGCAACAACGCATGTTACGGATAAGGAATTATCTACTACTGAGATTTCACAATGGGGCTTTCGGTCTTCAGATCCTGTGTTTCCTTCCATGTATACATTTGCATCTCTTCCATCGGGACGTGTAAAGTCGAAACCGGTAATTTTCGTTCCAATATGGTTCCAGGAGTTTCCAGATATAACCATCGATGTAAAAGAGAATGTTTCCGGTCTGTAGACAAATGCTGTATCTGTTTCAAACTCATTTACATACTGGCCCGAATAAAGCTGTATTTCAGCATCTGAACCTTTTGAAAGGTCAATTCCTCTTCTGCAATGAATAAAATCAGTCTCAGCAACCCTGATCTTTGTTCCGGGTATTGAGCTGTTTACAAGAATTCCAGCATAATTTGAATTGCTTATGTCACATTCAAACAGCCATAATTCAGCATCTGTCGAATCGAGGATTGCATTATAGAAACCGTCGAAAGTGCAATCTTTTATTTCATGATACGTGCCCTCTCCAGCCAGCCTGATTGCATCCTCACCTGGAGATGAACCATAACCCGGCAGGCTTGTGGCATCGAAAACCAGCATTTTAAAATAGCTTTCAGTCAAACAGCGGAACATGGGCTTACCCTCAAGTCCGGGACTTGCTGCCAAAATACCTGTTCCGAAAGATGTTCCTTGAATCGTAACAGGATAAGGAAGGTCTATAACAACCGTTTCAGAAATGTCGAATGTCTGACCGGCAATTCTTATTACTTTTGGTCCGCGCATATGAGCTTCAAGAAATTCAATTGCTTCGGACAAGGTTTTAAATGAGGCAAAAGGACCTACCTCTATAATATCTTCTGAAACGACACTTTTATCCTGAATTACCCAATTTGCACCCCTGGCAATAAATGTAAGTCCCCATTGCGGAAGCAGACTGACCGTGTCCCTGTTATCAATGGTTGCCCCTCCAGAGCCTGTAACCTTAACAAGGTCAGTGTGAGAACCCACATTTTTAATAGTTATAATCAGTCCCGTGTCAGCACTCGTTACCTGAGGAAGAGTCAGAGTAATGTCGTTCATTGCAAATATGATATTGTCATTCTTCGACAGATTAGAGTCTGTTTTCCTTGTAAAAGTCTGCATTATGTTTGATCCTGAGGTGAACATTCTTTCCCAGCTATTTCCGCCCCAGTAATAAAATCCGTCAGGTACATTACCACCTGTACTGAAAATCAGCATGCCCACAGGAACCGGTTCAATAAGAGGATCCGGAAGATTAAGATCATTAATGGCAATCCGGGGAACAAGCAGCCCTTTATCACTGCTCTCCAGCTCGAGGATTGAATTTTGATTAATACTGGTATCAACCCCGTCAGTTATTTTTACCTGAGCTGATGCCTGTACAAACCATACCCAAATTAAAATGGTTATAACAATAAATTCTCGCAGTATCTTCCTGAAACCACAACCATAATTAGTTATTCTCATAATATCACATAAAAGAATAATATATTTTCAGACAACTTTCAAACCTCTTTTCACCTGAGGTGTTTAATAAAAAATAATTGCTTGCTGTATTGACAGACAAGGCAAAAATATGACTATCAGACTCAACTAATTGTAGGGATTTTTCTGAAAATATTGTAAGGGAAATTCTAATTGTATAACAAGAACTTTGAAAATCAGGGGAAAGTATGTTATTGTCTTGTGCCTTAATCAGCAAGGCCTTCTTTGATAGCGTACCTTATTATCTCAGAAGTCGTTCTTAGATTGAGTTTTGACAGTATTCTTTGCCTGTATGTGCTGATTGTCTTAGGACTTAAAGATAATTCTGCTGCAATTTCATTTATTTTTTTCCCTGAAGTAATTCCAAGCATTACTTCAATCTCACGTGCAGTTAATTTTTTATAAACAGGTTTGTCATAATTATATAGGATATCGGTTGTCAGCTTCTCTATCAAAGATGCAGAAATGTATCTTCCTCCTTCTGAAACTTTAATTATCGCTTTAATAATTTCTTCGGGAGAGCAGGCTTTATTAAGATATCCGGAAGCCCCATAGTTCAATGCTTTTAAAGCATATTGATCTTCAGCATAAATGCCTAGGATTAATACTGGTAAATTTGATTTAATTCTTTTGATTTCCTGTATCATCTCAAGTCCGTTTCTTCCAGGGATGCAGATATTTAGCAGAATTGCATTAAAATTAAAAGCTTTAAGCTTTTCAATTACCTCTATAATGTTTCCAGCTTCTTCAATAACACTAAATCTCTTTTCAGGGTCTTCTTTCAGCAATAGAGTTAGCCCCCTGCTTACAACCGGGCGATCATCAATAACCAGAAGTTGGATCATATCACAAATAAATATTGTCTGTAAAGCTATTATTAATCTCTAAATCAATCTTATTTTATGCCCTGATCTTTCTCATTTGCAGCTTGTTTATGTAGAGGTGTTTTGTAAATGAAATTTTTCAGAATTCTGGCATCATATTTTCCATAACTATCAGTTGAGTCTACATCTCCTTCAATAAATTTTACCTTTTCTTTCTTATGTGAATCCTCATTCACAATAACCTTATTTATCATTTTTTTAAAAGTCTTAAAGTGCTACTGAAAGTTCAAAAATGGATATCCATGTCCTGAATTGAATAAAGTACCGGAGCATCTTAAGGAACTTAATGATAAGATCCTCGCTTGCATTGCAATTTACTATGGTAAATACCTTTTTGGCTAAAATAACATCCCTTTCGGGATTCAAAATTAAGATTCCGACAGGTGTTAAATTATACAAATACCTGTAGACATAAGAATGGTTTAAAGACCAGGTGTAATTCATAGCATTTGCCATGATATTAAAGAAAAATATTTAACAGTAGAAACCTTTCTAAAAGCCCCTTATGAGTTGCAAAAATACAATATTCCTGATATGGTGCTTCAAACAGGATAGAATTTTTATGTTAAACAATTACAAAAATCTACTTCCAGATTTAATTATCTACAGGTGATATATAAATTATCCTACAACCATCAGACGGGTGTGTCTAATAATATTTCAGCCCATTTGAGGGGAATTCAGACTGGCTCCTATCAAATTAATAACAAAAAGCCCTTACTCAAGTCCCTAATATTATTAATGATATTACCGGCAGTTTTGTTAAAAAATGTTAATTCGAGAAAAAAAACTTAAAAACAATGTCACAAATGGCGGGTTAATGACATGTATAATTGGTATCTGCAATATAAACTCAGATAACAGGTAGAAAAGGGGGAAATTATGAGTATGATTAAATGTGATGATTTAAAGGATGTTCAGCCGGATGAGCAGGAGCCAAAAGGCAAGAATGATGAAAAGGGAAGTAAAAACAAAAAACCATGGACAAAACCAGTTATAAAGGAAATGGGTGAAATTTCTGTTGAAGACTTCATAAAGTTATTCAAGCCAGATGTATCTCATAACAATAATTCATCTTAAGACTTATTTTTCGGTAGTGTTAAGAATTTTGTGTAAATGAATTGTTAGCTGCATTAGGGACCCCAACCGGTCTGAAACCGGAAATCGAGTTCAAAGACCAGTTGGCTAGAAAGAAAATGAATAATTTTAACCTAATTTGCAGCAATATGAGTGAAAATGAGTTATTTAAAATTCCTGAAGAAGCTCTAAAGAAGATAAAGACCCAGGAAGAGTTTGAGTCTTTTATCCAGGAGCTTTACAAACAAGGTGTAGAAGCTCTTCTTAAGGCAGAGATCAATGAACATCTTGGTTATCCTAAACACGATCCTTCCGGCAAGAACAGCGGTAATAGCCGTAATGGTTTCAGCCGTAAAACATTGAAGACCAACCTTGGAGAAGTTCCACTGGATGTTCCCCGAGATCGCAACTCAACTTTTAATCCGATAGTCGTACCCAAACATGAACGCATGTCGGCCAAAATTGAACATGCCATTATTACAATGTATTCCAGAGGTATGACCACCCGGAAGACACAATCATAGATATATATGGCGTTGAGGTAAGCGAAGGATCCATCTCTAACATTACCAGTGCGGTTTTGGAAGATATCAAAGAGTGGCAGCAACGTCCGCTTGATCCGGTATACTTCGTAGTCTGGATGGATGGTATTGTTGTCAAAGTTCGTCAAAACGGTAAAGTCCAGGGCAAAACTATTTATTTGATGATCGGGCTTAAGCAAAACGGTTTAAAAGAGGTTCTGTGCATGTGGATCAGTGAAACAGAGAGTGCCTCTTTCTGGCTTAATGTCCTCACAGATATTAAAGCCCGTGGAGTTAAGGATATCCTGATAGCCAGTACAGATAATCTTACAGGAATAAGGCAAGCCATTAAGTCCGCCTTCCCCAAAACTATTACTCAATTGTGTGTGGTGCATCAGATAAGAAACAGCATTAAATATGTTGTTTGGAAAGACAGGTAACAGTTTGAAAACAGATGCGGCGTTCGTTAAACCTGGCAGTTACCAGTTTACACAAAATTTTTCACAGGCTCCAGGAAAAAGAAGAATAAGTCTTATTCATTCTACAACTAATTAGCATAAATCTTTTTAAAATATATTTGTAAAACGCGTTCCTCTTTAACTGAAATAGTGGTATACAATTGAATTGAAATTTACAGTAAACAGCTAATGGTAATAGAGCCTTTTGCATTAACTCAACAAAGCGGTTATAGGATACAAGACCAGGAAAATCACCCTGCACATGTTCATATACATAAAAAAGATAATAATGCTTGAAATCTCTGTAACGCATTAAATGAAAACAAATTACAATGGTAATTACTTCGCTCTTAATTAAACTTCCCGGCTTAATCCGCTTTCGGGTGCCATCAGTGATCTGGTGTGTTTGTAACTCGTTGATGAATACATTATTAAAATCATTGACATTACAAAATATTTCCATAAGTTTGTCTTTTAAATCATTCATAGATTCTTTCTGTTTTTATTTGTTTGCACTACAAATTTGGAAAGAATCCTTTTTTGTATAATATTGTAAATCAAATAATTATTAACATAAGATAATTAATTTGTTAATAACCAGTAACTTATTTATTTTTCTTATGTCGAACTCACGTTAATAAGTCGATCCTTAAAAAGTATTTAACATGTTGATTATTAACAATTAATGTTAATAACATATTTTGATTATCTGCAAGGTAATCAGTAAATTCGATAAAAACCTTGCAAAAATGAAAGGAAAAATTCCGAGTAATCCCCAACTGAATGTCTTCCGAACACCGTTGGTGAATGTGATAAAC
>CAZEUL010000009.1:0-158107 GCA_964514725.1 uncultured Rikenellaceae bacterium
AAATTATTAACAACCAGTCATTTACATTAAAAAGTTATATCGAACTCACGTTAATAAAGTATTTTGCTGATACTCTAAATCATGAATGAACCATATTATCTTGGAATTGATATAGGAGGAACAAAATGTGCAGTTATTGCCGGGACAGAAAACATGAAAATCCTGAAAAAGGAAAGTTTTCCCACTGAAACACATTTAGGCCCTGATCATGCAATTAGGTTACTCCTGGATAGTGCTGCAGAAATAGTTGACAGCATATCTGCCAGGAAGCTAAAATCCATCGGTATAAGTTGTGGAGGGCCCCTTGACAGCAGTAAAGGCATTGTTCAATCGCCACCTAACCTTCCCGGCTGGAACAATATTCCCATTGTCGAATTTTTCAGCAAGAAGTTCAGTGTTCCGGCATATCTTCAAAATGATGCAAACGCCTGTGCTTTAGCGGAATGGAAATTTGGCGCCGGCAAAGGTACAAGAAACATGGTGTTTCTGACTTTCGGAACCGGAATGGGAGGAGGTATTATAATCGACGGGCATTTATATTCCGGGACCAATGATCTGGCAGGAGAAGTCGGACATATCAGACTTGAGGATGACGGACCTGAAGCCTATGGCAAACACGGCTCTTTTGAAGGTTTTTGCAGTGGCTCGGGTATTTCACAGATTGCAAAAAAAAGAGTATTTGAAAAAATAAATGCTAATCAACAGGTTTCATTTTGTAAAAGTCTTGATGATATCAAGAACATAACTGCAAAGAATGTTGCAGAGGCTGCTTTTGCAGGAGATGAAACGGCAATAGAAATACTGGCATTTTCGGGCAAATACCTTGGAAAAGGACTGGCAATCATAATAGATATTCTTAATCCTGAAATGATTGTCATAGGAAGTATCTACCAGCGGTGCAGGCAATTTATAGAACCTTACTGTCTTGAAGAAGTGGGTCGTGAAGCCCTTGGCCCGTCACTAGCGGTTTGCAAAATCGTTCCGGCTTTGCTCGGCGATTCTGTCGGGGACTATGCAAGTCTCAGTGTAGCTATGGTTTCATAATGGCCATGAGTTGGAATATTTAGATAGAATAATAAACAAACGTCTGGTAGCATGCAAAAGAAAAGAATTCATAAACCTTTTAAAAGAAACATTTCACGAAGAAGTTTCATTAATAGAACATTATCTGTAGCATCCGGAATTGCCATCTACCCTTTATTATCAGATAATAACAGGAATATCAGCGGAAAAAATAAATGGCCTGAAAATGCGAAAAAATACAGATTTCATCTCATCGGACATGCTCATATAGATCCTGTGTGGCTTTGGCCATGGCCGGAGGGATTGGCTGTAGCACATAGCACTTTCAGATCACTACTTGACTTGATGAACGAAAATCCTGATATAACTTTCACTGCCAGTTCAGCACAGTTTTATCAATGGATAGCTGACAATGATCCCGGAATGATTCAGGAAATAAAACAGCGTGTAGACGAAGGACGCTGGAACATAGTTGGCGGCTGGTGGGTGGAACCCGATATGAACATTCCATGCGGCGAGTCAATGGTACGTCAGGGGCTTTACGGGCAACTTACTTTAGAGAAGCTCATTGGACACAGGTCGGTTGTGGCATTCAATCCAGACTCATTTGGACATGCCAACACAGTCCCTCAGATTATTCATTTACAGGGGATGGACAATTACGTTTTCATGCGCCCGAATCCTGTTGAAAAATCTATTTCTGACGATCTTTTCTGGTGGCAGGGACCGGATGGCACAAAAGTTATGACTTACCGTATACCTTTGAGTTATAATGATACCGGATCGGTGCGATCAAGAATTGAACAAGTGTCAGGGATGCTGCAAAACAAGGATGTAGATACTGTAATGACATTTTACGGGGCCGGAGATCATGGAGGGGGAACAACAAGGGATAATATTGCTTCAATAATTGAAATTCAGAAAGAAATCGATGCGCCTGAGATCCTTTTCAGCACTCCTGAAAAATATTTTACCGAGGTCAGAGGAAAAAAGAACTTCAAACTGAATGTCGTAAACGATGATCTTCAGCATCATGCAGCAGGATGCTATACTGCTGAGTCAGAAATCAAGAAGAACAACAGGGCAGCTGAGACAGCATTGATAACAGCTGAAAAAATTGCATCTGTCGGCTCTGTAAAATGGGGATACAGATATCCAATGGAAGAATTCACCAACGCATGGAAGAGAGTGCTGTTCCTCCAATTTCATGACAGCCTTGCCGGAACGTCACTCCCGGGGCATTCAACCAGCGCAAGAGAAGGGTTTTATTTTGCTCGAGACACGGCATCCCAGGCTGTATATAAGGCATTACAAAAACTTGAGTGGATGGTTGCTGCTGAGGATCCTGAATCCCAGTACCTGCTTGTTTTTAATCCTCATGCTTGGGAAACAGAAAGCTATATTGAATATGAGATTTCATGGGATAAGCATATTCCCGCAATTGCGGAGGATGAAAATGGGAATCAGCTTGCTTATCAATGGATATCAGGTTCGACGGTTACTGGCAACAGGACTGGAATATTAATAAAGGTTCATATTCCGGCATTTGGTTACAGGCAGATAAGAATTAAACCCGGGGCCCCTGCTGCATTAGATACCAGAATAAGGGCCGAAAACAACACAATAGAAAATGAAACTATCAGGATAACTGTTTCAAAATCAGGGACAGTAGGAATATTTGATAAAGTATCGGAAATTGAAGTTTTCAATGGAGGGGAAACTGGTTGCAGAACACTTGTTATAGATGATAAAAGTGATACATGGAGCCATGATGTAAAAGCCTTCAGAAATGTCATCGGATATTTTGGAAACCCCGAGATTTCCATTACAGAAAAGGGGCCGGTACGTTCGATAATCCGGTCAAAGAGTACCTACGGCAGGTCGAGCCTTATAATAGAGTGGATTCTGTATTCAGAAAAACATTTTGTTGAAGCAAGAATTAACCTGGATTGGCAAGAACAACTTAAAATGCTTAAGTTTTCATTCCCGGTAAATGTTAAGTCTCCCTCCGTGACTTATGAAACACCCTACGGTCATATTGTCAGAACAACGAATGGTGATGAGGAGCCTGGGCAGAGATGGGTTGACATGACAGGTGATTCAAAAGGAGGCAAATATGGACTTACCCTGATTAATGATGCAAAATACGGTTACAGCGCTGAAAATAATGATATGAGAATTTCGGTCACACGTTCATCGGTCTATGCACATCATAATCCAAGGAAGCTTGAATCGGAAGGGCAATATTTATGGCAGGACCAGGGTATTCAGACATTCAGAATGCTGCTGTTTCCTCACAAAAACACCTGGCAGGAGGCTGAAATTCCTCGTATAACGGAGGAGTTCATTGCTCCTCCCCTTTCAATTTATCAGGGAATTCATAGAGGAAAACTACAAAAATCCGATTCATTCATAAAAGCAGAACCAAATAATATCATTATTGCCGCAATAAAGCAATCAGAAAACAGTAATGATTTAATACTAAGATGTATTGAGACTTCGGGAAAATACGTAACATCAAAAATAACCCTGTCCTTTGCAGGATGTGAGTGGGAGGGAAATTTCAGACCCTGCGAAATAAAAACTTTGAGGATTAATATACCTTTATTGAAAATTTCAGAGGTAAATCTGCTTGAAGAAGAGTTTTGATGTAATTAAAAGGTAAAAAAGTTTTGTAGACAACATATTATTAAATGAACAAGATAATTGAGGAAATCCGGCATGAATTAATCAAAAACTCTGATGAAAAGACACGAATCTCAGGTGAAAGGTTTTTTAAAGAACCAATACGTCTCTATGGTATTAAATCAGCTGTTGTAGGCAGGATCGGGAGGGATTATTTTAAAAGGATTCCAAATAAGAATAAATCATTTATTTTCAGCATGTGTGATGAGCTATGGAATTCCGGCATGATAGAAGAATCTTTTATTGCCTGCAACTGGTCATATTACATAAAGAAGGATTATTTGCCAGACGACATTTATATTTTTGAAAACTGGATTGGTAATTATGTTAACAATTGGGCTTCATGTGATACTCTCTGCAATCATTCGGTTGGAACACTAATTGAAATGTATCCGGAAAAGATTGCAGAACTTAAAAGTTGGACAAAATCACAAAATCGCTGGATGAAAAGAGCATCGGCTGTCTCACTGATCATTCCTGCAAAAAAGGGATTATTTTTGTCTGATATTTTTGAAATTGCCGATCTGCTGCTTACCGACATGGATGATATGGTGCAGAAGGGTTATGGATGGATGCTGAAATCTTCAAGTCAGGCATATATGCACAAGGTTTTTGATTATGTGATGAAAAATAAGAAAATAATGCCCAGAACCGCATTGAGATATGCAATAGAAAAGATGCCTGTTGAACTAAAGATCAAAGCAATGGAGAAATAAATGGTTTAATTTTAACATTTGGGACACAAATGAGATCAGTATTTTCAATCTTCCTCATTTTAACTGGATTTACGAACATTTTTTGTCAGAAGAACAATATGAATGATAATATTTTAAATGCAACAAATGCAATAATCCCGTATTTCAAGGATCTATACATTAATCTGCATAAGAACCCCGAGCTTTCACTTATGGAAGTGAAGACCGCTGCAAAGATGGCTGAAAACCTGCAAAAGCTTGGTTTTGAAACGATCACTGGTTTTGGCGGGAATGGGGTTGTCGGCATTTTCAGGAATGGAAAAGGAAAGACAATAATGCTTCGCACCGATATGGATGCGTTGCCGGTAAAAGAGAATACCGGTCTGCCTTATGCAAGTACCGTAATTATGAAGGATCTTTCGGGCAATGAGACTCCTGTAATGCATGCCTGCGGTCATGATATGCATATGTCAACCTGGCTTGGGACTCTTACTGTACTCACAAAGATGAAAGAACACTGGATTGGAACTCTTATTGCAGTGGCCCAGCCTGCAGAAGAAGGGATGAGAGGTGCTGCATCGATGATTGATGCGGGGCTTTACAAGAAGTTCCCGGTGCCCGACTTTGCATTATGCTATCATGTTAATGCAGAATTGCCAGCCGGCACTATTGGTTATTTCCCAGGGCCTATTTTTGCCGGAGTCAAAACGGCTGAAATAACAGTATACGGAGTTGGCGGACACGGAGCCATGCCACACAAAACAATCGATCCGATTGTAATTGCGGCCAGAATAATAATGGATATTCAGACTATAGTTAGCCGGGAGGTTAATCCCGTTAAGCCGGCTGTTGTCACTGTGGGATCAATTCATGGAGGATCACGGGCAAATGTTATACCTGATGAAGTAAAAATGCAGCTGACAATAAGATTTTTCGATAATGATGTTTTAAATACTGTAAGGGAATCATTGGTCAATATCTGCAGAGGAGCAGCAATTACTGCCGGACTTCCTGACGACCGGATGCCTCTGGTTGTTTTTGACTCAGAAAATAATCAACCGGTCCATAATGATAAGGATCTTGTAATGTCTGCTGTAAAATCGATGAAAAATATACTGGGCGACACTAATGTAATACAGGTGGACCCTGCAACAGTTGCTGAGGATTTCGGAATATATGGCAGAACTGAAGAGAAGGTCCCAATTGCTCTTTTCTGGCTCGGCGGTGTAAATGTTGACAAGTACAACAATTATCTTGCAACGGGCACACAACTGCCATCACTTCATAATTCATCATTTAGCCCAGATTTTGAGCCTACCTTCCGAACAGGCGTAGCGGCTATGTCGAGAACCATAATTGACTTGTTTGGAGGAAAATAACCAAAAATTTTCTCAAAACAGATTTTAACTTTGTACTTTAAATCTAAATACCTATCCCATGAAATTCTATTTTGCAGCGATCCCTTTGCTATCATTGATCATTGAAAATGTTTTTGCCCAGGACAGGATAACGGGCCGGGATTTTGCAACACGATCGGAAGTTATTGCACAGAATGGTATGGCCGCTACAAGTCAGCCTCTTGCTACCCAGATCGCCATTGACATACTTAAGAGAGGAGGCACTGCAGTTGATGCAGCCATAGCAGCAAACGCTGCACTTGGACTGATGGAACCCACAGGATGCGGAATAGGCGGAGATCTGTTTGCCATTATCTGGAGTGAAGAAAAAGGCAGGTTGTACGGGCTGAATGCCAGCGGACGGTCACCCAGAAAGCTGAAGCTGGATTATTTCAGGAATAATCACATTGAAACCATTCCCTCATACGGTCCCCTTCCGGTATCTGTACCCGGTTGTGTTGACGGCTGGTTTGAAATGCACGAAATGTTCGGACGTCTGCCAATGCAGGAATTGCTTCAGCCTGCCATAAACTACGCCCGTAATGGATTTCCCGTGAGCGAAGTGATCGCATATTATCTTGACAGGAATACTCAGGCACTCAAAGATTATCCCAATATTAAGGAGACATATATGCCCGGAGGAAAATCTCCTGCCAAAGGTGAAATATTCAGGAATCCTTTTCTTGCCAATACTCTTGAGAAAATTGCAAAAGGAGGCAGAAATGAGTTTTACAGAGGAAGTATAGCCAGGACTATTGATGCATTCATGAAATCACAGGGTGGATTCCTGAGTTATGAAGATCTTGCGAGGCATCATTCTGAGTGGGTTGATCCTGTCAGTTCATTATACCGGGGATATGAAATCTGGGAACTTCCACCGAATGGTCAGGGTATTGCTGCTCTTCAGATTCTTAATATTCTGGAAGGTTATGATATAGCTTCACTGGGATTCGGCTCAAGTGAATACATACATCTTTTTACAGAAGCAAAAAAGCTTGCATTCGAAGACCGTGCAAAATATTATGCTGATCCATTGTTCAGCTCTGTCCCTGTAAACCAGCTTATATCCAAAAAATATGCTGCAGAAAGACGTAAGCTCATCAATCGTGAAAAAGCGGCAAAGGTGTACGATCCCGGAAAGATAGAATCAGGAAACACAATATATCTTACTGTTGCCGATAAAAACGGGAATATGGTATCGCTGATACAAAGTAATTACAGAGGAATGGGATCAGGGATGTGTCCGCCCGGTCTGGGATTTGTTTTACAAGACAGAGGTGAAATGTTCAGTCTTGATCCGGGTCATGCAAATGCTTATGCCCCCGGGAAAAGACCTTTTCACACTATTATTCCGGCATTTATTACCAGGAATGGTAAGCCATGGGTAAGCTTTGGTGTAATGGGAGGCGATATGCAACCTCAGGGGCATGCCCAGATAATTATAAACCTTATTGATTTTAAAATGAACCTACAAGAGGCAGGTGATGCTCCACGATTATATCATACAAAATCATCGGAACCGACAGGAGAGCAGATGACCGATGGTGGGATACTTTATCTTGAGAACGGATTCCGCTGGGAAGAGATCCAGAAATTACTTTCAATGGGTCACAGAGTAGAATGGAATCTTGGCAGCTACGGAGGTTACCAGGCAATAATGCGCGATGACAGGAACAAAGTTTATTACGGAGCGTCGGAGTCGCGAAAAGATGGCCAGGCTGCAGGGTACTGATGAAGACAAAAGACAAAAGACAAAAGACAAAAAACAAAAGACAAAAGGGAAAAGATAAAAATAGATCCCGCATACTTGCGGGATAACCCAGAATAAAGGTAAAAGGTAAAAGTGAATTCCATTATTTCCGGGAATAATCACCGTCAGATACCCAGAAGATCCATCACACCGTTGATAAAAGTAAGAGGATGTGCGGGATTACCCGGAACATACAAATCTATATAATGATTATCGATGAACCTGCGATCAACTGCAGGGGATTCATTGAACATCCCTCCGCTGATGGCATCAGTTCCAACCAGAATTATGATCCCGGGCTCAGGGACTGCCCTGTAACAGATATCAAGGGCCTCTGACATATTGACCGTAACAGGGCCTGTGATTACTATTCCATCAGCATGACGCGGCGAAGCTACAAATTCAACTCCATACCGTCCAAAATCAAAATTCACATTACCGGAGGCATTGAGTTCCATTTCACATGAATTATCACCTCCTGCCGAGACCTGTCTCAGCTTTAAGGAATTCCTGTAAAGTTTCCTTATCTCTTTCCGTATTTTATTTTCATTCAACCTTACCGGATTACTATCTCCAGGTTTAATGATCAGATCCTCCCTCCTGTTTGCTGCAATTCTGTAATCGTTATGGAACCTGACCTTATCAGGCAGAATAAATTCACATTCCCTGCAGAAGACGCATTTTCCAAGGTCGATTGATCCCGTGCTTTCATCAATGGCACCTGAGGGGCATAATGAATGGATTATATCAACTTCTGACCCGGAAATGGAAACATCGATCTGCGGACGACCTCTGAATCTCTCAGATACAGCCTGATTCCTTAAATCTTTTATATATTGCTTACCGTGATGCTTAAGTATTTTGATCTCCCTTATCATAGTTACGTTTTAACAGATTACAGGTCATGACCGCAATAGCTCAGGTTAAAGCTTTTATTGCATACCGGAAAATCAGATATCTCCTGATTCCGTACTGCCAGTGCCAGAGCCATCCAGTTATGAAATGAGGGGTCCTTGATCTTATAACAGGTTAACTCCCCCTCGCCGTTCGTTATAGAAGCATGGCAAATCTCACCTCTCCAGCCTTCGACAAGCGATAAAGTCAGCCTGTTCCTCTCAAGCTGCCCTTTGTAATCGGGCCTTGTGTTTTTCTTTACAGATTTTCTCCACAGACCTGCAAGCTCACGGATATATCTGACAGATTCTTTCACCTCAAGTATTCGAAGCATGCATCGCGACAGCACATCGCCTCCGTCAAGCAGCTGGATATTGACGGGCAAGGTTTTATAATACTGGTACGGATGAGAAATCCTTATGTCTCTCGCAATACCTGCTGTTCGTGCAGCCATGCCTACAGACCCAACATCGAAGGCCTGAGAAGTGGTGATCTTTCCAATATCCTCAAAACGTGCCAGCACACTTGGCAGAGTCATTATCCTGTCGGCAATTTCGAAGTATCTGGATCCTGTATCATCAAGAAGAACCAGGAGAGAATCAACGAATGATTCATCGGCAGGATAATTGGTGCCGCCAGGACGTATAAGCCCCTTGCCAAAACGGTTTCCGCACCAGTTCTGGGTGGTATTGATCACTGTGGTTCTGAGGGCTTCACATACAGCCTGTCCCAGCTGGTAGGCTACATCCCCGCACAGGGCAGCAGTGTCTCCGATATGGATCGCAATCCTTTCAAGCTCGAGGGCTATGCAGCGTTCAATCATCAGGGAGTCGGACGGCTCTGCATTCATCAGTGCTTCAACAAGCTGGGAGTGAGCGAGAGAGTGCCCTACTGCAGTATCTCCTGCAATGTTCTCCGAAAGAATGCATCGTTGCAGAATACTTTTCCTGGAAATCATCAGATTTTCAACTCCCCTGTTCTGATATCCGAGTTGAATTTCAAGATGCAGAACCTTTTCTCCGTTGCAAATGAACCTGAAATAACCAGGTTCAATTACGCCGGCATGTATTGGACCAACACCCACCTCATGAAGTTCATCGCTGTCAATCCGGTAAAATGGATAATCTGACAATTTATCCGCTCCTCCCATCCTTCCGGCAGGAAATCGAACAGGCTTCATCCACGGATGTCCCTCGAAAATTATTCCATGGTTTTCATGCAACTCGCGTTCAAAGCCATGAAGCTGTGGATCAGACGGCGTTAAGGATCTGATTGGACTTGCAGTATTTTCAAGCACGAAGGAAAATACACTCAATGAGCACGTGTTATCTATGGCAATGATGCAATAAAACCTCAATCCTTCAGGAACTCTGTCAGCAAAATAAGTCACACAATGAGAGTCTTTATTTTTCAGCAGCCCGGAAACCTGGTCATGGAAGTCATCATATTCTATAACAGGGATTTCTCTGATATCGACCGAAGCAGGATTATTATATATTTCCGCAAATAATTCACTCATTTTGATTACTATTTTGGAAGCATGACAAGGCTTTTTTCGATCATCTCGATAAGGAATTGAGGCTGATATAAGCACAGGGCAATCACAACAGATAACAGTATGAACTGGGTCATTGTCTCCGAAGGATTTACTTTTTCGGGATAAGCAACTGTGTTGTTACTGCGCGGATTTGAGAAAATGATATGCATGAAGCGTGTGCTCATGGCATATATCACAAAGGCAAGCAGGATCATCACGGTTATAATTACAAGCCAATTATTATTTACAACCATGCCCTTGAATATCATAAATTCTGCAATAAACAATCCGGAAGGCGGAATGGCAAGTATGGATACCAGTCCCAGAATCAGGACAAGAGACCCTGCGGGGAATAACTTCATGTAGTTTCCGCAGTCATCAAGCCTGAATGTATGGAGTACCCTTGAAAGCTGGCCCATCTGGTAGAAAAGGCTTGACTTCGCAAATGAGTGAAGAATAACAAGAAGCAAGGCTGCATGGTATCCAACTCCTCCAGTACCCAAGGCTATGGCTACCAGGCCCATGTTCTCAAGGCTTGAATAAGCCAGCATCCTTTTAAGATGCTTTGCTTTAAGCATATAACCTGCAGCAACCAATATTGACAATACTCCTGAGAGTATCAGCACACTGTTCATGAATGGAAGAATTTCCGATGTAGCGAAAAGAGAGTAAACCCTGAAGATCGCCAGAAATCCGACATTCATTAAAGTGGTTGATATCAAGGCACTAACAGGCGGTGGCGACACTGAATGTGCATCAATGGTCACAGTATGCATCGGGAACAATCCCATTTTTGTGCTGAACCCTATCAGAACAAAGAGGAATGCAATCTTAAGATACATGGGATTTGCATCGTTAATTATTTCAGCCAGTGATTCAAATGAAAGATTTGAAGCATCCTCGCGTCCATAAATAAATCCCAGGAATAAAACCCCGAGGTATGCAAGTGCAATGCCGGCAGAACATATAAAAACATATTTCCATGTGGCTTCCAGTGCAATCTCAGTACGATCGTGATAGATCAGGGCTGCCACGGCCAGGGTAGTGGCTTCAACAAAGATCCACAGAACAGTCATGTTGTTGGCCAGGTAAGCTCCCGACATGAATGTCATAAGCAATATCAGAGCCATGTGGTAAATGCCGAACCTTTTTTCGTCATCACCTGAAGCATAAATGAAACCATGCCATACAGTAGGTATCGTCAGCACGCAAAGCACGGAAAGGAGTATCACACCTGTGCTGTCAAATGTAAAATACACAAGTTCAGTTCTGCCGGTATTTATCCACGAATAGACTGTCAGCCCGATATGCAGTATAATAAAAGCGATTGTTGCTGACTTTGTGTAAGTCCTGTAGCGGAACAGCATCACAGAGATGCTTAGCAGAAAGGATAATATAAAAAACGTAAGAAGCATATCAGTCCTTTAGCATTGTAAGCTCATTTGTATTTGGGCGGAGCCGCATCCCGAAAAACCCCAGGACCAGAACGCCAACAAAAATATCCAGCAAAATACCCACATTAATCAGCATGGGCATTTCATTTCCCACTGCCAGAGAAAAAATGAACACAGCGTTTTCAATGATAAGAAAACCTATCAGATGCGATATTATCAACCGGTGGGTCACTATCAGAAGCAGACCAGTGAAAAGGCAGAAAAGTGCCATAGTCATAAAGAGCGTGTTGACATATTGATTTTTGAGAGAAAATGCAAGAATGATGCTGGCGAGGAGGGCCAGAACCGAAAAGATCAACAGGTAGAATCCCGGCATCGCCTGCCGGTGGACTTTGGTTACCCCTGATTTACCAATAATCCTTTTAAGCAATAAGGGAATAAGTATAGCCTTGAACGCAAGTGTCTCTGCTGAAATAAACAACAGATTGGCAGTATTGACCTCACTTAGTTCAAACAGGGCAATGCCGCACAGCAACAGCCCCTGGATTGCAACGAGCCTGATATAAATTACCAGTCTCTCGGCAGACGCAAAGTAAATCAGGGTTATTGCAAAAAGCACTACAAGGTATATTACCATAAATTATTGTTAATTAATATTATCATTCATCATAAAGATCAACAGGAATGCTATCCAGGCCACAGCTGAAACGGTAAGTATGTACTTGGGTGTTTTGCTCATTTTGTTCCTTCCCCTGAAAGATTCAATGAGTCCTGTAACAATTGCAAACAGGATCTGAATTACAAAAAACAATCCGATCTTCAGAAAGGTGTTCCATCCTGAAGGCACCGACACATTAAAAATGAGGGTTCCGTAAATTGCAAATTTCAGCCATGTGCCGAAATGAATAAGAGCCTTGTCAAATCCGCTATTGTCAAGAATCATTACTTCGTGGATCATTGTTAACTCCAGATGAGTCTTAGGATCATCGACCGGTAGTCTGCTGTTTTCAACAAGGGCGATCTGCATCAGGACATATATTCCAATAATACTGATTATCAGTATATAATGATTCCCCGTAACAAAATTGCTGAAAATCCCGGAAAAAGATGTATGTCCCGTAAACAAGGCGAGTGTAGCAAGAAGAATAAAAAAGGCAGGCTCAATTAGCATTGAGAATAAAGCTTCCCGGTTTGCGCCCATTCCTTCAAAACTGCTGCCGGTATCAAGCGCTGAAATAATTGAGAAGAATTTACCAAGTGCAAGCAGGTATGCGAAAAATATAAAGTCGCCGTCAAATGGAAAGATGGCTTCGTGATTTGCGAAAGGGATAAGTGGTAACGCACAGATTAGTGCCGACAGAGAAATTACAGGGGCTATCTGAAATATAATGCCCGAGGTGGTGCTGAAAACCGAGCCCTTCTTTAACAAGACTGCCACATCCCTGACAGGCTGAAGCAATCCCGGACCTTTGCGTCCCGATGCGATGCTTTTTGTCCTCAGAATAAATCCGGGAAAAAACAAGGCAGCTAAAATTATAAACACGATACCTATCATGATCACAAGACGTTTAACCAGGTCAGGGCCAGCACAAGTATCAGAAAAAGAAATGCATAAAGTATATAATCCTGGATCCTCCCCGTCTGCATGACGGCGATCTTCTTAAGCAGCCCGGATATCAGGTCTACCGGTTTATCGACCAGGTATTTCCTGAAAATATCATCATTATGAGAGAAAAATGTCCTTTCAGAAGGAAAAATTTCATTCTCACCGATCTCAGTGGTGATTTTTTTTGTCTGCAGAACGGGTTTTGCCAGATGGTTGAAATTATAGGCATAAGATGTTGCAGTATATTGCTGTCTGGGGCTGGTGGCAGATGAACCGCATCCCCATGTTGGTTCGTATGAAACGACTCTTGACCTGAGGTGGAGAAACCTGTAAATCAGCAGCAGAGTCACTAACAGCACAAATACACCTGCAAGAATGCTTATCCGCGAAAGGCTTGCAACTGCAGAATATTGAACCAATTCCGTACCCGAAAGGTCAAATGCCCCGGTTATAATGCTGAAAACAGGTTTTACAAACAATGGGGATGCCAGTCCGATTGCGGTTATGAATAAAACGGATATGTACTGGGGCCATATCATCTCCCGCCCCGCCTCTTGTGCTACCGAGGCCCCTGAAGTACGGGCTTCGCCAAGGAATACTATCCCGAAAGCTTTTGTGAAGCAGAATATTGCAAGCCCTCCGATCAGAACAAGCGCCAGTATGGAAATAAGAATTGTTGCAGATATATATATGCTGGATGGGGTAAGGCTTTTGAACATACCCAGGTAGATCAGGTATTCAGAAATGAATCCGTTGAAGGGAGGCAGCCCGCAGATCGCCAGTGAACCAATAAGGAACAGAACTGCAGTTTTCGGCATCTTTTTCATAAGCCCTCCGAGATGCTCAATATTTCGTGTATGGGAAGCCTGATAGACTGAACCGGCATTAAAGAAAAGAACAGATTTGAAAAGGGAATGATTCAGTACATGCAGCAATCCTCCGCTGAAACCCAGAAGGGTCAGGGCAGTATTACCAACAGCCAGGCCGATGACTCCCAGGCTTATCCCGATCCCGATTATGCCGATATTCTCAATACTATGATAAGCAAGCAGTTTTTTTAGGTCGTGCTGAACTATTGCCATCATTACTCCCATAATGCCTGACAGGGCCGACAAAACAAGCAGGAATACACCGATCTCCAGCAGATCATTCTGAACTGTCATGATTACCCTGAATATTCCATAGATTCCCATTTTTATCATTACTCCCGACATAATTCCAGATACATGGGAAGGAGCAGCCGGATGGGCCCTGGGAAGCCAGGTATGAAGCGGGATAAATCCTGCCTTGATCCCGAATCCGATGAAAAACAAAACAAAAAGCAGAAAATTGGAATGAGATGAAAAGTAACTTCTGAGCCCGTCAAAACCATATATGCCGGTCTCGGTCCCTGCAATCATGAATGCAATAAGTATAAAAAACATTCCCACATGCATCTGTATCAGATAGCTTATCCCTGTCTTCATCACAGAAGTATCTTCAGCATCGAATATGACAAGAAAAAAGGAGGAAAGAGCCATTATTTCCCAGACTATTAAAAATGGCAGAGTCTCCCTTAGCATTACTACCATCAGCATTGATAAATAGAGCCAGATGTAAGAGAAATAATGAATTGAGAAGCGCAGCGAATTTTTTCCTTCATAATACGGACGCAGATATCCCTTTGCATAAATAAATCCTACAAAAACAGTAATATTTATAACAAAGATGAAAAACGCGGAAAGCTCGTCTATCACAGGATTAAAGTCCTGCCAGCCTGAAATGTATTGAAATCCCGATTCATAATTCCGGGCTTCAGGTAAAAGCAGAACAGAACCGGCCGGAAGGGAACTCCAGATGATTGCTGCTGACAGTATCAGAAGGGCATAGTGATACTTGTAAGATTTCGGAACCAGGAAAATAACAAACGACAGGCAGCCAATAACCAAAAATATCAATGCACTCATCAGCCTTTTTGAGGACAATTAGTATAAATGCCCGCAAAAATATAAAAATTTTCGTTCAAAGCCTTTTTAAGGCAAAATATTGAATTGTGATGCTAATGAATGTTTAGCTGCAGTTCAGGTTGAGACTCCTTGACTTCCAATACCTGGGTTGTTCCACCTTTCTCGAGGTTAATATCATGAGGTCTGTTGGTTTTCCACGCGCCGCAGGTAAAATCAGGAACATCTATCGACTGTGACCTGTTCGCTACTGACCATTCGCTGAGAGGAGCTATTGAACTCCACAATGCTCCATCATATACATCCTGATCGAGAGGCAATCCGTTCCTCAGGCAATCGATAAGTCTCCAGTCCATAATGAAATCCATTCCTCCGTGGCCTCCAACTTTTTTTGCCATCTCTCCTACTCTTTTAACAATTTCAGGGGTGAATTTCTCAACTACATCTTTCATTTCGTTATCGGTAATCCAACTGTGTCCAAAAGCTATACGCTCAGGTTCCGGATATTTTATCGCTGCCCCCGAAGTTCCGCTTATCACATGAAGCCGTGAATATGGTCTTACAGAGGAGACATCATGCTGTATCAGAATTGTTTTGCCAAGGCTGGTCCTCACAAGTGATGTATTCATATTGCCTCTGTAGGGTTTTCCTGTATTAAATGGTTTATAAAAATCGTCGCCTGCTGCAAGTTTTGCCGCAAATCCCCCCATAGTAAAGTCATTTGTCGACATTGAGGTCAGATAATCCATTTTATCACCCCTGTTGATGTTCATTATCTGACAGACAGGGCCAAGTCCGTGAGTCGGGTACAGATTCCCGTTCCTGCTTGCATTTTCTTTAAGTCTCCACATATCAGTGTAAGCCTCATCAGCCTGCTTTGAATCATCGGGCTTCCTGAAATTCATGTCCACCAGATTATGAATATAAGCACCTTCACCATGAACTATATCACCAAACATTCCCTGACGTGCCATATTAAGGGTGAGAAGCTCAAAAAAGTCATAACAGCAATTCTCAAGCATCATACAATGTTTCTTTGTGCTTTCTGATGTTTCTACCAGCTGCCATGCCTCGTCGATGGTTCTTGCAATAGGCACCTCACAGGCAACATGCTTGCCATTTTTCATTGAATATACTGAAACAGGTGTATGCATCACCCATGGAGTACAAGTATATATAAGGTCCAGATCAGGTAATTCAGCCACTTTTTTCCAGATTTCTTCATCACCAAAAAATTCCAGGGCCTGAGGTCGTCCTATGCTTTGAAGATATTTCTGTGACTCTTTGACTGCAACTTCTCTTTTATCGCAAAGAGCTTTGATCTCCACACCTTCTATGTATGAAAGTCGCTGGACTGCTCCGCTGCCTCTGTCGCCAAGGCCAATAAATCCTACACGGACCACGGGAACTGGAGGCGCTGCATACCCCGACATATTGAATTTCTGGGTATGATCTTTTTTAACTGATTCAAGAATTACAGACAGGTTTGATTCGACTTGTTTTGGTGCACATCCCGGAAGAAATCCACCCATAAATGCGCTTGCACCTGCAATGGTTGATGTTTTCAGAAAATCACGACGATTGCTTTTCATATCAAAAAAATATTCGGGTTAGGTAATGGTTAAGTTTTCCCGAATTTACTATTTTCCCTGATAAAATAATCTCTTTTTCCTGAAGTATTGTGATTCAGATTTTTTAGCTTTCACCGTCAAATGAGATGGGAAAATCACTGAAATGATTATATCCCGATCAGGTTTTACCTGAAAAATTCAAAATACCAAATTGGCCTATAACTCCAGGTTAAGGAACAATTACTGCCGGTTTGAGATAATGAAGACACGGGATACTTTTTCCGAATATTAACTGGATATCGGGGGAAGAATCTTTTTTCCAGTAAACCTTATAAAGCTTCCTGATCAGAAAAGACAGTGCAATTATTGTTAATAACATTTTCAAGATAATTAGAGGTTTTAACGCCGACGCCGGACCAAATGATTTTTCCCTGTTGAAACAATATAAGAGAGGGAACACTTCTTATGTTGTATTTTAAAGCCAGTTCGCTGTTTTTGTCAACATCAATTTTGATAATCCTTATTTTATCCTTCATTGATCTTTTAAGCTGCTCAAGTACCGGTTTCATCATTTTACATGGCCCGCACCACTCAGCGGAGAAATCGACAAGCACAGGGGTTTTTCCGTTTATTATTTGAGAAAAACTAAGATTCATATTTTTTTTGCTTTTTGAAGTTCAGAACCAAATCGTTTACCAGGCTGCCCAGGATCCAGCCAATTCCAGTTCCGTAAAGAGTACTAAGATACCAGGTCGATTTAATCAAGCATGTTCCTGTAAGGCAACCTATGAATTTCCAGTACAAAAATCCACCAAGAGTGCCTGCTGCAGAAAATATCAAAACAAGCAGATTTTTTTTTATGAGATCTTTCATTACCCTTTTTGATGCAAATTACGCCGCATCAGAGAAAATGGTCAGTGACTTTTGTCACATAAGAGCAAAATTCTTCAGTAGGAATGAATAATCAATGATATTTCTTTCCGTAATTACGAGTTTATTTTTTTCAAGGTTTCTTAAAAGCCGGGTAATTACTTCACGTGATGTGTTTAACTGTAAGGCAATATCCTGATGAGTTCCGCTGAAAATTGTCTTTCCTGTTGATCTGAATCTGTCTTCAAAGAATTTAATGAGCCTTTTGTCAAGTTTCATGAAGGCTATGGAATCAATTGTGTTAATCAGCTCCTCAAATCTTTTCCGATATGAATACATCATAAACTCTTTCCATGTTCTGTAAAGTGACATCCACTTTTCTAAAAAATCAACAGGAATTGTAACCACCAGTGATTTCTCTTCTGCAATAATTTTAATATTGCTTTTCTGTGGACTCATGCAACAAGTGAGGGCCATAGCGCATATTTCACCCTGAGTCATATAATAAAGGAGTAGTTCATGCCCCTGTTCTGACAGGCGTACCACACGCATACAACCACTAATAACCATAGGGAAAGACTTAATATAATCACCTTCTCCAATGATACTCTGACCTGAAGATAATTCATGCAGTACGGCTGCAGCTGCTATTTCTTCAATCAGCTTCCTTTCAAGAAAAGGGAAAGTGTTTTTTATCATTTCATATTTATCCATCGCATAAAATATAACCTTTGAATTTTTCGCACTTCAGAACAAATTAAAAATATATTTCAACATATAGAACATTTTGCCACGTTTTATATTTTTATGACGGATTCTTACGGAAATGGTTTACGAGAATATTTCACTCAAAAAGTACAACACTTTCGGGCTTAATATAAAGGCTGACCGCATGATTACGTTTAAGCATGAGGAGAATGCCATTAATTATTTCAAACAAAAAAGGGGATCTGATCAGAACTATTTAATAATTGGAGGGGGAAGCAATTTACTTTTCACCGGTGATTTTCATGGCACACTGATACATCCTGAGATGGAAGGGATTGCACTTGAGGAGAAGAAAAATGAAATTGTTATAATCTCATCAGGTTCAGGAGTTATATGGGATAAACTTGTAGAATCTACAGTAACCAACGGGCTTGGAGGGCTGGAAAATCTATCTCTTATTCCGGGATCAGTAGGGGCCGCTCCTGTTCAGAATATAGGTGCATACGGAGTTGAAATAAAAGATAAAATTGAAAAAGTCAGAGCTATAAGTCTGGATGACGGGTCGGTGAGGGAATTTTCAAACAGCGAGTGCCAATTTGGTTACCGGGATAGTATTTTCAAAAGGGATTTGAAAGGTAAGTATCTCATTACCAAAGTCTATTTCAGGCTTTCAAGCAAGCCTAAATTATGCCTTGAATATGGATCATTAAAAGAAGAAGTCAGCAGGTTGGGATCTATATCATTGGGTAATGTCAGGAAGATTGTGATAAATACCCGAAGGTCGAAGCTTCCTGATCCGTCAGTTTTTGGCAATGCCGGAAGCTTTTTCAGAAATCCTGTCATAGATGAGCCTTCAGCTGAAGAGTTAAAAACCAAGAATCCAGGATTACCTGTTTTCAAAGATACTTCAGGTTTAGTTAAGCTGCCGGCCGGATGGCTCATCGAAAAGTGCGGATGGAAGGGAAAAAGGATTGGTGACGCAGGTGTTCATGACAAGCACGCACTTGTGCTTATCAATTATGGTAAAGCAACAGGGATGGAACTTTTTAATCTTTCAGAGCAAATCAGAAAATCAGTTTACGAAAAATTCGGAATCACCCTTGAAAGAGAGGTAGAGGTGATCTAATCTGATCTGATCTGATCTATTTATATATTTTCCTTTTATTTAATTCTCTCTGGTATAAAGATGCATGTCTGTTATGCTCAGTAAGCGTTCTGGAAAAATTGTGATAACCTGAAAAATCAGGTTTGGCGGCAAAATACAGATAGTCGTGTTTTTCAGCATTCAGAACCGCTTCCAGGCTCTCTTTTGAAGGACAGCTTATCGGACCTGGCGGAAGTCCGGTATACCTGTATGTATTAAATGGAGAGTTTACTGACAAATGCTTGTACAGAATCCTTTTTATCGAAAAGTCATTAAGAGCAAACTTAATTGTCGGATCAGCCTGAAGAGGGATTCCACGTCTGAGCCGGTTGAGATACACACCTGCAATTTTGGGCATTTCATCAGGCCTTGCAGCTTCGTTATCAATGATCGAAGCAAGAATCGACACATCGGCAGGGCCAAGATTCATTTCTCTGGCTTTCTGAACTCTTGCCTCATTCCAGAATTTCTTATATTCTCTGAGCATTCTCGCATAAAAATTTCCCGGGCTGGTGTTCCAATAAAACTCATAAGTGTCGGGGATAAAAACGGAAATTATGTTTTCGGCATTAAATCCATCATGTTTATAATTTTCCTGGTCATAAAGGAAGGCGACAATCTGTGATGAATCAGCTTCGATTTTTCCTCCAATCCTGCCAGCCAGATCATTTATTGTACGAATATTATTAAAGGTGATCATCACAGGTGTCTGTTGCCCCGATCTGAGGAGGTTGATCAACTCATTGCAGCTCATACCTGTTTTAATCAGATAACGTCCCGGATGGATATTCTGAGGGAATTTTTTTCGTTCGGCCACCCACTTTAATACGTTAAAATTTTCAACATTAAGATTTCTGCTGATTGTATCCAAAACCTGTTCATAGGTTGAACCCGAAGGAAGATAGAGAATCTGGGAGTCTTCCATTGGCCTGATGGTAATTCCAAAAATCAAATGCCTTACATAGAGTCCGGCTGCAATTAATGCGACAGAGATTATTATCAGGATATATTTTGATATACTCTTAGGCATCTAAAATTCATTGTCATTTAACAAGTGAAAAACAAAGGGAATTGAAATTTATTATTTGAGATTAATCCTATCAAAAGTACAAATTATCTCATCCTGTCGCAAAGAATCCTGTCATCTTCCCTACTTCAAATAATATTAATACTTTTGCCAGAAACTTTTATAAAATCAAAAATGACAAAAATGTCAACGTCTGTACTATTAATACTTATTGTGATTGGAATAATTACAGGTATTTTAGCCGGGATGCTTGGGATCGGAGGAGCAATAATAATGATACCAGCACTTGTCCTGCTCCTTGGATTCACGCAGCATAGTGCTCAGGGTACAAGCCTTGCAGTAATGCTCCCTCCAATTGGAATATTGGCGGCATATAATTACTACAAGGCTGGTCATGTCAATTTAAAATTTGCAATTATTCTTGCAGTTGCCTTTATTGTTGGCTCATATTTCGGTTCAAAGATCGCGTTGAATCTGCCCCAGTCAGTCCTTAAGAAGATCTTTGGAATACTGCTTTTCCTTGTTTCAGTCAAGATGCTTTTTTCAAAATAGAGTTAAGGAAATCAGAACATAAAACCAACTGTGAGCAGGAACGCATTTGGCCTGTCATCAAGTTTGAATTTATCACCTATGGCATTCTTTATCTGGGTCTGGTATTTCTGAAGACTTCCCTCGTATCTCAAATCTACAGTAATTCTTTTAATTATATCAAATCCAAGCCCAGCCTGGTATCCAAATGTCAGGTTTTTATACATGGTTTTATAATCAGGGTCGTCAATAAGATCTTTTGGAGAGTTGATCAACAATCTTGCTGAAGGACCTGCATTGATCCTTACAGGACCAGCTCTAAAACCCAGCATTACTGGAAGATCAATTTGATTGAATTTCTGCTTGATAATTGTTGCGGGGTTTTCAAGATCCTCAATTTTGTATTCATCTGTTCTCGAAGTAAACATAAGTTCAGGCTGAAGATAAACCCCCATCATACTCAATCGTAGAAATATTCCTGCATGAAATCCAAAATTTGCCCCTTTGATGGCATTGATGGTAGTATCAGGATTTAATTGAAAATCATCCATTTTTAAGTTAGTTGTACTCAAACCTCCTTTTATCCCAAATTTAACCTGTGAAAATGAGGGCATTGCCATTATAACAACCAATAAAATCAAAAACAGTCTTTTCATTTTTTTTTTGTTTTAGTTTCACATATTTGTAAGCTCACATAAATTGACTACAGACATTAATTATGTATAAAACGGGAAAATGAACAAAAAAGTTTCAGGAAGTTATTTTTTCAGTCAAGACAATCCGGGATTATTTTCCGCCATTTATAAACTTTCAGATCACGCCCAAAGGTAATTCCGGACTTTTTTATCAATGCATTAACGTTCCAGCAGATGAGAATAACGGTTAAAAAAAGTTAAGATGGTTTGAAATTATTATTATTTTGCCAAATAGTTTCTAAATTAGAAGTGACCTAAAGGTTCTTAAGTAAAATACTTTGTTTGAAGCTTAAAGCGGGGAAATTTCAAAAATGTTTTCCCGCTTTTAAGGTATTTTAATTATTTGTGTATTTTTGAAATCATTGTGAAATAGCTTGTACCCCCTGTGCAATTAATATTTTTTACATAAGTCAAAGATCATTAAAAAGTTACATAAAAGAATACAAAGTCTCAGCCAGAATTATTATTTTGCCAGATAAAGTTAAATTCAAATTCCACTTCAATGAAAATATCTAAATACATCTTTCAGATTTTATTTTTTGCAGGAATTTCCGCTATTCTCCATGGTCAAACTACAGCTGAGGATAAGAAACTTCATATAATTATAATTGGCGCACATCCTGATGATCCTGATGAAGTTGGCGGAACTGCCTATAAATGGGCTAAAAGCGGCCATGATGTTCTGATGGTATCGCTTACCAATGGAGATGCCGGGCATCAGACTCTCGATCCAATCACTCTTGCTAAAGTGAGGAGGGAAGAAGCCAGGAGAGCCGGTGAGGTTATAGGGGTAAGATATATAACCCTTGACAATCATGACGGGCAGCTCATGCCTACTTATGAAAACAGGCTTCAGGTTATCAGGCTGATCAGGGAGCAGAAAGCCGATATAGTTATTTTTCCAAGGCCGTATGATTATCATCCCGATCACAGATACACTGGCACTTTGGTACTCGACGCTGCTTATATGGTAACAGTCCCCAGAATACTTCCCGAAGTTCCGTTTCTTAAGAAAAATCCTGTCTTCCTTTTTACCTATGATGAATTTATACATCCTGAGCCTTTCAAAGCTGATGTATGTGTAGATATTGATGATGTTATAGAAAAGAAGATAGATATGTATCACCAGCACACCTCTCAGATGTACGAATGGCTGCCATTTAACAGAGGAGCTCTTGACCAGGTACCTTCAACGGAGAAAGAGAGAAGATTATGGCTTGGTCAAATATGGTCAAAAAGATCAAATGCTGAACCCTTCAGGGATATTCTAATTGAACATTATGGTAAGGAAAGGGGATCAAAAATTAAATACTGTGAACCGTTTCAGGATTCCGGTTATGGGACACGACTTACTAAAGAGAATTTAAAATACTATTTTCCTTTTTATTGATATTCAACATACTGATTATTATACTTTAGTTCCACAAAATCATTTTCCAATTCCCGGAATCCATATTCAAAGCAGAACTGGTATTTCTTTGAATCGGATGTTTCGATCACATGGGTAAAAAAATTGAAATTGTATCCCAAAGCGAAAAGAGCATCCTTATGAACTCTTGTTTTTCCGTCAGTGCAGAGATCGGCGAGAATTCTTCTGTTCTTTCTAAGAAGACCATGCACATTCCTGATGAAATTATTAGTATCGCGATTAAGTCTGTTATTATAATTATTCCTGCACTGGTCAGAACAGAATTTCTTATCAGTGCGGCCGCGAATTTTTTCGCCGCAATCGAGACATTTCTTTTCCACAGCACAATTTTTTTCAAAGATACAAAAACAGAGTGTCCAAACTGCAGTTCCAGGAATGAAAAAATGGAGAGGATGTCCAAAATGAACATCCTCTCCATATTTTAAAAATCAATTTCAGGTTTAAGGTTTTTTATCCCACCATAGTTTAGTTGATGCTTTATCGCCGTTTGGAGTTGTGCTCTCAGAGTTCAACAGCTGAATAGCAGCGTCTACCTGTTTCTTGTTAGTGTTATACTCATTTGTCCAGTAGCACAATCTTACTGGAAGTGAAGTGGCGGGGACATCGAGGTTTTCACTTTCAAGACGGTCATACAGTTTCGGATAATGTGTCCTTCTTCTTTCAGCGTATGCTTCCTGACTATTTGGGAAGAGGCTTATCCATTTCTGAGTAATTATTTGTTCAAGCTGTTCTTCCTTGCTTCCATCTGTTTTGAAAGCAATAGGAGCAGTGGAAGCAGGAGGTGGAGCAACTGGTGGTATTACTGTGTTCTTATCAATACCGGGTGTCATTGGCACACGAGTACTGGTAATATAATCTTCACCAATCAGGTTCTTATGATCTGTAAAGCCGTTTTCATCAAGTGAAAGTTCGATACCTTTATTATAAAGCTCTTCAGCAGTTCCTCCTCCCATATTCCATCCTTCGAGAACACCTTCTGCTCTCAGGAAATATGATTCAGAGGCTCTCATCACAAACCAATTCGGCCCTTTGTCACCAACGATTGTATATGGTTTTGAATGGTCGGATGCGATGCGGTCGAACTCAACTGCACTTCTGTCACTCTTTCTTTGACCGTTTCTTACTCCTTCATAAGGGAATGCAATTTCTGCAGGATCGTCAGTCGGATCAGGCTCAAGCGCCGGTGAAAACCAGACTGTTATACGTGGATCGAGATAACCTTTCATGATACTTTCCATATCAGCACTCATCCGGTATTCGATCCATGGGCTTATGGTGTTATAAGGATTCGGGAAGTCAGTTGTTGTCGTTACCCATCCGTTGTCTGCATTTGTTGTCATAACACCTTCGGTTATAGCCTTTTCACACTGAGCTTTGGCTATATCGGGTTTTACATATTTAACCCTCATTCCTAACCTCAGTCTGAGCGAACTTCCAAATTTCTGCCATTTGTCAAGGTTGCCACCGTAGATCGGATCATATTTTGAAAGTGTGGCAGAAGTTCCTCCGGCATTTGATTTCAGAATTGTGATTGCAGTATCAAGCTCCAGGAAGAAGCTTTTGTAAATATCTTCCTGTTTGTCGTAAGGAACTTCCTTTTTCATGTTTCCATACTGTGAATAAGGAATAGGTCCAAGGCAGTCAGTATATCGGTCATAGACATATACCTTCCAGATTTTCATCATTGCAAGCTCGGGCTGAAGCTTATTTGCCCTGGCAAAATCCTCAGCATATTTGATCTGTGGAGCTTCGTTTGCATAGTGGTCATTAAATGCTCCGTTCTGCCAGCTTGAAACCTGTACATATCTGTCGGATAGGAAGTTGGGAGTAGTTGTAGCCCAGTAATTGGCATAAATGTCAAAAAACAGGGAGTGCAACAGCTGCATAGTACCAGGATCGCCCAGATAATTTGGTCCTACGATAGCCTTTCTAACAACAAATCCATAGGAAGCCTGGTTAAGACTGGCAAGAGTCAAAGCCTTTGGATTGGTATTTATTTCATCAAAGTTTTTAGTACAACTACTGATTAAAATGCCAATAAGCAGTATTGTAAAAAGTTTTAATAGATTTTTCATAGTATAATGCATTTACCAATTATTTTATTAGAAGCCAAAATTAAGGGAGACCCCGTATGTCCGCATAGTAGGCAGAGGGAATGCATTTTCACCTTCGTAGGTATTAGCTGTACCTATCATAATCTCAGGATCTACATAATCGGCCTTGTTAAGCAGGAAGAACAGGTTACGACCAACAAGTGATACTCTTGCTGATTTAAAGAATGTTTTTGCAACGATGTCTTTTGGCAGATCATATCCAAGAATCATTTCCCTCATGCGGATATTTGTAGCATCTCTAATGAATGCTTCACCTGTTGGGTTGTTTCTTCCGCCTACATTATTCCAGAATGCCTCGGCTGTACAGGTTTTTGTGTTGGGTGCGCCTTCTGTTGTGACACCAACTTCTCCTTTGAACACATCTCTTCCGAATAATAGTGTACCATCGCGTCCGATTTTTGTGTATTCCTGGATACCGCTACCGGCTGATATTGCCTCTGTAAATGCTATGAATGTTCCACCTATCCTGAAATCAACAAGTGCGCTGAAATTAAAGTTCTTATATCTCAAAGTATTGTTTATACCTGCAAGCCAGTCGGGATTGAAATTGGCAGCTCTGACAGACATACCAGGGGTGATAGCCGGAATACCGTTAGACTGTATAATAACTTCACCCTTATCATTTCTGCTCCATCCTTTTGTATAAATTTCACCAAAAGGAGCTCCGGCTTTCAACAGATACATTCTAATGAAATCATTTCCGAATGACAATGTCTCAAAACCTTCGGCAATTTCGAGTACTTTACTTCTGTTTGCTGACCAGTTAAGATCAATGTCCCATGAAAAATCTTTTCCGGAAATAGCTGCTGCTCCCAGTGTGATTTCAACCCCTCTGTTCTGTACATTTGCACCATTCTGATAAATACTGGCCACTCCTGAAGTTGCAGGAACCGGTGTTGCAAACAATTGATCGAATGTATTGGTGTTATACCATGTGAAACTAAACCTTATTCTGTCCTTAAGGAGTCTCAGGTCAAGACCCAGCTCTGTTGACTTTGTGGTTTCAGGTTTCAGGTTGGCATTTGGCAGTACATTGCTGAGTGTGATAATTCCACCGGTGCCGACTGTTGCTGTACGGGCAAGCTGATATGGACTTGTATCATTACCCACAATAGCATAAGAACCTCTTAGCTTCAATGCTGTAATAACTTCAGGCATAGTTATAAGGTCGCTTAAAACTGCTGTAAGACCAACTGATGGGTAGAAATAGGATCTGTTGGCTGAAGGAAGAGTTGAACTCCAGTCATTCCTTCCTGTCAAGTTAAGGAATATTGCGTTTTTCCATGAAATTTCAGCAAATCCATATACTGAATTTACCACTTTCTTTGAATAGCTTTCTGTAGGTCTTGGATTGGCAGTATTGTTTAATGCAAAAAGGTTTTCAATATTGAATACAGTTCCGGATCCTCCTATCATTTGGTATTCAGTCATGTAATTATTACCTCCGGCATTGGCATCAACCACGAAATCACCAAAAGTTTTGTGATAGTTGATAAGGAAATCACTGTTCCACCCGTACGATGAAGAGTTGTATTTTCCATAACCACCGTTTATTGCCATTGTGTAAGTATCATTGTACCATTTGTTTTCCCACTGTGTCAAAGTAGCATCAACAGCTGATCTTCCCATTATTGAAAGATCTTTCAATACCTGCCATTTCAGGCTTACCATACCGATCGGTCTCCATCTGTCTTCAGGCTTTAGGACACGTTTTCTGGTCCAGTAGGCATTCCCTGTACCGTTGTCGTTCCATCTCCAGTAGTGCTGCCTTACCTGTCCGGCTGCATTCACATACTCAAAATGCTGAATATCTTCGGTACGGATATTCCTTGGGAGCACATAAAGATATCTCATAGGGTTGTCAAAACCTTCACCTGTTGCAAAGACATTTTCAAATGACTGCTTTATTACAGTGACTTTTGAATCGAGAGTAAATTTTTCGCCAAGTTTAGCGCCGAACCTAAGATTAAGGTTGTGCATGTGAAGGTTGTTTGACTCAACTATTCCCGAAGCATTTGTATTGGTATAGGAAAAAGCTGTATTAGTTTTTGCAGTATTGATTGTAACCTGCAGGTTTGTTGCCAGACTGTTACCCATCTGGAAATAATCCTTCACGTTGTTAGGCTGTGGAAGAAAGGCATAAGTTTTCCCATACATGTAGTAGTTTGGATCCGGTGACCAGTGAGCAACCTGAGAACCGTCCATTTTCGGTCCCCATGAGACGATTGCCAAAGGTGAATATACACCGTTACCACCCTGTCCGTATTCATTCTGCATTTTATCAAGCAGAATTGCTGTAGTACCCTGCCATGTAAATCCCAGATCAACAGCGACACCCTCTGCTTTTCCCTGTCCTGATTTGGTTGTTATCACAATAACTCCATTGTTGGCTCTGCTACCGTAAAGAGCGGCAGCATTAGCACCTTTCAGAACAGAAATTGAAGCGATATCGTCGGGTGCAAGATTCGAGATTCCACCCATAGGAACGCCGTCAATGACATACAACGGCTGGCTGCTTCCGGCAATAGAGCGGTTACCTCTCATTAGGACCTTGGCTTCAGCGCCGACACCTGTACTGGCAGTTGTAACAGAAAGTCCTGCGACCCTTCCACTAAGGTTTGTAACAGGGTTAAGGGTCCTTGCTTCTGCCAATGCGGCCGGCGATACATTCTGGGCAGCATAAGTAAGAGCCTTACTCTGCCTGGAAATACCAAATGCCGTAACAACAACATCCTCCAAAGCAAGAACATTTTGTTCCATCACTATGTTGAAAGTTGTCTGGTTGCCGATGGGTACTTCGACTGTTTTCATTCCAATAAAAGAGACCACAAGTGTAGCTGCATTTGCAGGTACCGACAATGTAAATGCTCCATTAATGTCAGTCGCTGTTCCTATTGTAGTACCTTTAACTACAACAGGTACCCCGGCCATACCAAGCCCGTCTTCGGCACTTGTAACTTTTCCCGTGATGGTTTTTTGTGCGAAAGCGCCTTGCAATCCTGCAAATAGCAGAAATGCAAGAAGAATTGCGATTTTTCTCATGGTTTAAGATTAGGTTAATAATAGTTTAAAGTTAAAGTAGGTTGAATTGATTATTTTTAATCCTTAATGGACAAGTCCATTTTAAGAAATTTTTAACAAATCTAGTGTTTTCGATTATAGAAAACAAATTCAAAAATCATTTATTCTTCTAAAAGATGAAAATAAACCATGCTTTAGATTTGGATTTCAGGGAGAAATTTTTATTTTGGTTAAATTTTTATTAAATTATTGATAATATGATATATAAATTATTTTTGGATAAATCACAACATGCTTTTAATAATTGTAAAGATTTTTTAAGGTCTTGTTAAAATTCTCTTTAATATGACCGGAGGGGATTTTTTCTTTAATCGCGTTAATTCTGAGAACAATTGAATCCCTGTCTGAATTTGTAAACCATTCATTGTTACGAAGAATGGAAGCTGAAATCATATCGCTCAATCTGTTTAGATCATCAGAATGATAGTCCGCTTTTCTTGTCTGTTCATTCAGCAATCCTGATATAAATCGTATATAATTTTGTTTTACAGTACTCATTCCAAACTTTAGATTTTGGGCAGATTCATCATCTGAATTTTGAATTCTTAAAGCCAACTCAATCATTTTGTCATAGACTGTCAACCCAAAAATATTAATATCAGCCAGTTCCTCTCTGTAGTATTTTTGACCATCCTTTTCTATTGAATAGATGTGCTGTAATTCACTGTAAAACCTTGTGAAATGCTGAATAGTGTATGCTCTTGCATCTATTGGTATTGTTGTATCGTTGATAAAAGACAGGTTTTCTGTGTTTACGATCCTGTTAAAAAGTGAACCTGACTTTTTGCTGAATTTCCTCGGCAATGAATATGGATAATTCATTTTAAGAGTACTGAGCGTTATATTGCTATTTATATAATCGTTTATATTCCATTTTTTACCAGGATCAGAGATTCCTAGTTTTTTATATTCTTCAGTTGTCAGTGACAAATCCTTTTCCGATCCGTTTTTACAAGATAAGCTGATTGACAGGATTATTTGAAAGAAGATCAGAATTTTAGTAAATTTATGCATATATAAATCAGTTTAGAGTTATTTATTGTATTTATAAAGTTTCAGACTATCGTTATTAAGGGCAAAGATCATCAGGTTATTCCCTGAAGAAAGCTTAACCTCCTTAATATCTCTGACTTCACCACGGATAAAAAATCCACTCTGAAGGTCAGTTAATGGGTTAAAACCTCCTTTGCCATCTCCCAGTAACAGTAAACCCTTGCTGGCATCGTAATCGCTGAATTTTATTCTTGTGCCAAAGAAATTTCCGGCGAGAATAACATCTTTTTTCCCGTCATTATTAAAGTCGCCGGAACATATTCCATTAACAGGTGAATATTGTGCTTCACGAGGCAAAGGATATAATTTGAATTGATTATTACCTATGTTTTCAATATAGCAGCTTGAAAAGTTTACAGCTTTAAAAACCAGGGCATTATTCAATTCTTCCTGAGAAAAAATATCTGTAATTGTAAGATTTGCATACGATTCATAAGTAGGATATTTCTTTTTGATGAAAGGCATTTGCCGCTGAAGATCGTCCTTAGCATAAAACGGGTAGCTTTCACCTTTGATAAAATAGCTCATTATTGCATCAATTGATCCATTGTTGTCAAAATCTTTTGCGTAAATAGTTGCAGGTTCAGAAATGGATACTTTTATCCTTGAATTAAGACCCAGATTACCGATTATAAAATCCTCATCCCCATCCATATCATAATCATCCCCACTTATTGAATTCCACCACCCCTCAGTATCTTTAAGGCCGCATCTTTCACTTATTTCATCGAAAGTTGTTCCGTTATTGAGAAAAACCCTTATTCCCATCCATTCGCCTACTATTATAATATCAAGCTTTTTATCTTTATTAATATCAGTCCATACGGCATCTGTAACCATACCCGGATTTGCCAGTGCGGGACTAAGGTATTCTGTTATATCTGTGAAATATCCTTTGCCATTATTTTGGAGAATATAGCTTCTGGGTGAAAAAGGATATTCCTTTGGAATTAACCTTCCGCCAACAAAAAGATCATGGTCTGCATCATTATCAATATCTCCGCATATAACGCATGATCCGCTTGAAATCATTTTAGGGAGATGATTTATTGCTTTTCTAAAAAAGCCCATGCCGTCATTCAGATAGAGGCGGTCCTGAAGTTCTTTAGAGTCTTTTGAGAATTCATTGCCACCGCTTACCACATACAGATCATTGTCATTATCTCCATCAGCATCAAAAAACAGTACGCCGGTATCTTCACATTCTTTGTCATTTTCAAAGCAGGATTGAAGCCGGATACTGAAGCTTCCAACTTTATTTTGGATAAAAAGTTTTCCAGAAGTTCCTTTTGAACCGCTGAAATATAGATCCTCCAAACCATCGCCGTTTACATCACCTTTTGCAATAAATGGGCCCTGTGTAGACAGAAAATGAGGAAGAAGTATTTGATCTTCGAAATCGATGTACGGATTTTCAATATGCTTAAAATTCAGCATTGCTCTGTTTACTACAGGAATAAAAACAGGATTCGTTTGAGGAGTATTAGTATGTGTTACTTCAGTGGCATCAGCATTATGAAGAATTATGCGCTGATCAGCTTTCAAAGATATCAATGTCTGTTCACGCATATCCGGCCAGATTATTTTCAGGGTATCTATTATTTCAGCTTTTCCAATACCGAATATTAAATCATGGTTCATTGATGACATGTATCCTCTGGAGGGCATGAACTCCTGCGTATAGGACTGTCCATTGCTTTTAATGTCAATTCTTGCTCCTATTCCTCCCCTGTTCATTCCTTTCCCATCAAGTTTTATTTTAATAAAATGATTTGAATTGATTTTTCTGGAATTATTTCGAAAAATCATGGGAAAATCATTTATTGTACTCACAACAAGATCCATATCGCCATCATTATCAAGGTCGGCATAAGCCGCTCCATTTGACAATGAAGGCCGTTCATCACCCCAGGCTTCAGTGACATCTGAGAATGTATAGTCACCATTGTTTCTGTAAATGTAATTATTAAGGACTGTGGCAGGGATTTTTTCAAGAACACCCATTTTGGGTAAATAATTCTGACCTCTCTGCTGTTTTATCATTTGCTGAACAGAAAGAACAACAGCATCCATGTATGTGCTGTTTCTACCATAGCCGTTAGTAATATATAAATCTTTAAAACCGTCATTATCAAAGTCGCAGAACAAAGGCGACCAGCTCCAGTTTGTAGCAAAAACCCCAGCATATTGTCCGATCTCCGTAAAATAACTTCCATGGTTATTAAGCTGGAGCATGTTCCTTACTGACTGATTATAAAATCCTGAATTTTTAAGATTCATGAATTTATTGTAGTTATCGGGTCCTGCCACAAGCTTATTACCATAATTATCCTCAGGTTCCATGTCGAGTGTAAAAAGATCAATAAATCCGTCGTTATTAAAATCGGCTGCATCATTACCCATTGAAGAAAAGCTTACATGATCAAAATATTTCTCCAGTTGTTCAGAGAATGTCCCGTCTTTTTGATTTATAAAAAGATAATCCTGTTCTGAATAGTCGTTACATATATAAATGTCGGGCCAGTTATCATTATTGAAATCGGCAACAGCCAGGCCCAGTCCGAAGTTTATGATATTTGTAATTATCCCCGATTCGTGGGTTACGTCTACAAATCTTTCACCTGTGTTTTTGTATAATCGATGTTCATAAATAGGATTATGTTCATTTTTATGCCGTGGATTAGTCATTGCATATTTATCAAGGGAATGGTTAATGAGAAAAAGGTCAAGGTCACCATCTTTGTCATAGTCAAAAAAAGCGCTGTGAGTTGAATAAGACGGATCGTCAAGGCCATACTGACCAGCACATTCTCTGAATGTAAGATCACCATTATTAATATAAAGAAGATTCCTTCGGTAATCATATCTTCCATCAGTAGAACAGCAAATATAAATGTCAAGAAAACCATCACCATTTATATCGGCCATGTTAACACCGGTATTCCATTTGTTTCCTCCGGTCACACCTGATTTATCTGTAATATCTTTAAATCTGAAATTTCCTTTATTCAGGTATAGTCTGGCTGGTGCAAAATTTCCGCTAAAGAATATATCAGGTAAGTTGTCATTATTTATGTCTCCTATTCCTACTCCTGCACCATTATATAAATACCCATAATCCAGGACATTGAATGATTCATTTTCTTTCACCCAGTTCCGAAATTTGATCCCTGTGTGTTTAGGCGGCAGAGAGGTAAATAACTTGTTCTTATGCGGGTGACAGGAACATAGAGAATAAAAAATAAACAAAATCAGCAGACTACCGGTATTGAATTTCATTTTATACAGTTTTAAATATATCATCGAAAATGAGTATGGTTAATGAAATCAGGCTAAATGAATTTTTTTATTAAAAGCCCCAACTTCAACAGATGCCATTTTTAATCATAATGATAATTTCTGACAATTTTTCTGCCATACCATTTCCGATAAATTTCAGATTTGCAAAACTACGCAGAATAAAAATAAAACTATAATTGAATGTAAAAAAGAGTAGCTTCTACAAGTTTTTATTTAAAATCCATACTCTGCACCTGAATTTCTATCCCTTTAAAATTCACATAATTTTTCCTGCATTACTTCAATACAAGTAGTTCATTGATTCACGATTTAAAGATTTTCAGATTAAATGTTCAGGATGATTCTGCGAATTGTGAAGAACATCTTTGGATTTATTTACTGTTGGATTAAACACAAATAAGATCGTATTTGTATTTGGGCAAATCGCTTAAAAATATAAATTTGGAACCCAAATTTAAAAGCAATTAAGTGAGCAGATCCATCCGGATTTTGATGATTTTTATGATCTTGTCAGGTTGTCTTGGATGTGACAGAGATAAAAAGGAACTGTTTACCTCAATGTCACATAATCGCACAGGGATTAAATTCAGAAATTGGGTTAAGGAAGGGGAAAATTTTACAATTCTTGATTATGCTTATCTTTTCAACGGGGCAGGAGTTGCAATAGGAGATATAAATAATGACGGACTGCAGGATATTTATTTTGCAAGTAACATGACCGATAACCGGCTTTATCTGAACAAAGGAAATTTCAGATTTAAGGATATAACGGCAAAAGCAGGTGTGGCTTGTTCAGACTTTTGGAACACAGGTGTGACAATGGCTGATATCAATGGAGATGGTTATCTTGATATATATGTCTGCAGTTCCACAGATGGCCGTGCCCAGTACAGAAAGAACCTCCTCTTTATAAATAACAGGGATCTTACATTCACCGAATCTGCCGGCAGGTATGGTATTGCAGATTCGTCCTATTCAACCCATAGTGCCTTCTTTGATTATGACAAGGATGGGGACCTTGATCTTTTTGTCCTTAATCACTCCCTCGACAGGTTTGCTATGTTTGATCTGAAATCCACTCAGTTTAAGAATGAAAAAGATCCCAGATTTCAACACAGACTTTATGAGAATGTTGGAGGGAAGTTTGTGGATGTCACTGAAAAAGCAGGCATGATATCCAATGTCATGAATTTCGGACTTGGTTTGGCCATTGCCGATTTCAACAATGATAACTGGCCCGACATTTATGTCTGCAATGATTATTTTGAACAGGATTATTTTTATATAAACCAAAAAGATGGAACCTTTTCAGAGCAGCTTTCAAAATATTTCGGACATGTTTCTCTTTCTTCTATGGGCAATGATGCTGCAGATTTTAATAATGACGGATACATTGATCTTCTGACACTTGATATGCTTCCGGAAAGCAATTACGAACAGAAACTTGTGGCAGGACCTGATAATTATGAAAAACTAAGTGTCCTTGATACAGTGGGTTTTTATCATCAGACTACCCGTAATATGCTGCAAATGAACAATTATGGAAATTATTTCAATGAAATAGGACAATACGCCGGGATATATGCTACGAACTGGAGCTGGTCGCCACTATTATGTGATTTTGATAATGACGGTAACAAAGACCTGCACATAACCAACGGATATGGCAAGAATAGTACCCACATGGATTTCATAATGCTGGCCGTTGAACAGATCATCAAAAAACAGAGAGGACTGGAGTCTATGTCGAGAATGAGCATAGTTGAAAAAATTCCTGCAACAATACTTAAAAATTATTTTTACAGGAACAACGGCGACTCAACCTTCATGAATATGACTGATAAATGGGTGCATGAAGAGCCTTCGCTATCAAATGGGGCTGCATATGCTGATCTGGATAATGACGGAGATATGGATTTGGTAGTCAGCAATATCAACGACTATGCACATTTACTCAGAAATAATTCCAACAAGATCAGCAAAAACCATTTTCTTAAAATAAAACTGGTCGGAACAGGATTAAACAGTGAAGGTATCGGTTCTCGAATAGATGTCACATGTCAAAAAAAGAGGTTTACCCAGGAGTTTATGCCGTCAAGGGGTTATATGTCATCCTGTGGACATGAGCTGCTCTTTGGCCTGGGAAAGGCTGAATTGGTTGATAAAGTGAGGATAATATGGCCGGATATGCGTGAACAGATACTTACTTCAGTTAGGGCCGACCAGACAATTACACTTAATTATAAGGATGCTAAAATTGCCATTCCTGAAAACATAAGCAAACCCTCTCCTGTTTTTATCCCTGTGAGGGGTGATAAAACAATTAGCTTCAGGCACAAAGAAAACAGATACGTCGATTTCAGGGATCAGATTCTTCTTCCTCATCTCCTATCGACCCAGGGACCCCGTATTGCAAAAGGTGATGTGAACAATGATGGACTTGAAGATATTTACATAGGAGGATCAAAGGGGTTTCCAGGAAAGTTATTTCTTCAGGGAAGAAATGGATCCTTTAAATTAAGTGAACAGCAGTGCTTTGAAAATGACAAAGGCTGTGAAGACATGGGAGTGCTGTTTTTTGATGCTGACGGAGATAATGACAATGACCTGTACGTTGTAAGCGGCGGCAACGAATTTCCCCAGGACGCCCCTGAACTTCAGGACAGAGTCTATTTAAATGACGGAAAAGGCAATTTCATAAAGAGTAAACAGAATCTTCCTGATATGCGAACAAGCGGATCTTGTGTGGAATCAGCCGATATTGACGGTGACAGCGATCTGGATCTTTTTGTCGGAGGAAGACTTGTTCCACTTGAGTATCCACTTGCACCACGTAGCTATATCCTTGAAAATGATGGACGAGGACATTTTTCAGATGTCACTGAATCCTATTGCAAATCCTTGGTCAACCCCGGTATGGTAACAGATGCTGTATGGACAGATTTCAATGGAGATAAAAAGACTGACCTGATAATTGTTGGTGAATGGATGGGAATCAGGATTTTTATGAACAACGGATTAAACATGGAAGAGATAACCGCTCGTTGTGGTCTGAAAAAGACGGAAGGCTGGTGGAACACTATCGAAGAAGCCGATTTTGACGGAGATGGTGACATGGATTATTTAATAGGAAATCTGGGACTTAACTCACAGATAAAATCCTCTGAATTCAACCCGGTTTCAATTTTTGCGAAGGATTTTGACAACAATGGTAGTATGGATGCCATTTTATGTTACCCTATTTTGGGTAAAAGTTATCCCTATAACTCAAAAGATGACTTACAGGATCAGATACCTTTCATTGAGAAGAAATTTCCTAACTATGAGTCATATTCAAATGCAACAATAAATGACATTTTACCCGGCGAAGACTTAAAAGACGCTCTGAGACTTGATGCATACAGTTTCTCCAGCTCATACCTTGAGAACAAAGGCAACAACCAATTTTCACTAACTCCATTACCACTTCCGGCACAGTTTTCACCGGTATTTGCAATTCACTGTGGCGATTTTAATAAAGATGGTAAAATGGATGCTATACTGGCTGGCAATTTTTTTGGAACAAGGATTAAATTTGGCCGATATGATGCAAATCATGGACTATTACTGCTTGGCAAAGGCAATGGACGATTTACACCTGTTAACAATATACAAAGTGGTTTTAACATTAGTGGTGAGGTAAGGGATTTAACAGAAATCACCCTTTCATCTGGTAATAATATGATAATTTTTGTTTTGAACAATGATTCCCTTAAGCAATATCTTTATAACAAGGAAAGTGATCAGCCATTTTAGGAAAGTCAATCTAATTTTCAGGTCTCATATTACATCTGTTTTTCTGATCCTCTTTTGTATCTCAATAACAAGATGTTCCAATGGTACAGATAAATCTTTTACTCTTGAGGAGTATAAAAAAATGGGAATGCCAGATCCTAACATCAAATGGTCAAAGAATGAGTACGGGCAGGCCCTCTCAATTCTGAGAAGTCAAAAACTTTATGGTTCACTTTTAATGCCCAGAAAATTCAGCAGGAAATCAGGTGCTGTTTTCAAACGTCTTGTCAGCGAAGAGAACATCTCATTTGTAAATGATACTTCAATAACAACAATGGATAAAGCCTACCTGATTCAGCATTTTGCTAATTTCCAGGAAGGTATGATTGGTCTGTATACTTACCAGGTGAAAGATCCGCGGTATTACCGCAATGAATTGATCGATATTTTTATTTTCGGCATTGCAATCAACAATGCGATGCTGGACCTGGCAGAGAAGTTAAGCAAATCTGAAAACAAGGATGAAAAAATGATGAGTGCCAACAGCTCTGTTGTTTATAAACATTACTCAAACCTTATCTTTAAAATCTTTGATGAACAAACAAGATCTGACATATACAAAAAAAGAGATCTTAAAAGGTTAAGCAGCGGAATTTGCGAATCGTTATCGAAAAACTGGAATAAATTAAATGTTACAGAAAGAACAGAAATTAATCTGAAAGTCCGGCAGATTGTAAATATCCTGACATTACAAGCTGTCAAAAAAAAGTATGAAACAATACTAAATTTTCCGGTAAATTAACAGGACCCAAATAAAATAACCGGCGCTTATTAACATAAAAAGAAAGCATAAAATAACCAGCAATTTATTTTGACCTTAAATTTTAGCTAAAATGTAATTAATAAGTAATAAAGTCTGCGGATATTTTTAACCAGCTTTCCCATTGGCATACAGTACAAAGGATTAAATATCCGTGCAGTAGATAACAGATCAGATTTTGATCAGAATTCTAATTTTTAATTTTTTTTAACATTTCATTTTGATTATTAGCAAATATTATTATATTTGTTAAGTAATTTTTAAAATTTCGTTAAAATTCATTAACCTGTAATTCTTAACGTAACCATTTTACTTAATCCTAAATGCTTCTTTTATGAAAATGAATCCTTTGTTAAATTCCATGAAGAACTTGATGAAGTTTCTGTTTATCAGTACTTTAATACTTGTATCTCTGGAATCTTCTTCAATTGCTCAGGAACGAAGAGTGACTGGAACTGTAATTTCTACGGAGGATAATGCTCCAATGCCAGGGGTTAATGTAGTGATCAAAGGTATGACAACCGGCACTACAACTGATGTAAATGGAAAGTATTCCATTAACGTACCTGCCAATACTATCCTTGTTTTTTCTTTCATTGGATATACAACCAAGGAGGTAGCTGTAGGGACCAGCGCGGTTGTAGATGTAAGCATGGCGCCTGAACTGACTCAGTTGGGTGAGATTGTGATAACTGCTCTTGGTATAGCCAAGGACAAGAAAGCTCTAACCTATGCTGCACAGAATATTGATGCAGGTGTTCTGCAGGAAAGTCGTGAGCTTAATGCAATCAATGCATTGGGTGGAAAGGTAGCGGGTCTTGATCTGGTAAGGGCCAATGCAGGTGTCGGATCAGCATCCCGTGTTGTACTCAGAGGAAACCGCTCTATTGCAGGAAATAACCAGCCTCTATATGTTGTTGATGGTGTGCCTATCCAGAACAACACTATAATGGTAACATTTGGTGAAGGAGGTGGTTTGACTTCAAGTGATGGTATTTCAAATATAAATCCTGATGACATAGAAAATGTCACTGTTCTTAAAGGAGCTTCAGCTACTGCTCTGTATGGCACCAGGGCTAACAACGGTGCAGTTATTATCACTACAAAGAAGGGTGCAGTGAAAAAGGGAATTGGTGTCGAATACTCACTGAATTACAGCGTTGAGACACCTGTTATTCTTTCAAAGTTTCAAAATGTTTACGGACAGGGTAGTCAGGGGATTTATGCAAAGAACAGCGAATTTGACTGGGGACCTAAGCTGGATGGACGAATGGTTGAACATTGGACTCCAGATGTTAATTCACCCAAATATGGTACAACCTATCCGTTTGTTGCTCATCCCGACAATCTTAAAGAGTTTTTCCAGCTTGGAACCAACATGGTAAATTCTCTTGCTCTGTCATCAGGCAATGAAAAAGTGCAGACATATTTTTCATATACAAATACCCAGTCAAGGGGAATAATAAGAAATAACGAATTACAGAGGCACAATGTTAATTTACGAATAACCTCCAAACTTTCAGAAAGGTTGAGCTCTGATGCAAAAATCACCTTTTATCATCATAAAGTGAATAACAGGGTATCAACAGGTGATGATTTCTACAATCCAATGAGGGCAATACTAAGGCAGCCTACCAATATTTCAACAGAGGAAGCCAAAGTATTTGAATATTTTGACAATGCAGGTTTTAGGCTTCAGAATTATTGGAATCCTCATTCAAACGGCGGTGAAAATCCCTGGTGGATGGTCAACAGGGTACTGTCTGAGGAACTGCGCGACAGGGTAATGGGAATGGCTTTATTAAAATATGAAATCGCCAAGGGACTGTCTTTCCAGGTAAGATCAGCAATAGACTATGCAGCCGACAACTATAACCGTAAGTCCTACAATGACACTTACACTATTGCTGACCGTGGCAACTATGAGGTTAATAAATACCTCAATTATGAATTGAATAACGATCTACTGCTGAATTTTAATAATAATTTTGGTGATTTTTCAGTAAATGCATCTGCCGGCGCCAACTGGTTGACCCAGCAGTATCTCAACAACTCTATCGGGGCAGGCCGGGTTCTGTTGAAACCAAACCTCTTTACGTTCTCAAATGCCGGAGCTCTGGGTGCCAGTGAAGATGGTGCCACAAAAAAGCTTAATTCTGTATACGGTTTTGCAACCATTGGATACAAGAATTATCTTTTCCTGGACCTTACAGCCAGGAATGACTGGTCATCTACCCTGCCACCTAAAAACTGGTCGTACTTCTATCCATCGGTAGGTCTAACCTGGGTTGTAAGCGATATGATTAAGTCGCTGCCTTCGTGGCTCACTTTTACCAAACTCAGGGCATCATGGGCACAAGTGGGTAATGACACCGATCCTTACCAACTTGCCCCCCAATTCTCATTCTACCAGGGAGGTCCCAACGGTTATGCCTCCAGGGGAAGCACAAAACCTGCTACCGATCTGAAACCTGAGATCACAACCTCACAGGAAATTGGTGCTGATATCAGATTTTTCAATAACAGGTTAGGTATTGATTTCACTTGGTACAAATCAAACAGTAGAAACCAGTTGCTCAATGTAAGTCTGCCTGTTGCATCAGGCTACAGCAGCAAGTTCATCAATGCCGGGAACATCCAGAACACTGGTTTCGAGGTTATTCTCAATGCCACACCAGTGGAAGGGAAATTTACCTGGGATATCTCACTTAACTGGGCAAAGAACAACAGCCTTGTTGTTGAAATCACCAAAGATATGGATCAATATCCTCTTACCGGCCGTCAATGGATGACAACCCAGGTAATCAGGAAAGGTGAGGAATATGGTCTTATTTTGACTAAAAAGTTCCTGAGAAACGAGGCTGGCAGGGTACTTATCGCTTCAGATGGCAAACCTCTCGTTTCTGACGGGCAGACTGAACCTGGCGGAACATATAATCCTGACTGGATCGCCGGACTGACCAATACATTTTCATGGAAAGGCATTGACTTGCAGTTCATGATTGATGTTCGACAGGGTGGAGTGATTTATTCCTTTACGGAAGCTAACCTGGCGAGTGATGGCTTTTCTGAATACACTCTGAATGGCAGGGACGGTTTTGTAGTTGATGGTGTTATGCAGGCTGATGGCTCTGAGAATACTAAACAAATCACATCCGAAGCATACTGGCAGCATCTTGGCGGAAGAAATACACCAACCGGCGAACCTTTCTGCTATAATGCCTCAAATGCAAGGTTGAGATCTGCCGGACTCGGTTATACCCTTAACCTGAAAAATGGTCCGCTGAGAAGCCTCAGGTTATCTCTTGAAGGAAGAAATCTTTTCTTCCTTTACAACAAGGCCAAATATGTTGATCCGAATTTGTCCTCCGGTGTTACCAATGTGCAGGGTGTTGAAGGATTTGGACTTCCTTCAACAAGGTCAGTCGGGATGAATCTCAGGCTTACATTTTAACTAAAAATACATAATAAATAATATATGAAAACAAACAGATTTATAGGTATATTACTCACCAGCCTGCTGTTAATATTTCTGATCAGCAGCTGCACAAGTGATTTTGAGGAAATTAATACCAATAAGAGGGTTCTGGCGGAACTGGACCAGGCAACCATCGGGAATGTTTATGCCGGCGTTCAATATGATGGCCTGCTGCAGGGCTGGAACTTTCAGATCTCCCAGAATCTTTTCGCTGACCTTTATGCACAGTATTATTCAAACTGGCAAACCAAGTTCCAGACTGACCGGAACGTATTGAACCGTGACTGGCTTGGTTTAGCATGGGATGGATTTTATGCGAATTCAGCAAAAAATATGGAAGTGATCCTGGAAGCCACAAATCCGGAGACCCATCCCGGCCTTGAAAAACAATATGCCCTTGCCCTTATCTATAAAGCCTTTATGTATCAAAGGATTACTGACTACTGGGGCCCGGTTCCTTTCTCGGCAGTTAATAACGGGCTGGAAGCTGTACCTTATGACAGCCAACAGGATATATATACAGGTCTGATAAAATTAATTGATGACGGGCTTGCCATTCTGAAAGATTATAAAGGACAAAATGCTTATGGAAATAATGATCAGATCTATAATGGGAGTGTTGACAAATGGATTACTTTTGCCAATACTTTACGGTTAAGGATCGCCTTAAGGATCTCAAAGGTTGATCCGGCAAGGGCTAAAACCCAAGCCGAAAAAGCCGTTTCTGATGGAGTGATGCTGACCAACGCTGATAATGCTATATTTCATTGTTCAGGAACTACCAGCACTTCAGGATGGAATGCACTGCCAATAATGCTCCCGTGGAATGAGTTCCGTATGAGTGCATCAATGGAGAGTGTTTTGAAAGGATTCAATGACCCGCGCCTTTCTGCTTATTTCCGGCCTGCTGTAACCGATGGTAAATACAGGGGGATGAGAAATGGCCTGACAGTGGCTCAGATTTCAGAACCCCAGCGTCACTATGACAATTTATCCACTATGTCAGCAAGATGGAGTACTCCCGGGAATGAAAGCACAACACCTGTCGAAATAATTCTGGCTTCAGAAGCTTATTTTCTTCGTGCCGAAGGTGCTCTAAAGGGCTGGAACATGGGTATTACTGCTGAAGCTGCTTACAATAAGGGTATCGAAATGTCACTCGAATACTGGGGTGCAGATGCCGCAACCATAGCGGCTTACCAGCAGAGTACAGCCACACCTGCTCCGGTTGAGGATTTCAACAGCCCGCCAATGACCGATATTCCGGTTAAATGGGCCGATAATCCGGAAGACCAGCTCGAACAGATCATAACCCAGAAATGGCTTGCTCTGTTCCCTGATGGATGGGAAGCATGGGGAGATATCCGCCGTCTTGAATTGCCAAAACTTTATCCTATTATGAATTCCGACAATCCTGACGTTCCTGTCGGGCATATAATGAGAAGGGTTGGATATGTACCTAACGAATTCGCAACTAATCAAAAAGCTGTTGATGATGCCATCGTGAAACTAGGAGGTCCCGACAAAGCCAGCACAAGACTCTGGTGGGATCCACCGCTTAAATAAATGATTTTTATTTAGCATAATCATAACAGGCTGTTCCTTTGGGTTCAGCCTGTTTTTTTTTATCAGTTGATACCTGGCTGGTTCAATAATAAACTCTTTTTAGAATTAAAAAGAGTAAACCTCCGATTAACATCGAATAAATTCAACCTGAAATTATCTATAATATGAATATTTATATATATCCATACCTCATTTAAAGTTACTATTGAAGTAATAAATAATTGGTTTTCAATCATTTTTCCGTTTACAAACGGTTTTAAGCGAATAATAAACGAATACAATCGGTTAAAAACCGGATCAGTTGTAACAAGCAATTTACATTTGTTCAGGATTAGTTATTAATGTTTTACAAAAACCAGCTGTTATGAATTCACTTAAAAACAGAGTCAATCTGATCGGCAATCTCGGTCAGGACCCCGAACTGAAAAACCTTGAAAACGGCAAGAAAGTTGCCCGCTTCACCCTTGCCACCAGTGATGAATTTAAAAATTCGGATGGCCAAAAGGTTAAAGAAACAACCTGGCACAATATTGTTGCATGGAATGGGCTTGCCGACCTTGCAGGCCGTTATCTGAAGAAAGGAGGACAGGTAGCGGTTGAAGGGAGGATCGTTTACAGGAGTTATGAGGATAAGAAAGGTATGACAAAGTATATCACCGAGATTGTCATCAACGAAATGCTTATGCTCAGAACACAAAAGCTTAACGGGAAGGAAGAATAGTCTGACCAATTGGAATCCTTTCGCTGTATTTCCAAAAGACTGTGAAAAAGTGCCTTGAGTACCCTGCTGGGGATCTTTGAAATACTGTCTGACTGCCCTGCCCGACCATGCAAACAGGGCAGGGCGCCAGTCAGTATGGTTTTTATGATGAATCTGTAAGTTACTAATTTACAACCTGGCTTAAATACAAAAACAAAGTCAAACAAAGAGAAATCACGATAAAATGATACATATTTAACAACCTCGCTTTTTCTAAATGATAAATGTTATTTTTAACCCTCAGCTACTAAAACTAAAAATCTGAAAACCTATGAAAAAGATCCTTCTGGCCGCAATTGTTGTTTTAAATCCATTGCAAATAATAATCAGTCAGATGGTAACTCAGAAAAGTAAACCAATTGCGGAGATTTTCACAGATTTCCGATTAAACCTTAATGATACAACAAAAACGACCGGTTTTGGGCTGAACAGGGCATATTTCGGATATAATTACACGCCGGAAGAACATTTTTCAGGTACAATTATTGTCAATGTAGGAACGCCTGATGATCTTGCGCCGGGATCAGCACCAAAAAGATATGCTTATTTCAGGGAGGCTTCAATATCATATACGGATGAAAGTCTTAAAATTGCCTTTGGAATAACTAGCACCAGGCTCTTTGACTTTCAGCAGAAGTTCTGGGGCAAAAGATATATCGCCAATACCTACCAGTCAATTAATGGCTATGGCTTTGTTGCCGACTTAGGAATTGCTGTTGACTATAAATTCAACGATATGCTAAAGGCCGATTTGACAATAATGAACGGTGAGGGTTACAATAATATTGCGATCGACAACAACATAAGAACCGCATTTGGCCTGAATATTAACCCCATGAAAACAATCACTATCAGACTTTATGGAGATGTTGAAAGAGTGAAAGGATTATGGCGGCCTATGTTTATCGGGTTTGCAGGATACAAGAATGAAAATCTTACCATCGGAGCAGAAGTGACTTATAAATCAAATCTGGATACAATTTGCGGACATCATGCCTGGGGTATTTCGGGAACTGCAGGTCTGACTGTTGCAAAAAAGACAGAGCTTTTCCTGAGATATGACTATTCAACTTCAAGGGTTCCTCAAGATGATATCCTGCCATGGAATTACAATAAAGACGGGGTTTTTCTAATAACAGGATTACAATACAGTTTTACAGACAATATAAAGTTTGCAATTGATTATCAGGGAACACATCCATATTATTCCGGCAGGAATGTGTCAGAAGCAGTATTTCTGAATGCCTTATTCCGTTTCTGAAAAGCTTGTATTCATTGAGTCAGACAATTTATTTCAGTAAATTTCTGCCTGCCCTTAGTGCTTTTATATTAATTTCTATTATTTCTTTTCCTTTACGGTCAAATAGATTTCTGACAGCATTTTCCAGACTGGTGAACGGCATTTGAATGAAATGTGAAGCTGCTCCAAGTATTACCATATTTCCCGATTTAGCAGATCCTATGTCCCTGGCAACTGAATCAGCATCTATAATCTTGTGAAACCTTATTTTTCTTATTTCATTTAAAATATCTTCAACCGGCGGATAGTCGGGGATATTGATATAAGGTTCTGAATTCGTGATGAGCCATCCGCTCTTTGACAGCCAGGGTAAATACCTCAGCGACTCCATTGGTTCGACCGAAATTATTAAATCAGCATTTCCATAGGGTATCAGGTCTGAGAATACAGGTTTATCAGAAATCCGCAGATGTGACTGTACATCTCCTCCCCGTTGACTCATACCATGTACTTCCGACTGTTTCAGGAACAGATCGTTCTCAACAACTGCCAGTCCGATTACTGTGGCAATTGACAGTATACCCTGTCCGCCTACTCCTGCCAAAATAATATCGTTTTTCATGATTGTTTTATCCTCAATTCTTCTTTTTTCCGGCGGGAAGCTGTCTGTATACATTCCCGTTCTGATATAATGACTGAGACATCCCTGTATTCGAACTCTTCTTTCATGATTCGAACATTTTCGTCAAGATTTTTACGTAAAGGTACTATTGTCCTTACATGAGCAGGTTCTACTCCGATTCCTTCGCATATCTTTCTCAGGCGGCCAGTCCCCAACGATTTTTGCCCACCCGTCATTCCCGTTGTCAGGTTATCTGAAATTATTATTGTAACAGGGGAATGTTTCACCACAGCGTCAAGCAATCCGGTCATGCCTGAGTGAGTAAAAGTTGAATCACCGATAACAGCAACAGAAGGGAACAATCCTGCATCAGCGGCACCGACAGCCATTGTTACTGAAGCACCCATGTCAACACATGAGGTTATTATATTATATGGAGGAAGTGCTCCTAGTGTATAGCAGCCAATATCGGAGAAAACGCCATTGCTTTTATAAGGTTTTAAGGCTTCAACAATAGCTTCGAATGTATCGGCATGACCGCATCCTTTACATAATGAGGGTGGTCGGGACCTGACAATATCGGGCACTTTGAAGCCGGTTTCCAACTTCATTCCAAGCGCCTTTGCCACAATCGAAGGATTAAGTTCTCCGTCTCTTGGTATGGCTCCATCCAGTCGACCCAGGATCTTATGACTATTGTCAAGGATTCCTCTTAAACCTTCTTCAAGAAACGGATATCCCTCTTCCAGTACGAGAATCTCTTCACATCTGCTTGTTATATCTATTATTACTTCCTTATTGAAGGGATATGATGATATTTTCAATATAGGTATCTCGGGCAATCCTCCTTGAAAATTTTCCATAAGATAATTATATGCTAATCCGCAGGCTATTACACCAAGTCGGCGTTTGGGACCATCCCTGAAAATATTATGTTTCGAGAGTCTGTTGTCAAATTTCAATGATTCGTATACATTTAACAGAGCTTTGTATTTTTTTCTTGCAATAGATGGTAGAAGAACGAATTGCCGTGGATCAGAAGGCAGATTAAGCTTCTTCACAGGTTCGGGTTTCCTGCGTATAACTGCCGCACGAGAATGAGCAAGACGTGTTGTAATCCGGTAAAGAACAGGCAGCCTGTACTTTTCTGATATTTCAAATGCATCAAATACCATATCATAAGCTTCCTGCTGATTTGAAGGCTCATAGACGGGAACAAATGAGAATTTAGCATAGAATCTTGAATCCTGTTCATTCTGAGAAGAGTGCATTGACGGATCATCAGCCGCAACAACAATGAGACCTCCATTAACACCTGTTACTGATGAATTAATAAAAGGATCAGCGGCAACATTCAATCCGACGTGTTTCATGGCAACCATTGCCCTTTTACCAGTGTATGACATCCCAAGGGCAGCTTCCAACGCAGTTTTTTCATTTGCCGACCACTCCCGCTTGATATCTCGTTCTAAAGCCTCGCCAGATGCTTGAATAAATTCCATTATTTCCGTTGAGGGAGTTCCCGGGTAGGCATACATTCCACTCACACCAGCGTCAATGGCAGCCTGGGCAATTGCTTCATCACCTAATAGAAGTTGTTTTTGCATTTTTTCAGCTTTTTAGATGCTTAATAGCCACGATAAACAGAATTTGCGTAAAATTACCAGATTAAGTTTAATTTTGAAATTTATTTAAAAATAAGCCAAAAGTTTTAGCATTCCATTCAATAATGCTTATTTTGCAGATGCTATAAAATTGTAGGGATAACGTATTAGACTGAATTGAACAAGATATTAAAAATAACAATAATAATATTCATAATTCCCTTTTTTACTGCTTATGGTCAGGCTGATCAAAAGGATAAATTCTTTCAGGTCAGTGGTATTATAACTGACGAAGGGAACAGGGCACTAAGTAATGTTGGTGTCATTTCATTCAGGCTTAAGAGGGGTGTTTTAAGCGAAAGAACAGGTATTTATTCCATAACTAGTACTCCTGGTGACACAATATTATTCAAAGCTCTTGGTTTTAAAAAACAGATTTTGATTATTCCGATGTGGTTCGAAGGCAAGCGGTATAACGCTGATATAGTACTTAGCATGGACACTATCCCGATTGAGAATGTTGTGGTAATGCCCTGGAAGAGTTACAATGAATTTATTAAGGACATGACCTCTCCTTCTCCGATAAATCCTGAAATTGAAAATATGAATAAGAACATTGCATCAGTAAAATCGGCTATATCAAATACCGTTGATGTCAGGATCACTCCTGAAGCCGGCTACAGATATGCAATGCAACAGAATTTTAATATGACATCCACCAGGAATCAATATCCTTCAAATAATCTTCTGAATCCGCTTGCATGGTCAAAATTCATCAATGGTCTGAAGGGCGGTCTGCTCAAAAATGACCGAATAGACAGATCTGCCAAAGCAAGAAATAAAACAAAGAAGAAGAATAAATCGTGAGAAAATATCAGGGTAAAATTGTAGGCATTCTGGGCACTGTTATCTTACATCTTATAGCAGGTATTGTTTTCATGTCATTTCAATTGCATACTCTGAAAACAAAAGAAAAGGAAGTTCAGAAATTTGAAATTGAAATGGTTAATGAAGAGGACTTGAAACCAAAGGAGCAACCGCCTGAACCTCCCCCGACATCGTTGGAGAACATTTTCCGCAATGATGCAGAAATGTTAAATATTGTAAGAAACCTTGCAAATAAAAGCGATGTAAAAATCGACAAGGATGATTATATAGACAAAGTAAAGGAGGAACTTATCAAAAGCGGCAAACTGGGAGCAGACAACTATATCGACAATCCGGGGAACGCAAATCAGCAGTCAGATGAAAGCTATCTGAAAGAAGAAAAAACTGAAGATGAAATGTTGAATAAAAAAGAGGAAATAAGTGAATCGCAAAAAATGGCTGCCCGTTATGCCGGCCCAACAAGGATCTACTACAATCTTGAAGGCAGAAACCACAGTTACCTTCCCATTCCAATTTACAAGTGCCAGGGTTCCGGTAAGGTTGTCCTAATAATTGAAGTGGACCAGAAAGGTAATGTGATAGACGCAAATATTGTAGCAGGAGAAAGTACAACTTCTGAAGAATGCCTTATTGAAACTGCCCTAGGAGCAGCTAAAAAATCAAAATTCAACTCAGACCTCAATGCCCCAAAAACCCAGCGTGGAACACTTACATATATTTTTGTGGCCCAGTAATTTAAAGTGATAAATTTAGCGGCTGAAAGCTTGTACGGTTTAAGGCTGTTAAATGGAATATTATAATGTAATTAACTAACGTAATTTTAGGTCCGTTAATATTGGATAAAATTCAGAAAAGAAGGTTTTTATTTGTATAATCATAAGGCTTGATAACCTCTGGTGTGTTTCTGTTCGCTGTTTTATCATTAACAAGTCTGCTGATTGTATGAGCTTTGAGTGTCTCAGAAGGACAAGGCTTTAGAAGGCTGCTTACTTCTTCCTGTGGCAGACTGAGGTTAAGCCATAAATTTTCACTCTGTTTGTCAAGAATTACAGGCATCCTTTTCCTGGAATTATGAATTATTGCCATAATCTCGTTGGCATCGGTTGTAATAACCGAAAAAGTAGTAACAACTTCACCAGTATCATTCTCCACCCATTGATCATAAATTCCTGCAAGTGAAAGTATTTCATTATCTGCGCTATAAATATACCATGGTATTTTGCCATCAGTCGTATGCTGCCATTCATAGAAACCTTTCACAGGTATCAGGCAGCGTTTTGACCTGGCAGAATTTGAAAAAGAGGGTTTGGAGAACAGACTCTCAGCCCTGGCATTAAAGGTCTTGTACCTTATTTCATTAGCATCGTCAACGGTTTTTGTCCAGAAAGGGATCAGTCCCCATTTAAGAAGACTTATTTTATCGGAAGATCCGGTGCATATAGCAGGCAGTTCGGGAAGGCTATATGCATGATAATAGTAACTTGGCTGATATCTGTCCCTGTCAGGGAAGACAGCTCCGTACCTGCTTTCAAGCTCATCTTTCACCAGGTTGACATTTACCGAAAAGCACATGGAAATTTAATTTAGAGATAGTATATCTACTTTGATCGGAAGTGGTAATGAATGTTCAAACAAATCATTATCGGGCCATTCAGGTATCTGTGTTACAAATTTTGTCATCAACCGGTTAATATAGGAATGGATTTCAGGGCCGTTCCAGGTGCTTGAGTTTAACAAAATCACCCAAGAGATGCCATCAGGCTGTCTTTTCATCATTCCTGCAGTACCGCTGAAAGATCCTGTCCTCCACCAGTTGCCGTCTATGATTGTAGCTTTCCATCCAACAGGAGCATAATTATTATTAACATCTGTCATGAAATTAATGCTGCTGTCGCTAAGAATATCATGCCGTGTATTAAAACCGTCAACAGCCAACAGGAGCCTCATGAGATCTGGAGCTGTGGCAAGCCATGATCCAGCACCGCCCAGAGTTTCTATATCATTACCACCGTATCTGACAGGCACCAATTCTCCGGTTCCATATATGGAGGGTTTTAAAGGCATTCCGGGAGGTTCATAATAGGTTACCTCAAAAGGGGCTTTTTGCGATTGAAGATTTTTGGCAAGCATCATATCATAAATTCCAAGAGGTTCAAGGATCTTTTCACTGCAATACTTATCATATTTCATGCCTGACACCTTTTCTATTACAAGCCCCAGAATACTATAACCCAGATTAGAATATGAACGTCCTGTTCCCGGAGTAAAATGCAGCCTTTTGCTTAGTGCAAACTGAATGATAGAATTTAAATCAACAGGTGGATTGATTCGCAACTGATGGGAAATTACAAAAGGCATAAACATCTGGTCGCCCCAGCGCTGCGACCACCCTCCTTCATGGCTGAGCAGATGTGCGACAGTAATGTCAAAAACCCTCCTGTCTTTTGGATGACAATATGCAGAATCATTCAATATACCGTCAGGACCAAACACTTTATCATCCAGGCCCAGTTTTCCCTCTTCATGAAGCTTCATTATTGCAACGGCAGTTACAAGCTTTGAAATGCTTGCAATTCTGAACTTGCTGTAAGGTTGAACCTCAGTAAAAGTTGCAGTATCCGCATAACCATATCCTTTGGCGAATACCATTTTCCCATCTTTCGAAACTGCTAATGAAACTCCCTGTATATTCCATTTTCTCATGAATGACTTTATCAAAAAGTCATTATTATCGAACACGGTTCCCTTGGAATCTGAATTGGTGAGCCGGATGTTTCCTGGAGTCAGCTTATCCCGAACATCATAAGTATTCTCAACTGCCCCAGGATCATAGGTAATGGCCAGTGCCAGAATTAAAATCAATATTATTTTCTTGAACCTAAACAAAATCGGATGATTTCTCACGGCAAAAATAAGATTTTTTTCTTCTCAGGTTGGATTATTTTTATAAATTTATCTGTTACTGTCATTTTCTTCAGGTGTGGCAAATATGCAATTTAATTTCATATTATGAATTCTTAAAAGATCCAAAAAATTAACTTTGCAAACATGTTGTCAACAAACTCAGTTTTGAAGTTTTCGCTGATCATATTGTTGTCTGTTTTTTCCTGTCTTAATTTCTACGGGCAGAATGAGGTAATAGATACAACGGATTATGTACTTCCTTATTTTAAAGAGGCAAATGACATTAATCTTTTAATTGCGGCATCAAGGGGATACAGTTCTGAGATCAACCGACTGATAAATAAAGGGGCAAGAGTAGACGTTGAAACAGTTGATGGAGCCACACCACTTATTTATGCCGTTGCAAATAATCATCTTGATGCAGTTAAAACAATCCTCGCCTATAATCCTGATGTAAATAAGGTGACAGAATCTTATCAAACTCCGCTATTAATAGCAGTGAAGAACCAGAATGTTGAGATATCTGAAGCTCTTATCAGAGGTGGTGCTGATCTTAATAAAACAGACAATTACGGTGCTGCCCCACTTCATTATGCAGCAATTTACGGTGCCTTCTATGTCACAGATCTCCTTTTATACTATAATGCAGATTGTAATTTAAAAGCCAAGGACGGAACAACACCGCTTATGGCTGCAATATATGCAGGTTATGCTGATATTGCAGATCTGCTTATTCAGAGTGGTTCAAATATGGAAGCAAGAGATAACCAGGGATTCACTCCATTCCTTATAGCAGCGCAGAACGGAGATACTCTGATAATGGATGTACTTCTGAAATACGGGGTGGACCTTTATGAAAAGAATGCCTATAACTACAATGCTCTTGATATCGCAATTGAATCAAATAACAAACCGGCTGTGGAATTTCTTCTTGCAAGAGGAGACAAGTGGGGTATTGATGAAAAAGCCGGAATAAATCCATACTCTATCGCCTCTGCTTTTGGACGAAAAGAAATAATAGAACTTCTTGAGAAAAAAGGCATTACAGGCAAAGTTAATCCCGGATTGAATGAAATGTCAGTTTGTGTTTCATCAAAATTTACTACAGCAGACTATTTCAGCGGATTCAGTATAAAACTCAGGGAGCCGGTCAAAAAAGCAGGAATAATTGCAGGCTGCGACCTGAAGCTCTGGTACACTAAAGTCATGAAAAAGAGCGGTGAAAACATCTTCTACCAGTATCTGGACAAAAGTGCGTTGATTTATACAGGTGTTTTTAAAGATTTCAAGATCACAGGTGATTCAAAAAAAGCTGAACTTTCATTATATACTTCTCTTTCAGCAGGATATACATTTGGAAACAAGCTCAAGGGTACGAATGTTGTACCCCAAAGCAGATTTGTTTTCTTACCTGAAGCCGGACTTAAGATTCAGAAAGGACAGTTTATTCTTTCAGCTGGTCTGGAATATTTGAAATCAGATTACTATCATTTGGGCCCAATTTGGCTAAGAGCAGGTCTTGGATACTCGTTTTACTTTAAAAAGGCCAGATCGCCTGGAAAGGTTATAAAATGGTATTAACGGATATGAAACAAATTTTAAGATTGCTGGCATTCCTGACCTTTACTTTATGTTTTTCCTGTGAAGGTAAAGTATTATTTGTAAATTGTGAAGAATGTTTTGAAAATGAGCCTGTTGATGCTCTTGTGAATGTCAGGCTCAGAAACATAAATAAGCCTATCGGAATAAAAGTATATCTGGGTGATCTTGAAGACAATGTACTTTATGGCATATATCAGGCTAATGGTTCGGAATATACCATTAAAACCGGATTAAATCAAAAGTACACTTTCACTGCAGAATATAATATTGAAGGTATAACATATATAGCTGTCAACTCAGCTTTTCCTCAGGTAAAATATGAGGAGAATCAGTGTGAAAACCCCTGTTACTTTACTTACAATAATACTGTTGACCTCAGGTTAAAAAATACCTTCTCCAAAAAATAGCTGTCAGCAAAATAATTCAGGAAACATCATCATTCCGGAAAAGGGGCACTCCAGCCAGAGCTTTTTTCTTTATCTGCTCTATTTCTTTCTTTTTCAAAGGTTTGAGATCATTTCTGAGGCTCAGCGCTATTTTGTACAATTCACCTTCACCGGGAGGAACAGCCGCTGTGATCGGATGAGACAATGTAAATCTGAGTCCCATCTTTATTTCTTCAGGTGTTGCAAGAGGTTCATACCAGCATTTTGGATATTTGGACTTGTCGGCTCCTTCTTTCCATGGTCCCTTTGCCATTGCCTTAAGTGCCAGTATGCCCATTCCCTTATCATGTGCCTTTGCCAGCACCTGAGGGCCAAAATTGCCAGCGTACCATGTTGCAAAATTGAAAGGGAAAAGAATAGTATCAAAATCAAAACGATCCATCATTGCCATCGCAGCCTGAACTGAGTGTGCAGAAAAACCAATAAATCTGATTTTCCCTTCTTTCCTGGCCTCAAGGAATGTCTCCATAGCTCCGCCCGGACCCAGCAGAGTATCAACATCTTCCATTTTAGTTACAGCATGATGTTGGTAAAGGTCAAAATGGTCTGTTCTGAGATTCTTTAACGATTGCTCCAGTTCTTTTCTCGATCCTGCTTTAGTCCTTTCAGTTGTTTTACATGCAAGAAAAACGTTCTTTCGGTATGGCTCAAGTGCTGGACCAAGCTTTATTTCAGCATCTCCGTACGACGGGGCCACATCAAAATAGTTTATTCCTGAATTAATGGCGAGTTTTACCATTGTCGAGGCTTCATCCGGTGTTGCATTCATGACAACAATTCCACCAAATCCGATTACTGAAAGCATTTCCCCTGTTTTCCCGAGAGATCTTTTTTCTGTCTCACCCGGTAAAGAGACCCTGGTGATGCCCGAAAGATCAGGCAGAAAGAAGCTGAGCATCGGAGCAACCAGAGATGTTGTTTTTACAAAATCGCGACGTTTCATACGGAATATTATTTATGGACAGTCAAGATACAAATAATGACTTAATATTTCAAATCGAACCAGAAATAATACAGCAACCTTGTCAAAAGTAGAATAACGGAAGGGGGTTGTATATAATATCATTTTTATCGTAATATACTCTTTCGAGGAACAAACCACTGGGTGGAGCTGTATGTTTCGCAGGAAAATCTGACCTTTGCCTGAAAAATATCTTTACATCGGCAGGCAGGATTTTCCTACGACCGGCTTCAACCAGAACACCGGTCATACGCCTCACTTGTTTCCAAAGGAAATGGGATCCGATTATATGAATAACCAGAAGGTCTTTGAATTCAGTGATCGATGCATGTTTTATTTCCATTTTTGTTGAGGCTTGCTCACCGGAATCATCGGTAAATGATTTAAAATCTTTCAGCCCCAGAAAATATTTTGCTGTTTCCTGCATTGCATCCAGATCAAGCTGATCTTTAATCCACCAAACATATTTTTTCCCAAAGGCGGTTCTGCGTCGGCTGATCTGGTAAATATAGCTGCGTGCAACTGCATCGTGCCGTGCATGAAACTTCGGATCAGCTTCCTCAATGTCAAGAATTGAAATGTCAGATGGAAGACGATCGTTGATGCCATATTTAATATGTAACAAAGGTATTTTCGTTTCGACATCAAGATGGGCCACCTGTCCTAGCGCATGTACTCCGGAATCAGTTCTTCCCGCACCAAACAAATCGACTGTTCCGCTGCCAAAAAGATCTTTGCAGGCATCCAATATTTCCCCCTGAATGGATTTCCCTCCCTTCTGTAACTGCCAACCCTGATAACGAGTACCGTCATATTCTATTGTTAATTTAAATCGTGCCATAATAATTATGTTGGAATTTTAAAAATAGTGTTAATTATTTAACAAATATTCATGAGTGCAAATTTTGGATTGCAGATTTGGGATTTTGCAGAATCAGGATGCACCATAACCTAAAACTACAGTAATATATTTCAGCCTTTATTTTTACTATAGTCTCTTCAAATTTCAATCTTACCAGTAATTATTACTATTCTTATCTTTGTCAGCAGTAAAATTTTCGAGATATGGAAACTTCATTTTTCAATTCAGAGACGTTCAGTTACATTATCATGCCGCTATTAATATTTCTGGCAAGGATATGTGATGTTTCGATAGGGACCATGCGTATTATATTTGTATCAAAGGGAAAGAAGAACATTGCACCCATACTGGGATTCTTTGAAGTTCTGATATGGATAACTGCAATTAGCAAAATAATGCAGAATCTCGACAATTATGTTAATTATGTTGCCTATGCAGCTGGATTTGCCACAGGCAACTTTATCGGGATGATAATAGAAGAAAAGCTTGCTATGGGAATAATGATGATAAGGGTTTTCGCAAATGAGCGTGGAACGGAACTTGTTAAAATATTAAACAGCCACGGATTCGGTGCCACTTCTGTCGAAGCTCACGGTGCCAAGGAAAAAGTTCAGATAATTTATTCAATTGTACATAGAAATGAGCTTGAAAGCGTTATTGAACTGATTGATGAATTTAATCCAAAAGCATTTTTTACCATTGAGGATGTAAAATCTGCAAATGAAGGTATTTTTAACGCCAAAAAACAAACTGCAGTTTTCCCCTTTGCAAATATTCTCAGGGAATGGAGAAAAGGAAAATAGAAGGAATATTTCTACATTTGGAAATATAAGAAAACAATTATGAACCCAATAACTGATCACCCTTTTTACAAGGTGCATTCAATCGACAGTGCAATGAATTCGCTTTGGAATTTTTACAAACAGAAATTCATGGTGCTCTTCCCTATTTCCCTGGTTATGTCACTGATTATACAGTTCGCTTCAACCCTTGTTGATTTCAGAGAGCTGCAGAGTATCACTGATCCACAGTTACTTATGTCTAAACTTAGCGAGTATATCTGGCCTATAATTCTTATTACCATTCTGAACCTGCTGTTTTTTACAATCCTGCATCACTACATACTTTTTAATCCAATTGAACATGAGAATAATATACTTACTTCATCAGTAAGATCACTGAGATTTTTCATTCCCTACCTGATCATTATGGTTTTCCTGACTTTTTTTAGTTCAATTGTCCTATTCCTTGGCCTTTTAATCATTATTATAGGAATTATTTTCTCTGCAATATATTTAGCAACAATCTATTTGTTCATACTCCCTATACTTATGATTGAAGGCCCAAACATCGGAAACACAATTTCCAGAACCCTGACACTTACTCACAGAAATTTCTGGCAGAATATGGGTTGGACAGCAGTGATAATTATAATTCTCCTTGTTGTATCAGTGATATTGTCGGGGCTTGTTCTGCTCCCTTTCACCGGCAGTTTTATCAAAGTTTTCACGACTCCCGGTGATCCCACACCACTTCTCGATGTAGCCACAAATCCTTGGTATATACTGCTCACCTCAGTTGTAAATGCATTAGCTTTTCCTGTTTTGCCGATATTTGCCTGCCTCTTATATTTGAATGGCCGTGCAAGAGAAGATAACGTTGCCAAAAGTGATGAGTCTGACATTTATGATACTTCCGGAAAAGTCACAGTTGACGATCTGTATGCAAAGCCTCAACAGGATGAGACGTCTCATGAAAATAAGAACAATCCGTAAGTCGCTGAAGTCTATAAACCAAATAGTCTGTGTGCCGTTGCAGTAAAAAAGAAACGTTCTTGAATGTCAAAAACAAACAATCGCAAATTTTAACTCCCAAAGAAACTTTTTCCGATGAGGAATAACAAAATAAATAGAAATGAGAAATTCAGCAGTAATCGGATTTGGATTCATGGGGAAAACACATGCCAGCAACATTTTAAAGCATAATAAACTTAATCTGTCGGCAATTGTAGACCCTAATACAACTCTGTTCAGCAATGAAGTGGCAATAACTGAAGGTAATATTCAGACAGTAAACACTGAAATAACAGATTATCATTATGTTAATAAATATTCGGATTTTGAAACCTGCCTTGATAATGAAAGGCTTGATGCAGTGTTTATCTGTGTGCACACGGGTCTTCACTACGAAATGACGCTGAAAGCCCTGAAAAGAGGCCTTAATGTCTTCTTGGAAAAGCCTTTCTGTCTTGATACGGGCCAGGCGGAAGAATTGATCAGACTCGCCAGATACAAGGGAAAAATCCTTATGGTCGGGCATGTTGTCAGATTCATGCAACCTTACATAAAGTTAAAACAAATGGTCGACACAGAGAAATATGGCAAGCTGAAGTTCCTTTACATGACGAGGTTCTGCGGAATTCCACAATGGGGAGAGTGGCATGAACCTGCCGTGAGATCAAATTCGGGAGGAGCTTTGTTTGACCTGGTAATTCATGATATCGATTTTGTAAATTACATTCTGGGATTGCCTGATAAAATAAGCAGCAGTAATTTCCCCGGCAAAATGAGTAATCACGACTATATTTCCGCTTTATGGAATTATTCCGAAAGAGATGTGATTATAAGGATTGAAGGCAGCAATACTTTCCATAGTTCCTTCCCCTTTCAGGCAGGGTTTATTGCTAAATTTGAAGGGGCAAGTGTTTTATACAATTCTTCATCCGGGAGTGTTATTAAAGTCTCAGATGATAAGGGTATAAAAGAAATACCTGCAGGAGATCCGGGTTCAGCTTATTTTGAGGAGGTAGACTATTTCGCAGAATGTATTGACAAAGGTGTTTCCCCTGAGATTTGCATGCCTGAATCTTCTCTGGATACTATTAAGCTTTGCTACAGACATTTAAATAATTAAGATTAAAATGAAACATACTTTGGCGATTAATGGTGGTTCAAAAACCATTGATAAAACGTTTCCCTGGCCTATATATGACCAGACAGATATAGATGCGGTTTCGAAAGTTGTTCAAAGCGGCAAATGGGGGAATCCTGATTGCGCTGACATAGTAAAACAGTTTGAAGATTTGTTTGCGGATTATTGCGGAACAAAGTATGCATTAAGCTGTGTGAATGGTTCAGTCGCTTTGCGACTTGCACTTATTGCCTGTGGTGTAAAACCTGGCGACGAGGTTATCCTTCCGCCATATACATTTATTGCCACTGCATCAATAGTTTTGGAAGCTAATTGTGTACCTGTTTTTGCTGATATCAATCCGGGAACATACAACATAGAGCCATCAGAAATAGAAAAGCTTATAACCGAACGTACAAAAGTGATCATTCCGGTACATTTTGCCGGGCAGGCCTGTGATATGGACAGTATAATGAATATTGCGGAAAGATACGGCCTGAAGGTCATTGAAGATGCATGTCATGGTCATGGTGCCGAATATAAAAGCAAAAAACTTGGATCTATTGGTCATGCAGGCTGTTTCAGTTTTCAATCCTCAAAAAACCTGACCTGCGGTGAGGGCGGGATGGTAATAACAAATGATGAAAGTCTATACGAAATGATGAATTCACTTCATAACGTAGGCAGGGTAAGGGGAGGACAATGGTATGAGCATCACATTCTGGGATGCAATTACAGAATAACCCAGTTGCAGTCTGCCCTGCTGATCAATCAGCTTAAAAGGCTTGAAGAGCAGACTCATCGACGTCATGAAAACGGGACTTATCTGAATTCACTCCTTGAGAAAATTGACGGCATAAAACCCCTTGACCGTGGTATAGGAGAGACACTGCACAGTTACCATTTATATATTTTCAAATACGATAAATCCAAATTCAATAACCTTTCAAAGCAGGAATTTGCTCAGATGCTTGCTGCGGAAGGCGTACCATGTTTTATGGGTTATCCCCAACCATTATACAAGCAACCGGTGTTTCTAAAAAAGAATTTTATGTGCTATGCCATTCCTGAATATGTTGATTATACAACTGTATATTGTCCGGTTACCGAAAAAGCATGCTATGAAGAAGCTGTATGGATATTTCAGAATGCAATGCTTGGAACTAAGGATGATATGGATAAATTTGCAGAAGCAATTCTGAAAATTCAGAAAGCCGTTACACAGTGACAAAGAACAAGAATTTTTTCCAACAAATGTTTCAAAAATCATGATTATTACCTTAATAATGAGAACTATATGAACAAATACAAAGAACTTTCAAGGTGGTTGTTTACAGTTTTAAGAATAGTCATCGGCTGGCATTTTCTTTTTGAGGGGATTGCAAAAGCTTTTAATCCGGGGTGGTCATCTGCATCATATCTGATGGATTCAAAATGGCTCTTTTCAGGCTTCTTTCATTGGATAATCGGTAACAGCACTGCACTCGGGATCGTTGACTTTCTAAATATATGGGGATTGATTATCATAGGTGTATGCCTTTTTATAGGTATCTTTACCAGAGCTGCTTCGATAGCCGGGGCTTTACTGCTACTGCTTTATTATGTTGCAAATCCCCCGTTTGTTCCTTCATCATTCCCATCAACAAGTCATTTCTACATTATCAACTACAATCTCATAGAAGCACTTGTACTTGTTGTTATTGCCTCGTTTCAGAGTGAGTATTTGTGGAGTATACAGCGACTTATTGCTTATTACCATACAAAAAGAAAGGAGAGCAAGTTCCCTTCTGCCGATAATCATGAGATACTTGAATCATATGATACTTCACGGCGTGAGCTTATAAAGAATTTGGCTGTTTTACCGTTGTTTGGAGCAGTCTTTTTTGGTATGGCAAAAAAAAGAGGCTGGTTCAGCTTTGAAGAGGATAATCTTGCAAAAAAAAGTGATGCAGTAAGCAGTGCATCGTTAACTCTTGGCAAAGACTATTCCATAAGTGAGCTTAAGGGACAGGTTCCCTCCGGAAAGATCAAGGACATATCGCTAAGCCGGATAATGATAGGCGGTAATCTTATCAGCGGGTTTGCCCATTCCCGGGATCTGATTTATGTATCTACCTGGCTGAAGAAGTATTTTACAGATGAAAAGGTAATTGAGACTCTGTGGCTATGCGAAGCATGTGGCATAAACACTGCAATCTTCAGGTGTGATGATAATACTATCAGGATAATGGAGAAGTATTGGAACAGGGGTGGTAAAGTAAAATGGCTGGCACAGACATACCCTGATAAAGAAGATCTTACAAATATCAAAAAGGCAATTGATCATGGGGCAATTGGTGCTTTTATTCAGGGTGGAATAGCGGACAAGCTAGTTTTTGAAAAAAAGATCGACTATCTGGCAAAACCAATAGAATATATACAGGGCCAGGGACTGATTGCAGGAACTGCCGCCCATTCTCTCATGGTTCCCAAAAGCTGTGTGGAACATGGAATTAAGACTGACTTTTTCATGAAGACGTATCACCATCACAACTACTGGTCCGCAACACCGATCGATCCTTTAAATCCTGAACTTCCAGTTGATGGCGACGATCACAATTCAGCTCACGATAATATCTGGTGCATGTCGGACACTCAGACTGCAGAATTTTTCAGAGGGAACAGTACCCCATGGATCGCATATAAGATCCTGGCAGCTGGTGCAATAAAACCAGAAGATGGTATTAAATACGCTTTTGAAAGCGGAGCTGATTTTGCCTGTGTCGGGATGTTTGATTTTCAGGTCATCGAAAATGCCAATATCGCATATAATATTTTTAGCCAGGAAATCAGACGCGACAGGCCCTGGTATGCATAACAAGACATTGAATTATTTTTTTGCCTTTAAGGAATAATTGAAATTTGTACACTTATTCCTTTTTAAAATTTATATGGTTCCCTGTATTTATAGCCAAGCAACGTATTGCCTTTATCACTGTTTGTGAATCTTTCGGAGACAGGATCCCATTTCAGCTTCTCATTCGTGATCATTGCTATGGTTGCAAGATGAGCCAGGCTCGTTGATCTATGGCCTTCCTCTATGGTGCAGAATGGTTGGTTCCTCGATTTAATACAATCAAGAAAGTTTCGTATATGGTTGGCTGTGCTGTCGCGATAGGTTCCGTCAGAAAGTAACTCAGAGTTGGCTTTTTCAAGACTTAAAGTTTCTGGTTCCATGAGCTTTTCCCATGTCTGAAACTGGCCGGGCCGGGCAGGTATTATCCGATAGTCATTTTCAGCACTCAGCAATGTGCCTTTGGTTCCTCGCAACTCAATAAATCCATAGGGAATAAAACTTCCCGAACTGGTTTCTATTATGTTTATCGACACAATTACCCCTGAAGCAAACTCAAAGGACGCCTGCATTGTGTCGGGTATGGTTCTGTCGTCATCAACAGCAAATTTTCCTCCTCCTGCAGATATCCACACTGGTGCCTTTTCATTCAGCATCCAGCGAATAAGGTCGAGGTAATGTACCCCGTTGTTTGAAATCTGGTTGGCATAATCCTCCCACCACCTGAACATGTAAGGTGCAATATTTGTCTGGTAAGATCTGAAAGCCCGGGGTCCGAGCCATACATCCCAGTCAAATCCTTCGGGTGGATTTTCAGGTTTCTGCTTCCCTATTCCTGAAGGAAACATATTACTGACATGGCATGCATTGGCAAATGTGACTTTGCCAATTTTTCCGGCAGGGATCTCCCTGGAAAGTTTTTGATAAAGTGATGAAGCCCTGCGGTTTAGGCCAACTGTTACTATTTGTCGAGACTTTTCGGCTGCATTAACCATTGCCCTGCCCTCCTCAATGGTTTTCGACACAGGCTTTTCAACATAGACATCTTTGCCTGCTTGTACAGAATGTATTGTTTGAAGAGCATGCCAGTGATCCGGCGTCGAGATCACAACTGCATCAATCGCTTTGTTTTCCAGCATCTTCCTGTAATCTCTGAATCGTTCGACCTTACCCGGGAAGGTTTCTCCCATCTTTGGGATCTGTGCTGGTCTTGTCTTAATGAACCGCGGATCGACCTTTGAATAGTCGCGGGTAATGTATGGTTCATAAACATCACACAACGCAGCAATCTCGCAATCATTCATAGTCATAAAGGTTTGCAGAAGCTGAGAGCCGCGGTTTCCGACTCCAATGAAACCGACCCTGATCTTCTCATTTGAGCCTATGATCCGTTTATAGTTATAAGCTTCCATATTGCTGATACCTAAGACTAAACCAGCTGTTCCTGCAGAAGTTCTTGAAAGGAATTCTCTCCGGGATGTTATATCTTTTTTCATACGCCGATATTTTATTAATAAAGATCATATACCTGCTTATGAGTAAACAGGAATATCCATGAACAAAATATTCATTCTTGTATGTATTTTTCGTTTCATGACTTTTTCATCTCTAAAGCTCTTCGAATTCTTTAATTAAACAAAATGCATCAACTGCTCAAGTCAAAGAACCAGATGAGGTGTTGACAATATTCGTTATAAGCTTTTTATCTGATACTTGTTGATAAGTCTGGGTTTTGGTTTGTTCACAGAGATTTGTATGGTATCAAATACATTTTTTGCTGTCGTTATTCCACTGCTTACTGGTTCAATCAGAACAGAATCTTTTTTCCATATTGACTGAGCAAAAAGTGAGGGTGAATATTTTGTATTTTCCTGTGCCACAATCTCAGCCTTGTAGAGAAGAGCAGGCTGGCCATTGCTGAATTCATCTTCCATGAGTGAGTAGGAATCGACTTCAGGAAAAGCATCATTGAAATCGCCCGCCAGATTCATTTCAATCCAGCATATCCATCTTGATCCGGGCTTTACTTCAACCCTGATGGTAAAATAATCATCTTTCGGAGTTGCTCCGGAAACCACAAGATCTGAGTGATTTAATGAACCAGATTCACGGGAATTCTCCTTATTTCCCCTGAATTTCCTGAACCATTCAGGCAGAGCTACCGGAACATTAGCTTTTCCTTCCCAGTCGCCGGCAGCTACTCTGTGAGTCACAAAAACAGTCTTAAGATCTCCGGTTGCCGGGTCTTCAAGCCATATTGCAAATTGTGGGGGCTCAGCAAAAGTGGAAAGGTGGATAAGCTTCTTGTTCTGATGAATATCAACCTCTATTTCGGTTCTGCCCCATGTATTTACAATGGTTATAGCTGATATTATAGTGATAATTACCAGTGAGGCTATAAGTACTTTAAGCCAGAATCTGACCAGTTTATTTGTTATCAAATTCATCAATCTAAATTATTTCGGGTATCTCATAATTCTTCCTGTATGTTCCTCTTGATATTTCATTTGCTTCATCTGAATTTGTTATTATTTCTTTTTCTTTATCAAAATAGAGCTGTTTTTTCCCCAGGCGGTACGAAAGATTTGCAAGATGTACAAGAGTTGCGCTCATGTGACCCTGTTCAATGTTCGAATTTGGCACTTTTCTGGTTCTGATGCAGTTAATAAAATCCTGCTGATGGACTTCATCCGGGAAATAACCATATTCCTGATCTATGATCTCCGAGTTTTTTCCTAATACCTGCCAACCTGCGCCATGACGTCCGAGGTACATCATACCTTCTGTTCCATATATTTCCATCCTGTCGCTGTTAAACGGCCAGTTTGGAAAAAGATTACCATACCTTATCTCGGGTGATGCTTTGGTGAGATATTCACCGTAGATAGATGCTTCAACTGTCATTGGAATACCTCCGAAATCATAAGTAATTGTTTGATTATCCGGTATTTCTCTTTTATCATCATAAATTACCCTGCCACCTGCGCAATAAGCTGAATCAGGATGAGGAGGATCGCCTGTCACCATTCTTGCAAGATCAATCACATGGCAGCAATCAGCGAGTGGCAGGCCGCATGAATAAGCCCAGAATTCATTATACCCTTTATGCCTGCTGACGTTATATGGGACAAAGGGTGCAGGACCAAGCCATTGATCCCAATCAAGACCTTCCGGCACAGATGTGTCTTCCTTGTAAATCCATGGTTTATTACCCGGAAGCATGCAATATGCCTTTATAAGAGCGATATTACCAAGCTTGCCGCTTAGAATATAATCTCGTGCATGAATATTATAAGGGGCGCTTCTATTTTGAAAGCCGCATTCAATTATCCTGTTATACTTACGTGCAGCTTCAATCATTTTTCGCCCCTCTGTTATGTTAAGTGAAATGTTTTTTTCCACGTAAACATCTTTTCCGGCCTGGCAGGCCCTGATTGTAGCAAGAGCATGCCAGTGTTCAGGGGTACATATAACAACAGCATCAACATCTTTGTCTTCAAATGATCGTCGCATATCGTTTATCCGTCGAGGTCTGACTTTCTGCTGCTTTTCAAGTTCATCAATAGCCCTTCCTCCACGTTCCTCATCGACTTCGCATACATATTTAACTTCTACACCTGGTGCGCATTTCTGCATACTTAGAATGACCTGTGTTCCACGGCCTCCGGCTCCTATTAGTGCAAGAACCACTTTATCGTTTGCGCTTGTCATCTTATGCTTTTTTATTTCTTAGTAAACCATGATTTGTTAATAACATTTTGACATTTTGAGTTCAAAGCCTCATTAAAGCTTATCAAAGAGCATCATACCTTGTCAGGAACTATGTAGTTTTCACGGTATTTATCTTTGAGCAATTTATTTGCTTCAGGACTATCGATAAATGTTTCTTTTACCCTGTCAAACAGGAGCTGTTTATTGCCGGTCCTGAAAGCAATATTTGCCATGTGCACCAGTGAAGCACTCAAATGCCCTTCTTCAATTGTACTGTTAGGCTGTTTCCTGTTTCTTACGCATTCTATGAAATTGGTCTGATGTTCTTTGTCAGAGTGGACACCACCGCATTGGGCATCAATTTTTTCTCCGGGACCAAATACCTGCCAGCCCCCACCCTGCCGTCCGAGAAACATCATACCAAGTGTACCATATATTTCAATCCTGTCGGCATTTGTTTTCCATTCAGGAAATCTGTTGGGGTCCATTCTGATTTCCTCAGGTGTTTTCGACATATAATTTGTCACATTGCCACTATCGCATGTTACCGTGAATTTCTCGTAATCATATGTGATTGCCTGAACTTCCGGTGTGGGCTGAGCCGATCCCCAGACATGGTTTCTTCCCTGGCAATAAACTGACCTGGGATGTTGGGGATTATTCATTATCATTCTGACAAGATCAAGTTGATGGCTTGCATCATCGAGTATTCCCGGGCAGAAATCGAAATAGAAAAGCCAGCCGTTTAACATACTCTCATTGAATGGACGATATGAAGCAGGCCCAAGCCATGCATCCCAGTCAAGTGATTGCGGCGATTCGGAATCAGGCTGTTGGATCCATTTTTTCCCATTAAGCAGGTTGTAAATCCTGATATGGACAACCTGTCCCAGGTTTCCACTCTGAATATATTCCCTGGCAGCGATATTATAGGCACCGCTTCTGTTCTGAAATCCAACCTGGATCACACGTTTGTATTTTCTGGCTGCTTCGATCATTTTTCTGCCTTCCCATATTGAATGAGATGGAACTTTTTCAACATACACATCCTTTCCGGCCTGACATGCCCATATTGTTGCCAGTGCGTGCCAATGATCAGGGGTAGAAATCCAAACAGCATCAATATCCCTGTCATCAAGAACTTCCTTCATATATCTGGTTGTTGTCGGCTTATAAGCAAACCTTTTTTCAATTTCTGAAGCCATCCGCATGGCATTTAAATCATTAACATCACATATAGTTTTGATCTCCACATTCGGGTTATTTGCGCAGCAGCTGGTGATGGTTTGCCTGCCTCTTCCGCCTGCCCCTATCAATGCAAGCACAACTTTTTCGTTTGCACTTTTGCATGAATGGATGAACACACCGGATCCACTGGCTATTAATGCTGTTGTTCCGGCAATTGACTTTCCTAAGAATTCACGTCTTCTCATACTGGGTCAGTTAATTAATTTATGGATCATATTATACTGGTTGTATGTGGCAAGTTGCATTTCAGAGGTTGAAAACAGTTTATAAGAGGTTATCAAACTTATAAAGGTTAAGCATCGGATCAAGTCTTTAATTTATGTTACTATTTCACCAATGTAGTCATTTTAATGGCAGAAAGGGCATTTGCACCCAGGCAGAATGAACAACGTTCCATATTCAGGTTATTAGTTGTAAAAAATATTTGAGTCAATACAAATAATGATTTGTAAAGATATAAATATCATTTAATCAGAGGCTCACCTTCACAAATAAGAGTTACCTGGGCTCGTGTATTTATTTTTGAAAAGGTAACTGATGAATACAGAATTTTGTTTTCTCCAGAATTAAGAATAGGTATCAATCCTTCAATTTTAACATCTTTCAGAAATTCACCCTTTGGTCCGTACAGTTTACAATCTTCTTTTGAATTAAATTCAAGAACCATCCCCGGTTCCATTTCTGTAAGAAAAGTAACTTTCTGATCATTGATTGTCAGAGAAGGATTTTTAATGTGAGCAGAAACCAGGGGTAACGCTTTGATTTTTCCTATAACACATTTTACTTCCTTGTCAGCAGGCAAATTGTTATACCAGATCTGGAGTTTATTTATGTTATTGAATTGGATTGTATGCCGGTAAGAATCATAAACATAAAAACCACTGTCGGGCCAGATATAGTTGCTGTATTCTGATGATTCAATTTCAACAAGTTCAAAGTATTTCCATCCTTTAAAATCAATTTTAATGAAATGATCACCGTGTGCTCCGTGTGAAAGATGAGAAGGGCTTTCCAGACGCAGGTTAATGATTTCTCCATTTCCATCACCTTTAACCCACACGCCTAGTCCTTGATTTTTTGACAAATCGAGCCATGGATTAAATCTTCTTGCAAATTTAATCCATCGACCCTCCCGTGGTATTTTGCTATCTGACAGAGCTTTGAAATCAATGTTATTATCCATATTCCCATTATTTTCATCAGATTGCTGTAAGCTGCCTGAGACCCCCTCTGCAGCTCCTTCACCTTCAAACTGTTGGCGGTGTGCGAAATCAGCAATTGTAATATTTGCCTGGTCAGTGTATGATTTCACAGACATAAGTGGCTGGATTCTTACTTTCAAGGACTGTGGACTGAACTCATTCTTTGATATCCATTGTGATGATGGATCATCATTTCCGGTGATTTTATGTTTATCATAAGTTGCCGGTTTAAGGTTCCATTTGCCACTGGAATCTATAAAAAGTCTGAACTCTTTTCCAGGCTGGCGAAGGAGAGTGCGTATTGAATCGCTGAAATAATTACTATGACGCAGTTCCTCATACTGTCGTATGATGGGAACAAGCCGGCTGAAAAGGGGATTTTCAGCCAGGGTCTTTTCATCGGCATCTCCGAGCATTGACAAGCCGGCATTATTCCCTATAAGTTTGCAGCACAAGTATTCAATATCATCAGTAAAAGTGGGTTCAATCTGAGGAGGATTCCAGACCTGGTTTCCCCACCATCCCAGATGCAGAGGAAGCATAAGCGATCCATTATCTATCCCTGCATATTTCTGAATCAAGGGAGCATGACCACGCCAGCGTCCATGTTCATTTTCATTTGACACCATCTTCTCAGGCATAAAAAGTCGCGTTGCCTTAATAGCGGCTGAATGAATATCAATAAAGCGTTTATAACCCCTGACTGGTCTGTCCCATGCCTGCCATCTCGATCTGTAGTGCCACCAATGGTGCGACATTGAGCTCATTTCCATCCCTATCGGATGATCAAGGTGTTTAGCGATTTCAAAAATGAATTTAGTTCCATAGTACCAGAAATTTTCATCACCTCCCAGAATATCTGCACCATCTATTGCATCAAAGTATATTCCATCAAACTTGCACTGGTTTACTATTTCAGCATGACGATGTGCTATCTCATTGAATAATTCAGTATCAGGATCAGGGACAAATCTGCCTAGTGTTTCGCGCATATGAAATGCTTTGTCACCTGCAGCATGGATGGACTCCTTTGTACCCAGGGCTCCGCGTCTGCACCCGGTGAACTTGTACGGAGGTGATTTTGAGACACCTGAAAATTCAATCAGCTCGTTGCCGATCCTGAGTGTGGTGCTGTTCCTTACAAAGAAGCCTGTAACTGTCGAAATGTTTGTTGTTGGCTCATTTACAATTATTTCAGAATCACCTATCTTAAGAGGTTCCGAAAGTGTGAATTCCCCCCAAAAAGCCAGATCTTTATGTGGTTCCGGAGTTACATATCTCGAATTTTTATCAATGAAGAAAGCATAAGTATGAAAAATTGACGAGATTCCAGCTGAATGAAGCTTTTCATTGATCTTCCTGAATGAGTGCCAGCCATCTGGCCATTTCTCCCTGTTAAGTTCAAATTCGCCAAACCTGAAAAAATTCCCCCCTCCATGATTGTCGATCTGATTAAATCCCAGGTTTTGGCACATTTTTATCCATTCATCAACTGTTGATTCTGTCAATGTTCCAAAATTCATCAGATAGGACCCGTATCCTTCTTCCTGCTGTAAAGCCCAGGCACCCCCTTTATCAGAGAATGGAATATCTTTTGAGTGGGTCATTACATCTCGTATGAGCGGCAGTATTTTTTCTTCAGGAACACCAAGAATCATTACCTGTGCATCCTTAAAACCAAATCGCGCATAACAGGCTGCCCACAAGTGTGTCTGCAGTGCAGGTATCTGACGCACATGGGTAAAAAGGTTCATTGAAAGTGCACATGCAGCAAAAGGTTCATAAGGCATGCCCTCAAGTTTAAGAGGAATATTCAGAAAGGTCAGAGATTCAGGGTTCCCGGTTACCTCTTTTACAGTAAATTTTATCCTGTCTTTTCCTTTTTCTATCAAAATATCTGCTGTAACTCCAGGGTGCTCAAACTCCAAATGGAGAAAATTCCCTTTGGTTGAAACTTTTTGAACATTTTTCCTGTCACCATTTATAGTAACTGATGCACACCATGATTCTTTTTCTTTGCTTAGATAGTCAGCTCCTGACTCTCTGTCAATAAACGAAAGATTTTTTCCGTTTTGAGAAATGACATACTTAAAATGGCGGTTTTGAAGTACTACTTTACCGGCTTTTTCGCTTGAACAGGCTACAATAATAATGACGAAATGGGACAATAAGAATAATCCTGTCCGGAAAATGAAAAATAAACGCATTATAACATTGATTATCAGGTTTATGTCTGGCAGATCAAATATCAGATTATTTCAAGGATAGTCCCGGCTATATAACGAGTACCATTTTCTTTATTGAAATAGTATGTTACAAGAATATGATTTTTATCGATCATTACCGGCCATGAATAACCAATGTCAGCATTTCCACCGTCATCTCTCAGAATAATTTCGGGAGCAGTCAAATAATCCGTACATTCCGGATTAAGTATTCGTGCACGTATCCCAAAAGGAGGGTGTCGATAACCGTATGTCAATAAAACCTGTTTTCCCGGCAGTTGAATTGGATTAAGCGGATGACCCTGAAAGCCCATTTTTTCCCACTTAAATGTTCTTCCACCGTCCTTTGAACGTGATATGCAGGCCTGGTCATCCATGTTTGCTGTGCGGAGAAATGCAACAATGTCGCCTGATGGTGTCTCATAGACAGATGTTTCATTGAAAGTGACTTTATCATCCGTTGCAATCAACCCGGAATAATTCCAGGTATATCCTTTATCATCGGAGGTAATTAAATGAACAGAGGTCTTCCCTTTTACAGCAGAATCTGAGGCTGCAACAGCCCACAGGATTCTTCCGTTTTTGGTCTCGCACAAGGCTCCCCTGTTATAGGCCGGAAGGGGTTCCCCTATTGCATTAAATAATGTTTCAGCAGCAATTCTTGGAGGATACCAAGGACCCATCCATGTTTTTCCACCATTATTGGAACGGAGTATATATCCTCCCAAAAAAACAAAATTGTTAGCCTGGGCAATTGGTTTTTTAATATTCTTTATTCCTTCGGGACTAAAAAGAGACCAGCCATAACTGGTGCACAACAAAGTGCCATCATTAAGCTGAAGAAGGCATGGATCCTGACTGCCTCCAAAGGGATGCGCATAGATCAGTTCAGGCTCATTTGTCCAGTTCTCACCGTCCATGGAACGGACCAATACAAGATAACTGTTAGGATCCGTGTGTGTATAGTTATTTTCACCGAATAGTTTCCGGTCTGGAGCTCTGCGGAAGGCAACTATAAGTTCCCCGTCTGCCCGTTTGATTACTGATGGAAAAGAAGAATAGAACCTGTCGTTTTTGTAAATTATAATGTCTTTAATTTTTCTGACAGTTTTATTTCCAACTGTGTTTTGGCAATAACAAATTGATAAAGTGATATTTAATAATACAAACCCTATGGCAGGACCTGACAATTCTTTAAGCTTTTTTAAATTCATTGATTAAAAGTATTTATGTTTTATTTAAAAGGATTTGGTACACTGAAAAGGTCTGTAACAACTTTACCGTCTCTTTGCATTCTTCCAAGGCTGTATATTGTACCATCCTTGCCTAAAGCAATTGAATTCACATAGAGAGGTCTGTCTCCGTCAGGGTAGAAAATTGCACCATGATCCAGATATTGCCCGGTTTTGATATTATATGTTATCAGGTGAAGATCTTCAAGCCCTTTTGCTTCACCTTTGGCGGTTGATGTTGCACCTTTAATGCGTTTGCCATCGATATAAATCGGAGCACCAGTCAGATAATAAATTGTCTGACCATCCGGACCAAGTGCAAAACCCAGGTACCCATAGCTGAACTGATCACCCATTCCAGTCAATTTGGATGGAACTGAAGTAAGTCGCTCAAGTACTTCAAGTCGAGGAACAGAAGGATCAAATCTGAATAGATAACCTGAATTTCCGTGAACACCATATATATTCTTTTCGGGCTCATACCAGAACACTTGCCGCCAGTTATAAGCCATACTGCCAGCAGTTGAAACGTCATAAGTTCCGAAGTAATCTTTTCTCATATCTTCACCTTCTACTGTTTCAACATCATTCTTTCCTAAAGCAAGCTTTTTAATATCGCCATCAGCATTTGTAAGATAGACCGTTCCATCTTCAGGATTTATGGCTATAGAACGACATATTACCCTAAAATCCTTACCTGTTCCATTTTCACCTTTTCCTGTGAAGGGTCCGAGGTCAGTCAGCTCATTTTTGGAAACATCGTACCTGAATAAATAACCTGTAGGCCATGTAAGCCCATATATAAGACCGCGTTGTGTATCCATATTCATTGTTAAAATTCCCTCATTATGTGGAGCAATACAGAGATCTTCAGTTTTTCGGGTTATCATATCGAATGCCAACAGATGTCCTCCCCTGTAGGGAAGATAACCATCCCTGGGAATCCCGGTCTTTTCCATCCCATCTATAATGCTGTAGTATCCCAGGTGGGTAGCAAAATAGAGTTTCCTGTTCATTTCCCTGAAAATTACATGGCTTTTACCCTGGGCAACGACCTTCATGTCTTTTTCGCCGCAAAGCTCTGTAAGATCGCCAAGGAATTCTATCTTCCCTGACTCAGGATCGAGGCAATACATTCTACCGGCAACATCCATAAGCTCTGAACATAAGACATAATATATTTTACCATCACTGGCGCATGCCATGCCGTTATAAGTATCATGCGAATGTTCAAAACCTGAATTGTAAACTGTTGCAGTTATTCTGGCATCAGGTGTGGATGAAAGTGTTGGAGATGTTTCTGTTACAGCAGACTGTTTACATCCAAATAACATCAAACCTGATATGGCAAGTGTAAAGAATAAGCATTTACTTCTCATGGTGAAACAATTAAAGTGGAATTTATAGCTGATAAGTTTGAATAATATATATTTAAAATGTTTCAGAAGGCCTGATCTTATCTCAGAGAATATTATCCCTGATTTGATAATTTGTTTTTTATTCTTTCGGCATTTTTATAAATCTTTTCGATTGCATTGAATATATCATCCATATCATCCTTTGAACCCAGGAGAATATTTTGGGTAAACCAGACAGCCTCTTCGCAAAGCCGGTCATTTACCGGGCACTGATTTTTCTCCATAAACTTATTATAATCAAGCATTTCAGGCTCATACATCAGTTTAAAATTCTTAGTTTCCAATACGTTTTTAAGATATGGCATTTTGTTAAGGGGAGTGTATCCACCTGAAGCAGGAATTCCTTCAGCATCCAGTGCTTTCAGGAATGAAGCTCTGGATAGTCCTTTAAACTTCTCTTCCTGATATCTGAATGGGAAAATATGATATGCGACTCTTGTTACCTTGTTGGAGAGCTTATAAGTAAGTATGCCGGGGACATGACTGATTTTCGATTTCAGGTATTCGGCGTTTTCGTGTCGTATTTTTGTTTGAGCATCCAGTCTTTTCAATTGGGCAAGGCCGATAGCAGCCTGGTATTCAGTAATCCTGAGTTTTGTACCAGCCATTACTGTTCCTGAGCCTACATCGCCGATTACAGTTCCATAAGGATTTCCATAATTATGATAAGAATAACAGCGATCAATAAAATTGTCATCATCGCTTACAATTGCTCCACCCTCTCCCATTGGAATGTTTTTTGAATTCTGAAAGCTGAAACATCCAGCAAGGCCAAATGTTCCTGCTTTTTTGTTATCGACTTCAGCAAGCCAGGCCTGGCAGGCATCCTCAATTACAATAAGTCCATGTTTCTTTGCTATTGCCATAATCCTTATCATATCAGCAGGAAATCCCAGTATATGTACCGGAAGAATGGCTTTTGTTCTTTTTGTGATTTTAGCTTCTATCTTTTCGGCATCGATCTGAAATGTATCGGGATTGGTATCAACGAAAACCGGCATAGCTCCGGTTTGAAGGACGGCTATAACTGTTGCTATGAAAGTATAGGGTGGTACAATCACCTCGTCGCCGCCACCTATTCCAGCCTGTACCAGTGATGTGATAAGCGCATTGGTACCATTAACAACTGCAAGGCACCGCTTCGATCCAATAGTTTCAGCCCATTTTTTTTCAAACTCATTCACAACTCCTGCTCTTGACCAAATTCCGCTTCGGAGAGTTTTCAGGACCGCTTCCTCATCTGCAGCCTGGTCCCATACCGGCCATGTAGGCCACGGTTTAGTTCTGATTTTCTGACCACCCATTATTGCAGGGATTCCTGTATCTGATGCACAGTTGGCCAGAAGCGAAGGTCCTGCACTTAATGCAACGGCAGCTCCGATACCTGCGAGGGAATTTTGTTTCACAAATTCTCTTCTTGAATAGATTTTAGATTCTTTCATAATTCATTGATGCTTGTTTTGTTCCGATCAGGTAATAAAGATCTTACTAAATTAAATATAAATGATAAATGCTGCGGATTGGCATAATCAGTAAAATTAATTAATAAAGATAAAGAGTTTTATCGTCAGGTAATATCAACAAATTGGATAAATCAAACGGCATTTTGTGCTACAGCATAGATTTTTATTCCTTCAAGATCAATACTCAGTTTCGAAAACCTCCTGTTCATCTTAATCACCCTTATTTTCCGCGATTCATTCCCTATTTCCGGACTAATTAGTACCATGTCGGAAATCGGAGCTGCTGATGTGTTTATTTCATATTCAAGCTTTTTGTCCCTTATTACGGTGTCAATATCTTTAAGAACAGGTGTTCCCCCTATATCCTTAATAAACGGGTGGGGTATTGCTTTCAGGCCCCTGCTTAGTAAATGTATTACCGTTTTGCCGTCATAAAACCTGATCCTTGCTGCCCATCTTTGATCGCCCTCAACCTGCTTCAGAACAGGAATAAATTTCCGTTCACTGATAAGCATCTCAAGCGGATTGGTCTCTGTAGCTGAATTAATCAATGTTATATTTTTCGAATCTGCCCGTAGAATTTCATCTGACAATGGTATTTTTCGTTTAAATCCTTTTTCATCATGTGTTCCAAAGGGAAGTGCAAGCCATATTTTCCCTCCGGAGGAAAGAAAGGATTTCAAAGCCCTGAACTGGTTTTCGGAAACACAACCTATGCCGTCGAGAATCAGAGGTGTGGTGGAACTTTTTAATAAACTGGGTTCAGCAAGTTCATCACATCTGACAAAACGATATCCAATATTTGAATTAACCAGAAGTTCGGACCATGCAGCAGCTTTTTCCCATTGTTCTTTTCCCTTCTCGTCTCTCCACCCATTTTCCCTGCAAAACCGGCTGTTGACCAGGCGTACTTCAACCAGATCAGAACCATCCCTGTAATTGAGATTACTGTTTATTAATTCCCAGTTATTATAAGGACCAATAATATCCTCTATTTCCTTCATATCAACAGGATCTTCTTCAAGTCGCTGGTTAAGGGTGCTGCTCCAATTGGCCACACCCCAGAAACGACTGAGGCACCAGCCAAGGTAAGCTCCCTTTTCGTAGATGGTATAGCTTAGAGCCAGAGGTGGAGCATTACCTTTTGAAGCTGCAATATCTTTTTGATGCATTGCTTCCGGATCCATTCTCGTCCAGTTTACACTATTAACACTGATACCACAATTTTCGAGCATGAAGAAATCCAATGATGAAGCCATTCTTTCAAGATTCAGATTGACTGCATTCAATGCTATCGGACCGGATGAGGAGCAACATGTCATCAATGGTAATTTACCGGTTATTGTCTTTATAATCTTTAAATGGTCAGCTACAGACTCAGCTCTCATCCTGATCCAATCTCTGAAAACTGGATTTGCATAATTACCCCATAAGAACTCATTCAGGTTTACATTACCCCAGAAATCCTTATTATCGAGTGGAGGTATTTCATGGCCGAAGTCGCGTTTAAATCTTTCCCTGCAATGAGTACATCCGCAAACAATAAGACCTGCATAATCACACATATCATCCACTTCGATACCGTCAAGCGGCACTTCATTCAGAAGCCTCTTCAAATATTTTGAATGCATCGCCAGAAAATCAGGATTATTGTGACAAAAGGCCTCCATCTGATATTGTTTTGCATATCCCCTGCTGCCGTCAAGCAGATTCACCTGGCAAAGATTCCTATAATAAAATCCCTCATACTGAGCATATTCAGCTGCTACAGGATCATGAAAGAGCAGAACATGATGGCGTTGTGTCTTATGAAGCTTTTTAAACTCCTCAATTCCCCTGGGCCGTTCTATATGATTGCAGGAGTAATGATCAATAAACCTTATACCATATTTATGGAGTTCATCACACACATTGGAATAATAGCCATGCAGCTGACCAAAGTAGTTTGAGAAATCAAACCTAATATGGAACCCGAAGTTTATGGCTGTATCAATTTTGGCTTTAGCAAAAGCTTCCGCTCTGTACTTGATTTTGTCGACAATTTTTTTCTGAGGCCATAGCAGATCTTCGATATTACACCACCAGCTTGCAGCACGAACTGGTATAAAGGGTTGTTCTTCAGTGTTTTTAATATTTGATTTTTCAGGGTTAGTTTCAGGGTTCAGCACAACACCCATGATCTTAATATTACCAGATGCTGCCATGCCTATCGCATTTATTGCAGTGGTTATTACAAAATTACGTCGTGTAAAATTACGTCTCATTTCAGATATTGTTTTCCCCTTTTATATAACCAAAATTGGCCAGGATTCCACCGTCAACATATAAAATATGACCGTTTACAAAATCACTCGCTTTTGAAGCCAGGAACAGTACTGCATTTGCTACGTCTTCAGGTTTACCCCATCGTCCGGCAGGAGTTCTGGCCATTACAAGGTCGTTGAAAGGATGGCCGTTTTCTCTGATAGGTGCTGTCTGGACTGTCGCTATATAGCCTGGTCCAATACCATTGATCTGAATATTATATTTTGCCCATTCACAGGTCATGCTTTGTGTAAGCAGCTTCAGCCCTCCTTTGGCAGATGCATAGGCTGATACTGTATTCCTTCCATAAACACTCATCATTGAACACATATTAATGATTTTACCTTCTCGTTTTGATATCATTGCAGGAACCACTCTTTTTGTGACAATCAATGGAGCAATAAGATCAACATCTATCACTTGTCTGAATTCATCAACTTTCATTTCGATAATAGGAATTCGCTTGATTATCCCCGCATTATTAACAAGGATATCAATCGATCCAGCTTTCTTTTCTATTTCAGAAATACCCTTATCAACATCTTTTTCATCTGTAACATCAAAGGTTAGGGTGAGAACGTTCAGACCACCCTTATTAAACGCATCACGGCATGATTCAAGTTTTTCTTCCTGAATATCATTCACGCAAACCTTGGCACCTGCTTTTGCAAGTACCATAGCAGTGGCAAGCCCTATTCCATGTGTTCCTCCTGTAACAAGGGCAACTTTTCCGGTAAGATCAAATAAATCGTTCATTTCCAAAAAGTTTATTTTAATGGCATATTCATTTTCAAAATTTTAGTGAACCTCGATTAGAGATTCAATATGATTTATATTGATTCCTAATATATCCGTAAAACAAGAAAACAGACTGTTTTATTTAAGCGTATCCGGGTACCTGTCATCCATATCTCCATAATCCAGATTTTCACCGGCCATTCCCCAGATAAATGAATAGTTGGATGTTCCGGCAGCGCTATGAATACTCCAGGAAGGTGAAAGGACCGCCTGCTCATTTTTCATCCAAATATGACGTGTTTCATCAGGATCACCCATAAAATGACAAACAGCCTGTTTGTCACTCAATCCGAAATAGAAATATGCTTCCATTCTCCTGTTGTGGGTATGAACCGGCATGGTATTCCATACACTGCCTGTTTTCAGCTCTGTCAGACCCATCTGAAGCTGACATGTAGGCAGGACACTATTTACCAGTAGTTTATTAATTGTACGATGATTTGAGGTCTCAGGCGAACCCAGAGTAACTACTTCTGCCTCATCAACAGATACTTTCCGGGAGGCATATTTATGGTGAGCAGGAGCTGAATTAAGGTAAAGTTTTGCAGGATTTGACCTGTCTGCTGACGTAAATACTACATCCTTAGTCTCTTTTCCCAGATATAGTGCCTCCCTGAACCCCAGATGATAAAAAATTCCATCTGCATCAATTACCGATTCGCCACCTACATTAATGATACCCATTTCCCTCCTCTGCAGAAAATAAAGTGCTTTTAACTCATCTGGAGCTTCAAGTTTAAGTTCTTTTTCAACCGGCATTGCTCCACCGACTATATACCGGTCAAATAAGGAATATACTATGCAAATCTCATCCGGTTCGAATATGGTTTCAACAAGAAATTCTCTCCTGATCTTCTCAGTATCATACTTCTTAACATCTTCAGGATGACATGCATATCTGAGTTCAATTTTCATTTCTTTCCAGTTTTAATATAAGATTAGTATATCGTTTTATAATATTAGCTTTGAATTAAAAGCTTTTTAATATTTCCGCATTTTAAATGAATCAATAAATTTAACAATTAGATCAGGTTTATTTCATGAAGGTTGATTAATTTGTTATTTTTATTTCCTTTAAAATTGTAATAAAACTGCTACAAATAATGGCAATGTATTAATATTTAAGTAAATGAAGCCTTTTATTAATGACGATTTCCTTCTTGAAAATAAAACTTCGATAAGGCTTTATCATGAATTGGCCAGCAATCTTCCTATTATTGATTTTCATTGCCATCTCTCGCCGCAGATGATTGCAGGGGACAGAAAATTTGAGAATCTTGGTCAGGCGTGGCTTGAAGGAGACCATTATAAATGGAGAGCCATGCGATCCAATGGAATCAGCGAAAGATATTGCACTGGCGATGCACCGGCAATTGAAAAATTCAAAATGTGGGCAGCAACAGTTCCTTTTACCATTGGCAATCCACTATATCATTGGACTCATCTCGAGCTTGCACGGTACTTTGGGATATTCGATCTTCTTTCGCCATCAACAGCTGAACAAATTTATAATAAGGCATCCGAAATGCTGAGATCGGATGAATTCAGTACGCGTGCACTGATCAGGAAAATGAAGGTAGAATTATTATGCACCACTGATGATCCTGTTGACAGTCTTGAATATCACACCGCATTAAAAAACAGTTTTGAAATACCTGTTCTTCCGGCATTCCGACCCGATAATATAATTAAAACTGAAGATCCTGTCAGATTCAGATCTTACGTTACAAGGCTTGAAGAAGCATCAGGAATAAACATAAAGAGCTTTGAAACACTTATCATGGCACTTGACAGCAGACATCAATTCTTTCATGATCACGGCTGCCGGCTCTCAGATCATGGCCTTGAAAGGTTTTTCTTTATGCAGTATAGTACAGCCGAAATCGAGAATTTTCTGGACAGGCTGATGACAGGCAAATTTCTGCAGACAGAGGCGGCAGAAAAGCTAAAAACCGCACTGATGCTTGAGATCTGCCGAATGAATTATAAACGCGGATGGACGCAACAATTTCATGTTGGAGCGTTGCGCAATAACAATGCCAGGATGCTCAGACAAATGGGACCTGATACAGGATGGGATTCCATAGGACCAAGCCAAGATCCTCAAAAAATGTCACAGTTTTTAAATGCTCTTGATGATTCCGGCCAGCTTGCAAAAACTATTCTCTACAACCTTAATCCTGCAGATAACGAAATGATGATAACAATGGCAGGGAATTTTAACGACGGATCTCAACCAATGAAAGTTCAGTATGGGGCTGCCTGGTGGTTCCTCGACCAGAAGGATGGTATTTATAAGCATCTTCGCGATCTTTCGTCATTCAGCTTATTAAGACGGTTCATTGGCATGGTAACGGATTCAAGAAGTTTCATGTCTTATCCCCGGCATGAATATTTCAGAAGAATTGCCTGTAATTTCATCGGCAGCGAAATTGAAAAGGGTCTCATACCTGACGATAACGAGCTTATTAAACCTCTTGTTGAAGGAATTTCATACAGGAATGCAAAAGATTTCTTTGGCTTTTAAGAAATGGTAAGAAGCTTTTAAACCGGTGCAAAATCTGGTTCGGTGCAGACGGTTTTTATTAGATTTTCAAAATCTGTCATGAGACTGCAAAGAGAAAGATATTGGAGAGAGAAACAAAGAGAATATATCAATAATACAAAATAAAGATATGGACGAACTGAATTTAAAGGATAAGGTCGCTGTAATCACAGGTGGTGCAGGGATAATTTGTTCCGAAATGGCCAGGGCTCTTGCAATGCATGGCGTTAAGACTGTAATTGCGGACCTTAACAGGGATGCTGCAATAAAAGTAGCTGAAGATATTGAAAAAGAGTATAATACACCTTCCATAGGATTATCTGTAAATGTGCTGGATAAAACCTCTATCGAATCCTCAAAAAAGGAACTGAACAGTGCTTTTGGGCCAATTAACATTTTAATCAACGGTGCCGGAGGCAATTCTGCAATGGCAATAACCAAAGTTGAGAAGATGGCTGGAAATGAAAATCTATCCGACACCTTTTTCGGACTTCAGGTCGAAGGATTTGACAGAGTATTCGACCTCAACTTTAAAGGGACACTTCTTCCGACTATGGTTTATGCAACTGATATGATAGCCACAGGATCGGGGGTCATTTTAAATATATCGTCAATGAACTCCTTCAGGCCTCTGACAAAAGTTGCAGCCTACTCCTCTGCAAAGGCTGCTGTTAATAATTTCACACAATGGCTTGCAGTTCATTTTGCCATGACAGGGATCAGAGTTAATGCAATTGCCCCTGGTTTTTTACTGACAAATCAGAACAGGTTTCTCCTGATAGATGAAAATACCGGCGAAATGACACCCAGGGCAAAAAAAATAATTAATAATACTCCCATGGAAAGATTCGGTACTCCTGCTGAACTTACAGGGACAATGTTATATCTGGTTTCCGATCTGTCAAAGTTCGTAACTGGTGTTGTTATCCCGGTTGACGGAGGTTTCAGTGCCTATAGCGGAGTGTAAGGATTGTTGCACAAAGCTGTAGCTTGTAGGCTCAGATTAACGGATACGACAGTGAGTTATATGACAATTAAACTGTTAAGGTTATAAAATGAAACTCATAGAATATGATTTATCATAAATCAGGATCAGAAAATAAAATAATAAGTAATGAGGAACTAAAATCGTCAATCTACAGTGTCCTTGAGCAGATTGGTCCACGTAAAAGGGTTCTTATTATACCTCCTGATTTTACAAGATTCCATTCCCGCGCAGGAGAAATAACCTCCCTGATCACTGGTTTTTACGGAGACAAAATAAAAGATATACTTCCTGCTCTTGGTACTCACTCTCCCATGACTGAATGGGAAATATCAGAAATGTACAGGGGTATTCCCAAAAGTTTGTTTCGCGTGCATGACTGGAGAACTGATGTTGTTACTGTCGGTACAGTCTCAGGGGAATTTATTTCACAACTTACTGAAGGAAGGTTATCATATAACTGGCCCGCACAGCTCAATAAGCTTGTTATTAACGGAGGCCATGACCTTATTATTTCTGTCGGACAGGTGGTACCACATGAGGTGGCGGGAATGGCAAATTACAATAAAAACCTTTTTGTCGGCACCGGAGGGCCGGAGGGGATCAACAAAAGTCATTTTATTGGTGCTGTTTACGGTATGGAAAGAATTATGGGGAAACCTGATACACCTGTCAGGAAACTTCTAAATTATGCTTCAAAGAACTATATCTCTCACCTGCCTCTATTGTTTATTCAGACTGTAATTGCCAGGGATGATTCGGGCAAGCTTGTAATGCGGGGACTTTATGCAGGTAATGATGTAGATGTCTTCAGGGAGGCTGCTGATTTATCGATTAAAGTTAATTTCACCATACTTGAAAAACCACTCAACAAGGTCGTGGTTTACCTTGATCCCAATGAGTATAAAAGTACCTGGCTTGGTAATAAGGCAATTTACAGAACAAGGATGGCTATGGCGGACAAAGGGGAACTGATAATTCTGGCGCCAGGACTTAAACATTTCGGTGAAGATCGTGAAATTGACCGGTTGATAAGAAAATACGGATACCGGGGAACTCCATTTACCTTAAGCTGTCTTAAAGATAGTGAGGACCTGAATAACAATCTTAGTGCCGCGGCACACTTGATCCATGGTAGCTCCGAAGGCAGGTTCTCCGTCACTTACTGCCCGGGTGGATTGTCAAAGGATGAAATAGAATCGGTTAATTTTAATTATGCAGATCTTGGTCAAATGAGTCGGAAATATGATCCTTCTAAGCTTATTGACGGTTTCAATAAATTATCTGACGGGGAAGAGATTTTCTATATTTCTAATCCGGCAACCGGACTCTGGGCCTCTAAAGAAAGACTTAAATGATTAACTGGGGTATAATAGGATGTGGAAAGGTTACTGAACTTAAAAGCGGACCGGCTTTTAATAAGGTCAGAAATTCTAAACTCATTGCGGTTATGCGGCGGAATGCATCTCTGGCCGAAGATTATGCACGACGGCATGGGGTTCCAAAATTCTACAGTGATGCTAATGACCTTATTTATGACAGCGATGTAAATGCCGTTTATATAGCCACTCCTCCTGACAGTCATGCTGAATATGCTATCAAAGTGCTTGAGGCAGGTAAACCGGTCTATATAGAAAAACCTATGGCAAGAAACTATAACGAATGTCTTGAAATAAATAAGGTTGCTGAAAAGAGAGGATTGCCAGTGTTTGTTGCTTATTACAGGCGAACTTTGCCAGGGTTCCTTCTTATAAGGAAACTGATTGAAGAAGGGCAGATTGGAAAGGTTAGGTTCATTCAGCTTAATATTTTTAATTACCTTTCAGAAGATGAAAAGGCCGGCAGACTACCCTGGCGAGTCATACCCGAGATTTCAGGAGCAGGCCATTTTTTTGATCTGGCCTCTCATCAGCTTGATTATCTTGATTTTCTCTTTGGCCCTGTTCAGAAGATTACTGCAATATCAATAAACCAGGCAAAGCTTTATGATGCAGAGGATTTTGTATCAGTAAGTTTGCTTTTCCCTGGGAATATAGCTCTTTCAGGAACATGGTGTTTTTCACTATCACGTGAGAGTAATCGAGACACATTTGAAATCTTTGGAGAAAAAGGCATGATTAAAACTTCTACATTTACATTTGAACCTATTGTGCTTATAAATGAAAATGGAAGAAAGGAGTTTGAAAATGAGCGGCCTGAAAATGTACAATACTACCTTATAGAACAAATTGTGAAATCATTAACAGAAGGAGGACCTGTTGTAAGCACTGGTTTGACTGCGTCAAGGACAAGCCTGGTAATGGATGAAGTGGTAAAAGAGTATTATGCAGGAAAGAAAAAAGTCAAAAGATAAAATTTAAAATAAAAACATAAGCCCAACTGTAAGTAAGGGCGGAGAAAGTTTGGTAAACTAAAACAATGTTAAATTACTATGAATAAACTATCAGATATCGGACTGATCGGTCTTGCCGTTATGGGAGAAAATCTTGTCCTCAATATGGAAAACAAAGGATTCCACGTCTCAGTTTATAACCGGACAACCCAGAAAGTGGATGATTTCATAGCAGCCAGGGCAAAAGGCAAGAATATAAAGGGTGTTCATTCGCTGGAAGAGCTTGTTGGATCATTAAAGACTCCGCGAAAGGTTATGCTTATGGTTAAAGCAGGTAAAGCTGTCGACGATATGATTGAAGCTCTTGTTCCACTTCTTGAGAAGGGAGATATCATTATTGATGGTGGTAATACCCATTTCCCAGATACCAACAGAAGAACAGCTTTTGTTGAAAGTAAAGGACTGCTTTATATTGGTACCGGAGTATCAGGAGGCGAAGAAGGTGCACTTCTTGGTCCTTCAATTATGCCTGGTGGTTCAAAAGCTGCCTGGCCTGAAGTCAAACCCATATTTCAGGCAATAGCAGCAAAAGTTGATGATGGCACACCTTGCTGTGACTGGGTTGGCGAAAACGGTGCAGGTCACTTTGTGAAGATGGTGCACAATGGAATAGAGTATGGAGATATGCAGCTTATCTGCGAGGCATATCAGATCATGAGAGACATGTTAAACCTGTCAGCTGATGAAATGCACACCATATTCAGAAAATGGAATGAAGGCGAACTTAACAGCTATCTTATTGAAATTACACGTGACATCCTTGCTTATAAGGATACAGATGGACAACCACTTGTTGATAAAATACTTGATACGGCAGGTCAAAAAGGAACAGGCAAATGGACTGGAGTAGCTGCCCTTGATCTTGGCATACCCCTTACTCTTATCGGTGAGGCAGTCTTTGCCAGATGTTTATCGGCGATAAAGAATGAACGTGTTAAAGCATCAAAAATACTGAGGGGACCACATCCTTCGTATAATGGCGATATATCAGTATTTATCGATGACCTTCGCGAAGCAGTATACGCCTCAAAAATAGTATCCTATGCCCAGGGATATTCTCTGATGAAGGCAGCAGCTGAAGAGTTCGGATGGCAACTGAACTATGGCGGAATTGCCCTCATGTGGCGAGGTGGATGTATTATCAGGTCCGCATTCCTTGGGAAAATAAAGGAAGCATTTGACATTAATCCTGAAATAACAAACTTGCTTCTTGATCCTTTTTTTAAAAATAAAATGGAAAAAGCTCAAAACGGGTGGAGAAAGATTGTTGCGACTGCTGTCTCCAATGGAATACCTGTACCTGCCTTATCATCAGCCCTATGCTATTTTGACGGATATCGATGTGAGAAGCTGCCAGCCAACCTTCTGCAAGCTCAGAGGGATTATTTCGGGGCTCACACCTATGAACGTATTGACAGACCTCGAGGCGAGTTCTTCCATACAAACTGGACGGGAAGAGGAGGAACAACTTCATCATCAACTTATAATGTGTAATAATTAAGTACCCCTTTTTATATGTTTGAACTTCAGAAAAAAATAGGCAGGTACAGATGGACAATTTGTGCTCTTGTGTTCTTTGCCACAACAATCAATTATCTCGATCGACAGGTTCTTAGTTTGCTGAAGAGCAATCTTGAGGTACAATTCAACTGGAGTGATTCCGATTATGCCAATGTGGTTTCAGCATTTCAATTTGTTTATGCAATTTCGATGCTTTTTGCAGGCCGGGTTATTGACTGGCTGGGTACAAAAATGGGATATGCATGGTCGCTGATTATATGGTCGTTAGCTGCAATGTCCCATGCACTTGCAAGAGGCACAGGCGGATTCATGGTTGCCCGTGGATTATTGGGCTTAGGTGAGTCTGGCAATTTCCCTGCTGCAATCAAAACAACTGCAGAATGGTTCCCCAAAAAAGAAAGAGCCCTTGCCACAGGCATATTTAATTCAGGGACAAATGTGGGAGCTATTCTTGCACCATTGGTCGTGCCCTGGATTGCCAAAAATCTGGGCTGGCAGGCTGCATTCCTGATTATCGGCGGAATTGGTTTTTCGTGGCTTATATTCTGGTTCTGGCTATATGAAATTCCCTCAAGGAGCAAACGTATCAGCAAGGGTGAATTTGACTATATACACTCTGATAACCTGGATGAATCGAACAACATTGCAGCAGAGAATACTGAAAAGGTACCATGGTTTAAACTTCTTAGGTTCAAACAAACTTGGGCATTCAGTTTTGGCAAATTTATGACCGACGGGGTTTGGTGGTTCTATTTATTTTGGCTTCCTGCCTATCTGAAAGCCCAATATGGAATGACCGGGATGCAGATCGCTTTTCCTCTGGCCGTTTTATATACACTGTCAACAGTTGGAAGTATTACCGGAGGATTGATTCCGATGCATTTTATAAATAAAGGATATGAGGTTTATGCAGGACGTATGAAAGCCATGTTTCTGATCGCCCTTGTTCCGCTTCTGGTATTATCCGCCCAGTACCTGGGAAGTATAAGTTACTGGATGCCTGTAATAATAATCGGAATTGGAACTGCAGCACACCAGGCTTGGTCGGCAAATATTTTCACCACAGTTTCTGATATGTTCCCCAAAAAGACTGTTGCAAGTGTTACAGGTATCGGAGGAATGGCCGGAGGATTGGGAGGTATTTTTATCAATAAAGCATCGGGCTGGATCTTCGATGGCTACCGCAGCGCAGGTATTGCTAAATCGTGGATTGAAGCACAGGGACAAAACCTCGGTGAATACATCGACAAAATAAGATCTATGACGCTGGTAAACAAGTATAACGATATTATTGATCTCAATAAGTTTGAACTAAGTAATCTGCCATCAGAAATTGTCACTCAGCTTCAGGCTGTTGATCCGGCAATGTTTGATAAGCTGAAAGAAATACAGGTACCTTTGGTGCAGGCGAAAATGACCATTGCTTATACTTTTGTATTTGTATTCTGTGCAGTAGCATATCTGATAGCCTGGACTGTAATGCATTTTCTGGTTCCGAAAATGAAAAAAATTGATCTGTAATAATTCTAATCACCGTCAATCAATTGATAAATGAAAAAATTAGGTAAATACTCATTTGGATTAGGTGACAGGTTTGGACGTCAGGGACATGCACAGTTAAAGGCAATAGTTGAGGCAGGGAACAAAGGTATTGAAATTACCCCTGTCTGGAACAAATCAAATAGGGAGCATATGATAATCGGAACACATCCCTCTGATGTCAGGAATGAAGCTGACCAGGCTGTTACAAAGGAAGGATTCACAAAGCCTTATTTTGTAGATGCTGATCATATAAATCCCGACACGGTTGACAGGTTTATTGAAAGCTCCGACTATTTTACAATTGATGTAGCGTCCTTTATAGGGAAAAGAGCAAGTGACGATGAACTGAATACATTTATTTCAGGAGCAAGAAAGTATTCAGGCAGTCTTAAAATCCCGGGAATCAGAAAAGCCCAGAGATGTTCTATGGCAATGCTGACAGATATTGCTGAAAAATATCTTTATGCTTCAAATAAGGCGGGTGAAGTTTACAGAAAAATTGAAAAAACAAAGGGCAAAGACAATTTCATCACTGAAATTTCGATGGATGAAGTTCCTCAGGCACAAACGCCCATTGAAATTTTCTTTATTTTAAAAATGCTGAGCAATCAGAATATACCGGTGCAAACAATTGCTCCCAAATTCTCAGGCAGATTTAACAAAGGGGTTGATTACAAAGGTGATATTTTAAATTTTATTGATGAATTTGAAAACGATCTAATGGTTATCAGCCATGCAGTAAATGAATTCGGTTTGCCGGAAAACCTAAAAATAAGTGTACATTCAGGATCAGATAAATTTTCGATATATCCTGAAATTGGATCCCTTCTGGCTATGCACGACAAGGGCATTCACATAAAAACTGCCGGAACGACGTGGCTCGAAGAAGTAATCGGTCTGGCTGAGGCAGGAGGTGAAGCTCTTGATTTTGTAAAGGAAATTTACACCAACTCACTCGACAGATTAGAAGAATTGTGTGGTCCATATTCAGATGTCATTGATATTAATCCTGCTAATCTTGCATCAACGGATGAAGTAGCGGGCTGGAACAGCACCAAATTTGCCGGGTCATTGAGACATAATACCGCCAATCCTGATTTTAATCCGGATATGAGACAACTTATGCATGTAGCATACAGGCTTGCAGCTGAAAAACTTGACGACTTCTACAGGCTCCTTGATGAACATCAGGAAGTTGTTGCAGAATGTGTATTTGAGAATATTTACAAAAGACATATTTCAAGATTGTTCCAATTGAAATGATTTTCTTTTCCGATCCTAATATTTCAGGAACTTTGTCGGATCATGTTAATCATGATAATTCATCAATTTATAATGAAGATTGTATTACATTTAATATCATAACTTTAGATCTGGTATTAAGAAAGTTTATTATTAAATATATAAAACAATGAAAAAATTACAATCCAGAAGAGATTTTTTGAGACTCAGCGCAGCAGGTGCCATAGGTGCATTTGCTGTTTCACAGTATTCATGCAGAAATGCAGTAAAACCAGTTGCTAAGGCAGCATCTGAAGTTGATCGCAAATCATTTGGCATTGGTCTTCAGCTTTATACAATCAGAGACGCTATGGCAACGGATGTTCCCGGATCACTTAAAAAAGTATCTGATGCCGGCTACAAATACGTTGAACTCGCAGGTTATGCTGACGGGAAATTTTATGGCTATGCCCCGGCAGAATTTTTAAAAATGGTTAATGACCTTGGTATGGAAATATTAAGCAGTCATACTCAGGTAGAAGCTGCTGGAGTTACACTTGACAATGCAAAAAAGATGGCAGAGGATCATTCTAAATTAGGAGTCAAGTACTGCATTCAGCCATGGGTGGTGGAGGAAGCCAGAAAAACTATTTCAAGCTATAAAAAAATGGTGGCTGACTGGAACACTGTTGGACGAATAATGAAAGATTTTGGGATTCAATTTGGCTATCATAATCATAATTTTGAATTTGATACAGTTGAGGGCAAGATTCCATATTTTGACGTAATGCTTGCTGAACTTGACAAAGACCTGGTTACAATGGAAATAGATTTTTTCTGGGCTTCCAAGGCAGGACAGGATCCTGTTGCTATCTTTAACAAATATCCCGGCAGATTTCAGCTGTTCCATATGAAAGATATGTTCACCAAAGAAGCTCCTTATTATACAACTGTCGGTGAAGACGATTTTGCCCCTGTCGGAGCTGGTGTTATAGATTTTAAAGCTATTCTTGCTGCAAAGGATATTGCAGGAATGAAATATATGATTGTCGAACAGGACAAAAGCCGTGAAAACAAACCTTTTGATGATATTGTTACGAGCATAAACAATTTAACGACAAAAATTCTTGTCTGATAAATAAACAAATACATAAGAGGGCCGAAATAAAAGTACATTGAGTAAATTGATTGCTTTCAGCGATAACCGGTGGTTCCATTTCCAACCGGTTTCGAGCTCACGGGCTATGTGGTGCAGTTACGAAGCGAACCACAAAGCCCGATTAATCGCTGACAAAGGCAAACACAAAGTATTCCAAAGGGAAATCAGCTAATCTGACATTTTTTCAGCCTACTTTCTTTTCATTCCATTGTTTTCATACCCAGAACAATTCCAGGATTGATCTGAAGCATATCAAATATTACCATATCATTTCTGCCGGCACGGAGCCATGATCCCGGGCAGTACAATCTTTTTTGCGGACCTATCTCCCAATAGCGACCAAGATTATGACCATTTACCCATACAATCCCCTTTTTGTAGTTGGATAGATCAAAGTAGGTGTCACCGGCTTTCTCAATGTAAAAATTTGCCTGAAAAAAAATTCCTCTCTTACCCGGATTTCTTGATGAAGATCGCAGGTTATAAATAAATTTTTCATCCATTGGAAGGTTATAAACTTTCCAGTTCATTAATGTAACCCCATTAAGAGTAACCCTTTCGGTAATTCCCTTACGGTCTATGATATTCTCTGCGAAGTTAATTCTGCCCATTGCTTCTGTAAGGATTTCAAGAACAGGTTTTTCAGCTTTGGTTTCCGGAATTTCAATTGAATTAATACCCTCCCTCCTGTCAAGGAATCCAATATATTCACCATTTATGAAGACAGTTGCAAAATCATGCAGGTCTTTTACTACAAGTTTTCCTTTTTTATGTCCAATTAGCTCGGTCCTGTAAAGAATGAAACCATAGTCCTGATTATAGGCTTCGAATGGTTTTGGCTGAACAGAATTAACCGGTTGAGGCAGGTTATCCCAGACTGATGTAAAGACATTAAGTGGAATTGAGGGAATTTCAACAGGCTGTATCGGAGCCGGAATATCAGGAAGTTTTCTTCCTTTTGGAAGATATGATCCTATCAGGTTTCTTAATGCCATATACTTGGGTGTAGGTTGTCCCTGTTCATTAACAGGGGCATCATAATCATAACTTGTTATATGTGGCTCATAACCTGCACCTCCTGAATTTGCTCCTGCAGTGAATCCAAAGTTAGTTCCACCATGTACCACATACAGATTGAATGATCTCTTATTTGCCATCAGGAATCTTATCTCCCGAAATAATTTTGATGTATCGGGTCGTGCCCATTTTTCACCCCAATGAGTAAGCCAGCCCGGATAAGTTTCGCTGCTGAAGACAGGGACTCCCGGATTTACTTTTGATGCAAGCTCAAAATCAGCCTGAGATGCTCCAGAATCCAGTCCTACAACGCAACCAGGCAATGTTCCGACTTCAAGCATTTCCAGAGTTGGCCCGTCACCTGTGAAAAATGGAACATCAATCCCATTTTGAGTCCATATTTCCTTTAACCTCAGCAAATAATTCCTGTCATTACCATAGCTGCCATATTCATTTTCAATTTGAAGCATAAGTATAGGTCCTCCATTAGTTACAAGCCATGGTTTAAGTTCGGTAGCCAGACGTGAAATATACCGTTCCACTGCGGCCATATACCTCGGGTCCATACATCTGAGCTTTATGTCCGGAATCCTTAGAAGATAAGGAGGTATTCCCCCAAACTCCCATTCAGCACATACATAAGGCCCTGGACGGATCAGAAGCCACATATCCTCATCCTGGACAGTTTTAATAAATTCAGTAAGATTATGGCTTCCATTTGTAAAATCAAATACTCCTTCCTCCGGTTCATGGAAATTCCAGAATATATAAGCTGAAATTGCATTGCATCCCATTGCCTTAGCCATTTTGATCCTGTGTCTCCAATATTCAGCAGGAATTCTTGCAGGATGTAATTCACCACTTATGATCTGCAAAGGATTACCGTCGAGTATAAATTCCGATTCCCTGAGTGAAAATTTATGCAATGCCTTCTGTGCTGTTGCAAATGACATTAATAGAAACAAAATCACGGAGATTAAAAAAAGTCTTTTTACCATAATTACATCACTTTTATCATTTCTTTAAAATAATAACAGGAACCTGTCCGCAGTATTTATCGGTCTTAACCCTGAGAAAATAAATTCCAGCCGGCAGTCGGTAAGCAGAAAGATCAAGAATATCAGGATTTCCTATAAAAGTATGAATCACAGGTTTTCCAAGGTTATTAAATAACCATATTTCAATCTCATCTTCTTCAGCATCAAGCTGTATGTTTAATATTACTGAAGCTGGGTTCGGGTATATCAGCAGACTTCCATTTGAAATAGAATCGTCATAATGAGTGTCGGACGATTTATTGTCAGCAAATGGAGTCCCATCTTGTTTCCATGATATGGTCCAGTAGTTATAATCAGCCGGATCTCCGGTGGGATTCTTTTCCTTTGAGGTCAATGAATATCCGCCTCCGTCTGCCTGCGAAGGCCAGGGATCATTATCATCATAAGTAAAATCAATGACCCTGTTATTCCTGGAATCTTTTAACAGAACTTCCTCTCCAGAGTTTGAAAAGTTTCCCTGGAAATTGCCGGAAGGTATAAGACCATAGTAATCATAAAATTTTGATGGCTTGGATACCACAACATAGAATTGCCCCGGAGGAAGCAATGATGTTTCAGGGAACTGATAATGCACAGCTGAATCAAGGGCAAGACCTGCAAGACTAATTGTGTTCGAGCCGATGTTCTTAAATTCAATAAACTCTAGATCCTTACCATTTATGGTGTCAGATCCGACAATACGATCGGCAGGATGATAATGTAATTCAGTAACCTTTAAGTCATTATAATCTGTTTGCTGTTTAATGAAGTTGACTTCTTTTAATGCACTCCATTTGCCATCAAAAAATACTCGCGATTTAACAACTGTTGAAGCTGTTACCGCTAATGTCATTGGCCCTGAAGCGGATAGTGACTTTTGGGAAACAGAGCCTCCGGGCATTCTGGGGTCTGTGCCGTCAAGTGTATAATAAATGAGACCTGAATTATTTGGATTTTCAAGCTGAACCGATATTGCCGATGACAGATAAATTACTTTCTTGTAAATAATACCGTCAGGTCCACGTAAACGAGGTGCATCAAATTCAGGAAATAGTCCGGCTGACTTAAGCTGATCAATTACTATTTGGGTTCTGAATGGGATAAAATCGTTCCTGAGTTTGTTTATTTCCGGGAGCCAGTTATTATTCCTTGTATATCGGAAAGAACCATCAGTCTTTGCATCTCCCCATCGTGCGGATTCGGCGATGACAGCCAGATCAACCTCTTTAATCCGTTTGTTAAGCCGCTTAAGAGCACTGTCAGGAGAAAAAACCCCACCTGCATTTAAGCGGTAATAGGCCCTGTCGGCAAATCGAACCCTGTATTCATTGTTACCGCAAAGTTTAAAATGAAGCCATTGGGGATGGAAATCTGCAAAATTGTTTACTTCCATTTTCATGTCATCATTCCTTGTTCCGATATTCACTCTGTCTTCATTGATTCCCACACCAGGATAGATTGGTTCTGTAAGCATGGCATTTTCAGCATCATGAATATAGAATGTGAATCCATGCGATTTATCATTCCGGTTTTCTATTGCATAGAAATTGTTCCCTTTTTTATTCATCAGAAAAGCAGAGGTGGGAGAATCAAAATTACCTGTATAAAATATCACAAGCATATAATCAATAAGATTATCTATATCCACCAGTATTTCTCCCCCTGCTACAGGGTTTCCCTGTTCATCTTTTCCTTCGATACGGAAATAATCTGAATTGGACTCAAAGCCTGTCTGACACATATTCCAGATTCTTTCCCACGATTTAAGGTTGCCATCTGTAGCTTCAATTGTATAGGAACCATCTTCTGTGTTGATTTTCAATACATCATAATCTTCCAAATCTCCACCCAGGTAAGAAGATGCAAACCTGGCCTCTGAACGTTCCTGGGTTTGGTAAAGCCCCCAGTACATTCCATTCAGGTAAAGGTGGTAGTATCGGCTTCTTGTGTAAGGCTGCCCCATAGAACCCTGCGAATCTCTGGAGAAAATCTCTCTGACAAAGGAGCTGTTATCCCAACCATTGCTCCATGCATAATCCTGATCAGTTCTCAAATCTATTTTGTCAAATTTATCAGTCCCTTCATTTCCAAACAGGGGAAATTCGAGCTTGTCATTACCGTATTTTTCCCTGAAAAACAGACGGAATCCATGTTTAAGGAAAGAAGGGGATCTGCTTGAGCCGCCCCTGATCCTCAAACCGGCATTGACCATAAAACCTGGTACCCCGGAGGGATTAATAAGTTCAACACTGCATTCCCTCTCCCATTCCAGACCATGACCATATGCATTGACATATATTCCGGTATCAGGATCAAAAAGGTTGTTAAGATCTGTAATTATTGAAATGGTTGGAATATCAATTAATGCATTGTCTATACGATCAACATAGTCAGGATCATTAACCACCTCCGGGTCCATATCCAGGTCAATTCCCTGGCCACCCACTGATCCTATTGGCCAATTTCCCCCAGGCCATGATTGAGTCCTGACTTTATTAATAAAAATATAAGTCCTTGAAACCGGTTTTGAGGTGATAATTCCACCTTTGATCAAACAGGCACGGATTATTACACCGGGGCTTGTTGGTCTCCCGGTTGTGCTTTCAGGATCAATAAGAATGGATGAGTTCGAGTTTATAATGAAACCTGTAGTTGATATTGCGGGATTACTCCCATCAAGAGTATATTTTATCGAAGCAGAACGATCCTGTGCGGTTAGTCTAACATTGAAAGGTGATTTATAAAATCCGGAATTGACAGAAAAGAGCACCTGTCCATTCATTTCAGAGCTTAAAACAAGAGCAAGAATAAAAATCTGGATTTTTAAATAATTCACTACTGTTCCGGCCATATATTTCCTATGAGCATTATAAGAAATAAACAATCAAATAGACTGAAAACCATAAAGTTTGTTATAATACCCGTTCTGTCTGCTTAACAGCTCGGAATGAGTTCCTGTTTCAACAATTCTGCCATCATCTATCACAACAATTAAATCTGCATGCTGAATCGTTGAGAGTCGGTGTGCAATTACAATGGAGGTTCTGTTCTTCATCAAATTCAGGATGGCTTCCTGCACAAGCTTCTCCGATTCAGAATCCAGGGCAGATGTAGCTTCGTCAAGTATTAGTATGGGAGGATTGGCCATAATGGCACGTGCAATGCTAATTCTCTGACGTTGTCCTCCACTAAGTCTGTTCCCCGATTCTCCAACAGAGTTCTCATAACCATTTTCAGTCTCAACTATGAAATCATGTGCATTTGCAATCTGGGCTGAATATTCAACTTTTTCCATATTTGGGACTTCAACTCCAAAAGCAATATTCTCCTTGAATGAAGTGTTGAAAAGAATCGGTTGCTGGCTTACTATTCCCATAAGATTGCGCAAATCCTTAATTTTAAGGTCTTGAATATTGATCCCGTCAATAAGTATCTCGCCTTCATCAACATCCATAAACCTTGCAAGCAAATCTGCAAGTGTTGATTTACCAGCACCTGATTTACCTACAATTGCAATTGTTTGTCCTTTGAGGATCTTAAGGTTTATGTCTTTTAAAACCGGTTCATTATTATAGGCATACCAGACCCCCCTGAACTCAATCGACTGTTTGAAATCATTTATTGGAACAGCATCAGCTTTCTCCATTATTTTCTCTTCAGCTTCGAGGATTTGATCAACCCTGTCGATTGAGGCTATTCCCTTTTGTATACTGAACCAGGCTGTAGTTATGTTCTTTGCTGGTTGAATAATCTGTGAAAAAACGACAAGGAAGGCTATCAGTCTCTCCTGATCCAGGTTTCCAACACCTTTCAATGCCAGAGTACTCCCGAAATACATGATGATCATAAGAACTATAGTAGCCAGAAACTCGCTAATTGGTGAGGCAAGGTATGCTTTTCGTGTGATCCTTTTAAAAATCTTGGAATAATATTCATTTGTTGCTGAAAATTGTTTTTTCATCTTTTCCTCTGCATTGAAACCCTTAATGATTCTTAATCCGGATAATGTTTCCTCTACTACAGAAAGCAGTTTTCCCAGGTATTGCTGTCCTACAAGTGAGGAAGATCTCAGGGTTCTGCTTGCCCGTCCGATCAGCCAGCCGCTAACAGGCAGGAGGAGTAATGCAAACAATGTAAGCTGCACACTTGTGACAAAAAGATATACAACAAATATGATAATATACAGAGGATCACGGAATAACATAGTAAGTGATGACATCACTGAGATTTCGATCTCCTGGACATCATTAGAAATCCTTGTCATTATGTCTCCTTTGCGGGCATCCGTAAAAAACGACAAAGGAAGCCTTAAAACTTTATTGTACATTTTCCTTCGTAAATCCCGTACGGTAGAAGCTCTTATAAAAGCCATGCTATTGTTTGCCAGAAAAATAAATCCGTTTTTAAAGAGACTTGCAATCACCACAATCAGGCATACCATCAACAAGGCTTCCGTTTCACCATGTTTTTCGATAAAATTGTAGACATAATATTTGCCTGCCGAGGAAAGATAATCTGCACTCATTTCAAATTTCCCGGGATATGGGATGGTTTCCATCCTGTCAAATAGAATTTTGAGGAAAGGGATGACCATTGTATATGAAAAAAGTGCAAATAATGCACTCAGAATGTTATAAAATATGTTTTTGAAAGCAGACCACTTATAAGGATCCAGATATTTAAGCAGTAACCTAATCTTGTTCATCAGATACCTTTAAAATTAAAAACCAGTATAATTAAAAGGTGTAACCGCCTTCAGTTCAGACTTCAATGATTCAGGAATATCAAGAGAGTCAACAAATCCGTTGATTAACTCCCGTGATACTTTTTGATTGGTGCGGGTCAATCCCAAAAGCATCTCGTAAGGCTTATTGAAACCCTCTCTTCTTAGTATTGTCTGAATTGCTTCTGCCACGACAGCCCAGTTATTTTCAAGATCGGCATTTATTTTTTCCTCATTAATAAGAAGCTTATTAAGTCCTTTTAACAATGAGCTGAATGCAATTATTGTATGTCCGACAGGTACGCCTAAATTCCTGAGTACAGTGGAATCAGAAAGATCTCGCTGCAGCCGGGACACCGGCAGCTTTTCAGACATGTGTCCGAAAACAGCATTGGCAAATCCGAGATTACCTTCACAGTTCTCAAAATCTATTGGATTTACTTTATGCGGCATGGCAGAAGATCCTATTTCTCCTTTTCTTATTTTTTGCCTGAAATAATCCATGGAAATGTATGTCCAGATATCTCTTGACAGATCCAGCAGGATCGTATTTATTCTCCTCATGTTATCAAAAAGTGCGGCAAGGTTATCATAATGCTCAATCTGGGTTGTCGGATAGGATCGCTGCAGACCCAGAGTTTCATTCACAAAGGAGTTGGCAAAAGAGTTCCAGTCCACTTCAGGGTAAGCAACCTTATGTGCATTCATATTCCCTGTTGCACCTCCGAATTTTGCTGAGAATGGGATCTGACCAAAGTATTTCGACTGTTCGTCAAGCCTTGCAATGAAAACTGAAAACTCTTTTCCCACGCGGGTGGGTGAGGCCGGCTGCCCATGGGTCCGGGCAAGCATCGGAATTTCTTTCCATTCATCGGCAAGTTTGGCAATGGTTTCACGTAATTCGAAAAGCTGCGGAAAATAGATGTCAGTAAGAGCATCCTTTAATGAAAGTGGAATTGCTGTATTATTAATATCCTGGGAGGTCAGACCAAAATGGATGAACTCTGACCATTTTCCCAGACCTGATTGGAAAAACTTCTCCTTAAGGAAATATTCAACTGCTTTTACATCATGATTGGTTATCTTTTCGGACTCCTTGACTTTACCCGCATCAACCAGGTTGAATTCTTCATATAGTGCTCTCAATCGAGTGTAATTCTCTTTCCTGAAATCAGCCAATTGTGGAAGAGGGATATCACACAGTGCTATAAAATATTCAATTTCGACCATAATCCGGTATCGGATAAGTGCAAATTCTGAAAAATAAGCATCCAGTTCATCGATTTTCTGCCGATACCTTCCGTCGAGCGGAGATATTGCGGTTAGGGTATTAAGTTCCATATTCAATCATGTTTGCATCATTACAGATAACATTCTTATACACAAAAGTAGTATTTTAGCCGGTGTAAAAAAACTGAATCCGTACGAATAAAACCATTCCTTAAGTAAAGTAAGATGCAAAATGAAAAAATAAGAATTTCGGCAGTAAATTTTGCAAACACATATCCATTTATTTACGGATTGAAAAAAAGCGGCTTTGATAAAAAAATAGTCCTTTTTACTGATCACCCTGCAGAATGTGCTTCAAAATTAATAAATGATCAGGTTGATATAGGACTTATCCCTGTTGCAACACTTCCGCTTCTGAGAGAATACCATATAATTACCGATTTTTGTCTTGGTGCATATGGAAATGTAAGAACTGTAATACTTTTCAGTAATAGTCATTTTGATAATATTAAAACCATCAATCTTGACTACAGATCCCGGTCATCGGTCAGTCTTGCAAAAATACTGGCCAAAAAACTCTGGAAAAGAAATTTTACCTGGAATGATACTTCAGAAGGTTTTAACTTTGTAAAAATCCCTGATCATGAAGCTCTGGTACTTATCGGAGACTTATGTTTCGAGTATGAAAAAATCTTTCAATACAGAATCGACCTGGCAGGTGAATGGTTTAATTTTACAGGACTCCCTTTTGTATTTGCATGTTGGACTTCCAACAGGAAACTTGATCCTGATTTTATCGAGGAGTTTAATAATGCACTCAGGATTGGAGTTGAAAACATTCCAGAAGTAGTAAGCGAATATGGAAAATCAGGCACAATAAGAGGATCAGATCTGATGAATTACCTGACAAAAAATATAGACTTTGAACTGAACAATGATAAGATTAAGGCAATAGATTTGTTTCTCAATATGTTAAGTGAAATTCAAGAATAACCAATTTTGAATTTTGAATCCTACCCAAACAATAATTTTTATGTTAATTTATTAATGATTAACTTTGGATTTAGAATTATACTGATTATTTAGAAATATTATAAACTTCATGAAATGGCAAAAACAATAACATTTAATGAACTTCGCAAGATCAAAGACCAGTTACCCTCCGGTAGTATGAAAAAAATTGCAGACCAGCTTGATTTGAATGAGGAAACTGTTAGAAACTACTTCGGAGGGAGAAATTTCGAAAAGGGACAAAGCGTTGGTGTTCACTTTGAACAGGGCCCCGGTGGCGGAATAGTCACTTTTGATGATACAACCATTCTTGATCTTGCCCAGACAATGATTGAAAAATAATATCTCCTGCAGGAGATTTATAAAAAAGCAAAAGGCAATGTCTTTTGCTTTTTTATTATTGTATTATGAAAATTGATGAATCCATCAAAATTGCAGAGACCAGGCTTAAGAAGAAACTTGAGGAGTTTTTTATAAGACACTGGGGTCAAACCAGGCTTTTCTCCCATGACCTGGAACACCATAGAAGAGTGTGGAGCTATGCAAAGGAACTGCTTAAAAGTTTCTGTGAAAAAGAACATTGTCATAAAAGTATCGATTCAGAAAAACTGATTACAGCATGTCTTCTTCATGATATCGGGATGTCGAACGATCCTGGTCCCGTGCATGGAATACACAGCAAAAACCTCTGCATAAGTTTCTTAAGAGAAAATGACATCTCGGAAATCGACTATGAAGAGGTGCTTTTAGCCCTGGAAAATCATGATAAAAAGGTTTATAATAATTCTGATGAATCCTTTATCCTGTTTACAATACTTTCAGCTGCAGATGATTTGGACGCTTTCGGATACATTGGCATTTACAGATACCTGGAAATATATTTGGCAAGAGGTTTCAATCCGGCAACAGTTGGAAGTATGATAAGGAATAATGCATTAATAAGATTCCGGAATTTTGAATCATCATTTGGGAACAATACGGAACTGTATAACCGTCATAGAAAAAGGTATTTTGTTCTCGATGAATTCTTTATAAAATACAATAAAATTGCAACTTCTCTGAATTATGATAATAATATCAAACCTTGCCAGGAAAACATTTTGCAAATAATTAATGATCTAAGCACAGGAAAAATTTCACTTAGAAATCCATCATCATGGAACCTTTTTCCTTCATCAGACGAATTAGTGAATGATTTCATAAGAGGGCTTGCCAATGAGCTTATGGAATCATTTAAATGTAACTCAGAAAATAATCCGGATTATAATTAAAGGAACCCCTCTTCATTTAAACGAATCATCTGAAATTTAACATCTCATGCTGAATGACAATATGCTTACTAATCACTTTGCCGATTTTATTACTCCCCCTTTGTAATTAGCAAAAAAAGATGGTTGTAGGTTAAATTACATATTCCTATATGTGCTTTAATACCTATTTTTTTCCCGTATAATTACCAATATATAATTAGAGAAGCTATTTTATTTTTGGATATTCCAAAAACCTGAACTTATGCTAGATGTACTTATAAATCAAACAGCAGAATGCGACAGGAAGAAAGGTGTCTTTAAAATGAGCGACAGGGCTGACAAACCCGTAAAAAGTTTTTTGAAGGCTGTGTCATGGAGGATAGTCGGAACTCTCGACACCATGATAATAAGCTATTTTATAACCGGAAAGGTTACCCTTGCCGTATCAATAGGAAGCATTGAGGTACTTACCAAGACGATCCTCTATTACTTCCACGAAAGAGTATGGGCTCATATTCACAAGATCAGAGTCAGGGTTTCACTCAGGAACAAAAGAAGTCAGTATGAAGTCGGAAGAATTGACTGAGCGATTGTTAAAGGCAGCAATTACTGACAGGATAAGGGAAATGACTTCATTGTTTCCGGGTAAAGTCATTTTTACAACAAGTTTTGGTCTTGAAGATCAGGTAATTAGCCACATCATTTTCTCAAACAGTCTTCCCGTTAAAGTAATAACTCTCGATACGGGAAGACTCTTCCCGGAGACATATAAGGTTTTCAATGAGACACTTAAAAGGTACAACCCGGTTATTAAGGTATATTTCCCTGACCGTAAAAAAATTGAAAGTATGGTTTCGGAAAAAGGTCCGTTCAGTTTCTATTATTCAGTAGAAAACAGAAAGGAATGTTGTCATATCAGGAAGGTTATTCCTCTTAACAGGGCACTTAAAGGATATTCAGTCTGGATATCTGGAATAAGGGCTGAGCATTCTGCCGAACGCGGACGAATGAAAATGGTTGAGTTTGACGATGAGAAAAAATTATTTAAGTTCTATCCCCTTTTTGACTGGAATTTTGAAAAAGTGAGACAATTCATTAAAACAAACAATATTCCTTATAATATTCTGCATGACAGAGGATTTGTCAGCATAGGATGTGAACCCTGCACAAGGGCTGTTGAAAAAAATGAAGATTTCCGCTCAGGCCGATGGTGGTGGGAAAAGGGGAGTGACAAAGAATGTGGTTTGCACAAATAAATGATAAAAGACAAAAGGCAAAATTTAAATAATGGAATTTGGAAAAGAGATTGTTAATGCATTATAATGAATTTAAAAGCTGAAAGACAAAGGAGAGAATCAAACTAAACAAAAAAATATGTTCGTGAAATGGCGAATGAGATATTGAAGATAAACGATGAACATTTAAAGGACCTTGAGAATGAGGCAATATTTGTTTTAAGGGAAGTTGCAGCTCAGTTTGAGAAGAAAGTCATCCTTTTCTCAGGCGGTAAAGATTCGATCGTTCTTGTGCATTTGGCAAAAAAGGCATTCTGGCCTGCCAGAATGCCTTTCAGCCTTATGCATATAGATACAGGTCACAATTTTGAAGAGACGCTCAAATTCAGGGATGCCCTTGCAGAAGAGCTTGGCGTGGAGCTTATAGTCAGGTTTGTTCAGGATACCATTGATCAGGGCAGGGTTATTGAAGAGACAGGTATAAATGCCAGTCGCAACAAAGCTCAGTCAGTAACACTTCTTGATGCTATCGAGGAACTGAAAATAGATGTCGCCATCGGCGGAGGAAGGCGTGATGAGGAAAAAGCTAGAGCAAAGGAACGTTTTTTTTCACATAGAAATGCTTTTGGACAATGGGACCCGAAAAATCAACGTCCCGAATTATGGAATATTTTCAATGGTCATAAGAATTTCGGTGAACATTTCAGGGTTTTTCCAATCAGCAACTGGACAGAACTTGATGTATGGCAATATATTCGTAAGGAGAAAATAAAATTACCCGAACTCTATTACACACACAGACGTAAAATCTTTTTCAGGAACGGCATATACCTTGCATGGGCTCCATTTATGAAGTTAAAACCAAATGAAACGATTATTGAGGCTGACGTGCGGTGCAGAACAATCGGCGATATAACATGCACAGGTGTGACTCTTTCAAAAGCTGAATCACTTGAAGAAATAATCTCTGAGATTGCGGCAACCAGGGTTACTGAAAGGGGCGGCAGATATGATGATATGAGATCGGAGGCAGCAATGGAAGACAGAAAAAAGGAGGGATATTTTTAGTAATATATAGGGAAATAATGAAAATAAACGGCGAAAATCCGAGCAGAAGTCTTCTAAGGTTTACTACCGCAGGAAGTGTTGATGATGGAAAAAGCACACTTATCGGCCGGCTTCTTTATGATAGTAAATCAATCTTCGAAGATCAGATGGAACAGATTGTCCAATCAAGCAAACGGCTTGGCAAAGAAGAAATTGACCTCTCTTTGCTAACCGATGGATTAAGAGCAGAGCGGGAACAGGGAATAACAATTGACGTCGCTTACAGATATTTTTCCACTCCCGAAAGAAAATTTATAATTGCTGATACACCCGGACATATTCAGTATACCAGAAATATGGTCACTGGAGCAAGTACAGCCGACCTTGCCGTAATTCTTGTAGACGCAAGGAAAGGTGTTCTTGAACAGACAATCCGGCATACCTACATAGCCAGTCTTCTCGATATAAGACACATAGTATTCTGCATCAACAAAATGGATTTAACAGGCTTCTCGGAATCCATCTTCCTGTCTCATAAAGATGATCTGATTAAACTTGGAAACAGTCTTAATATTAAGGATCTTCATTTTATCCCTATCAGTGCAAAATATGGGGATAATGTAGTCGATCCTTCAGAAAATATGAAATGGTATTCAGGTCCTACATTTCTAAGATTGATTGAAAGCATTGATATTACAAAAGAAAAAAACAATGGAGAAGCAAGGTTTCCTGTACAAACAGTAATCAGGCCTCTCTCAGAAAAGTATCACGATTACAGAGGCTACGCAGGAAGGGTTGCAGGAGGAACATTCCGCAAAGGTGATGAAATAATCGTTTTACCTTCTTACCTCAAATCAAAAATATCTTCTATATCAGTGATGGGAAAGGACCTGGATAAAGCAGACTCAGGTGATTCTGTTGCTTTTATACTTGAAGATCAGCTTGACATAAGCAGAGGTAATATGATCGTAAAATCTGGCGAAATACCTGAATCGGGCCACAACATCGATCTTATGATCTGCTGGTTTAACGAAAGACCCTTGCGTACCGGAGGTAAATATCTTCTGAGAAACAACACGAATGAGACGAGTTGCATAATCAATTCCGTAAATTATAAAATGAATATCAACAAACTTGAAAAAGAGTTTGATGACTTTACAATAGCAATGAATGACATTGCCAATATAAGTATTTCGACAGCTCAGCCTATTTTTTATGACAGTTACAAGAAAAATAATATTACCGGCAGCCTGATTTTTATAGAACACGGCACAAATGAAACTGTTGGTGCAGGTATGATTTGCTAAAATGTAATACTTAACTTTGTAAGGTAAATATTACTATGAGTACTGATGAAATTTGAAACAAAGGCTATATGGGTTGGCCAGGACCCGGATAATTCAACCGGGGCAACTATTGTGCCAATCTATCAGACCACAACTTATGCCCAGGAGGAGGTTAACAAAAACAAAGGGTATGAATATTCAAGAATAAGTAATCCTACACGCACCGCATTTGATAAATGCCTGGCTTCTCTTGAGGAAGGGAAACATGCTTTATCATTTTCTTCCGGTCTTGCTGCAGAACATTCGGTTTTTTCACTTCTACATCCAGGTGACCATGTAGTTGTTCCTGAGGATATGTATGGAGGAACTTATCGTCTTATAAAAGAGGTTCTGGAACCGCTTCAGATCGACTTCACATTTACCGATTTTTCTGACTTTGATGCCATCAGGAGGTCCTTTACTCAAAAAACCAAAATGATCTGGATTGAAACCCCTACAAATCCATTACTCAAAATATTTGATATAAAAGAAATTACAAAAATAAGCAGGACATACAAAACTATTTCAGTTGTAGATAACACTTTCGCTTCTCCATATTTTCAAAAACCACTTCTGTTGGGTGCTGATATTGTTATCCATAGCACAACAAAATATATCAACGGTCATTCTGATATCATTGGTGGGGCTGTTATACTTAATGACGATTTATTATATGAGCGGATACACCTTGTGCAGAAGAGTGTGGGGGCTGTCCCCTCTCCCTTCGATTCGTGGCTGACACTGAGGGGATTGAAAACTCTGGCAGTCAGGATGAGACAGCATGAATGCAATGCCTTTCAGGTAGCCCGTTTCCTGAAAAAAATGTCAAATGTAAAGGAAGTTTATTATCCCGGACTTGAGGAGCATCCCGGACATTTAATTGCCAGAAAACAGATGTCAGGTTATGGTGGGATCGTATCATTCAAAATAAAAGGGGGATTAAATGAAGCAAACTCATTTTTCAGGAAACTCAAAATTTTCCAGCTTGCCGATAGCCTGGGCGGTGTTGAATCATTGGCCAATTACTCTGCGGTAATGACTCACGGGGCTTTTCCTCCTGAACTAAGGAATAAGATTGGCGTTACCGACAATCTTATTCGGCTGTCAGTGGGTATTGAACATATTGATGACCTGCTTGTTGATCTTGAAAACGCATTAAAACAATAAAACTGTGGTTATTCCAAATAAAAAGGGTGTAGAGATTGCCGTTAAGAAGATATTTAAGATTCTCTTCCCGTTTGACGAAACACTGAAAGACCCGTTTGTTGATTCCGGATATAAAACTGTCAGAGATATGCTTGTGATTATTTTCACCGGTTTATCGTCTGACAGTGTAGATACCACTGAAAAGTTATTTAATGAGTTGCCTTCTATCAAGGAAACACTTCTGAATGATGCCAGGTTTATCCTTGAATCTGATCCGGCAGCCAAACAGTTAGAAGAGGTGATTTCAATTTACCCGGGCTTTTTTGCAATTTACTGTTACAGAATCGCCAACACCATCAATAAGTTTAACATTCCTCTTCTTCCAAGAATGATAACAGAATATGCACATAAGATAACAGGAATTGATATACATCCCGGAGCAACTATTGGCAGTCCTTTCTCAATTGATCACGGAACAGGTATTGTCATAGGAGAAACTACAAATATTGGCAACCACGTTAAAATTTACCAGGGTGTCACCTTAGGGGCCTTAAGTGTTGACAAGAATAAGGCTTCGAAAAAAAGGCACCCCACTATCGAGGATAATGTCATTCTATATGCAGGATGTACAATACTTGGAGGAGAGACAGTGGTAGGACACAACAGTATAATAGGAGGAAATGTATGGCTTACTGAGAGCATTGCCCCTTACTCGGTTGTATACCACAAGAGTGAAATTATCGTCAGAGGACAAAATAATATTAATGAACCTATAAATTTTATTATTTGACAACATCAGATCATATAAATGAAGGCAGATTCAATTCTTGAACTTATAGGCAATACACCGCATGTAAGGATAAACCGTCTTTTTGGTCCTGATCATACAGTTTGGATGAAACTTGAAAAATTCAATCCTGGAGCGAGTATCAAGGATCGCATTGCAATTGCAATGATCAATGATGCAGAGAAAAGGGGTATTTTAAAACAGGGAAGTATTATAATTGAACCCACTTCCGGCAATACAGGCATAGGTCTTGCAATGGTGGCTGCAGTAAAAGGATACCGGGTTATCCTTGTTATGCCGGAATCCATGTCTCCAGAAAGAAGAAAGATCATGAGTGCATTTGGAGCTGAATTTGAACTTACCCCGAGAGAAAAAGGGATGAATGGTGCTATCGAGAGGGCAAAACAGCTTGTGAACGAAATCCCTGATTCCTGGATGCCTATGCAGTTTGATAACGCTTCTAACCCGGAGATACATAGAAATACTACCGCAGAAGAGATATTAAAGGATTTCCCCGACGGTTTTGATTACATGTTTGCCGGTGTAGGAACAGGTGGTCATCTAACCGGATGTTCACAGATTTTGAAAAACCGCTTCCCGGCAATGAAAGTTTTTGCTGTTGAACCCGAATTGTCACCAGTGCTAAGCGGTGGACTTCCTGGTCCGCATCCTATCCAGGGAATAGGAGCAGGTTTTGTTCCTTCTATTCTTGATACTTCTTTAATTGATGAAATAGTAAAAATAAGCAAAGATGATGCTTATGCTTTCACAAAAAGGGCAGCAAAGGAAGAGGGATTGTTTATCGGAATTTCCACAGGAGCGGTGCTTGCAGCCGTTAACCTTAAAAAAAGTGAATTAAAATCAGGATCAAAAATTCTTACCTTCAACTATGATACCGGCGAAAGATATTTAACGGTAGATGGATTGTTCTGAAATTTAAAGGACATATCAGCGTTATACTTATGGATTAAAAAGTAATTTGGAATTTGAAGTGTAGCTTTCAGACTCATGAAAAAGACAGCTTTAATATCTTCGTTAATTTTATTAATTTTGGTTATTGTGCTGACTGCAGGTTGTGCAGTAACTCACAAGCACAGGAAAATACATGCTGTCCCGTGCCCCTGTGAAACTCAGAACAGACGATAAATTCCATATTTGAGAGTGTCACTCCTCCGTTGATATTTTATTCATCTGATTTTTTAAACTGATCCCAGTCATTTTCTTTAAAGAGAAGTAGCTGCCTTTCAGCGGATTCATCATTTTCAAGGTTTGAAACGCTGACGCCAAGAAGCCGTATCCTGCATTCATCAAGGTTCATTGATTTCCTTATTTCAGTAACTTCTTTATGCAGTGTTTCAAAGCTACGGATGTAGCTCTGAAGCGTTTTGCTTCTTGTAATCTGTTTGAAATCAGAAAACTTAACCTTCACAGTTATCGTTCTTCCTGTTGTCCCGGCATTTTTAAGGCGTTCCATTAATTCCTTTTCAACTTTATAAAGTTCAGCAATAATCTCAAATTGTGTGGTAAGATCCTTTTCGTACGTTAGTTCAGTGCCTATGCTTTTTCGCTCTGAAAAGGGTTCAACAGGACGCTCATCAACACCTCTAACAATATCGTAATAAAATTTTCCTGTTTTCCCAAAATTTCTAATCAGTGACAATAGATCAAGTTTTTTAAGATCCGCACCATTATGAATCCCGAGTTTATGCATTTTTTCAGCGGTAACTTTTCCGATTCCATAAAATTTTTCAATCGGCAGCTCTTCGATGAAATTCTGGGCATCATCTGGTGAAATAAGGAAGAGCCCATCAGGTTTTTTTATATCGGAGGCAATTTTTGCCAGGAACTTGTTGTACGAAATCCCGGCCGAAGCAGTGAGCCCGGTTCTTTTCCGTATCTCATCCTTGATCTGTCGTGCAATAAGTGTTGCTGATCCGATCTTTTTCTTATCATTTGTGACATCGAGAAAAGCCTCATCAATAGAAAGTGGCTCAACCAGATCAGTATATTCCCTGAAGATTTCGAAGACTCGTGCCGACATCTCCTCATACCGTTCAAAATGGTGCCGGACAAAAATAAGATCAGGACAGAGTTTTTTTGCGGTTACTGATGGCATAGCTGATCTGACCCCGAATTTGCGTGCTTCATAACTGGCTGCAGCAACAACGTGTCTTTGGCCGCTCCCTCCTACAGCAACTGGTTTACCCCTCAGTTCAGGGTTATCAAGTTGTTCTATCGACGCAAAGAATGCATCCATATCTATATGGATGATCTTTTTCATTTTTACTTATAAAGCAAATTAAGAAAAAACAAGAAAGTTCAAGAAAATCAGCTGCTGATATGAGCTGAAGCTATGCCCGCTGATCTCTGCCTGAAAAAGTTCCGGATAAAAAATCCGGATATTATAAGCAATTCGTCTCCGGTATATGAGTTAATAGTTCCCTTTAATAAATCTGAAGCATATTTTATAAGTACACCATTTTCATTGCCAAGACTCCATTTTGTTCTGAAGAAATTATCAAAATGCCAATTATAAATTTTGCTCTGATAATTTACAGATGCTTCTGATTTCCAGGCTGAATATTCGATACTGGCTACTTCCGAATTACTTATCAAATCAATAACAACTGTATTTCGCCCGAAAAAGCCTTTTGTGACAAATTGAAAATTACGGTTGTTTAAAGCAGCAGCCACCTTCCTTTTCCAGTTTCCTTTGCTAAGCTCACCTATTTTAATGCCATTTTTGTATATCTCAAATTTTCCCTGAAAAAGGCCGGTTTTCCAATCAAGCTTCGTTTCCATAAAAGAATGTCACTTTTTTAATGCTTAACACTTTTATTTTCATCTATCATCCATGCCACTTTTTGTTCCGACTTGTGTTCTCTGCCAATAATATCTCTGTAAAGATCTGGTCTTCGCGCCATTGTGTATCTATAACCTCCTGCAGATGTCAGTTTGTCGGGTGTAAGAATGGCTGTTACATAATCATCGCCAAGAGTACGGCATTCAGAAAGAATATTTCCAAAAGGATCAATTATCATTGAACATCCGTTTTTTAACTGATCATAATCCATCCCTATAGGATTTGAAAAAACAACATATACACCATTGTCATGAGCCCTGGAAGGAAGCCATTTCATAAGCCATTCTCTTCCTTTGGGACCGTCAAATTCCTTCCTCAGAGATTCAGGATCCTTATCTCTGTTCTTCCAAAGTGAAGGATCAACAAATCCCGAACCCGGGCGTGGTGACGGGGTGCACATTGTAACATGAGGCATAAAGATGATCTGTGCTCCCAGAAGGGCAGTGGCACGGACATTTTCTACAACATTGTTATCATAGCATATAAGTATACCGCATCGCCATCCTGAAATATCAAAAATAGTGTAACTGTTACCTGGCGTGACGAATGCGTTTATAAAAGGATGAAGTTTTCTGTGGTTAGCTATTAATCCATCCTGGTTGACACAGACATAGGCTTTGTAAATTTTGTCATCTGAATCTCGCTCAAAAAGCCCTGCAAGAATTGTAATTTTATGTTTTCCGGCTATTTCAATTAGCTTTGAAACGCTATAACCATCAGGAATATATTCAGCAATATCAAGCATTTGTTTTTTTGAAAGATTTTTGGCAAAGGTGTATCCGGTTACTGAACACTCATGAAATGCTATTACATCTGATCCTGCTGCAGCAGCTTTTCCGGCAAGGTACTTTATAATTGAAAGATTGTAATCCTTGTCACCGCTTTTGTTTTCAAACTGGGCCGAAGAAACTTTAATTTGTTTCATTGTTTAAAAATAAAAAAGCCGGTATAAAAGATACCGGCCATTAAGTTAAATAAAAAAATCCTAATAACTGTCCCTTTCAACATAGTGGGTGTGGAGAAGTTCATGAGCTTTGTGGCTATTTGGTTTGCCCAGAAAGTCCTTATAAAGAGCCATGACATCGGGGTTTTCATGTGATTTCCTCAGTACCATGTGCTCATCTTCAGAATAGATAGCCTTAATTCGGTTTTCCCGGATCTCATTGTTGGTAGGAATAGGCTGACCACCTCCTCCGATACATCCGCCCGGACATGCCATTATCTCAATAAAATGATAAGGAGCCTTTTTCTGCTTAACCATTTTCATTATTTTGTTTGCATTGGTAAGGCCATGAGCTATTGCAACTTTAAGTTCAACACCTTCAAGGAACTTCCAGTCTTCCGTACATCCGTTAATTTTGATAGTAGCTTCTTTCACACCATCCAGCCCCCTGACCGGGGTAATATTCAGATTGTCGAAAGGTACTTCTCGTCCCGTAACGATCTCATAAGCAGTCCGCAGAGCAGCTTCCATTACTCCTCCGGTAGCACCGAATATCACGCCGGCACCTGTTGAATCGCCCATTATCGAATCGTAACTTGATGGTCTGAGGACCCTGAAGTCAATTCCGGCTTGCTTTATCATAATAGCAAGCTCTCTTGTCGTAAGAACAAAATCTATGTCCTTATATCCGCTTGCTCTCATTTCAGGTCTGTCGGCTTCGAATTTCTTAGCTGTACATGGCATCACTGAAACGGAAACAATTTTTGACGGATCAAGTTTCTTCTTTTTTGCAAAGTATGTTTTGGCAAGTGCTCCAAACATCTGCTGAGGCGACTTGCAGGTTGAAAGATTAGGCAGAAACTCAGGATACTTGTGTTCAATGAATTTTATCCAACCTGGCGAGCAGGAAGTAAACATAGGCAAAGCAGTCTTACCATCCTTCTCCAAAATCACTTTCTTAAGGCGTGTCAATAATTCAGTGCCTTCTTCCATAATAGTGAGATCGGCAGTGAAATCAGTATCAAGAACGGAGTCAAAACCAACTTGTTTAAGAGCTGTGACCATTTTCCCGGTCACCCGTTCACCCGGATCATAACCAAGATCCTCTCCAAGAGCTACCCTTACAGCCGGAGCAGTCTGAACTACAACATGTTTGTCAGGATCGTAAATAGCATCCCATACCTGATCAATATATGTCTTCTCAACCAGCGCACCGGTGGGGCACCTGTTCACACATTGTCCGCAATTTGTACAAACTACATGACTCATGGGCCTGTCATGAAATGATGAGATTTTCTGATGTGCACCTTTATTTGCCACTGCAATTGCCGAAATATATTGCAATTCAGCACATGTTCTTACACAACGCTGACACCTTATACATTTGCTGTCATCCTTAATGAATGAAGGTGACGATCTGTCAATTGTATAAGGATGATCTTCAACCAGATCAAGAAATATAGTATCACCAAAAGCAAATTCGTTGGCAAGAGCCTGAAGTTCGCATTTCTGATTCTTATAACATTTTGTGCAATCGGATCTGTGCTCAGAAAGTAAAAGCTCAACTATATGCTTCCTGGCCGTTCTTACCTTCAGGGAATTCGTGTAAATATTCATTCCTTCCGACACCGGCGTAGCGCACGATGCAATAAGTGTCCTTGCGCCTTTTTGCTCAACTACACATACCCGGCAGTTACCTGCAACACATAAATCAGGATGATTACACAATGTCGGGATAGTTATTTTTAATTTCTGTGCAGCAGCCAAAACTGTAGTTCCTGCAGGAACAGATACAAATTGGTCATTTATAGTTAAATTTACCATAACTGTCTTTTTTTTCATTAATCAATAAATAATTTCTTCCTTGAAATTCTCAACTATGGTTTTGAATGCATTACCGACTGACTGGCCCAGACCACATTTTGATGCAATTTTCATAGTATCTGCCAGTTTTACCAGTTCATTCAGATACGAGGATTTGACATCTCCTTTTTTCACTTTTTCAACTCCTTTTAAAAGCTGTTGACATCCTATTCTGCATGGAGTGCATTGTCCGCAAGATTCCTCGGCAAAGAAATCAAGATAATTGTGAAGAACATTATACATCGAACGGGAACTGTTGAAAAGCTTCATGGAACCTCCTGTCGGCACTCCTTCAAAGCCTATAACCGTATCGTTGAATTTTTTCCTCGGCACACAAAAACCGGAAGCACCACCTACCTGCACTGCTTTGGTATCACCATCTCCAAATTCATTCACAAATTCCTGAACTGTCATTCCAAGTTCCAGTTCAAAAATTCCTGGTGTGGGAGTGTCGCCGGAAATTGAGAACACTTTTGATCCCCTTGAGTCTTTTGTACCAAGCTGGTTATATACAGCTGCACCTTCCTTAATAATCATTACAACCGTTACCAGGGTCTCAACATTATTGATTGATGTCGGTTTCCCAAAAACACCAGATGTAGTGGGATATGGAGGTTTGTTTCTCGGTTCACCTCTGAACCCTTCGACTGATTCAAAAAGAGCACTTTCTTCACCACAGATGTAAGCGCCGGCTCCCAAAGCATAATTTATCCTGAAATCATAACCTATTTCAGCGATCATTTTATGGAATAATTCAAGCTCTCTCATAAGCTGCGGCAGTAAAAATCTGTACTCACCCCTCAGGTAGACTATTCCTTTCTTGGCACCGATTGCCTTTCCCGCAATCGCCATCCCTCCATACATTTTATATGCGACCCTGTCAAGAATTTCCCGGTCTTTAAATGTCCCTGGTTCTCCTTCGTCAGCATTGCAAACAACATATTTTTCAGGTTCCTTTTCTGCTGCAGTATACTTCCATTTCAGCCCTGTCGGAAATCCCGCACCACCTCTTCCTTTCAGACCTGATTCAAGAATCTGCTGAATAATCTCCTCACCTTTCATATTAAATGCCTTGGTAAGAACTTCTTTCAGATCAATTTTCTCAAAAATAAGGTCTACCTTATTTAATCCTTTGTTTTTCATAATATTAGCCGCTAATTATTTTTGCATGTATCCTTTTATTATCTCAACAACCTTTTCCGGAGTCAATTCGGTATAGGGCATTTCATTTATCAGAATTGCAGGTGCCTTATGACACCAGCCAATGCAGTTGGTCTCGATCAGACTGAACTGGTTATCGGAGGTTGTCTCACCGACTTTTATCTTAAGCATGTCTTCCAGCGTCTGAATAATCTCATTCTTGCCCTTCATTGAACAGGTTATTGTTTTACAAACTCTAATTACATATTTACCTCTGACTTTTGTATCTAAAAAGGTGTAAAATGATGCAGTTCCATAGACTTCAGCAGCTGAAATGTCAAGCTCTTTAGCCACTTCAACCATCACTTCATCGGTCAGATAATTATGTTTCTCAACAATACCCTCAAGAATTGGCATCAGGCTGTGTCTTGATCGCCCATATTTTTCGGTCAACTTTTTTACCAGATTTCCTGTTTGATACATTTTATTAGTGATTTTTAAATAGTTAATTATATTTTTAAAGTCAATAATCTTTTTTTTAAGGGCTGTTAAAATAATAACAATACTTTTTTAAAAAAATTATATTGATCATATTTGATTATTTAGAATGAAACTAAATAACGATCCTGATGAACCGAATTAAAACGGTATAAAAAATAATATTAGGAAGCTTTATTATAAATGATAATAAACTGAGAAATCACTGAAGATATAAGCGCTTTAGTCTTCAGACTTTTATTTGATAGCCTAGCCGGTTAAATTATTTTTTAACTACTTCAATATGGCTTAGAAGTCTTATATTCCTTACATCTGAATAATTATACTGATATAGTCCGTCATCTCCGATCATAACGAGCAGACCATCAAGTGGAATTACATCATAAGCATGTATATTTGGATATGCGTAAATAAGCTTCTCACCTATTTTCAACGGGTCAGAAGCATTGAATATTTTAAGTCCGTCATTGCCGTCACAAATAAAAAGCAGATCGCCATTTTTCCCAAGTCCATGCGGATTCTTCATCAAAAAGGTATGTAGAAGTACAGGTTTTGAAATATTTCTTATACTGACAACGTCAAGACAATTTACACTACCTCCGCATGTTGTGCCTGTCCTTAAGGTGATATAGGCCAGTGTATCATCAACTATGACAGGATCGCAGCTGCGGGCATGACTGAAAAAAGTCCATGAAGTTGGGACAAAAGGGTTTGATATGTCATAAATCACCATCCCTGAAGTTGTCCCGAGAAACATATTATTGCCCGAGATGAACATTGTTTCGACACCCCATCCCGGCGAAAAATCCCCAGCTTTAACCGGACTTGTCTTGGTTGCAATGTCGAATATCTTAAGTGTATTCTGATCAACTATGTAAAGCACTTTGTCCTTTAGACCGAATCTGGCCATCGACCCCCCAAATCCCACACCACTGCCTGAAACTCCGGAAGAAGCCCCTGTTGCATTCTTTGTGTCGAGAAATTCTAAACCACCCCTGAAATAAACCGGCCATGGATTAGGATTCGGATAGACCCTTTCTCTGATGGTCTTGAGTTCCCAACCTGTCACCACACCCTTTTTATTGTCAACATAAGCAGTCGGATAATTGTTGTCAACAGGAGGAACTGTATAGGGAAGAACATCTTTTACCCTGCCGACTTCATGAATATTACCGATGTTTTCAACGTCAAGAATCACAAGATCGATATAACTATCTGCGTAAAGAATATATCCTGAAATCGACATATCAACTACACCGGGAATATTAATGAAGGCTTTTTTTACAGGTGATGATGGATCAGTATTATCATACACATGAATTCCTTTAAGCTCTTCTATAATAAAAATATAGCTGTCTTTATAATATACCTTGCCAGGATTTTTCAAATCAACATCCTGCTGAATCCTGATGGCCGATCTAAGATCCGAATAGCTCATGTAGACCGGAGAATTCCCTTTGTATTCCCGGTAAAGAGTATCCTCGCATGATATAAAGAAAATGAAGGTGATGACCAAAATGGGTGTGATTGGAATGATTTTTGCTTTCATTGGGTTACGGGTTATCCAATTTACCTTAAGCAAAAATCATGCAAAACTTCTAACCTATAACTTCTCTTAATCATGAAAAGATTCCTGATCCCGCTGATATTTTGTCTCCTGACAACATTCAACCTTTCAGCACAGAAAACAAAAGATGCATTGTATCTTAAAAACGGAAGTAAAATTTATGGAAAGCTTCTGGAAATAACTGATAACAAATATAAAATGCAGACTTCTGACAATAGTATTTACATTTTTGATTCAGGTGAAGTTGAGAAGTTCGCGCAAGAGATACCCACTTTTAACCGAAGAAAAAGCAGCGGCCCCGGATTTGTTCTTGAGGCAGGAGTTCTGGCCGGAGCACAAAGCAACGACCTTGATGCACCTTTTAGTTTCAATATTCTTCTAAATTACACTTTGGAGACAAGAAATTTATTTTCGTTAGGATCAGGTGTGGAATTTCTTAACAGAGCTTTTACACCTTTATTCTTTGAATATAAAAGGCTACTCGGCGAAAAGAAGACAACTCCTTTTATATTTTTCAGAGGGGGAGGTCTTGTTCATATCGGAGGTGATGACGGGTCAGATAATTACCAAAACCCATATAATTATCCAACCAAATATAAAGGAGGGCCCTCTTTCGGCCTGGGAACAGGTATTTCTTGGGCAAGAGAAGAAAATGAGACCTATCTTTCATTCGCTTACAGGTATGCTAGGACGAGCTATAGTCAGAGAGATTACTACAATGGTACTTCAACTTATAAAAATAACTACAACCGCCTTGAAATAAAATTCGGATTTAAATTCTGATTTTTCATTTCCATGCTATTCTCTGACCAATAAGTCAGTGTGAAATTAAATACATCTGGATGACTTTATCCAGTAAAGCTTCTGTGAACAGGTTTTAGGACCTGATCAGCATATCCGTGGTAAAAGCGACCCTGTGGGCATTTCCAGAATACGCTGGCCACCAGCGACAGTATTTAAAATTACTTTCCTTCTCCTGTCATCTGAAATTTCTCCTATCAAAGCTGAATCTTTCCCAAGAGTATGTGACTTCAACACTTCAAGAGCTGCTTTGACATCATTTTCACCAATAACAAACAATGCCTTGCCCTCATTTGCAAGTGACAGTGGATCGAATCCCATAATTTCACAAAGGCCTCGCACTGCATCATCTACAGGTATCGATTTCTCATCAATATAAATTGCTGTCGATGTCATAGCGGAAAGTTCGTTTAGTACAGAAGCAAGGCCGCCACGTGTGATATCCCTGATGAAATGGACCTCTTTGCATCTGGCCAGGATATGCTGAATCAGATGGTTGAGCGAAGCACAGTCAGACTTGATTTCTGAACTGAAATTCAGGCTATTACGTACACCAAGAATAGATATGGCATGGTTTCCCAGTTGACCATTCAGTAAAAGTTTGTCTCCAGATTTTACTTTTTCACCAAGGCTTATATGCCTGAACTCAGGTTTAAGTATTCCCGTTCCGGATGTAGTTATAAAAATTCCGTCGCATTTCCCTTTACCAATAACTTTTGTATCACCTGTCACAATTTTTACTCCGGCATTGAGAGCCTCATCAGCCATAGACTCAACTATCATTTCCAGGTCGTTTAAAGGGAAACCTTCCTCGATAATAAATGAAACAGAGATATATTCAGGAACTGCTCCGGAAACTGCAAGGTCATTTACAGTGCCGCAAACTGCAAGTTTTCCAATGTTCCCTCCAGGGAAGAAAATTGGATCCACTACATAAGCATCGGTAGTAAAAGCAAATAATTTGCCATTACCCTTCAATATTGCTGAATCCGTCAGAGGAACTGACATCCCGAATTTCCTGATAAACAGACTTCTAATCAATTCATTGGTCTGTCTTCCTCCACTCCCGTGATTTAGTGTTATCTTTTCACCCGGCATACGAATACTTATAAAATGAATTACAGGCCCCTTCAGGTGATACCATACAGGCACCTACAGGTTTTTCAGGAGTACATCTTTTCCCTAAAAGTGTACAATCACCGGGACGTTTTTGCCCTCTGAGAATTTCCCCGCATATACAACCAGGATCGTCATTTACTCTTTCTATTCGGAGGGGCATCATTTTTTCAGCATCAATTTTTGCATGAATATCTTTCAATTTCAATCCACTCTGAGGGATCACTCCAAAACCACGCCATGATGTATCGCGCGATTCAAAAACTTCCTCCATTATTTCCTGCGCCCTGACGTTGCCCTCAGGAGTAACCGCACGCCTGTAAGCCGTTTCGACAACCGGAGCCTTGTTGTTAACCTGGATCACTAACATCAGCACAGCCTGGAGAATGTCTGCCGGTTCAAATCCCGAAATAACACAACCAATATTATACTTTTCAGGAATGAACTTAAAGATCTTTGATCCTGCAATTGCAGCAACATGGCCGGGACAGATGAATCCATCCAGACATGTCCCTTCCTTAATAATTGTCTCCATGGCTGGAGGCATTATCTTGTGAGCGCTAAGAACATGGAAATTGTCAAGACGCATTTTGCATGCCTCTTTTACAGTCACCGCTGTTCCCGGCGCTGTTGTTTCAAAACCAATTCCTAGGAAAATTATTTTCTTTTCCCTGTTCATCAGGGCAATGTTGAGTGCTTCCAGACCCGAGAACACGATTCTTATATCAGCACCTTCTGATCTTTCCTTTTCCAGCGATGACGATGAGCCAGGCACCCGTATCAGATCACCGAAAGTCGCAATAATTGTATCGTCACGTCTTGAATATTCTATTGCACTGTCTATAAAATCTGTGGACGTCACACATACCGGACAGCCGGGACCTGATATAAGAGATATATTTCCCGGTAAAAGAGATGGTATGCCAAAGCGGTGGATGGATGATGTATGCCCGCCGCATACTTCCATGAAAACATATTTTGCATAGGCAGATTTTCTGATATGCTCTGTCAGTTTGACAATCAACCTGTTGTCTCTGAATTCATCAATATATTTCATTTCCGGATTATTTATCTCCTGCAGAATCAAGTTCTTCAAGGAGCCTTATTGTTTCAAGCGCTTCCTTCTCACTTATTTTTTGTATTGCAAATCCGGCATGAAGTAAAATGTATTCCCCTGGATATACTTCATCAAGCATATGCAATCCTGCTTTAAAGATTGCACCACCAACTGATACATCAGCCATTTGTCCGTCTATCCTGATCACTTTGGCCGGAACACTCAAACACATAATCCAAAATTTTTTGACGCTATTACTAATTGTCCAAGAGATATTCCTCCATCATTTGAAGGAACCTGATTATTTGAATAAACCTCAAAATCATTTTTAGTCAGAATATGATAAGATCTTTCCAGAAGATATTTATTCTGAAACACACCGCCCGACATTATTACTTTGTTTAAACTATGCTCTTTCCTTATCTTTTCACAAATATCGAGTATGACCTGTGCAATTGTATTATGGAATTTTGCAGAAATAATTGAAATATCGGCTGAATCAATATCATCAATTATTGCCATAAGGGTTTCACGGAAAATGATTGTATCACCCATTTCATAAGGATAAACCATTTCTGTGGCCTGTCTTATTGCTGACTCCAGGCGCATCGGAGCCTCTGAATCGAATGAGGCTCTGAAACAGAGTCCGACAAGTGCAGAAACTGCATCAAACAGACGTCCCGCCCCTGATGACAGTGGACAGTTTATCTTGTTTAAAATCATTGCCTTAACAAGTGAAAATTCTTCTTCCCCAATGGTTTTGAATGCTCTAATTCTTTTATAATCCAGATTTTCTCCAAAATAATTGTAAAGATACGAAAATGCCATCCTCCATGGTTCAAGCGAAGCTTTGTCACCACCGGGAAGAGGGACATAATCGAAATGACTGAATCTTTCGAACCCCTCGAGGCCGGCAATAAGAAATTCTCCACCCCATATTCTCCCATCAGTTCCGTAGCCCGTTCCATCCATACTTATTCCTATCACTTTTTCATCAATCCCATGCTCTGCCATGCACGACGCTACATGTGCATGATGATGCTGGACTTTCAGAACAGGTATGTTATATTCTTTTTCCAGATATGTTGCAAACCGGGTTGTATAATAATCGGGATGAAGGTCACAGGCAATAAATTCGGGTTTAAACCTGAAAAGTAGCGAGAAGCGATCAACCGATTCACTGTAAAAATCACATGTTTCGACGTTATTGAGGTCTCCAATGAATTGACTCATGATTGCCTGGTTATCCTTACCTATTGAAAATGAATTCTTCTGTTCGGCTCCAAGTCCAATAATTCCATTGACATTGAAGGAGAGATCAACCGGTCGAGGCACAAAACCCCTTGATCTTCTTATAATAGACGGTTTGTTATTAATTAACCTGATTACAGAATCATCCACCCTGTTATGGATAGTTCTATTGTAAGAAATTATTGAATCAGCTACCCGACTTAACCTTTTTTCAGCTTCGTCATCATCAATAATCACTGGCTCGTCTGACAGATTGCCGCTTGTAAGTACAATGACCGGAGTATTCAGTTTTCTGAAAAGCAGAAAATGAAACGGCATATAGGGAAGCATGGCTCCAATAGTAGCCAATCCATTGCTTACACTTTCTGCCAGAGGCTTTTTCTGTTTCAGAAGAACGATTGGTCTTTGCCATCCGCTAAGCTCCTTTTCTTCTTCTTCAGTTAAGAAGCAATATTCCTTCACAACCTCAATATTACTGAACATAACTGCAAAGGGTTTTGCATCCCTGCGTTTACGGATCCTCAGCTTTTTGACAGCATCTTCATTAAGGGCATCGCACATCAGATGATAACCTCCTATGCCTTTAACAGCTATTATACCACCTGAATCGATTTTTTCAATGACATGGTTCAGTATTGGATAAATTCCATGAACAATGTTCCCGTTTTCTTTTGCCAGATACTCTGGTCCGCATGAATTGCAAGCAATGGGCTGAGCATGGAATCTCCTGTCAAGGATATCATTGTATTCCTTATGGCATCTTTGACACATTTTGAAAACTGCCATTGTCGTATTAGGCCTGTCATAAGGTAGTTCCCTGATTATTGAGAAACGAGGCCCGCAGTTTGTACAGTTGATGAAAGGATAATCAATCCTTCCTTCATCTGTGGTCAATTCTGCGATGCATTCATTGCAAACAGCTATGTCAGAACAGACTTCAGTTATTTGACTTTCCGATAACTTGCTTTCAGCAATTATGAATCTTTTATAACCTGACACTGGACGATTCATAAGCTCAATTGACTTGATCCTTGAAGCCGGTGGAGCCAGAGCAGCTATATCACTGCAGAATTTGTTTATCGTTTCAGGATCTCCGTCAACTGTAACTATCACACCGTTCGTTCTGTTTTCAACCTGGCCATAAAGGCCGTACATTGCCGCAAGCCGGCAGATAAATGGACGGAATCCAACACCTTGGACCAATCCCCTTATCAGTATTTCATATCCCTGTATAATAATTCAATGTTTTTAAGTCCTTCTGATTTAAGAAGCTTGTGCACATAGTAAATAACACTTTCCAGCTCATCACTGAGATTTACATTATTCACAATAACATCAGGTGGCACCTTAAGCAATACCGGCGCAAAATTGACTATCCCCCTTATTCCCTGTCTTATTAGTTCATCACAGACCTCCTGAGCTGAGATCTCAGGTACTGCTATTATAGCTACCTTAACTTTGAACCTCTCAATAATCTCTTTTAGACGTCCCATTGAATATACAGGGATATCTGTCCTTATCTTCTGCTTAAAAGGGTCAATATCAAAAGTTGCAACAATATTTATATTGCGTTGTACAAACTTTCCGTATTTTGACAGAGCAAGTCCAAGGTTACCCATTCCGATGAGAACAATATTATGATCTTTGTTCTTATGGAATATTGTTTCCATTTTTTCAAGAAGCTCATCTATTTTGTAACCTCCCCGTTTATTGCCTTTAATCCCGAATTCTGAAAAGTCTTTTCTTACCTGATCGGCAGTTACACCTGTTTCATTGGCAAGAGTATAAGAAAAGACCTTATCAACACCCATCATCTTAAGACGTGCAAGACAGGCCCGGTATAAAAAGATGCGTTTAAGGCTGTTTTTAATAACATATTTTGTGATTTGTTTCACATCATTTTGTTTTAGAAAGTTTCATAATGCAAGTTAATAAAATTTTAATATGACTAAAATGATAAAATATTTCATTGTTTTATAATCAATTATGGGTAAATTCAATTTTTTGTTGGAAATATTAGGGAAAATTTCATTGATTTTTCGGTCCAATGATTTTATTTTTATATGTGAATCTTCTCACATAAATGCAGTATTTAACCATAAATAAGGAAGAATGGGACAGAGCAATTGAACGGTTGCTTACATCTTATATAATTTACGCTGCCATTGATAACGGATTCGGAATAGATTATGAACTTCTGGATTCCATAAATGTCAAAAATATTTCATACAACAGGGCAAAACCTGTTACATCGCTGAAGTCATTCTTTCTTCCCACAAAAGAAAATGTGACATCTCCTAATTTGTCAGAAAGGCAGCGTGTAATCATTGGTGCTCCGAACTGTGATATACAAGGTCTCAGGCTTCTTGATGAAATTTACCTTGACAAAGATTTTCAGGATATTTTTTACAAGGAGAAGCGTGAAAATACTGTTCTGGTATCCTTTGACTGTTTTGAGAAGCAGGAACATTGTCATTGTACAACATACGGAATAAAACCCTGGGCGGAAACAATTGCTGACTTATCAGTCATCCTTGTTGATAATCAAATAATAATCAGAATAATAACAGAAAAAGGAGAGAAATTTGCAAAACAATTTACTTATTTGCAGCCACTCGGGGAAAGTGGACTATTGTCTTCTGTCAAAGAATCAAACAAAACTGCTGAATCATTATTAAATGGAGCAAATAAAGGTCTGCCTGATTACAAGACAACCGGAGTACTTATCATGGGGGCACACGATGATATATGGAAGAAATATTCATCCCGGTGTGTTTCCTGTGGAGCCTGTGCAACCATTTGCCCTACCTGTTCATGTTTTTTACTTATTGACAAACCAGGTTTTGAAAAAATAAAACAGCTCGATGCTTGCCAATATCCGGGTTTTGAAAGAGTCGCAGGAGGTGAAGACTCTCTTTTTGACCTTCCCGGCAGGTTCAGGAACAGATACATGTGCAAATATGTCTGGAAACCTCAGAAGTTCATCCCAATAGCCTGCACTGGCTGTGGAAGATGCATTGAGGCCTGCATTGGGAAAATTAACAAAAATGAGCTGTTCATTGAACTTGCAAAATAGTCAGTCATGCTTCATGGTAAAAATATATACAAACCTATTAAAGCGAAACTAAAGGAGGTTATTGATGAATCGCCACTAATAAAAACTTTTGTCCTTTACCCGGATGAAGAATTTTCATTTGACACCGGACAGTTCATTGAATTATCAGTGGATGGCATAGGTGAAGCACCATTCACACCTTCCTCATCACCTTTAGTCAAAGACAGGCTTGAAGTGACAATCATGAAAACCGGATACGTCACTGAATATATGCATAATATGAAACCAGGTGCTTTTATGGGCATCAGGGGTCCATATGGGAGAGGGTATCCTGTTGAAAAGTTTTATGGGAAAGAGGTTATAATACTTGGCGGCGGATGCGGACTGGCTCCCATCAGGTCGCTGCTTTATGCTCTTGAAAATGTAAAGGATAAACTAGAAAAGGTAGTACTTTGCTACGGTTCAAAAACACCAGCTGACTGTATTTACAAACCCCTCTTTAACAGGCTGAATGCCATTGAAAAATTTGAAGCCTACAGAACAGTTGATAAATCTGATGAAGAATGGGACGGGCCTGTCGGGGTTGCTCCAACACTTTTAAACAACATCAAAATCAACCTGAATAATTCAGTGGCTGTAGTCTGCGGTCCACCAATCATGATGAAATTTGGTACTCTTAAATTCCTTGAAATGGGATACAGGGAAAATGATATTTATCTTTCAATGGAAAAGAATATGTCGTGCGGCCTTGGAAAATGCGGACATTGCATGATGGGCGAATACTTTGTCTGCAAGGATGGCCCTGTATTCACTTATGATGAAATAAAAAATACACCTAATATCTGGAGTTAACTAAAGTTTCTGGAAGATGGCTCAAAGGATACTGTTGGATATGATAAAACTGAGGACGATACTTTCTGAAAATCCGTCAATCGCGATACCTGAGGGTTATTTTCATGATACGGAAATCCTTTCAAATGGACTTAAAACGATCAGGGAGCAGGCTGTTTTCAGAGTCTCTTGCAGAAAATGTGAAGATGCGCCATGTATCAATGTCTGCCCTGCTGATGCACTTGAAAAAGACACCGAGGGGATCATAAACAGACATACAAATCTCTGTGTATCATGTAAATCATGTGTCACCATCTGCCCTTTTGGAACTATGATGACTGACTTTTTCAAACATCATCGTGAAAAAGATATGTTTTTCGATCTCAATGATCCGGTTGAACTTGATCTGTTTATTAAAGCTTGCCCTCCTGGTGTAGCTGATATAACAGGCAAAGATGAATCGCCGTCGGAAAATATTTTTAAACTTAATGAAAAAGTACTTATTAGAGATTATTTATATGGCAATCTAAAATAAACTGTTTACTCTTAGGCCTTAATAACTTAAAACTTAACACTTAACACTTAACATTGAACACTGGACTTTAAACAAATCATACAATGGCAGTTAACCTGTTCTATTTTCTGATCTTTCCCGGATTGCTTTTTGCTGCAATCACAGGTGGATTTCTTTCATGGTTCGACAGGAAGATTACCGCCAGGGTTCAGTTTCGCAAAGGGCCTCCCCTGCTCCAGCCATTTTATGATTTCTTCAAATTGCTTCTTGTCAAGGAGACAATTCTTCCGAAAAAAGGATCACCTCTGGTTTTCCTTCTGGCCCCTGTTTTTGGTGTCTTCGGGGCTACTATGGCCGGCGTCTTCATTCTGCTTCCGCTTTTTAATATAACAACCGGATTCAAAGGTGATCTGCTTGTAATATTCTATCTTCTTACAATTCCCTCTTTTTCCTATATAATAGGTTCGCTGGCATCAGGGAATCCGCTGGCAGCTGTAGGAGGATCAAGGGAAATGAAGCTTATTCTCAGTTATGAATTAACTTTCCTGCTGGTTCTTGCCGGCATTATTATGAAATGTGGACAGCAGTTCGACATGTACAGCATTATAAGTATTCAGAAGGAGACTTCACCCTTTATAGGGAGTGTTTCAGGCATAATTCTTTTTATTGTTGCGATTTTCTGCATTCAGGCTAAACTGGCACTTGTCCCTTTCGATATGCCTGAAGCTGAAGCTGAAATAACTGAGGGGATTTTCATCGAGTATTCCGGACCTGCCTATGCGTTGATAAAGCTGACGAAATACATAATGCTGCTGGTACTGCCTTCACTTCTCACAGCATTATTGCTTGGAGGATTTAACCTTGATGGTTTCGGTGTGTTGTGGAGTGTACTTAAGATAATTGGAATAGTGTTGCTGCTTACACTGATAAGGAATACAAATCCAAGGATAAGAATAAAACAGGCAGTGAAATTCTTTCTGCTCTGGATGAATTTGTTTGCGGTAATTGCATTGGTGCTTATTACATTTGGTTATTAAAACTTACTATTGTGGGATTTAAAAGTTTTTGTTTCAAGAAATCACTCTGGGTGTTTCATTTTGGCGGAGCCTCATGCAATAATTGCGACATTGAGATACTGGATTGTCTGACCCCCAGGCACGATCTTGAACGCTTCGGAATTTTACTGGTAGGCAGCATCCGACATGCCGATGTGCTACTGGTTAATGGCTCAATCAATAACCATGATAAAGAAAGACTTATAGAAATTTATAACCAGGCACCTAAACCTATTCTGGTCGTCGCAATTGGAGCATGCGGATGCACCGGAGGCATATTTGCCGATAGCATAACATTTGCAGGTCCGGTTGATAAGGTGATCCCTGTAGATGCTTATATTCCGGGTTGCCCTCCAAAGCCGGAAGCCATCATTGCAGGTATTGTCAAACTGGTGCAGAAATCATGATTAAGGAAGAAGCAGAAAAAGCAGGAAGACAAAAGATGACAAGTAAAAAGTAAAAAGTAAAAAGTTAAAAGTAAAAAGTTAAAAGTTAAAAATGAAAATTGGGTATGGGGAATGCTGTTTTAGAGGGGTAATACAGTAAATAAACAGAAAGAAATTTAAATTGATAAATGACGAAAATTCAGATCATAGGGAAGCTGGAAGAGAAGTTTAAAGATTATATAGTAGGATCCGATGTCAGGAATCAGAGACGGATAAGTGTCACAATTGATCCTGTTTCTGTTCTGAAAGTGGCCGAATATTTATATAAAGATGAAGGATTCAGATTTATAATAGCATCAGCTGTTCATACAAAGAGAGGTTTTGAAATACATTATCACTTCAGTAAAGATTCAGACGGATTGATCCTTAATATTCACGTTATACTCGACCGAGAAAAACCTGAAATTGAATCACTTTCAAATATGTTCAATGCATCAAACTGGATCGAGAGGGAGATGCATGAGCTTTTTGGGATCAATTTTCTTAATCATCCGAATCAGGAGAAACTGATTTCGGAAGGAAATTGGGCAGAAGGAGTATTCCCTTACCGAAAAGAATTTAAAACATTTACGGGAGACAAATGATGGGCAGGAAGACTCTTATACCGATTGGTCCGTATCACCCTTTGCAGGAAGAGCCTGAACTTTTCAAGCTTTACTGTGACGGAGAAACTGTTATAGACATTCAATGGGTAACAGGTTACAATCATCGCAGCATTGAGAAGCTGAGTGAATCCAAAACTTACGAACAGGTATTTTTCCTTGTAGAAAGAATTTGCGGAATCTGTTCAACTTCACATCCGTTTGCTTTTGCAAATGCTGTTGAAGAAATAGCAGGTATTGAACCTACGAACAGAGCAAAATACATCAGATCGATCATAGGGGAACTGGAGAGAATTCACAGTCATCTGCTCTGGGTAGGACTCGCCGGCCACTTCCTTGGATACAATACAGTATTTATGTGGGCCTGGAAATACCGTGAGCCTGTCCTTGATCTCTTTGAAATGATAACTGGCAACAGAAACAGCTATGCAATGTTCAAAGTTGGCGGTGTCAGACGTGATATTGAAGATAGTAAAATACCATCAATACAGAAGGTTCTTGACCAGGTGAAGAAGAAGACAGATCTGCTTACCGGTGCAGTCATGGACGATCCGGTAATCCATGCAAGGACAAAAGGGGTTGGTATTTTGACAAAACAGGATGTAATTGACTATGGAGCGGTTGGTCCGACAGCACGCGCATCAGGTGTCGCAATTGACGTCAGGAAGGACGATCCTTATGCTGCCTACCCTTTGGTTAACTGGAAAGTCATAACCGCAGATGCCGGAGATGTGTTTGCAAAGGCTGAGGTCAGATTGCTTGAGATGTATGAATCTATTTCGATAATTGAACAGTGTCTTGCGGGGCTCAGGAAAGAAAAAGAGGGTGATATAACTGTCAGGGTAAATGAGATACCTGCAGGCATCGGTAATGGAAGAGCTGAAGCACCACGGGGAGAGGTGTTCCATTTTGTAATTTCTGATGGCTCAAATTCTCCGGCCCGTCATAAAATCAGGGCTCCCAGCTATGTAAATATCGCTACCTTCAAAAAATCATGCATTGGCCAGACTATTGCGGATGCAACAATAACTTTGGCTGGCGTTGATCCTTGTTATTGCTGTACTGAAAGACTTGCGGTCGTCTGTGATGCCGAAACAGGCAAAACAATTATGAATGCAAGCGAGCTAATTAAGAGATCTGTCGCAAAGACTGAAGAAATGACCAAACAACTCAGGAATACATTATGAGTGATTTTTTCCCAATAATAACATTGCCCTCTGTCTGCAGTCTCCTGCAACTTCTAATTATCATTCCGGTTGCAGCAGGACTGCTGTTATTCCTGATTCCTGAGAAATCTCTAACGTTCAAAGGGATTCTTTCTTTATTGGTAAGCATAGTCACTTTTTATCTGACTATTTCGCTTTTTTCAACTGCACCACAGGTAGCCTCATTAAGCAGAGATGTGATAAAAGGATGTCTCACACTGGTTGGAATTGATTCTGCCGGGGATGCACCCAGATATTTAACCTTCACTGTTGACAATTTAAGCAAACTTATGATATTGTTTGTAAGTTTGTTTTCTACCCTGATAATATTCTATTCTTTAGTATACATAAAAAGAAGAAATGTAAAAGACTATTATTCTTGGTTTCTTATTACAATTGGATGTTCATATGGAGCCCTGCTGTCCGACAACCTTCTGCTGTTCCTTACTTTCTGGGGCATATTGGGAATCACTCTTTATAAACTTATTCCGGGCAATGATGAAAGCAGTTCAGCAACAGCCAAGAAAACTCTTATTCTAATAGGTGCTTCGGATTCTATAATGATCAGTGGTATATCTATTATCTGGTGGATAACAGGATCATTAAGTATTAGCAATATATCCTTACCAACTGATTCCGTTTTGACCGTTACTGCATTCCTGACGCTTCTGGTTGGAAGTTTCACAAAAGCTGGTGCATTCCCCTTTCATACATGGGTTCCTGATTATACAAAAGATGCACCGGCCTCCTCTTCTGCCCTTCTCCCTGCTTCACTCGATAAATTGCTGGGAATTTATTTCCTTGCAAGAATAACCATGAACATGTTCATACCGGGTGATGGTATGAGGATAATCATCCTTTCAATAGGTACTGTAACTATCATCAGTGCTGTGATGATGGCTTTGATACAGCACAATTATAAGCGTCTGCTCGGATTTCATGCCGTTTCACAGGTGGGATACATGATTCTTGGATTCGGACTTGGTTCATTCATTGGGATTGCAGCAGGTCTTTTTCACATGATAAATAATGCCATTTATAAAAGCGGATTGTTGCTTTCAGCAGGATGTGTTGAATATCGGACCGGGGAAGAAAACATTGATGAATTAGGAGGATTGTCAAAAGCAATGCCGATAACTTTCTTTACCGCACTGGTGTTTGCTATGTCAATCTCAGGAGTACCCCCATTGAATGGTTTTGCATCAAAGTGGATGATCTACCAGGGAATAATTGAATTTGGTGCAGGATCAGGTCTGGCAAACAAACTCTGGGTAATCTGGCTCGGATTTGCCGTAATGGGATCAGCCCTGACCCTGGCAAGTTTTATCAAGTTCATAGGAGGTATTTTCCTTAGCCGCCGAAAAAACAGGTTTGAAAATGTCAGGGAGGTGCCATTTGTTATGTATTTACCCTTGCTTATTCTTGCTTTATTTTGCATTGTGTTTGGGATACTGGCCACAAACCTGGTGGTACCCAGTCTGTTTATGCCTGTATCAGGAGAATTCGGGTTTACCGGATTCTGGAATTCATCCTTCGTTTCGTTCCTCGTTCTGATATCTTTTATTGTTGGAATTATTGTATATCTCGCCACAAGCCTTAAAAAATTCAGACATGAAGACAGTTTCATTGGAGGCGAAATCATCCAGGATCAGACCAGTTATCCGACTCCTGAATTTTATAAAACGATAAGTGAAATTGGTTTCTTTTCATGGATGTACAAAAAGGCTGAGAAGAAATGGTTTGATATTTATGACCTGTCAAAGCAGTTTGTTCTGTGGCTGAGTCACCTTTTAAGTACAGCTCATGAAGGAATACTATCAGGTTATATTATCTGGATGTGTGCCGGATTAATTATTATGTTGCTCATTATGATATAAATAATCGATAATTATGGAAATTGCTTTATCCATAATAACAGGTCTTATGATCCTGGGAGCTCTTTATGCAATTCATGCAAAAGACCTGCTTTCAGCAGTCATTGCCTGCGGGATAGTAGGTTATGGCCTGGTTATATGTTTCCTTCTGTTGAAAGCTCCGGATCTTGCAATCGTCCAGATTGTTGTTGAAACAATCACTCTTATCATAATGGTAGCTGTTGTGCTCGACAGCTCACGCCAGGAATCATTTACGAGATTGGACACCAGAGGATATGTGCAGGCCTCTACAGCTGTTCTGCTGATTATCATACTATTCTACTTTTTCTGGATATCTGCTCAGACTCTAGATATTCTGGGTACGTCAAAGCTGCGAATGGCTGCTCCTTATATTGAGGGGGCAGCAGACAAAACCGGTAGTGCAAATTTAGTAACTGGTGTCATTTTTGATTTCCGGGGATATGATACTCTTGGCGAGGCAACTGTTCTGGTTACAGCAGTGCTGGGTGTCCTGACAGTTTTACGGATTAAAGGCAGAAAATAAGCAAATTATGACCGCATTTATTATAAAAAACAAACTGAAACTTAACTGATACCACTTAACCCTGAACTTTGATCTTTAAACTATTAATGCTTAAATGAAAGGTATGACTGTAATAGTGAAGAAAACAACCCAGATTATTGCTGGCATTGTGTTTCTTTATGGTATTTACGTAATAATTCATGGTCACCTCACACCTGGAGGGGGATTTGCCGGAGGAGTAATAGTGGCAGGTTCTTTCATTCTTCTGATTTTGGCTTATGGCAGCGATTTTATGAAACTCACTAAAGAGGAATCAGGATCAACTCTATATGAGAACCTGGCTATACTTGTGGTAATATTTCTGGCAGCTTCAGGACTTCTGATTGGAGCCAGGATTTTTTTTCTTAATTGGCTTCCTAAAGGAACAACCGGCCAGCTTGTTAGCGCCGGGATGCTGCCCTTTTATAATATTTTTGTAGGCATTGAGGTAGCTTCCTCAATCCTGACAATTTTCCTGGCCCTTGTAATTTTTAAAGAAGAAATTGCGGAATGATAACCTACTGGCTTTGTTTTTTATTATTTCTGGTCGGGCTTTATGGTGCTATAACAAGGCGAAACCTTGTTAAAATTGCTATTTCCCTGTCAATAATGGAATTCAGTGCCTTCCTCTTTTTCGCACTTGTAGGATATGTTGAAGGAGGAATAGCACCAATAGTGGATCCCGCTGATCCGGTAAAAAAATATGTTGATCCCTTGCCACAGGCTCTGGTTCTGACGGCAATTGTTATCGGTCTGGCAACAACTGCAATGCTTATGGCTGTAATTATCCGGATTTACAGGAAATATGGCACTTTCGATATCCGGGAAATTAAAAACTTAAGAGGATAGATTATGAATCCTTTGATCCCTTTATATGTTATAATTCCACTTGCCGGAGCATTCCTGACAATGATCTTTGGCAGATTTATCGGAGGTCTTAGCAGGTATATTGCCTCTTTTATTCTGATTTTGCTTGCAACTTTCAGCATTTTTTCCCTTATAACTACTGGTGGAAATGTATCTGTATACAAGGTTGGAGGATGGGAACCTGTAAATAAAATACCCATTGGGATCTATATGATTATGGATGGATTTACTGTAATTATGCTGTCTATAATCAATATAATAGGATTATTGGTTTCCATATATTCGTTTTCATATTTAAAACGGTTTACAGCAGAAAACCTCTTTTATGCTCTTTTCTGCCTGCTGATAGGCGGTATGAACGGCATAGTTCTGAGCGGTGACCTTTTCAACATATATGTATTCCTGGAGATCTCTGCAATCTCCTCTTATGCTCTTGTGGCATTCGGTGTTGAAAAGAATGAACTTGAAGCTTCATTCAAATACCAGGTACTTGGAGGTATCGCTTCTTTTCTGATCCTGTTTGGTATTGGATTCATTTACTGGAAAACAAAAACACTTAATATAGCTGACATCAGGGAAGTCTTTAGTGCCGGATATGATAAAACCTATTATCTCTTTATACAGATACTGCTGTTAAGCGGATTCGGTCTTAAGGCAGCAATGATCCCTTTTCATGCATGGCTTCCCGATGCTCATTCATCAGCTCCTTCTCCAATCTCTGCAATGTTGTCGGGTGTTTTCATTAAGGCTGCAGGTATTTATGTCATTATCAGGCTGTTCTTTAACATGTTTATTGTAACTGAAGAGATATCTGTGCTTATTACCACCATTGGAACTTTGTCAATGGTAATAGGTGTATTTCTTGCCATAGGCCAGTGGGATATTAAAAGGCTTCTTGCTTATCACAGCATAAGTCAGATGGGGTATGTGGTACTTTCCATCGGAATGGGAATGATACTGCTGTCGAGGGGTGAAAAAACAGGAGTCACAACTCTTGCTATTGCAGGAGGTCTCTTCCATCTGGTGAACCATGCAGCTTTTAAGGGCCTGCTTTTCCTAAATGCCGGCGCTATTGAATATTCAGTCGGAACCCGGGATCTTAAGGAAATGGGAGGACTGGCTAAATCAATGCCGGCCACATCAGCAACATCTTTTGTGGCCTCAATGTCAATATCAGGTATACCTCCTTTCAATGGGTTCTTTAGTAAACTTATTATAATTATCGCCGCCATAATGGCCAAATTTTACCTGCTCGCTGCTCTGGCCGTTATTGTCAGCATAATTACTCTTGCATCATTTCTGAAATTCCAGAGGTATGCCTTTTATAACAACAACGAGAATAAAAACCTTTCGAAAATAAAAGAAGTTCCTTTACCCATGATTTTAAGCATGGTATTAATGAGTCTCCTGTGCATATTCCTGAGTCTGCTGGCTTTCCCGGGTATCAGGGATGCCGTCCTTACACCTGCCATCAACATTTTGACAGATCCTGTAAAATATACTTCAATCATTCTGGGAGTTTAAGATGAGATATTTAACCGTTTTTATATTGTCACTCATTTTCTGGCTTCTGTTAACCTTCAGGATAACAGTTCCCAACCTGATAGTGGGTTCTATCGCTTCAGCAATAGCCTCATTCATATTCACAAAGTATTTCATAAAAAATGTTCACAAACTTCTTCAGCCCCATCGCTATTTCTGGTTCATCATTTACCTTGTTGTTTTTGTTTGGGAGTGTATAAAAGCAAATCTTGATGTCGCATACAGAGTTCTACACCCGGCAATGCCCATAAGACCCGGAATTGTAAAGGTCAAAACATCACTTAAGTCAGATCTGGCAAGAACATTGCTTGCAAATTCTATAACAATGACTCCCGGAACAATTTCCGTTGACATTATCGGTGATTATCTTTATGTACACTGGATATATGTAAGATCAGAGGATCCCGATGTTTACACGAGAATGATTACAGGAGCATTTGAAAACTATATTAAAAAGATAATCGAATGAGTGAATACCTTAATATACTGCTTTATATCCAGATAGGATTAAGCTTTGTATGTCTCTACAGAATAATACGCGGTCCGTCAATTCCTGACAGAATGGTCGGCATTGACATTTTTGGAATTCTGGTGGTAGGTATATGTGCAATTATTTCAATATTGACGGAAAAGTCATTCATACTTGATATTGGCATTGCCTGGATCATTCTAAGCTTTATCGGGACACTTACCCTTGCAAAATATCTTACGGGCAAAAAACTTAATGAATAATATGGTAAGTCTTATACTTATAACTATCGGAATAATATTTAATCTGCTCGGATGCATAGGGATAATACGACTCCCTGATACCTATAACCGGCTCCAGGCAGCAACAAAATGCGTTACCTTGGGATGCTGCAGCATACTTCTCGGTGTCGTCTTTCACTTCGGGATAAGTGATGCCGGCTCAAAAGCTCTGATAGCGATCCCGATTCTTTTTTTCAGCTCAACTGTTGCAGCTCATGCTCTGATAAGAGGAACCTACCGCTTTGGAATAAAATTGGGTGAAAAAAGTGTTAAAGACGATTATAAGGAGGTGTCAGAATGAAATACCCTAAGATAAGAGAATTGAAAGAAGCTGTAATATCGCTTGTTACACCAGCTTACACTTCAAGGTTTCCCGCTGAACCTCACATTCCGTTTGAAAAATTCAGAGGCAAACCGGTAGTTGATAATGAGAATTGCGTTGGATGCGAGACTTGTGCCAACGTCTGTCCTCCTCATGCTATAACATTTCATGACGACAGGGATAAAAGGATCAGGATAATAAAAAGAGATTATGGCAGGTGTATTTTCTGCGGACTGTGCCAGGAACACTGCATAACAAAAAAAGGTGTTGTGCTTTCCGATAAAATCTTTGACCTGGCTGCTTTTGACAGAGAAAAGAATGTCGAATTCCAGGAAAAAGACCTGTTGATCTGTGAAAACTGCGGCGCTGTAATAACAACAAAGGAACATATTCATTTCATGCATAAAAAACTGGGGGCAAAAGCATTTTCTTCAATCCTTAACCTGAATATGCTTAACCAGAAATTAAAGATATCTGAAGGACAGGACCTTGATATTGAAATCCGAGATGGTCTGAAAAGAAAAGATATGTTCAATATAATTTGTCCCAACTGCCTAAGACAGGTTCTTGTAAAATACCTTTTCAAAGGTGCCTGAAAACCTTAAAAGCATTCTGCTGCAGAAAGACAAAAAGATACTTTTTGTCGGCATTGGTAATGTCTTAAGAAAAGATGACGGTGTAGGAGTATATATAAGCACAAGAATAAGGGAAAGAAATCTTATCTCCAAACTTACAGTGGAAGTAAGCCTTGAGAACTATATAGGAAAAATTAATTCACTCAATCCTGATATTCTTATACTCATAGACTGTATGGAAATGATGATGCCTCCCGGGTCATGTAAATTATTCCCAATCAGTCAAATACGCGACTTAACCTTTAACACTCACAATATTTCATTAAAAAAAATCTCTGATTTTTTTAAAATGCCTGTTTTCCTCTTAGGAATTCAACCTGAAAAAATTGAATTTGGTGAAAATATCTCGTATCTTGTAAAAGAAGAAGCAGACAGAATTATCGATCAAATAAACACACAATAAAAACAGGAGGTATAATATGGCACAATACTTATGCAAAGCTTGCAGGGGAGTTTTAAACGTTAAGACTTCCATCATTTTATCTGCGACAAAGGTCAACAGTTCCAAGAAAGGATTACTCTACCTTAACCCGGAACTCGGGAATTATACTGTCACCACTCACCCCACGTTCAAAATTGAAGAAGGTGAAGAATATTTAATTAACTGTCCTATCTGTCATGCCCATCTGAACAGCCTGAAATATGATCATCTTGTAAGAATCAAAATGATTGATGATAACGGAGAGGAGTTTGATATTTACTTTTCCGACATTGTAGGTGAAAAGTGTACCTATAAAATCAGCGGAACAACAGTTGAGAAGATAGGACCCGATGCGGTAAAATATGATAAGTACTTTGATATCCCTGAAGAAGATAAGAAATACTTGTAACTCCAACTTTCGTTAAAAGGCCTATCCTGTTTGTTCCTTCAACAATAAATCCTATTTTTGTTTCCGTTTGGAAATAACGGTTACTATTTTTCTGTATTTATGAGCGAATCATTACATCTGAAAGCTGCCGATAACATTCGAATACTGGCCATGTCGATGGTTGAAAAAGCCAGATCAGGACATCCTGGCGGGGCTATGGGAGGCGCAGATTTTATCCATGTTCTTTTCAGCGATTTCCTGAAGTTTGATCCGGATAATCCAGCCTGGATAAACCGCGACAGGTTCTTCCTTGATCCCGGACATATGTCTCCTATGCTGTATTCTGTACTGACTCTTACAGGGCACTTTAATGTGGAGGATATCAAAAATTTCAGACAGTGGGGCAGCCCCACACCGGGTCATCCTGAACTTGACGTGATGAGAGGTATTGAAAACACCTCCGGACCCCTCGGTCAGGGCCACACCATGGCCGTAGGAGCAGCAATTGCTGAAAGGTTTCTTGTGAATAAATTCGGTGAGCTTTTTGCTCATAAAATATATACATTCATTTCAGATGGAGGAATTCAGGAAGAGATCTCCCAGGGCGCCGGACGCATTGCCGGATTTCTAGGGCTGCATAATCTCATAATGTTCTATGACTCAAATGACATTCAGCTTTCAACTGAAACAAAGGCGGTGACTAATGAAGATACAGCCTCAAAGTACAAATCCTGGGGCTGGAATGTAATTACGATCAGCGGCAACGATCAATATCAGATAAGAGAAGCTCTCAGCGCCGCAAACTCTGAAAAGGAAAGACCCACACTTATAATAGGGAAAACTATAATGGGAAAAGGCCTGCTTGACAATGAGGGTAATAGTTTTGAAAGGAAAACAGCCACTCATGGGATGCCCGTAAGCGAAGCAGGTGGATCATTTGAGAAATCAATCATAAACCTGGGGGGTGACCCCGGAGATCCCTTTAAAATCTTTGATGATGTAAAGGAATTATATTCAAAAATCCTTGAAGAAAAGAGAAAATATGCTGCCGAATGGAATCAAAACAAAGAAAAGTGGGCATCGGAGAACACTGAACTTGACAACAATCTGCAACTCTTCTATTCAGGGAATGTCCCTGAGATAGATTACAAGTCAATTCCACATAAGGAAGGTCAGGCTACAAGAGCTGCTTCGGCAGTTGTACTGAACGTATTGTCAAAAAGTATCGGTAATATGATTGTAGCATCAGCAGACTTATCGAACTCAGATAAAACTGATGGATTTCTCAGGAATACCAGATCCTTTAAAAAGGGAGACTTCTCCGGTGCATTCCTCCAGGCAGGTGTGTCAGAACTTACTATGGCAGCAATAATGAATGGAATGGCACTCCACGGAGGCGTAATACCAGCATGTGGAACATTTTTTGTCTTTTCAGATTATATGAAGCCGGCAGTAAGACTTGCCTGTCTCATGAAATTACCTGTTAAATACATCTGGACCCACGATGCATTTCGTGTCGGAGAGGACGGGCCCACTCACCAGCCTGTGGAGCAGGAGGCACAGATAAGGCTCATGGAACAGCTCAAAAATCACTCGGGTGAAAACAGTATGCTGGTGCTCCGTCCTGCCGACTCCAATGAAACTTCAGTAGCCTGGAAACTTGCACTCGAAAATAAAAAATCACCTACAGCCCTTATCCTTTCAAGACAGAATATAAAAGATATTCCACCATTTGGAAATGACAGGTATACTGATTCACTTATGCTTGAAAAGGGTGCTTATATAGTTCAGGATTCATCAGGTACCCCAGATGTCATACTCCTTGCAAACGGATCGGAAGTTTCTACTCTCATTGATGGAGCAGAATTACTTAAAAAAGACAATCTTAAAATAAGAATTGTCTCAGCACCATCAGAGGGATTATTTAGAAAGCAGAGCAGAGAATATCAGTTATCTGTCATTCCGGAAGGTATCCCGGTCTTTGGACTTACCGCCGGATTACCAGTCACCCTCCGTGGGCTTGTAGGCCCTGCAGGAAGGGTTTGGGGAGTTACAAGCTTCGGTTTTTCTGCCCCATATAAGGTTCTGGATGAAAAATTCGGATTTACAGCAGAAAATGTTTATCACCAGGTAAAGGATTACCTGGCTCAATATAAAAGATAAACAGTTTTATCATTCTGAAAATACTGACTCAATATTGCTTTGTGTGCATTTGCAAATGTCGCAACTTTTCTTTTTAACTTGATATCCATAATTGAACGGCAGATCCGGATTGTTCAGGAAAATGTACCATCACAAAGGCTAACGTGGATGAAGGTCTCAGTTTAAAGCCTTTTCATATTGCTATTTTATCCAATGATCTGTGAAAATGGTGTAAATTAGATCTTAAATTCTTTACCTCATTCATTCACTTTTAGCAAATTAACGTTACATGAAAACACGATCCCTCCTGGTGGTTTTCCTCACCAGCTTGCTTTGCCAGCACATTTCCGGCCAGGTTGACTCAGTCCTTGCATCAATGACTATAAAAGATACACAGGACGTAAATATTAAACTTTTTGATTCAGACGAGCCTTTCGATATTACTCTGCGTTTTGACATCAGTTATTATAAAAGGAAAAAGCCTGATACGTCTTATATGGATGCCATCCTTACTTATTTTACCGGGGATAAAGACTCTGTCAACAAAAAAATAAAACTGAAAGCACGTGGTGAAGTAAGACGTACAATCTGTGATTTTCCACCATTGTTCCTTAATTTCAAGATGAAAGACACCTTAGCCGGTGAATTTATCGGAATTAATAAAATCAAACTTGTGCCTTATTGCAAATTGGGCTACGAGGATTATGTGCTCAGGGAATATCTTATTTATAAACTCTATAATGCCCTAACTGACAACAGCCTGAAAGTCAGGCTACTAAGAATTACCCTGATTAATACTGCAAAAGAAAGCAAGCCATTGAAGCAGTTTGGATTTGTAATAGAACCTGTTAAACTGTTTGAGAAAAGAACAAAATCAATTGAGCTTGAAAATGTCAAGTTGTCAAGAAATTCTATTAAACCTGACAATATGGACAGATGCGCAATTTTTAACTATATGATTGGTAATACTGATTGGTCAGTGCCCAATATGCATAACGTGCTTTTGTTCCAACAGCCTTTCTCTGAGGACCCGGGGAAAGCGATGATAGTGCCTTACGATTTTGACTATGCCGGTCTTGTAAATGCAGTATATGCAGTTCCCCACGAGTCGCTGCCTATCGAAAAAGTCCGTGAAAGGCTTTATCAGGGAGTCTGCAGAACCAAAGCAGAGTATAAAAACATTCTGCAGGAATTCGCTGAAAGAAAAAATGAATTCTTCAGGATCATAAATGATTTCCCCTATCTGAGCAAAAGTTCAAAAAAAGATATTAACATTTATCTGGAACAGTTCTTCGACATGTTTGATAAGCGCGATACCATCATTGCAAATCTTCAGGCAGAATGCAAACAATATTAAACGATGTGAAAAATTTAATTACTTTTGCACCTTCATTTTAGTTATTTAAATGATGTACGACATCAAACCAGGTGTAAAGGGATTAATTTTTGATCTTGACGGTACACTTGCCGATACAATGCCATATCATTTCAAAGCATGGTCAAAAGCCTGTGAGAAGTATGGAGCCCATATTGATAATAATTTCCTAAGAAAACATACAGGAAGCCCCGGCTGGATAATAGCCGATGAAATTATAAAAAACTGCGGCCTTAACGGAAGTGTCACCATTGAAAGTATTATGAATGAAAAGTTTGAAGAATTCTTCAGATTACTTCATTTCATCAAGCCCATCGAACCTGTTACTGATATAGTAAAAAAGTATCATGGCATCCTTCCGATGGCTGTCGGAACAGGAGGACACAGAGATGCTGTTGAAAAAACTCTTGAAGTCACCGACCTCAGAAGATATTTCGATATAATTGTAACTGCCAACGATGTTAACTCTTTTAAACCCCACCCGGAGACTTTCCTCAGGTGTGCCGAACTTATGAATATTGAACCTCAATATATAGAGGTTTTTGAAGATGCTGAACTTGGCATTGAAGCAGCACAAAAAGCCGGAATGATTGTCACTGATGTCAGAACATGGTATGATTCTGACTGGTAACAACAGACATGATATTTACGTGGCCAGAATTTAATTTGAGATAGGGTGACAAGGATCCAGGTCTCAGCTTCCAGGATCAAGTAGTTACATAAATTTATTACAGACTGATGACCTGATATTGAAATTGTTCATTATATTGGCAATAATTATTGAAGTTCTTGGGAAAATATCTGAAAATAAAATCATTCGTATTATTGCTGGGGTGGTTGATGATCTTTATTCATAATTCAATCCCTCATAATCATGTTTATGAAAATCATGAAGGATGTAATGAAGCAGTTCATCAATCAACTGCGACTTCCAGACATCATTCTGAATTGTCAGTTGAATTAATCAGCGAACCGGAAGAAACCACGGTATGTCATCTGTCAGGATTCATGTTCTACAATTTCAATCCTGATAACCTGACAGTTTATTCAGTGAAAGAAATAGTCCATCCAATTGAGAGAACTGTACAACTCATTTCTACATCATTTAGTCAATTATATATTCCCGACCATAATTACGGGTCAACTTCTTTCAGAGCTCCTCCTGTTGCCTGAAACATCCTGAAAAAATCCTTTTTAAAAAATCATTGATCAGAATATTATCTGATTCTCTATTATTTTAAATAACTATGATTGAGCGTATTATATATTTTTCAATAAAAAACAAGTTCATAATAGGGTTATTTGTGGCAGCTCTGGTTCTCTGGGGTACTTATTCCCTGACTCAGTTGCCGATAGATGCGATACCCGACATTACAAATAATCAGGTCCAGATAATCTCAATTTCACCTTCAATGGCCACTCAGGAGGTCGAAAGCTTTATCACGGCACCAATAGAGGTCGCTGTTGCAAATATTCCGGATATCGTTGAGCTGCGATCAATTTCGAGACTCGGATTGTCGGTTGTAACAGTGGTGTTTAAAGAGAATGTAGACATTTACTGGGCAAGACAGCAGCTTACAGAGCGGTTAAAGGAAGCTGAGGAATCAATCCCCGAAGGTGTCGCAAAAATTGAACTGGCCCCTGTTTCAACAGGACTGGGAGAAATATTTCAATATCACCTCAAGGTTAAAGAGGGATATGAATCCCGTTTTGACCCAATGGAATTGAGGACTCTTCAGGACTGGATAGTCAGACGGGAAATGCTTGGAACTCCGGGAGTAGCTGATATAAACAGTTATGGCGGCTTTGTAAAGCAGTACGAGGTAGCAGTTAACCCAGAACTTTTGCGAGGTATGAATCTTTCTCTTACTGAGGTGTTCGACGCTCTCGAAAAGAATAATGAAAATACAGGCAGCGCCTACATCGATAAGAAACCCAATGCATATTTTATACGAGGAATAGGATTGGTAAGATCTCTTGAAGACATTGAAAAGATTGTCATAAAGCATAGTAATTCGGGATTTCCTATACTTATAAGGGACATAGCTAAGGTTCAATATGGTAATGCAACCCGTTACGGAGCATTTGTTGTCGATACTGCTGAAGCTGTTGGCGGAGTTGTTATGATGCTTAAAGGAGAAAATGCACATAAAGTGATCGATAATGTTCAGAAACGGATTGCATCAATTCAGAAATCTCTACCGGAGGGAGTAACTATAGAACCATTTCTTAATCGGTCAGATCTGGTGGGACGTGCTATAGGAACGGTCTCTAAAAATCTGATAGAAGGTGCACTTATTGTTATTTTCATTCTGGTTCTTTTTCTGGGAAATATCAGGGCCGGACTTATAGTGGCCTCAGTTATTCCGCTTTCGATGCTCTTTGCAATATCCGTTATGAAAATTGTCGGGGTATCTGGCAACCTGATGAGCCTGGGAGCCATTGATTTCGGACTTATCGTCGACGGAGCAGTAATTATCGTTGAAAGTGCTGTTCATAAATTATTTTCATTCAAAAAAGATAACATTTCTGCCAGATCATCTTATGCCAATGAAACAGATGAAAATGTTTTTCAGGCAGCAAAAAGGATGATGAGTTCTGCAACTTTTGGTCAGGTAATAATTCTGGTGGTTTACATACCAATAATTGCACTCGTCGGCATAGAAGGCAAGATGTTCAGACCTATGGCTCAGGTAGTTATACTTGCACTTACAGGTGCTGCAATACTATCCCTGACATGGGTCCCGATGGCCTCTGCACTTTTTTTAAGAAAACAAAATGAAAAAAAGACCGGCCTTTCAGAAAAAATGATGGAAAAAATTCACCGGGGCTTCGACCCGCTTTTCAAATCGGCTTTGAAACATAAGTCTGTATTCACATCCACAGCTGTCTTCCTTTTTGTTTTAAGTATATTCATATTCACCAGATTGGGGGGCGAATTTATCCCACAGCTCGAGGAAGGTGATCTGGCTGCAGGAATTATGACACTTCAGGGGGGCTCGCTTTCATATACAAAAGAAACTGTTATTAAAGCTAACAAAATTCTTTTAGAGAATTTCCCCGAAGTTAAACATGCTGTCTGTAAGATTGGGGCAGGAGAAATTCCCACAGATCCTACTCCTATTGAAACTGGTGATTATATTATTACCCTGAAGGACAAAAGTGAATGGACATCAGCCTCCTCAAGGGAGGAACTGGTAGCTCTGATGGAAGAAAAGCTTATTCCTTTGGCAGGTGTTAAGTTCGAGTTTCAACAGCCTATTCAGATGCGTTTCAATGAATTGATTTCAGGTTCGAGGCAGGATGTGGCTGTTAAAATATTTGGTGACGATCTGCAGATGCTGGCTGAAAAAGCATCAGAAGTAGAGAAATTAATCACTGATATAAAAGGAGTCCAGGATGTGAATGTCGAAAAAGTAACAGGCCTTTCGCAGATTCAGATAGAAATGAATCGCGACCGTCTTGCAGAATATGGATTATCGGTAAATGAAGTGAACAAGGTAATAAAGGCTGCATTTGCAGGAAGCCAGGCCGGCGTGGTTTTCGATGAGGAAAAAAGATTTGGTCTGGTTGTAAGACTCGACAAAGATTACAGACAGAATCTGGAAGATGTGGAGAATCTTATGATTTCCCGACCTGGCGGAGGACAGATACCAATTAATAATATTGCCGATATAAAGTTAAAATCAGGTCCAGCGCAGGTCTCAAGAGAAAATACCAAAAGACGTATCACAATCGGATTCAATGTAAGAAACAGAGATGTCCAGAGTGTAATATCAGAAGTCTCAGACAAAATAGATAAGAATATGAATTTTCCTACTGGATATTATGTTGCTTACGGCGGTCAGTTCCAGAATTTTGAAGCAGCCAGAGCCCGTTTGTCAGTTGCTGTTCCTGTGGCACTGCTTCTTATATTCATTCTCCTTTATTTTACATTTAAATCTGTCAGCCAGGCATTACTTATCTTTACAGCTGTTCCAATGGCTGCTATCGGTGGGATATTTGCTCTATGGATCAGGGGAATGAATTTTTCAATATCTGCAGGAGTAGGATTCATTGCACTTTTCGGGGTAGCTGTTTTGAACGGAATTGTACTGATAGCTGAATTCAACCGGCTCGCTTCTGAAGGAATAACCGATATCAGTGAAAGGGTCCTGAAAGGGCTTCATTCAAGGCTAAGACCTGTAATCATGACTGCATCTGTCGCATCACTCGGTTTTCTCCCTATGGCATTGTCAGTATCAGCAGGCGCAGAGGTCCAGAAACCCCTTGCGACAGTTGTGATAGGAGGTCTTATCACTGCAACGATACTTACACTCTTTATCCTGCCGGTATTCTATGTCTTTTTCACTGACAGGAAAGCTAAACCTGTTTTTAAAAGAAAACCATTTATTTCATTTTTCCTTGCAGTAATTCTTTTTGCCGGTAATTCAGCTCTTCACGGGCTGAATGCACAAGAGCCGGAGAGATTAACCCTGAAGGAGGCAATAGACCAGGCCCTTGAAAACAATCTGAAGATAAAATCCTCAGCACTTTCAGTCGAAGCTCAGAGAGCATTAAAACAAGCTTCCCTCGACCTCAATAAAACAAATCTTGATTTTGAATACGGACAGATCAATTCTCCCGCAAGGGACAATAATTTTTCAATCTCACAGTCAGTTTCATTTCCATCATTGTATATCAACCAGCATAAGCTTGCCACCTCAAAAACGAAAAGCAGTGAGCTCCAGTTTATGGAGACTCAGCTTGAAGTAGCAACCAGTGTTAAACAGGTATGGTGGAAACTGGCTTATCTTCAATCAAAAAGGAGGTTGATTGTCTATCAGGACAGTCTGTATGATCGTTTCCTGAAAGCGGCTGAGCTTAGAGCGAAGACAGGTGAAACAAACAAACTCGAAATGATTACAGCACGTTCGCAAAGCTTGGAAATAAAAAATCAACTGAATGAAGTTAATTCAGACATAATAATTTCAACCCGTATTCTTCAAAACATCCTTAATGCAGAAAAATTGTTTTTACCGTCCGACACAATTTTAACCAAAGCTGTGACAATCCGGGGATTTGACAGTGCCGGATTGAAATTGAATCCATCACTCGGATATTTTAAACAGCAGGTGGAAATTGCACAAAGGGAAAAAGCTCTAGAAATAAGCAAGGTAATGCCTGAAGTCAACATAGGATTCTTCAGTCAGACCATGCGTGGAATTCAGGAACCAGGAGGTTCATCCAGGGTTCCTGGTCCTGACGACAGGTTCTCTGGTTTCAGGGCCGGTTTATCTGTTCCTTTATGGATATTTCCATATACATCAAAAGCTAAAGCAGCCAGGATCAATGAAAACATAGCAGCATCTAATGCCGAATATTATTCGGATTACCTTGAGACTTCCTATAAAACACTGATGGACGAGTACGAAAAATACTCCAAGAGCGTAATTTTTTTCGAGAAACAGGCCATTCCTGAAGCAGAGCTGATAATTGAACAGTCGTCAAGAAGTTACAGAGCAGGAGCTCTTGATTATCTTGAATATGTTCTGAGTCTGAATAGAGCCCTGGAAATAAAACAGAATTATCTCGAAGCCCTGAATCATCTGAACCAGACAATTGTTAATATTGAATTCATTACAGGTAAAATCTATTAATAAGGTAAATATGTTGAAAAAATTCATTTTTTATCAAATATTAATATCAGCCATAGTATTCTTAATGGCATGCAGTAACAAAAGGGACCCTGGAACCGAACCAGGTGATGCAGAAGTGCTTCCTGATGATATCGTGGAAATGAGAAGTGACCAGCTGATTCTGGCAGAAATTGACACGGGATCAATTGAAATGAGGTCTTTGGCTGGAAAAATAAAGGCAAACGGAGAAGTAACAGTCGCCCCAAAGAGTTTTGCTACAATTAGTGCTCCATTGGGAGGATTCATAAAAAGTACTTCTTTGCTTCCTGGTGATGCAGTTAAAAGAGGTCAGAATCTTGCCATTATTGAGAATCAGGAATTCGTCGATATTCAGGAAGATTATCTGGAAGCAAAAAACAGACTCGAATATGCCGAAGCAGAATTTAAAAGGCATTCGGATCTCTTTAAAGAGGATGTCTATTCTGAAAAAAACCTCCAGCAGGTTACAGCCGATTACAGAAGTCTTAAGGCACGTGTTTCGGCCCTGAGACAGAAACTGGAACTCATTGGGATAAACACTGAGAATCTTTCAGAAGAAAATATAACCAGGACAATAAATCTGGTTTCTCCAATTAACGGATTTATTAAATCGGTTAATGTAAATATCGGAAAGGCAGTGGCTCCAACCGATATCCTGTTCGAAATAGTAAATACTGATATGCTTTATGTGGAGCTTACTCTTTTTGAAAAAGATGCTGGGAAAATAACTCCGGGGCAAAACATAAACTTTTTTATCAATAATGAAACGGAATCTCATTCGGCTGTTGTAACCCATATAGCAAGGGCAATGGATGCAGATAAGACATTCAGGATTATTTCCCGGGTAACCAGCGATTGCAGGAATATTCTTCCCGGTATGTATGTGAGTGCCTTAATCGAGATATCAGGGAATAAAGTTCCGGCACTTCCTTCGGAAGCAGTCGTTACTTTTGATGATAAGGATTATATTTTTATTTTTGAAAGGAATAAAGAGGAGAAAGGAAAAGCATTCACAGAATACAGGTTCATGGAAATAAAAAAAGGGATAAGTGACGGAGGCTACACGCAGGTGGTTCTTCCATCAGATTTTGACCTTAAAAAAGCAAAAGTGGTAATAAAGGGTGCTTATAGTCTGCTGTCGGCCAAAAAAAATGCAGGTGAAATGGCATGTTGATACATTCAGATTAATTATAAATAACATCGGTTATAAGTCAATATGATGGAAATCAGGTTAACTGCCGACGGATCCCATACAATTTATGTCCCGGAAATTGATGACCACTATCACTCAATATACGGAGCCGTGGCAGAAACTGAATTTATATATATAAACTGCGGGTTCAGATTCTGCTCTTCTCCTACGGTCAGTATATTCGAAACCGGATTCGGGACTGGATTGAATGCGTTGCTGACAGCTGAAAAATGCGAAACCGATGGGAGAAATGTTTTTTATACGTCAATTGAAAAATATCCTGTTCCAAGAAAACTTATAAATGAACTGAATTACAAAGATTTTATCGGTGAAGAAAGCAGAACCCTGTTTGAAAAAATACATAAGTGCAAATGGGAGAAGCCAAATAAAATTACCGATCATTTTACATTGAAAAAAATCAAGGCAGATTTCCTGACATTTGAGCCCGATGGGAAATACGACCTTATATATTATGATGCTTTCGGACCAGACAAACAGCCGGAAATGTGGACAAGCCAGATTTTCAGCAAACTGGCCAATATGGTTGTTCCGGGAAGTTTATTAGTCACTTACTCGGTAAAAGGCATTGTAAAAAGAGGTCTGAGAGATAATGGATTTAATGTGTCTCTTTTATCAGGTCCGACAGGAAAGCGTCATATATTGAGAGCGGTTAAAATCTGAAAAATAGGACTATTTACTTTTTTCTAATAGCCAAAGTATTATCTTTGCGGAAATTTAAACTAAAAATCAAATAAAATGAAATTTAAAGAATTGTTTGTTATGACCATTGTGGTTGCATTGTTGTCAGGCTCCTGTGCTAAAAATGCAATATCGAATTCAAAAATTAAGACCAAAACCGATTCACTATCATATGCATTCGGAATTGTAAATTACAATGCTCTTAAAAGCGATAGTCTCAATCTGGAGCCGAAACTTGTTGCAAAAGCCATGATTGACGGACAAGAAGGAAAACCGGTTATGACCGATGAAATAGCCAGAAGTTTTATTATGGCCTTCATTAATGAACGTGAAGCAGCAAAAGCTGCAAAAAAGGCGCAGGCAGATAAAGTTCTTTACAAGGACCACATTGATCAGAATACAGCTTTCCTTGAGAACAATAAAACGAAGTCAGGCATTATAGTAACTCCCTCAGGCCTTCAGTATGAAGTAATTAAAATGGGAAAAGGTGAAAAGCCCACAAAAGATAGTCAGGTTAAAGTCCATTATGTTGGAACACTGATTGACGGCACAGAATTCGATTCATCCATTAAAAGGAATGAGCCGGCTCAGTTTCCTGTTTCAGGTGTAATTGCAGGATGGACTGAGGCTCTTCAGCTTATGCCTGTCGGATCAAAATTTAAACTTTACATCCCTGAAAATCTGGGATATGGGGCCCGCGGTGCAGGCGAAGTAATCAAACCGTACTCAACACTCATTTTTGAGGTTGAACTTCTCGACATAGTTAAGTAAACCATGAAAAGCGCTGAAATTCATACACTCCATGGAGTAATGCATGTCAGTTTTTATGAGAATGATGCCCCGGCCACCGTTGATAATTTTGTTAAACTGGCCAAAGAAGGATTTTATGACGGACTCGCATTTCACAGAGTCATTCCTGATTTTGTCGTTCAGGGAGGATGCCCCTATTCAAAAGATATGAGCGACCCCCGTGTGGGAACAGGCGGACCAGGCTACAAAATCAAATGTGAACTGAATGGAGAAAATCAATACCACGATAAAGGAGTTCTTTCAATGGCGCATGCAGGAAGGAATACAGGAGGTTCTCAGTTTTTTATCTGTCATAACAGAACAAATACCAAGCATCTTGACAGGCAGCATACCTGTTTCGGTAAAGTAACTAAAGGATTGGAAATTATTGATAAGATCCGCCGGGGTGACAAAATTGTAAAAATATTAATTCACGAAGAATAATATGGCATTTGAAATTACCGGTAAAATTATTGATATTGCTCCTGTCAACTATGTAAGCGATAAATTTAAAAAACGGGAATTTGTCATTGAAAAAAAGGAAACCGGAGGAGCCGCCGTATTTATTGACTATATTAAATTTCAACTTGTTCAGGACAAATGTGATTTAATAAATGAATCTTTTCTGAACGAGGAAGTGAAGATATGGTTCAACCTTAAGGGTAATAGGTGGGAACGCGACGGAAAGGTAAGCTACTTTACAAATCTGGATGCTTGGAAAATAGAAAAGGTTTCAGATCAGGGAGTTGACCAAAGTCCGCCTCCCAGAGTTGCCCTTGAGGATATCCCCCCGGAAATCGACGATTTGAGCGATCTGCCATTCTGAAAATGAAATACGCTTCCATATCTATATTTTTATCAGTAGCTTGTTTTACAGCTTACTCACAGGTTTTACAGGAAATCCCAACCTTTGCAGCGAAACAGAGATTTCAGCATTCATACAACAGGTTTATTCAGCCTGCAGGTCTGCAGATTAGTTTTGGCGACGAAGCACTCGAGAATCATTCTCTCGATCTTGCACTTTCCCCCGACGGCAAGTGGCTTGCGGTAGAGGAAAGATACAGCATTGTGTTCATAAGCACCGCTGATAATCAGATCAAATACAGACTGCCAAACAATCTTAATCCATTGCTGCGTGGAGGATCCAATACCTATTCAGGCATAATATGGAATCCTGATCAATTAAATCCTGAAGTCTTTTGGAGCGCTGTTGGAGCAGGAAAACGATCTTATATTGTTTCGGCAAAATGGAATGGAACAAAAGCCGAATTCACACGTTTCATCTATTATAAAACAGTGCCACCTGCAGAAGTTGCTCTCCCAAATGAATTGCTTATTACTGAGGAATTCGGCCGAAGGTACCTTTATGTCGTCCTGAATGGAAATAACAACGTTATAAAGCAGGATTTCAAAACATTGGATACAATTTGGATTGCAAATCCGGGAGTAGCCCCTTATGGTATTACCCATGCTCGCGGAAAACTCTATGTGACAAACTGGGCCGGCAGAAATCCTCTGCCCGGCGACACAGAGGTGGCCGGAGTTCCTTGGGGTCTCGCACGTGTAGATAATAAAAAAGGAGGTTCAACCCGCGAGGGAAGTGTTGCCGTTATAGATATGGTGACAGGAACAATCCTTAAAGATATCATTGTAGGCCATCATCCAAATGAAATAATTGCTGACAGACTTGGAAGGTATGTTTTCGTCACAAACTCAAACAGTGATAATGTATCTGTTATAAACACATTTACCGATAATGTAACCGAAACAATAAGTACAAGGCTGCAGCCTGATATTAATCCTTATTTCGGCGACTCCCCAAATGGTATCTGTCTTTCTTCGGATGAACAGACACTGTATATAGCCAACGGAATGGACAATGCACTTGCTGTTATAACTCTGGGCAGAAAAGCGGGACGCAGAATAGGAGGCAGTATCAGCACCGTTACCGGATTCATTCCTACAGGCGCATATCCTTCAGGTGTAACCATTTCAAAATCAGGCATAATTTACGTTGCAAATCTTGAGGCAGATGGCACTCATGTAGGACTTAAGAACCCTGACGGCAGTAATTTGATCTACAACTCCCATCAAATGTTAGCCTCCATTTCTGTTATACCGGTTCCTGACAATACCAGCCTGATGGCTTTTACTGATACCGTAATAGCTGTTAATGACCTTGCCAGAGCTATTTCAGCAAGAGAAACACCACGACAGGGAATAGATCCAAAACCCGTCCCTGAAAGGATCGGAGAACCTTCAGTATTTAAGCATGTGCTTTACATAATAAAAGAAAACAGGACTTATGATCAGATATTTGGAGATATGCGGGAAGGAAGAGGAGATCCTTCGCTTTGTACATACGGAGAAGAAATAACCCCAAACACACATAAACTAGCAAGAGAGTATCTGCTTCTTGATAATTTCAACGTAGCCGGAAAATCTTCTGCTGAAGGTCATCAATGGACTGACGCAGCAATAGTGACTGATTATATTGAAAAAAATATGCGAGCCTGGTTCAGAAGTTATCCGCATGTGCAGGATGATGCACTGGTCTATTCACCAACAGGCTTCCTATGGGATAATGGTATTGCCAAAGGCAAAAAGGTAAGGATCTATGGTGAAGCATCTTTCCCTGTAGTTGAAAATGATCTTAAATGGCCTGATATATATAAAAAATTCATGAATGGGGAGAAAATTAATTTTGTAAACTATACCACCATCACACCTGTTTTAAACATCCTCAGCCCCACTTATCCATCTTATGGAAATCATGAATTTCCCGATATAATGAGAGCAGCAGATTTTATCAGAGAGTTGAATGAATATGAGGTCATGGAGGGAGATAATCTCCCCGAACTGATGATAATGGCACTTCCCAACGATCATACTGCGGGCCTCCGTCCAGGATTCCCAACTCCAAGGGCATTTGTTGCTGATAACGATCTTGCCCTGGGTCAGATCGTTGAAGCAGTATCAAAAAGCAGGTTCTGGGCTAATACTGTTATTTTTGTAACAGAAGATGACTCACAGGCGGGATGGGACCATGTTTCAGCCTACAGAACTGTCGGTCTCGTCATCAGCCCTTATTCAAGGCTTGGCACTACAATCAGCACTTATTATTCCCAGCTGTCTATGATCAGAACTATCGAACAAATCCTTGGCCTGCCTCCAATGAATATTCAGGATGCCATAGCAATTACGATGACTGATTGCTTCAGCAATGAACCGGACCTTACTCCATATACCTCAGTTAAAAACAAAATCCCCCTCGACGAGATGAATAAACCCTTGTCCTCACTTTCAGGCAGGGCTCTCCATTTTGCAAGAAAAAGCATGCTTCCTGAATTCGATGGGATCGACTCAGGGAATGACGACCTTTTAAACAGGATTCTCTGGTATGCCGCAAAGGGCAATGCACCATATCCTGCCAAATACGCAGGAGCCGCTGACTATGAGGACCCCAGCACCGGAGATTGAGCCACCGGCAATAAGAAATAATCCACATGAGCAATCCACTTCTTTCATTCTGGAGCACCCCTTACGAAACTCCTCCCTTTGATCTTATTGAAGTAAGCCACTTCAGGCCCGCAGCCGAAGAATCAATCAACAGTGCACTTGTTGAAGTTAATGCTATAACTGAAAATGTAGAAGAGCCGACATTTGATAACACAATTGCCGCTCTGGAGAAATGTGGGAGGAATCTTGGAAGAGTGTCCTCGGTAATGTTCAACCTCAACAGTGCAGAGACTGATAAACAGCTCCAGGATGTAACTCAGGAAGTAGCTCCACTCCTTGTGCGTTTCTCAAATGATGTCACCATGAATGAAAGACTCTTCAAAAGAGTCAAAGCTCTTTATGACATTAAGGAAAAGATAGGTCTGACAACCGAACAATCAATGCTGCTCGAAAAAACCTACAGGAATTTTATTCTCGGAGGAGCAGCATTAGCTCCTGATAAAAGAGCCAGATTCAGGGAAATTTCAGAGCAGCTCGCGAAGCTTACTCTCAGTTTTGAAGCCAATGTCCTGGATGAGACCAATTCCTTCGAACTCCATCTTACAGATGAAAAAGATCTTGCCGGATTGCCGAATCATGTTATTGAAATGGCCGGACTAGAGGCCGAAAAAAGAAAGAAGAAAGGTTGGGTATTCACATTAAATCAACCCAGCTATGTCCCGTTCATGCAATACTCCGAAAGAAGAGATCTTCGCGAAAAGATGTTCAGGGCTTACAGCTCAAGAGCTTTTCACGGAGATCAGAAGGACAACAGATCCCTGGTTCTCAATATTGTAAACCTGCGCCTCGAGAAAGCCAGAATCCTTGGCTTTAACAACTATGCAGAAATGGTTCTCGGCGACAGGATGGCTGAGAATCCTCAGACTGTAATGGATTTCCTCAATAAACTCCACCCGGCTGCACATGATGCTTCAGTGAGAGACTTCAATAACATCCAGGCATTTGCTGAAACACAAATTCCGGAAATCCGAATTGAAAGGTGGGACTGGCTTTATTTTTCAGAAAAACTGAAAAAGGCGAAATATAATATTGATGATGAGATACTTAAACCATATTTCAATCTGGAAAAAGTCAGGGACTCGGTCTTTGGTCTGGCATCAGATCTGTTCGGACTCAGTTTTCTAAAAAACATTAATATACCTGTTTATAACAAGGAGGTGGAAACTTATGAGGTTTTTGACAGAAATGGAGAAATACTATCGATCCTTTATCTCGATTACTTTCCCCGGACAGGCAAAAACAGCGGAGCGTGGATGACATCATTCAGGGATCAAAGGATTGATGACGGAAAAAGAATCATCCCCTTAGTCTCAATTGTCTGTAATTTCACTCGTCCAACTGCCAAAAAGCCTTCACTGCTGACATTCAACGAATTTACTACCCTGTTGCACGAATTCGGGCATGCTCTTCATTCTATGCTTTCGAGATGTTCTTTTGAAAGTTTATCCGGGACCAACGTTGCTCGCGATTTCGTTGAACTGCCATCTCAATTCATGGAAAACTGGGCATTTGAAAAAGAATGGCTCAACTCATGGGCTGCCCATTATGAAACCGGAGAAAGAATTCCTGAAGATATAATGATCAAGATAAAAGAAGCATCTATATTCAACGAAGGGTATGCCTGTAACAGACAGCTTGGTTTCGCATTCCTTGATATGGCCTGGCATACAATCACTGAGCCGGTGGAAGAAAACGTAGGTGATTTTGAATGGCGGGCAATGGCAAAAACCGAACTTTTTCCCAGAATCGACACTTCAAACATGAGCTGTTCCTTCACTCATCTCTTCGGAGGTGATTATGCTGCAGGATATTATGGTTATAAATGGGCCGAAGTTCTGGACGCTGATGCATTCTACTATTTAAAGGAAAATGGTTTGTTCAATAAGGAAATCACTGAATCATTCAGGAAAAATATACTTGAAAAAGGTGGAAGTGATAAACCAATGAACCTCTACTTGAAATTCAGAGGCAAGGAGCCTTCACTTAAAGCATTTCTCGACAGAAGCGGCCTGAATACTAAATGAGACCGCAGTAAAATGTGTTTTAAATCACTGCCTTATCCATGTAGTTCTGAACCGCCTTCGCTTGGCACCCGGGTACTCGCGATTTGTCATGATTCCATGATTTATGCTTGAACTTAAAAACTCATTAGGATAATCAAAAGATCGTATGGGACTATGAAAACATCCTTGCTGTCTTAAATAACAAAAAGTCACCACGTAGCTCTTTATGCGTCTTATTATTCTCCGCATAAGTTTCCGGAATGAGCTGATTGTAAAGTCAATATTTTGTTTTGACCTTAATTCCAAACGGAGTCAATAATTAGTGTTATCTTTATGCGGAAACTGAAACGATGAATTATCAGTCTCAAATCTGAATCACCACCAAACTATGATCCTTTTCTTTAAACGCCAAAACGGGAACCTCATAGCCGTCCACGCACAAAAAGTATTATCTGAAAATGATATTGAAAAACTAATCTGGTTATTTGGTAATGCAGTTCCTCTGAAAGGTGACGCGATCGAAGGTACTTTTACCGGACCTCGACGGGAAATGATAACTCCATGGAGTACGAATGCCGTTGAAATAACTCAAAACATGGGAATAAGCGGCATTGACAGGATAGAGGAGCTTTTTCCCGTTATGTCGCGTAAGCCTGAATTCGATCCGATGCTTCAGGCCGTTTATACCAATCCTGACCAGAAAATATTTGACATTGAAAGAGTGCCAGAGAAGATTATAAACGTTACTGATATCAGCCACTATAATGAGAAGGAGGGACTAGCACTGAGCAAGGAAGAAATAATATACCTTGAAAAATTATCTGAAAGGATCGGCCGGCCTTTGACCGACAGTGAGGTTTTTGGATTTTCCCAGGTCAACTCCGAGCACTGCCGTCACAAAATATTCAACGGGATTTTTATAATCGACGGACAGGAGATGGACTCTACTCTTTTCCAAATGATTAAAGACACAACACATTTCAACAGAAATAAAGTAGTCTCAGCATATAAAGATAACTGCGCTTTTCTGAAAGGACCGGTTGTTGAACAGTTTGCCCCTGCAATTCAGGATAAACCCGATTTTTTTGTAATTAAAAATTATGAATCGGTCCTCTCACTTAAAGCAGAGACACATAATTTCCCTACTACGGTCGAACCATTCAATGGCGCTTCAACAGGTACAGGAGGAGAGATCCGTGACCGGATAGCAGGAGGCAAAGGAGCTTTTCCCATAGCAGGAACAGCAGTATATATGACCTCTTACCCGAGGCCAGACGGAGGCAGACCCTGGGAAAAGGCGATGGAGGCGAGAAAATGGCTTTATCAAACCCCTGAAGATATCCTCATAAAAGCATCAAACGGAGCAAGTGATTTCGGTAATAAGTTTGGCCAGCCCCTTATATGCGGCTCGGTCCTTACATTTGAGCATAACGAGAATCTGAGAAATTATGGATACGATAAGGTAATAATGCTTGCAGGCGGTATAGGAATCGGAAAAAAGAAAGAGAGTGAAAAAGGGACACCGGAAAAAGGAGATCTTATAGTCTTGCTTGGAGGTGATAATTACAGAATAGGAATGGGAGGAGGAGCAGTATCTTCTGTTGATACTGGGAAATATGACAGCTCAATAGAACTTAATGCTGTTCAAAGAGCAAATCCCGAGATGCAGAAGAGGGTATATAATGCCATAAGGGCATACTGTGAATCAGATAATAATCCAATAATTTCAATTCATGATCACGGCGCAGGCGGACATCTTAACTGCCTTTCGGAGCTTGTGGAAGCCACAGGAGGAAAAATTGACATAAGCAAGCTTCCAATCGGTGATCCGACTTTATCATACAAAGAAATCATAGGAAATGAATCACAGGAACGTATGGGCCTTGTGATTAAATCTGCCGATCTCGAACAGGTTGTCAAAATTGCAATGCGGGAAAGGGCACCTGTTTATATAATAGGCGAAATTACAGGCGATCACCAGTTTACGTTCGAAAACAGTAAGACCGGTGAAAAACCTATTGATATATCACTTGAATCGCTGTTCGGTGATCCGCCAAGAACAACAATTACCGATAATACTAATGAAGTCAGGAACTTTCAAAGGGTGGAATATGACTCCGGCAAAATATACGAGTATGTGGAACAGGTATTACAGCTTGAAGAGGTAGCATGCAAAGACTGGCTGACAAATAAAGTCGACAGGTCGGTGACAGGCCGTCTGGCAAAACAGCAATGTGCAGGACCTCTGCAACTTCCACTAAACAATCTTGGCGCCATAACTCTCGATTACCGTGGAAAATCAGGTTTTGCAACATCACTTGGACATGCACCTGCAGCCGGTCTTATCGATCCTGAAGCAGGTTCAGTACTTTCAGTTGCCGAAGCACTTACAAACATAATATGGGCTCCTCTGTCGGATAACCTTAAAAGCGTTTCCCTCTCTGCAAACTGGATGTGGCCATGCAAAAACCCTGGAGAGGATGCAAGACTTTATTCTGCGGTCAAGGCAGCCAGCAAGTTCGCTATCGACCTGGGAATAAATATCCCCACCGGTAAGGACAGTCTTTCAATGACACAGAAATATAAAGATCAGGTGGTGATCTCACCCGGTACAGTCATTATCTCTGCTGCAGGTGAAATAAGTGATATCAATGGCATAGTTGAACCTGTAATTGTCAATGATCCGTATACAAGCCTCCTCTATATCGATATGAGCAGGGACACTTTTAAAACAGGAGGAAGCAGCTTTGCACAAATACTTAACAAAATAGGCGATGAAGTCCCAACAGTAAAGGATCCTTTTTATTTTTCCGAAGTTTTCAACACCATTCAGGAACTGATAAAAAAAGGAAAGATCCTGGCAGGCCACGATATCTCTGCCGGCGGATTAATTACAACTCTCCTTGAAATGTGCTTTTCAAACGTATCGGGAGGCATTGTCGTTAATATGACAGCAATTGGTGAACCTGACACAGTGAAATTGCTTCTTAGCCAGAATCCGGGAATAGTCATACAGGTTTCCGATGAAGAGGAAATTGCCGAAATTCTTACCGAACACGGTATCTCGTACTTCTCCATCGGACATCCAGTGACAGAAAGAAATTTAACTGTGTATAATTTTAACGAAAATCTGACCTTTGAGATAGATCCACTAAGAAACAAATGGTTTCACACTTCATATCTTCTCGACAGATGTCAGAGCGGACCTAAGGCGGCCCTCGAACGGTTTATTAACTACAGGAACCATTCACTGAAATTCAACCTTGGCGATTTTAAGGGAACATTCAAATCACTGGGAATCTCACCCGACAGGCAAAAAAAGTCAGGTGTAAAGGCTGCTATCATCAGGGAGAAAGGTGTGAACGGCGACCGTGAAATGGCATACGCTCTCTGGCTTGCAGGTTTCGATGTAAAAGATGTTCACATGACCGACCTGATTAGCGGCCGTGAGAACCTTCACGACATTGGAATGATTGTTTTTGTGGGAGGATTTTCAAATTCAGACGTCCTGGGTTCAGCAAAAGGCTGGGCAGGTGTATTCAGATACAATGAAACAGCAGGGAAAGCTCTTTCAGATTTCTATGCCAGACCTGACACACTTTCGCTCGGAGTTTGCAACGGATGCCAGCTGATGGCGGAACTCGGACTGGTATATCCGGAGCATGATGAGATGCCTAAACTTCTTCTTAACAGGTCGAACAAGTTCGAATCAGGTTTTATTGGAGTTAAAATACCACAGAATAATTCAGTTATGTTCGGGAACCTTTCAGGTATGGAACTTGGCATCTGGATTGCACATGCTGAAGGCCGCTTCAGCCTTCCTTACCCACAAGAAAAATATAATATTGCCCTCAAATACAGTTTTTCTACATATCCGGCCAATCCCAACGGGTCTGATTATGATGTTGCAGGCTTGTGTTCCAGCGATGGCAGACACCTGATCATAATGCCACACCTTGAAAGGGCCTTCTTCCCATGGCAATGCGGATATTACCCGTCCGACAGGAAAAAAGATGAAGTCACACCCTGGATAAAGGCGTTTGTCAATGCGCGAAAATGGCTCGAAAAAAAATCTACCGGGTCATAGGCGTTAAAAGAACCGACATAAGCCTGGTATCTTCTGCTGATGCCATAACCTGATTCATGGCTTCCTTTGGAAGAACTTTTTCACTTATCACCTGCACATTATATACACCCGGTTCCGAAACATAAAATGATCCCATATATGAATCCGCCCTGAAATAGGGATAGGATACCTCTGAAGCATTCTTTACAATTTTATCACATGCAGGATCAACTTCAAGAAAGCTGTCAAGAAGACTGATCTTGACTGAATTTACATAACTCAGATCAGTGGTATCCCTGGTGGCGCTTGTAAGCCAAACTTTAAACCGGCCCGGCTTCGAGATCACAACTTTCCACTCGGCAGTATTGCTTGCAGGATTGGATTCATCATTATAACAGGTAGCTTTATCTATATCGAGGGTAAGTGATCCGTCTTCTGCCTGTAATATTGTATTGGCATCACTCTTGAGATCGCTTATACCCGACTTGTTTCCGCATGACCACATTAACATTAAACCTGTAACGATAAAAGCAAATACGCTGCTCTTCATTGTTTATCCTCCTTTTGTCTAAAAAACTTAATTATTTCAATACGATCAAATACAAAAATTAAGCCAGGAATATTACAAAAAAAAATATTCAATAAACATTATTTAAAATCAATTTTGACCAATTGTTATTATTTTTTTATTAACGCAGGAGATTGATTTTTGTTCAAAAATCAGCGTATGGCTGCTGTCGCATTGATTCTTGAAAACCGCGTGGCTGTTTTTCTTTTAACTTCCTGCGTAACTAACGCCATTTCAACCAATTCAGCAATATCAATAACTTTTGTATTGGTGGTATTGGAAAGAGTCTTCTTACATAGCGGGCAGGCGGTGGCCAGATAATCAGGATCAGATTTTGTAAGCTTTGAAGTGACATCTGAAGCTATCCTTACTTTGTTTTTATGACTTAGTTTAATATTGCCCAGGCTGCCACCGCAGCATAATGAATTTTCATCATCAAAATCTGTTTTTTCAAGCTCGGCAACATACTTCAGCACTTCCTTCGGTTCATCATAAACTCCCGAATTTCGTCCCAGTTCGCAGGGAGTGTGGAATGTTACACGTTTATGCAGGAAATTCATCCTTAAATATCCGTCATCAATGAGATTTTTTATGAATTGTGAATGATGCATCACTTCGACATCGAGATGGTAGCTTTCCCTGAAGACCTTATAACATATCGGACAGGAGGTAACAAGAGTGGTCGCACCAGATTTCCAGATCAAATGAGAGTTATAATTTATAAGTTCCCTTGCCTCCTTATCCTGGCCTGCAAGCATCAGCGGCCGACCGCAGCAAACCCCTGCATTATCATCCATAAAAGCCCATTTCAAACCTGATGCGTTAAGGATTCTTGTCATTGATCTTTTTATCGATGGAGTCAGATGTGTCATGCAACCTGCAAAATACAATATATTAGCTTTTTCAGTTTCTGCCGGAGGAAGATAATCATACTGAACCCCACCATTTGATCTTTGCGCCGCAAATTTATGGCGGTCAGGAAAGTAATGCTTGATTAAATTCCGCTTTACCTTTACCGGATGATCACCTTCCCTCCTTTGTATCATCCGTATTGGCGATAATTCTATTCCTACAGGACATTTAACGTCGCAGCGGCCGCATAAAAGACAATTGTGTGCTATATCATGTGTTTCTTCGTTGTTCCTGATAGCTTTAAGCAGATAAGCCGCCTGCATTGTATTTATTCCCGCTGCAAAGCTCATCTGGCAGGTGTCAATGCAAATACCGCAGGATGAACATGAATAGATTTCAACATCTGAAAATGCCCCAGCTTTGTCTCCCGTTCGGATTCCCGAATTTCTCATGAATATCAGAAACAGTTCAGTCGGAATATGCATATATCTTGTAAGAGGAAGCAGAATAAAAAATGTACCAAGTGATAATGAATAAAGCCACCAGAATGGATACGCCACTTCGTTTGCCGGAAGGAATGAAGCAAACCACGAACCAAGTGTGCCTGTAAGAAAACTGCCGGTTCCATAAGCTCCGCTTGTCAAGCTCTCAGCCATCAGTCTGCTGGGGAAAATAAGCCAGAGAGAAGTAAGGGCGACCTTGTCAAGCACTTTAAGGCGTGTAGTCTTCTTCATCCCCACTGTGCCCGGAAAAAATCTTTTGAAAACAGCAAGCAGCAGCCCCGACAGAATAAAAGCCAGTATAAGGTCCATCAGGAAAGCATAGAATGATTCAAAACCCGTATGTCCATGATCAGGATTGTAGAACCTGAAAAAAATAGCTTTATGCGGCGCATTTAAATGCTTCTCCCCGAAAATATCTGCTTCAATAGTGCCAAAAAGAATAAGAAGGAACCAGCCGAAAGCAAAACTCATATGCATGTATCCGAGTCTGAAATTTGTTTTAAGAATTTTTCTGTGGATCAGGCTTTCCATAAATATCTCCTTTATGCTCTGACCGAAAGCTCTTCCGAAGAATCCTCGCTGAAGCCTTAATTTATCAGGTCGTGAAAGCCCCCTGAACCAAATAACGCTTCTTGCCACTGCATAGAGAAGTATGAAGTACAAACCTATGTTAAAAGGTATTATAAAAGGGTCAAAATTCATATACTTCTGAACTACTGAATGCCTTTTTTGCCAGAAAAATCACATTTCTTGTATTAACACCTCTGGGGCATACAAGTGAGCATTTGCCGCAAAGCATGCATCTTTTTAATTTTATCTGGAGTTTTTCGGTTTCACCTCTCTTTACCAGCACATTGAATTCCCTCAGGCTGAATTCTGTAAAATCTCCTGCAGTACAAGTGGCGGCACATGTTCCGCATTCAATACAAGCCCGGAAACTAGGTTCATGCCTGATTATGTAATCGGCAATCCTCCGGTCATTCCTGTCATAATCGATTACCCTTGGCTTTGATAAAGTGAAACCGAACTTCTCCATTACCTTCTTATATCTTTCAGATAATTTAAAATATCTGCAACTGCACCTCGGGCATGTGATATAGTTTCAGTCACATTCATGGGAGCCGTACAGGTGCCTGCATAAAAAAGTCCTTTAATGTTACTTTTATTGTTTCCGATGTGATGATCGGCAGAGGCAAAGAACCTGTTTTCACCGGTTTTCAACCCGGAAGAGACAGCAAGATTCTTTCCACCTTCAGACATCTCCATCCCGGCCATCAGGATAACCATGTCGAGCTCCATTTTTATAGGTCTTCCGGCAAGGGTATCCTCGGCCTTCACTACCAGCCTTTTATTAATATTTGAGCTGATTTCGGATACTTTACCCCTGATGAAGTTTATACCATAATCTTCCTGTGCCTCCCTGTATAATTCCTCATAAAGAGCTCCGCCCATTCGCATATCCATATAAAAACAGAAGATCCTGGCATCAGGAATATGATCTTTTATCTCCATGGCCTGCTTAACGGCTGTTACGCAGCATAGTTTTGAACAATAAGGATTACCGACCTTTTCATCACGGGAGCCGACACAGTGAATAAGTCCGACTTTCTCAGGAGGATTACCATTGGCCAGGCTTATCCTACCGTTCCTGAACATTTTTTCAAGATCAGCCGAGGTTATGACATTCTCATAAATGCCATAACCGTATTCTTCTTTCCTTTCACTTTTGAAAAGGTCAAAACCTGTTGCAACCAGCACGGCATCGGCATTGATCTGCCTGCCGTTATCGGTTTTTACATTGAAGGATGAACCCTTTTTCTCAACGCCTGTAATTTTTTCTCCTGAAAGAAGTTCAATATTGTTATGCGAAATCTGGCTCTTAAGATATGAAATGACTTCTCTGCTGTCGCGCCGGTCGGGGAAGAGATGATACCAATCCAGCAAATGTCCACCAGGGTCCTTCTCTTTTTCGACGAGAGTCACCATAATACCTGACCGGGCAAGCTGTCCCGCAGCTTCCATACCTGCTGTTCCTCCACCAGCTACAACAACCCTATGTATCATATCAGACGTTAATAAGATTCCGTGGAATCGGCATCTGCCTGCCATCCTTCGTCCTGTACTTTTTGTCGGGATCGTATTCAATTCCCATTTTTTTCAACAGAGGTTCCGACTGCACCATATGATACTGTAATCCAAGATCCCACGGATTATAGCCAAGAACCAGACCCGCCAGCTCTTCATAAGTGAGCACGGGAATGGACTCGCCATTCATTCCGTAGGTTATATTCTCCATTTCCTTTATCGTATATTGCCATTTATCCATGAACATGTTGCAACCCGGACAATTCGTTAAAACGAGGTCTGGTTTATAAGGCTGCATTGAAGCAAATTTCTTTGCAGTGTTTGATACTGAGTATCCCCGGTTTGCCTGCACAAGATACTGTCTGAAGCCAAATCCACAGCAATGCCTTCTTTCAGGATAGTCGACAACTTCACCCCCCCATGCTTCAGCCATACCACTCAGCACCCTCGGAAATTCAGCTCCGCCAACTCCGTATTTCGGGAACATCTTTGCATAGTGACATCCGATATGTTCAACTACTTTCAAAGGCCTTCCGGTTTGCCTGTTTATAAGAGGGTACTTCGCATTTGATGCAATCTCATCTCTGAATTTGTAAATGATGTCACTTGTATGAGCCATATTCTCAGGGATATCAAACTCCCTGCCGGTAGCCCTATACAGATATTCCCTCGTCTTTTCAAGCTCCTCGGGAAAATGCTTCCAGGTCTCAATTATTTCAGTGTAAATGCCAAATGATGTAACACACGATATTGCTATGTTCTTATAACCCGATTCCTTCATCAGGGCAAAATGACGCGCAATGACTGTCATGATTGTCTGGAAGGGCACAATGTCGGAATGGTATCCGATGCCGGTGCACGTAGTATGTGATGGGTTTTCAAAAACATCCTTACCAAGCTTGTTCCTCATAAAATCTAGAAAAAACTGCTCCGACCCGGGGAAAAAGCTCTGCCTGATACAAGACCTTACATAAAAAAAATGATCATCAGCAATCTCCTTCTGATATTCTGACCAGATCCTTTTTTTACCATCATTTTCCATTTTCTGCAGTCTATAAGATTGTATGATTCTTGTTATTAGCAGTGAATACTTCAATAAAATATTCGTTATCAATGCCTTCATTGGCAAACTGAAGACCCATTTCAGCTGCCTTCCTCCTTGAATGCTCTTCTATCTTATTGAACAAATCTGTTCCTCCAGTGACCTCAAAGATCTTCCTTAATTCCTCTTTTGCATCATCGGGGATTTTTCGGAGAGGCCCTGCACCAAGTTCATCAATCTTCCCTCCCAGCCTCTCATAAACATCATTTGTGTTTTCAAGTATATATTCCCAGATAGGTCCCTGTTCAACATGCATTTCAGGACTGACTGCATATGTCGCGACACAGTAACCATACTTGAAGATATTTTCTCCCACACTCCGCTTTATTGCAAACTGCTGTCGGCCTTTTTCAGATTCTGTAAAAAATCCCAGCTTCTGCGACAGGGTTCTAAGAGACATCACTACTAGTGCAGGAGTATTACCACGCGGACAACGGGTCTTGCATGACATGCATTCACCGCAATACCAGATAGTGTCTGATTTTAAAAGTTCTTCAATCGCCTCATTATCGCCCGACTGGACCATATCAACTATCTTGCGCGGATCGTAATTGTAAAACTCGGCAGCAGGACAAATGGCCGTGCATACACCACAGTTCATACATGCATTCAATCCTTCCTCGAACCTGACATCCTGCATTAATAATTTATGGTAATTCTCCATTATGAATTTTGAATTTTCAGGCCTGTAAATAATTTACGACAAAATTACCAGTTTAACTGCTTCCGGATAAGAGGGTTAAAACCTATTTTTGAGGGGGTATAAATACCTATTAAGGTAAAAGGTAAAAGGTAAAAGGTAAATGTTAAATGACAAAAGACAAAAGGCAAAAGATAAAAGATTAAAGTAAAAAGAAAAGAGGGAAAAGACAAAGTGGTTAAGGGAAAAGGATTGAGCT
>CAZEUL010000010.1:0-124032 GCA_964514725.1 uncultured Rikenellaceae bacterium
TGTGACCATGTTCAACAGACTTATTCTACCGCACTAATTGTCACAAGTCAGGAAACCCTCTGGGAATTGCCTGCGGCGATTCCTTTAAGAGTGCTTAACAAAGCAAAGCTCTTGCGGTTTTCGCCGCTCAGGGGTTTTTGTTTTCATGCCTCATTGAGCAAGCTCATGAGTCATAGCACACGAGAATTGCCTGCGGCGATTCCTTTGAGAGTGCTTAACAAAGCAAAGCCCTTGCGGCTTTCGCCGCTCAGGGGTTTTTGTTTTCATGCCTCATTGAGCAAGCTCATGAGTCATAGCACACGAGAATTGCCTGCGGCGATTCCTTTGAGAGTGCTTAACAAAGCAAAGCCCTTGCGGCTTTCGCCGCTCAGGGGTTTTTGTTTTCATGCCTCATTGAGCAAGCTTATGAGTCATTCAACAAAAAACCCCGCCTGCTGTTGCAGGAAGGGCTTTGCTTTGTAGCGAGAGGGGGAATTGAACCCCCGACCTCATGATTATGAATCATGCGCTCTAACCATCTGAGCTATCTCGCCGTGTCCGCCATAACTTTAGTGAAGGCGGGCCCCTGTCTGCCGAAGCTTTCGTGAAGGATGACCCTATCCGCCAAAGCTTCAGCACAGGCAGATAAAATTCCGGTACCCCTTTGTACTTATGTAAAAGAAATCGGCCCTGCCTTTTGCGGGTGCAAATATAATATAAAGAGTTGACATCAAAATTCTAGTACGGTTTTTTCTTTTAATATTTTTTTCTATATTGCAGAATAGTAGGGCTTAAAACAGGTGATTGAAATGAGGCTTAAGTTTGAACTCGAATATACTCTGAACTGCTCGCCAAAAATGCTCTTTCCCAGACTGAGCACGCCGGAAGGTCTGAGTGAATGGTTCGCCGACAACGTAACACTCGAAGGTGATGTTTACACTTTTATCTGGAATAAAACCGAATACAAAGCACGTCTCTCTTCAATCAAGGAAAACAAATTTGCAAGGTTTGAATGGATCGATGTTCAAGAGGATAAAGAAAGCAATTACTTCGAATTTAAAATTATCGTTCACGATCTCACCGGCGACCTTGCACTGATGATCACTGATTTTGCCGAACCTGACGAAAAAGAGGATGCAATTTACCTCTGGGATACACAGATTTCGGATCTCAAAAGAGCCTTGGGAATTTAATCCCGGGTTATTAAAATCTTTCCTCAGCCTGACCATCCTGTCAGACCATAAAATCACCAAATCATAACATCTTCGAACCGTAATACCTTAGTCTCTTTTTATATTTCAAATAGTCTTCTCAACAAATTATCTCTTCATTCCCGGATTACGGATTACGAAAAATTGTAAAAATCAAGTAATTTTGCATCTTGAAAAAATTGAGCAGTGAAGAAACTCGACAGATTTGTTTTAAAATCATTTATCGGACCTCTGATCCTGACTTTTTTCATTGTGCTGATAATTCTGATACTCCAGTTCCTCTGGATGTATGTGGATGAACTTGCCGGAAAAGGTCTTGAGCTGAAAATAGTTGCTGAACTGTTGTTTCAGTTTGCCCTTTCTTTCGTACCAATGGCCTTGCCGCTTGCAATACTTCTCGCCTCACTTATGACCTTCGGCAACATGGGTGAATACAGCGAACTTACAGCTCTGAAATCCTCCGGAATACCTCTGAACCGTATAATGAGATCGCTCGTAATACTCGTTGCCTTTATATCTGTTGTTTCCTTTTTCTTCTCAAACAATGTTCTCCCGTATTCAAACCGTAAAGCAAGAACTCTTCTTTACGATATCCGAAGAAAACGGCCTGATATAAATCTTCAGGCTGGTACTTTCAACAATGATATCGATGGTTTCAGCATCAAAATAACATCAAAAGATCCTGTCACTAACCGACTTGACAGATTATATATCTACGACCATCGTGACAACAAAGGCAATATTTCAGTGACTTATGCGGACTCAGGTTATATGAGGGTTACTCATGATGAAACAGCCATGAGCATGGTCCTTTATAACGGCTATTCATATAACGAAATGCCTGAAAAAAATGAGGGGTTCCAGGAGAAAAGATACCCATTCAGAAAGGTTTATTTCAAAGAACAGACAATCCTTGTTTCACTTTCAGGTTTCGACCTTGAGCGCACTGAAATTGACCTCTTTAAATCCCATTCAGCAATGAAGAACATCGCTCAGCTGACACATGATATTGATTCACTTAACAGGAAATACAATTCTAGAGTGACCTCATACTATGAAGAATTTGACAATAACATGCTGTATGCCGGCAGAAGGAGGATTTCAATGTACAAACATAAAACTGATACCCTGAAAAAAGAAGGCATAAAATCCTTCGATATTGAAAAAATATACAACTCGCTTCCGGACCAGGATAAAAGATCAGTCCTGTCCGTTGCAATACGAACTCTTAAGGAAGGCAGTAATTTCTTATCCACAAAGAACGAATCATTACACTCCGAAGTCAAGTTCATCAAAGGCTACGAAGTGAACTGGAGCAAAAAATTCACACTTTCCTTTGCCTGTCTTGTCTTCTTCTTTATAGGTGCCCCTCTTGGAGCAATAATAAGAAAAGGAGGACTGGGGACACCGGCAGTGATATCGATACTTTTTTTTGTAATCTGGTATGTGATTTCCCTCTCAGGCGAAAAGCTTGTGGAGGAAAACCTTATAAGCACATTTGCAGGTATGTGGGCTTCGTCATATATACTTCTGCCAATTGGATTATTTCTAACATATAAAGCATCAAATGATTCTGTAATAATGAATATCGAAACATACCTTGCTTTCTTAAGGAGAATCAAAGACTATCTGTACAGAATGATAATTTCGGGGACCAGAATAATTCCCGCAAATGCAAAGCAATAAATAAATAAGATGGAAAACATTGAACTTAATACTATTGAAGAGGGGATCGAGGACATCAGGAATGGGAAACTTCTGATAGTTGTTGATGATGAGGACAGGGAGAATGAGGGAGACTTTATTTGTTCAGCTGAGCTTATAACTCCGGAAATAGTTAATTTCATGGCCAAACACGGAAGGGGATTGATTTGTGCAGCCCTTCCGGAGGAACGATGTGAAGAGCTTGAACTGGATCTTATGGTAGGGAACAATACTTCACTCCATGAGACCCAGTTCACTGTTTCAGTCGATCTTCTTGGTCCAGAAACAACAACAGGAGTATCAGCCAAAGATCGTGCTCTGACTATCAAAGCACTCGTTGACCCTTCCACAAAACCTTCTGATCTGGGCCGTCCCGGTCATATTTTTCCTCTTAAGGCCAAGACAAAGGGGGTACTAAGGAGAGCAGGACATACCGAAGCAGTTGTGGACCTTACCCGCATGGCAGGCCTTCGTCCGGGCGGTGCACTTGTAGAAATAATGAATGATGACGGGTCAATGGCACGACTGCCTGATCTGGAAAAACTCCGACAAAAATTCAATATTAAAATTATCGCTATCAGAGACCTTATCAAATACACCCTTGAACGTGATTCTATTATTGAAAAAGGAGAAAAAGTTAAACTTCCAACAGAACATGGAGAGTTTGAATTTATCCCATTCAGACAGACTAGTAACGGTCTTGAACATGCCGCTCTGGTAAAAGGAACGTGGACAAAGGATGAACCGGTTCTTGTAAGGCTTCATTCTTCATGCTTTACGGGAGATATTTTTGGTTCATTGAGATGCGATTGCGGCGCCCAGCTTCATAAAGCCATGCAAATGGTCGAAGCCGAGGGAAAAGGAGTTGTAATATATCTTAGCCAGGAAGGCCGAGGTATAGGTCTCTTTAATAAAATTAAAGCGTATAAGCTTCAGGACGAGGGTATGGATACTGTCCAGGCAAACATCAAACTCGGATTCGGGGAAGATGAACGTGATTATGGAGTCGGTGCAAGTATTATGAGAGAGCTTGGACTCGGAAAAGTAAGGCTGATCTCTAATAATCCGGTTAAAAGAGCAGGTCTAGAAGGCTATGGGATCAGCATAATCGAGGCAGTACCTCTTGAAATACCCCCAAATCCATATAATGAATTCTATCTCAAGACTAAAGCCGATAAAATGGGCCATAATCTGACGTGTTACAAGCATATTGTTAAGGATTGATATTTTTTATAGATTTGTATGATATAGCAATGTCTACAATCTATGAAAAATCTCAGGGTAGTTTTTATGGGAACTCCCGTTTTTGCTGTTGCTTCACTTGGCTCTCTTCTGATTAACGGATATAATGTAGTTGCAGTTGTCACAGCCCCAGACAAACCTGCCGGAAGAGGAAGAATACTTACAAAGTCAGCGGTGAAAGAGTTTTCTGAGGAAAACTATCTTTCATTGTTTCAACCGGAAAACCTGAAGGATCCTCAATTTATCCTGAACCTGAGAAACCTTAATCCGGATGTTTTTGTCGTTGTTGCTTTCAGAATGCTTCCTGAAGAAGTCTGGAGAATTCCTGCCATGGGTACTATAAACCTTCATGCCTCCCTCCTTCCCCAGTACCGTGGATCAGCACCGATCAACCATGTTATTATTAACGGAGAAACTAAAACAGGGCTGACTACTTTCCTAATTGATAATAAAATTGATACCGGCAATATTCTGCTCAGAGAGGAAGTACCTGTTTTTCCTTTTGAAAATGCCGGTGACCTTCATGACAGACTAATGAAATATGGAGCCAGACTTGTGATACGAACACTTGAGGAAATTGCAGAAGGAAGGATTAAACCACAGCCACAGTCAAACTTTATGATGCCCGGGGAAATACTTAAAACTGCGCCCAAAATCTATCCTGAAGACTGTTTTATAAAATGGAATAATGACCCTGTTAAGGTCCATAATTTCATAAGGGGTCTGTCCCCTAGTCCTTGTGCCAGATCAGTTCTGCGGAATGAAAACAGAAGCCTGACAATGAAAATTTTTGAGAGCCAGCCTCAGACAGAGAATCATAATATGGAACCCGGGACTGTTATCTCCGACGGAAAAACAAATCTTTTAATTGCCTGTAACAACGGATTTATAAGGATCCTCAATCTTCAGATCGAGGGTAAAAAAAGAATGAGCGCAGAAGAATTCCTAAGGGGATTTAAAACTGATGGATTCATATGTCAATAAATACCTATCCTCAAGGTTTCATGCTCCTTAACCAGATTTTCTGACCTTTGCCAGGTTCTTCTCCCGCCGCCATTCTGTTCATTTCAAGAAGATCGGCAAGTCTGATGCCGTACAACTGTGAAATTGAATACATCGTGTCTCCTTCCTGCACAATATGAAAATCCTTTCCGGATTCAGCTTTTTCCCTTTTAGGCTGAAGATATAATATCTGACCAGGAACTGGAGTAAAATTTTCCTCGAGTTCATTGTATCTTGCAAGTTCCCATTTCAGCAACTGAAACTCCTTTTCAATTTTGTCTTTTGTATCTCCTTCTTTTACAACAATATACTGCAGTCTGTTATTCTCTTTTATCCTGGGAACCCTTGCCATCACAGCTCCAAAAGTCACAGTTCCATCCTGTGCAGCCGCCTGGCTTGCTGAAGCATTTGTTCCGGAGGTATTTGCCGGGGTATCCTGATTGATACCGGAAGGATTTCTTGAAACTGAGGCAGTGTATGTATCATCAAAGATATATAACTTATTCTCTTCAATTTTCCTTATCAGAAGGTTAGCATAGTCGGGATTCGTGGCATATCCGGCTTTTCTGAGACCATGAGCCCATGCTTTGTAATTTTTTGGATCAAGGTCGAAAAGAAAACTATATCTTGAGCCTGATCTTAAAAAATCAGAATGGTCATAAAATGACTCTTCAGCATTCCTGTATTTTCTAAAACATTCATTGCGTTTGTCATCATGTTTTACAATAGTCTGACCCTTCCAGTCGTTGTGACACTTTATTCCGAAATGGTTATTTCCCATTCTTGCAAGGGTACTCCGCCCATAGTCCGACTCAAGCATTCCCTGTGCCAGCGTGATGCTTGCCGGCACACCTGTTCTTTTCATCTCCATGATTGCAAGATCCTTGTATGCCTCGATATAATCAGAGGCTGATCCGCTTACTGAAACCGGAGCCGAGGCCTGTTTCGTCACCCGGCACGAAACCAGAAAAGTCAGAACTACCGTCAGAACAATTAAATATCTTTTAATGACCACCACCCTTATTAGTTTCCGTCAAAAATAAAAAAAAGTATTAAAAATTTCAGATAAATGGATTTCATGATTAAATTGGAGTTATCGGTTGTAAGGTTTATGGTAAATTCTTTTTGTTATTTTTATTACTCAAACATAATATCAGAGTTGTGCCAGCTAAAAAAACAATTACTTTTTCTTATAAGGAATTTAACAGTACGTCTGATCTGAACATCATAGATCAGGAGCTTATATCTACTGCCAAAGAGGCAGCAAAGAAAGCTTATGCTCCGTACTCAGGGTTCAGGGTTGGAGCTGCCATCCGGCTTGAATCGGGAAGGATCATATCCGGATCCAATGTTGAAAACGCAGCTTACCCCTCAGGGATTTGCGCTGAAAGAACTGCCGTTTCTTTCTCCATATCCAATTACCCAGAAGATAATCCTGAAGCAATCGCTATTGCCGCTTTAATCGGGAAAGATTTTACTTCGTCGACAGTTTCACCATGCGGCAACTGCCGACAGGTACTGGCTGAAGAAGAAATCAGAACTGGCAAAAAAATAAGGATTTTACTTTATTCCAGGAAGAAGATCATAATTATAGAAAGTGTCAGTCTGCTTTTACCCTTGCAATTTGATAAGAAATTCATCAAGACTTGTCATCCCTGATGATCAGCTGGAAGCCGGCCCCATGAATATTCTTGATATTCAGCCTGTCATCCGACGAAAGGAATTTTCTTAACTTGGTGATATAAACGTCCATGCTCCTGGCCGTAAAATAATCATCTGATCCCCATATTTTTTTAAGTGCCATTTCTCTTCCAATCAGTTCATTGGGATTAAGCGCCAGAAGTTCAAGCAGCTGCGCTTCTTTTGGTGAAAGCTTCTTTTCCTCAGTGCCCGAGGTTAGAGTCCTTAATCTGACATTGAAAACAAACTTACCTATTTCAAAAACATCTTTAACCCCGGTCTGATAATCTCTTCTTGCCAATATAGCCCGGATTTTGGCAAGCAGTATATCAGTGTCAAAAGGTTTTGTCACGTAATCGTCACCTCCTACCCCATATCCTTTCAGAACATCTTCCTTAAGTTTCTTGGCAGTAAGAAAAACAATAGGAACAGTGTTATTGATATTACGGATTTCGCTTGCAATTGTAAAACCATCAACATGAGGCAGCATAACGTCAAGAATACAAATATCGAATACACCCTGCCTGAAATGATCCATTGCAAATTTCCCGTCATCTACCCATTCCACATCATAATCATTAAGTTCAAGATATGATTTTAAAACTGAACCAAAGCTCAGATCATCTTCAACAAGAAAAATTTTTGCGGATTTCATATTTTAAGTGTTTTCCCAGTTAAACGGAAGAAATATTTCGAACCTGCTGCCTTTGCCCGGTTCACTTGTCACACTTATTGTACCCTTATGAGCATCAATAATTGCCCTCACATAATTCAACCCAAGACCAAAACCTTTAACATCATGTACATTACCAGAACTCAACCGATAAAATCTTTCAAAGATCTTACTCTGAACACTTTTTGACATTCCAATTCCCTTATCCTCCACTGCCATGACAATACCACCGTCAATGTTTGCTGTTGATATAGTTATATCAGGAGATTCAGGTGAATATTTAATTGCATTGTCGAGAAGATTGTTGACAAGATTGATAAGATGCTCCTGATCGCCATAAATGACCGGCTCAGCAGCATTAAGATGAAGGTGAAGCTTCCCTTTTCTTTGATTAACATGTATTTCAATAGTATCCACGGCTTTTTCAATAACACTGTGGAGTGACAGGTTTTCGTAATTGAAAGCTATTTCTTTTTTGTCGAGTGAAGCTATCTGAAGAATAGTTTCCACTTTTTTGTTCATCCGGCTGTTCTCCTTCTTTATCAATCCGACAAAATGTCTTATACTCGATTCATCTTTTATCACCTTTGGATTAGTTATAGTATCGGCAGCCAGGGATATCGTTGCTATGGGAGTTTTAAACTCATGAGTCATATTATTCAGGAAATCAGACTTCATCTCTGAAATTTTCTTCTGTCTGATGATAAAAAAGAGACTTAAACCAAACGTTGCAAGAATAATGAATGAAAAGAGCAACGATCCTCCCAGAATCCAGGCCATTGAACCAAGAACATAATTGGTCCGCCCGGGAAAGACTACCGATAGCATCAGGTTCTGACTGATAATGTTATCAGGGAACAGCTGAACTTTGTAGCTGCTCTTGATAAAGTCACTCCTGCTTGATTTTGAGAAGTCACCATCCAACACTTTTCCATTTTTTATTATTGCAAATTCAAAAGGTGTTTCAATGCCTGAAAATAAAAATGACCGCTGCAGTGCAAATCCAACCTCATTCTTGTCGAGTTCCATAGTCTTCTCCCATTGATAAATAGCCGAAATCATCTGGTCGCTCATGTTCTGAAACTGACTTGCCCTTCTTTTTACCCAGTCGAGAAACTCCTGCCTGTTAACATAAACCGACTGAGAATTGTTTGGATACCTGTCAGGCTTCCTTACAATACTCATCTGACCAGGTTTCTCAGGGGAGGTAAGAATAATTGTTCCGGAATCTGAGAAGAATGTGGTATCCAGATGAGAAACAGACGCATCCTCAAGTCGCATTTTCCCTCCTGAATCAATGGTCCCGGTAACTGACTGATTTGTAACACTGAATTTATAATTCTTACCATCTGTTGAGGAATAACTTCCAACACTTAGATAGCTGGTTATACCTCCGTTAACATTGAGATTTGTGTTAGGATCATTGAACATAAAATCATTGAAAAAACTAATCCTCCTGTTCGACTCTATTGAATTGGCAGCATCATTCAGGCTTGCGATAACAGCCCTGTTAAAATTCTCATTCCTTATATTTACAGCATTCCTTATCCATATAATCTGAACCCATATGATACCTGTAAGTGAGACCAGCATCATAAATATCAGACCTATAAACTTATTCCTGCTCATGCTGCAAATTTAAATCATTGACATGTTTGTAGGCAAAGTTTTAACTTTTCCTTAACGCAAATTAACCAGATATTAACTGGGGAACCATCTGCAGACAGTAAATTTGTTATTACCAAAAAAAAATAAAGCTATGAAAAGAACAAAATTTTTACTTACTGCTCTCATTTTCAGTCTTCTATCAGCATCATTTATAAATGGACAGGAAAAGAAGGTTGAAAAAAGAATAAAAGTTGTGGTTGCGGAAAAATCAAAACCCACGGTTGTATTTGATACTGTTCTCAGGAGAAACATTGATGTTGATTCCATAAAACTAAAAGATGGAAGCATCATCTACCTTGGAGAAGAGAATGAGGGACTACCTGATGAACCAGGTTCTGTCAGGAAGAAGGTTTATATAGCTTCTGCAATAGACAACAATGGCAGGGAAAAACGTAAAACCATTACCATTTTTTCAACTGATTCACTTGAACTCCGGCAGATATCAGACGGCAAAGATTGTGAAAAAGTAATTGTAAGAAAATCTGGGAAAAATAAAGATGAAAAATCACGCAATTATTTATACATCTACGATGATGAAGATTCGACAGATAATTCAGTCAAGGAGAAGGATGTTTATGGCGACTTTGACATTCATGACAGGAATACTGACAGGATAAAGTATATTATTGCAAAGAATGGCATAGTAGTCACATTGGAAGGGGATGATGAAGCAAGGTTGAATGAGCTTCGTAATGATATTGAAAAGAGACTTGATAATAATACCAATAATCCACCTGCTTCAGCCAGTAATACAACACCACCGGCAAAATCCGGAAAAAAGAAATAACTCCTATGTAACAACGTTTTTGAAAAATCTCCAAACATCATAATCAGGAAGAGGGGCCGTAATAACTATTCTTTCTTTTCTGACCGGATGGATGAATTCAAGCTTTCTGGAAAAAAGACTTATACTGCCATCGGGATTAGACCTCGGATATCCGTATTTAAGGTCACCTCTGACAGGACAGCCTATTTTTGCAAGCTGAGCCCTTATCTGATGATGACGGCCTGAATGCAATTCAATCTCAAGAAGGTAATAACGGTCCGATCGACCTGCAATCCTGTAGGCAAGCTCAGCTTTTTTTGATCCTTTTACCTCACTGTCATAAACATAGGCTTTATTCTGTTTTTCATTCTTCTTAAGATAATGTGTCAGGATTGCCTCGTCCCATGGCGGTCTTTCTGACACAATTGCCAGATAGATTTTTTTTACATCCCTTGTCCTGAATAACTCATTCAACCTTCTTAGTGCTTTTGAGGTCCTGGCATAAAGAATCACTCCTCCTACCGGCCTGTCAAGCCTGTGTACAATTCCCAGAAAGACTTCTCCGGTCTTTTTGTATTTTTTTGCAATGTATTGTTTTATTTCAGTGTCAAGAGATAAATCTCCTGATGAATCGCCCTGCGACAAATCTGAAGCTCTTTTATTAACAGCCAGAATGTGATTATCTTCGTAAAGTACCTCAATCATCCACCTTTATCCTAATATTGTTCCTTTTCATTAGGAAAATCCTGCGTCCTGACATCATTGATATATGCCTGAACAGCGCCTTTTATTTCGGCATAGAGATTATGATATCTCCTAAGGAACCTTGGTGAGAATTCCTGCGTTATTCCAAGCATGTCGTGTAAAACAAGTACCTGTCCGTCGGTTTTAGAACCTGCACCAATACCTATAACAGGAATCTTCAGTGTAGTAGTGACCTCTTCAGCCAATCTGGCAGGAATTTTTTCAAGTACAAGGGCAAAACAACCTGCTTTTTCTATAATCCTTGCATCTTCCAACAAGCGGCGCGCTTCCTCTTCTTCTCTTGCCCTCACGACATAAGTGCCGAATTTGTGTATCGACTGTGGTGTTAAACCCAGATGACCCATAACTGGTATACCTGCAGATATTATCCGTTCTATTGATTCCACAACCTGATGACCACCCTCAAGTTTGACAGCATGAGCTCCGGTTTCTTTCATAATCCTTATTGCCGATGCTAGTGCTTCCTTTGAATTACCCTGATATGTACCGAATGGTAGATCAACAACAACTAGAGCCCTTTTAACTGCACGCATTACTGAAGCTGCATGATAAATCATGTTGTCAAGGGTTATTGGAAGTGTCGTTTCATATCCTGCCATGACATTTGATGCGGAATCACCAACCAGGATGACATCAATCTCCGACTCATCAAGTATACGTGCAATAGAATAGTCATACGCGGTCAGCATTGCTATCTTTTCACCCTTAAGCTTCATCTCATGAAGCACATGAGTTGTTACTCTTTTGACAGATTTGTAAACGGACATATAAAGACGTTCTTAAAAATTTGATGTTCAACTTTTGGTTTTTCCATTTCCGGGTTCATTTTTTCCAGGTGCATCATGGAATAAATGTACTTGATAAACTTATTGTTTAAGCAATGGATCCTGGCAAAGTTAATTAATTGAATCGGATGACCATGCATTCAAAATTGGTTCTTTTTGGTGACAGTTCTGTAATTGTTTTTCCTGTCGTTTTGTCATATTTCCTTATTGGCATAATGATTGCTTATTATTCTGTCATCAAATGAATATTTTTTAAAAAATCATAAAATGGGAAAAATAATAGGAATTGACCTAGGAACAACAAACTCATGCGTTGCTGTGATGGAAGGCAACGAGCCGGTGGTCATCCCCAACAGCGAAGGGAAAAGGACAACACCTTCCATTGTTGCTTTTCTTGAAAACGGCGAGCGTAAAGTCGGAGATCCGGCTAAACGGCAAGCTATCACAAATGCAAAAAAGACTGTTTATTCCATAAAGCGATTCATGGGAGAAACCTATGATAAAGTAAATATGGAAATCAAACGTGTTACCTTTAATGTTGTCAGGGGAGATAACAATACCCCCAGGGTTAAAATCGACAACAGATTGTATTCGCCCCAGGAGATCTCAGCAATGATTTTGCAGAAAATGAAAAAGACTGCTGAAGATTATCTTGGTCAGGAGGTTACAGATGCCGTAATTACAGTGCCGGCATACTTCAGCGATTCACAGCGTCAGGCAACAAAAGAAGCCGGAGAAATTGCAGGCCTCAACGTTAAAAGGATCATAAATGAGCCTACTGCTGCATCTCTTGCTTATGGCCTTGATAAAAAATCACAGGATCTGAAGATTGCAGTCTTCGACCTTGGAGGAGGAACATTTGATATCTCAATACTCGAACTGGGTGATGGTGTCTTTGAAGTCAAGTCAACCAACGGCGATACCCATCTTGGTGGTGATGATTTCGACCAAATGATTATTGACTGGCTCGCTGAGGAGTTTATGAGGGATGAAGGAGTTGACCTCAGAAAGGATCCTATGGCACTTCAGAGACTCAAAGAAGCTGCAGAGAAAGCTAAAATAGAACTTTCAAGCTCCACTACCACCGAGATAAACCTGCCATATATTATGCCGGTTGACGGGATTCCAAAACATCTTGTCAAAACACTTACACGTTCACATTTTGAAAAACTGTGTGATAAGCTAATCCAGGCATGTATTGAACCATGCCAGAAAGCACTGAACGATTCCGGCCTTAAACCCTCCGATATTGACGAGGTTCTGCTCGTTGGAGGTTCAACAAGAATCCCTGCCATTCAGCAGCTTGTCGAAAAATTCTTTGGGAGGGTTCCTTCAAAAGGTGTTAATCCTGATGAAGTAGTTGCTGTTGGTGCTGCAATACAGGGTGGTGTTCTTACAGGAGAGGTCAAGGATGTTCTTCTTCTTGACGTAACTCCTCTGTCACTTGGGATTGAAACTATGGGCGGCGTTATGACAAAACTCATTGAGGCTAACACCACCATACCAACGAAAAAGATGGAAGTGTTCACTACAGCTGCCGACAGCCAGCCTTCAGTAGAGATCCATGTCCTTCAGGGAGAACGCCCGATGGCTGCCGGTAACAAAACTATAGGCCGCTTCCACCTCGATGGTATCCCTCCAGCCCCTCGTGGTGTCCCTCAGATAGAAGTAACATTCGATATCGACGCTAATGGAATTCTGCATGTTACAGCTAAAGACCGTGGAACAGGAAAAGAACAAAGAATAAGGATAGAAGCATCATCAGGACTAAGTGATGACGAAATCAAAAGGATGAGAGAAGAAGCAAAGGCTAATGCCGAAGCAGACAGAAAAGCAAAAGAAAAAGCAGACAAGATAAATGCTGCCGACAGTATGATTTTCTCTACGGAAAAACAGCTCAAAGAATTCGGCGACAAAATCCCGGCTGACAAGAGAAGCGCTATAGAAAATGCCCTCTTAAAGCTCAAGGATGCACATAAATCGCAGGATGTCGCAGCAATAGATAAAGCTCTTGCAGATATTAATTCAGTATGGCAGTCAGCATCTGAAGAGATGTATAAAACAGCTCAGGCTTCAGGACCAGGTTCCTCACAACAGGGCCCCGGACCTGAACAACCTGGAAGCGGAAAATCTCAGTCAGGAAGCGATGAGGTAACTGATGTCGACTTCGAAGAGGTTAAATAGAATTTAGCTCCCGCTTCCATACATTAAGGAAATTAAATGATCAACTGAATTAATTATAATATCAGCAAGTTTCACAGAGGACCGCTGAGATCAATAAATAAACAGGGAAATTGCCGTTTTAATATCTCATACCCCGTGAATAATGGCAAATGTTCCAGATGTAAGGCCCTCTGTGAAATTTTGTTTTTATAGTAAGCAAGGTTTTCACAGATAGGTAAATACATCATATACACAAACTCAAGGTAATAATACCTGTTATTTTTGTATTTTTACCCGAAATTTCCTTCCCTGTCATATGAGGATTAAAATTATAACAATAATTTTGTTATCCTGCTTCACAGGAATTTGTCTAAGCCAAAGCCCTAAGTCTATTAATCAGGTTGATAATCAGGGGAAAAAACAAGGTCACTGGATAAAGAAATACCAGAACGGGAATGTAATGTACGACGGATTCTTTAAAAACGATTATCCAACCGGGGAATTCAAACGATTTTATGAAAACGGGGTAATAAAATCTGTGCTTGTCTTTTCATCTGATGGTAAAACGGCTTATGCCACACTTTATCATCCAAACGGCTTTAAGGCATCTGAAGGCAGGTATGTAAACCAGCTTAAAGAGGGCAAATGGAAATTCTTTTCCTCTTTCTTTGAAGGACAGCTGATAAGTGAGGAGGAGTATTCACACAACAGAAAACAGGGATTGTCAATAAAGTATTATCCCGACAGCACAATAGCTGAAAAACAGTACTATTTTTCAGACCTTAAGGACGGAGAATGGATCAAATACCATCCAAACGGCTCTTTGCATTTTAAGACTACTTATCTTAAAGGCAGACTTAACGGAAAATTTGAGGCTTTTTTTGACAATGGAAAACCAGAAGTAACGGGAGAGTATAAAAATGATTTGAAAGATGGTATATGGGTGATTTACAAAGAAGACGGAAGTATAAAATTCAGGATCGGGTACCTTTCTGGAGTCCCTGAAAACCGTGATATCGATATTTACGAAACAAATTATATTGATTCTCTCGAAAATCTGAAGATTAAAATTGAAGACCCTGAAAAGACAGGAGCCAAATGGTAAGAAAGAAGTTCCATATTCCACGGATTTCAGGCCTTCTATCTCTTGTTACTTTTTTCTTAATCTCAGACTTATCAGTATATCTTTCAGCACAGGGACAATACAACTATTATTACAGGATTTATTTCAGGGATAAAGGATCAAATACGGTTTCAGATTTCAGGCCGGAAGATCTTATTTCTGAACGCGCTGTGAAAAGAAGGGAGAAGATTGGGATCGAATCACTTGACTACAAGGATTTACCGGTTCCAGGTAATTATTTAAATGAGGTCATGTCATTTGGTTTTAAACTACATTGCACCTCAAAGTGGATGAATACTGCACTTTTTAAAACAGACCATCCTGCAGACATAAATCAACTGGTTGCATTACCCTATATTAAGGAGGTAAGGGTTGTAAAAAATACAACATCAGAAAAGAATAAACATGATAAACTGTCATTTCAGGCTTTTACATCCGATCAGCCTTCATTCGATAATCCTCTGACCCAGGTTAACGGTTTGTCCCTTCATGAATCGGGGTTAACCGGTAAAGGCATCATGATAGCCGTGCTTGACGGAGGTTTCCTCAATGCTGACAAGATATCTTCCCTTATTGACCTCAGACGCCGTAAAGGAATAATTGCCACTTTCGACTTTATTGAAAAAAGAGAATTCGTTTATGACTACCACAACCACGGAACAGCAGTATTGTCAGTACTTGCAGGTATGACTCCCGGAACTATTCATGGCAGCGGGCCTGAAGCAGATTATATCCTGCTCAGAACTGAAGATGTGAATTCAGAATTTCCGTTTGAGGAAGATCTCTGGACAGCCGGAGCAGAATTTGCCGACAGTGCAGGTGCTGATATTATTTCGTCATCTCTCGGATATTTTAATTTTGATGACCCCTCAATGAATTACAAATACTCAGATATGGACGGCAACGCAACTTTTATAACAAGAGCTGCTGATATTGCAGCATCCAGGGGTATCCTTGTGGTAAACAGTGCAGGAAATGAGAGGGATAATAGTTGGAAATATATTATTGCACCAGCTGACGGAGATTCAGTCCTGGCAATTGGTGCCGTTGATGGAGACAGAGTTGTCTCTACGTTCTCTTCTGCAGGACCTGCTTTTGACAAAAGAATTAAACCTGATGTGGCAGCACAAGGGGTTAGCGTGCCTATTCAGGTCAATAAGGAAACAGTTGAAAGAGGAAACGGTACTTCCTTTTCATGTCCAGTAATAAGCGGTATTTGTGCATGCCTAATGCAGGCTGTGCCAAAGGCAACAGCATCAAATATCCGTGATGCGGTCAGAATGTCAGCCGACAGATTTATTCAACCCGACTCACTGTACGGATATGGAATACCAGATATAGTGAAAACGCTCCAAATTCTACAGGCAAAATTCATTCCTCAGACCGATAATTTATCCTCTGTAAGCCCAAATCCTTTTCAGAATGAAATCACGGTCAATTTCAGTCAGGAACCAGGATGGCTAAGGGTTGAAATAATAAATATATCCGGAACACTTATTTACACAAAGGAATATGGTAATTTTATAAGCAGAACTTTGATTCTTGATGAAGTAAAAGGTATTAAACCCGGCATTTACTTTATCAGATTAAGTTCAAGACATGGAAAGCAGACACATAAAGTGATAAAAGTCACCAACAGGATATGAACGAAAAGTTATCCCTTACCGAGTTACAGCTGATGATAAGGGATGCCCTTTATCTTTCTTTCCCCGGATTTTACTGGGTTGTAGCCGAAATATCAGAAATAAGGGAGAATTATGCCGGTCACTGTTATCTGGAACTGGTAGAAAAGGATCCGGATGAAATAAACATAAGAGCAAGAATAAAAGCAATTATCTGGAACAACCGTTATGGTTTTGTAAAGTCTTTTTTCGAAAACTTTACATCTGAAACTCTCCGGACAGGTATAAAAATCCTTGTTAAAACAAAAGTCGAATACCACGAAATATATGGCCTGAGTCTTATAATAACCGACATTGACCCTTCATATACTTTAGGGGAAATGGCACTCAGACGGCAGCAGATCCTTAAAAGGCTTGAAGAGGAAGGAGTCCTGAATATGAATAAGGAGCTCGATTTCCCTTTTGTTCCCCAACGCATTGCTGTTGTTTCTTCAAAGAATGCAGCAGGATATCTCGACTTTATCAGACATCTGGAAGGAAATGCTTTTGGCTACAAATTCTATACATGGCTTGTTGAAGCACCTATGCAGGGAACAGAGACTGAACAGGGAGTAATCAATGCTCTTGACAGGATAGCTGCCAACATAAAACTTTTTGATGCTGTGGTAATTATAAGGGGAGGCGGGTCACAGACTGATCTGAGCTGGTTTGATAACTATAATATAGCATATTATATCACTCAATTCCCGATCCCTGTCGTCACAGGTATTGGTCATGAAAAGGATCTATCAGTTACCGATATAGTTGCCTGGAAGGCACTCAAGACCCCTACTGCAGTAGCAGACTTCCTTATTGAATGCATGATTACTGCAGAAAATCATCTGACGGAGCTAAGCTCAGGAATCTCAGAACAAGCGAAAATGGTTTTGGAAATCAGCAAACAAAAACTCGAATCTTACAGAGTAAAGCTTATCCCTCTTGCCAAAGTTCTAATATCAGAAATAAAGGAAGAACTTTCAGGATCAATGATAGATCTGATAAACACAGGTAAAAGCTATGTTCTTAAAGCAGCGCTGATTCCAGAAAGACACAGGTCAAGGCTTAATACCTCTGTAAAAGCATTGATTCTAAAGAGTATTTCTAATATAACAAAAATAAAAGAGGATCTGGGCAGGATTTCGGTTAATTTGATCAGCGTATATGAAAAAAGGATCACTATGGCTGCAAGCTCCCTGAAAATGCTTGATCCGCTCAATGTTCTTAAACGAGGCTATACCATAACCTCCCTGAATGGGAAAATAATTAAATCATTCAGGCAGTTAGAGGTTGACGACCAAATAAGTACAAGGTTTAGTGACGGCTCGGTGAAAAGCAGGGTCGTCGGCAAATTAAAAGGTTAAAAGGTCATTTATTAACAGAAAGATATGGCAAAGAAAGATTTTTCGTTTAATGATGCTGTAAACGAGATAGAAAAAATACTGAGGAATATAGAAACCGGAAATCTGGATATTGATAAACTGTCCTCAGAGGTCAAAAGGGCATCCGAACTGATAAGACAATGTCAGAAAAAGCTGAAATCAACTGAGGAAGAAATAAATACAATATTCAAGGAACTGGGATAAAATAAATCAGGACCGAAGTCCTGATTTACTACCTTACTACCCTAAACCTAAATCCATGAAAAAATATGTAACCAACAGGTTACCACCCTTGTATTTATAAAACGCAGGAATAAAGGTTTTGTTTCATTTTGAACTCATTATTTTTAAACAAATTGAAATTTATTTATCAACAATTTACTTTTCAACGCTCAGAACATCCTTGAAAGCTTTAATAAAAGTTTCTTTAGGCAAAGCTCCCATTGCCATTTGCGGCTGGCCGTCGAGAGGTACGAAAAGTATGGAAGGTATGCTCCTGATACCAAATACCGAAGCAAGTTCCTGCTCCTCCTCGGTGTTTACTTTATAAATGTCAAGCTTACCATCATATTCACGTGAAAGCTCCTCAAGAATCGGAGAAACCATTTTGCACGGACCACACCAGTCAGCATAAAAATCAATAACACAAGGCTTTTCACCTTTATATTTCCATTCTTTGCTAGTCTCGTAATTAAACACCTTACTTAAAAATGTTTCTTTTGTTAAATGTTCTACCATCGTAATTAAAATTATTTTTAAAATTATCTCTTTTTAAACACCCGATAATCAATATTGTTTACCTGCATATCAATCATTATACCAGCTATGCAATAAACCTTTAAGTTACTTAAAATTGCCTATAAATTGTAACTTTGTCATAAATATTTAACAAATTGTCATATTTATATATGGATATATGTCTTAATGACAATATTTTTACTGAGCTCTCAGAAGCAATATCCTCTCAAAATGCTAAGGCCTGGGTTATTGGCGGTTATGTCAGGGATTGTCTTCTGAAAAGGCACCATACAGACAAAGACATAGATATTGTTGTACTTGGCAACGGAATCGACATTGCAAGGAAAGTGGCAAAAAAGCTTGGAAAAGGAATAAAGGTCAGTGTTTTCAAGACATTCGGGACTGCAATGTTCAGATATAAAGAGTATGATATAGAATTTGTTGGAGCACGGAAGGAGTCGTATAACAGAGATTCAAGGAAACCTGTAGTTGAGGCAGGAACCCTTGAAGATGACCAGAAAAGAAGGGATTTTACAATAAATGCTCTGGCAATAAGCATCAATAAAGAGACTTTTGGCAGCTTTATGGATCCTTTTGGTGGTCTGGAAGATCTGAAGAATAAATTAATCAGGACACCTCTCGATCCTGACATAACTTTTTCAGATGATCCTTTACGAATGATGAGGGCAATAAGGTTTGCAGCCCAGCTCAATTTCACAATTGCTGAACCAACATTGAAATCAATCGCGGATAATGCTGAGCGTATTGTTATAGTATCGGCAGAAAGGATCATCTCTGAACTGAATAAAATAATAATGTGTGATCACCCGTCAAAAGGTCTTATTCTTCTCGAAAGAACAGGACTTTTAAGGCTTATTTTTCCTGAACTCGACAATCTGAAAGGGGTCGAAAAAAAAGACGGTAAAGCTCACAAGGATAATTTCATCCATTCAGTTAAAGTGCTGGACAACATAAGCAAAAAAACTGATAACATCTGGCTTAGATGGGCGGCGCTCCTGCATGACATAGCAAAGCCTGTCACAAAAAAGTACAGTCCCGATTCAGGCTGGTCATTTCATGGACATGAATATATTGGCGGCAAAATGATTCCAGATATATTCAGGAAGCTAAAGCTACCCCTCAATGAAAAGATGAAGTATGTCCAGAAACTAATTAATCTTCACCTGAGACCGATTGCATTGTCGCAGGAAATTGTTACTGACTCTGCGGTAAGGAGACTGCTTTTTGAGGCAGGAGACGATATTGACGACCTGATGATGCTGTGTGAGGCTGATATTACATCAAAAAATGAAGCAAAAAAGATAAAACATCTTGAGAACTTCAGGATGGTAAGAAAAAAAATTGCGGAAATTGAAGAGAAAGATGCTCTGAGAAATTTTCAGCCTCCTGTAACTGGTGATGAGATAATCAAAACATTTCGGATCAGGCCAGGGAGAGAGATAGGAATAATAAAAAACGCAATAAGGGAGGCTATCCTCGACGGCATCATCCCTAATGACCATGCTGCGGCCAGGCAATTGATGCTTGAAAAAGGGAAAGAGCTCGGCCTTATCCCGGTGGAATAATCAATGCACTTTAAGATCGACAATAACCGGAAGGTGATCGCTGAATCCTCCCTGGTATCGGTATCCCCTGTACGTTGAGAATGGAGTAAAACCCGGAAATTTTCTATCCTGCACAAGTAGAAAACCTGGACTGAAGATTCTGTATCCGTCAGGTTCTGTATAAAGTCCGCTGCTGCATTTTAACAACCATTCAGAAACAATTATCTGATCTATTATTTCCCATGTTCCTGAGTATTTATAAGTCCCTTGAACCTGACGGCCTTTGGAAACAGATATGTTGATTAACTTAATTTGAGGCCAATCTTTCCCGTGTTGATGAGAAGTCAGGAGATTCTGCATCACAACATCATCGGGAGTACAGTTGAAATCTCCAATAATCAGAATTTTGGCTTTCCCGCCAGCATCATTGCCAATTGAGTCGGTGACATTTCGCAATAGTGAAGCCAACTTTTCACGTACCGGCTCGCCGGGAAGAGTTCCTCCTCTTCTTGAGGGCCAGTGATTTAACAGTAAATGTATTGTATCCTCACTGATCAGGCATTTGAGGTAAAGTACGCTTCGTGTCCTGAATTCCTGCGCTTGCAAAAACAGGGGCCTCATATAGCTATAATTCAATATTTTAACAATATCCCTTCTGTAAATCATACAGACATCAATGCCTCTTTCATCAGGTGAATCTTCATGTACTATCCCATAGTTGTGTTTTGAGAGATAAGTGCGATAAATAAGATCTTCAAGCACTGACCTGTTTTCAACTTCACAAAGACCAACAATATCAGGGGTCGACCATTCCCCCGCTGCAATTATTGTTTTATATATTGAGTTGATCTTATGGTAATATCTGGATTGATTCCACCTTCTGACCCCTGACGGGAGGAATTCATTATCATTTATTAGAGTATCATCCCTGGTATCAAACAGATTTTCGACATTATAAAACATAATCCTTACAGGTTGATTACCGAAATCCGCCTGTGAATATCCATGTGAAAAACAGGATAAAAAAAGCACGAGTATGCCTGCTGATTGCAGACAAATTTTATTAATAAGCATTAAGCCAACGGTATCTCCTGGCATTGGTTCCGAACTTCACCGCGAGCGTAAGTTCATGAGTGCCAAAGCTTTGTTTTCTAATATCGGTAAGGGTGAAATCAAAGGCATAAGCAAAGTAAAATCTGTCATATCTGACTCCGAACATTAGGATCACGGCATCACTTGTGCGCCATGATAAGCCGGCCCAGTAATCATTTTTATAGTATACCCTGGCTGTAAGGTCCATCTGAAGAGCCTTGAACAGCATATCTGATGACTTTATGAATGCCGACGGTTCCAGCATCCAGTTTGATGCAAGCGGAACCTTTAATCCTCCGGTCAGATAATAATGCCCGAGTTCTGAGTTTTCCATACCCGAAGAATTGCCGAACATAACTGATCCTCTTAAAAGATTTGTCATTGCAAATCCAACATAGTATTTCTGTGTTGAATAGTTTACTCCGAAATTGAAGTCAGGAATGAAAACGGATCTGTCATAATTATTAAGAAGAGGATCATCATGATCGTAAATCATACCTTCTGTGTCAATTGTGTACTGATAAGCAATTAAGCTTAGTCCGAAGGCAAGGTTCCTCTGAAATTCATTTTCAGTGTTCCCAAGAGGAATGGCGTATGAATAAGCTGCCTGAATACCTGTCCTTTTCATTATTCCATTCCGGTCGTTAAAAACATAACCTCCTAGTCCAACCTGACCGCCCTTTGTCGGTCGAACAAGCTTTTTCTTTACTGTAGTCGATTTGGAGATATAACTGTCCTTTAACAGTCGTGTCTGAAAACTCAGGGCATAGGTATGAGGTGCTTTTTCCAATCCAACCCATTGTTCTCTTACCGTGAGATTAACTGAGGTATAGCCATCACGGCCTGTGAAAGAAGGATTAACAAGGAAACCGTTCATGATGTACTGGCTGTACATAGGCATCTGCTGTGGCGTGACTGAACCACAGACAAATAATAAAAACAAGACCGGAATAATTTTTCTGAATTGGATCATATCTTTCAAGTTCTTCATTTCTGTTGCTTTATTACCGGATGACGCTTATAACTCCTGACTTTGGTCCTGACCCATCATTAAGATAAAGGATATAATGATATGAGTCGGTCGGGACAAGCTTTCCTCCGGACCGGCCATCCCATGGATTTGCAGAGATATTTTTAGTTCTGAAAACCAGCTTCCCCCATCTGTTGTAAACAAATATTTCAGCATCAGGATAAAGATCAATATTCTTCAAAATCCATGTATCATTGTATCCATCATTGTTAGGAGTAATTATGTTGGGGATTTCAACGCAGGCAAATGAGCCGGTGAAAATGACTTCTGCATCAAGAGCCTTTGAACATGAATTCATGTCTGTCACAATTAAACTGTAGTTGCCAGGTTTTACCTTCGTTCTGTTCTGTGTGACAGCACCGTCGGACCATAAGAAAGTATAAGGACCTGTCCCTCCCTCAACTGTAACTGCGATTGCACCATCGTCACTATCAGGACAGGAAGCAATAGTAATTGAATAATCCAACTCTATCGGTTCCGGTTCATTTATTGTCGCAGATCCTGAAGTAGTACAGCCATTCATGTCAGTCACAGTCACTGAATAAGTTCCTGCCGGAAGTCCTGATGCTGTTGGAATTGTCTGTTCAGGAATTGAATTCCACAGGTATGAATATGGTCCTGTCCCTCCAAAACCCACAGCTGTGGCTCTTCCTGAAGCGCCGCCTGCGCAGAGCACATCTACAGCTGATATAGTAACCGACAGGTCGTCATTGGGCTGTATAATTACAACATTTCCTGCAGTGTTACAACCGTTGCTATCTGTAACAGATACACTATATATTCCTGCTGCTAAACCAGTAGCTGTGGCAGAATTCTGCACAGGATCTGTATTCCACACATAAGTATAAGGACCTGTGCCGCCGCTTACATCAGCAGTTGCCGTTCCGTTAGAGCCATTCCTGCAAAGCACATCAGTCTTTGTAATCACAAAAGAAAGCGAATCCGGCTCGGAGATCACAAATGGTAGTTCATATAAATTGAGGATAGCATCTCTCACCACAATGGTATCCGGACCTGCAGAAAGTGAAACAAAAGAGCCTGAAGCCTGAAAATTGATCCCATCTATAGAATATTCATAAGGCGAAGTTCCTCCCCATCCCGTTACTGATATTGATCCTGTGTTCCCTCCATGACAAAGGACATTTGTCTGCGAGACAAGAATTGCTGTAAGTGGTATTGAGGGTTGACTTATGGTAACAATGATATCAAAAGTACACAAGCCTGCATCACGTATTGTAACAGTATGGATGCCAGCTGCAAGAGAGGAGAAGGTGCCTGATGACTGGTAAGCTCCGGCATCAACTCTGTACTGGTATGGAGGTGTCCCTCCTGATCCCGCAACTGTAACACTTCCATCGCTACCTCCATATTCAGTTACATCCGATTGGGTCACAATTGAACCACCAAGAGAAGCAGCAGGTTCTGCAACAGTACAGTTCAAAATAAGGGTGCAGTCATGTGCATCAGTTATGGTAACGGAATAGTCACCGGCAATAAGATTACTTATATCTTCAGTTGTTTGTCCCGTACTCCAGATGAATGAATATGGAACAACACCTCCCGCTACAACAAGATTGGCGGAACCATTGCTGCCACCACGACAACCCACATTTGTTACCTGAATATTGCCAGAAAGAACCGGGGGCTGACTTACATTAAACACTGCCGTCACTGTACAGCTGTTCCCATCTGTGGCTGTTACTGTATATGACCCTGCGCTAAGTCCTGTCAAATCTTCATTTGTTGACCCGTTACTCCATGCATAAGTTATAGGTGCTGTCCCGTTAAGGATCGTGAGATTGATCTCCCCTGTCAATTCACCAAAACAATCTACGTTTGTTATTGCTGCATTGGCGATCATTGAAACCGGGGGTTCTATAATGATTATATTAGATGTTACCTTGCAGCCATTATTGTCAGTAACGGTAACAGAATAGGTTCCAGCTGCAAGACCCGTAGCTACTGAACCGGTCTGGACCGGTAAGGTATTCCAGGAGTAAGTATAAGGGGGTGTGCCACCTGAAGGAAATGCCTCAGCAGTTCCGGTTGAACCACCTCTGCATATCACGTCAGTTTTGTTTAAAGTTACACTAAGTGGCAATGAAGGCTGGTTAACAGTAAAAATTATATCATAAAGACACAATTTAAAGTCTCTGACTGTTATTGTATGCGTCCCGGCTCCCAGGTTCTGAAACAGACCTGACGACTGAAAAATTCCTCCGTCAATTGAGTAGGTATATGGTGCTGTTCCCCCTGATCCTGAAGCAGTCGCACTGCCGGTATTTTGTCCGTAGCAGGCCACATCAGTCAACGAAATAATTGAACCGCCTAAAGCAGAGACAGGTTCTGTAATTGTTACAGTTAGAACATAAATACACAGGTTATTATCCCTGACAGTTACTAAATGATCTCCTGCAAACAGACCATTGAATGTTCCTGAGCTCTGATAAGCTCCCCCGTCGATGTTATACTGGTAAGGAGGTGTTCCTCCTACCCCTGAAACAGTAGTGATCCCGTCGCTGCCTCCATGACAGGAGACATTTGTTTGTGAGATTACTGAGCCACTCACAGGTGTAGCCGGTTGACTTACTGTAGCAGTTATTAAAGCTGTACAGCCGTTTGAATCTGTGATAGTCACAGAATATATCCCGGAAGACAGGTCACTAATATCCTCTGTTGTTTCTCCATTGCTCCAGAGGAAAGTATATGGTGATGCTCCTCCGGCAGGAGTCAGGTTGACACTTCCGGTCGATTCTCCAAAGCAAAGAACATTTATAACCGTGGCTGTTCCTGAAAGAGCCGCTGCTGGCTGCGTTATAACAGCATTAACTGTTAAAGTACAATTTCTTGAATCTGTGATAATGACCGAATAATTGCCTTCCGGAATGTCGGAAATATCCTGTGTGGTCATTCCATTATTCCAGAGATATGAATAAGGAGGCGCACCTCCAGTAACTTCAAGGTTAATTGATCCTGTTGATTCTCCGTAACAATTAACATTTGTCACCATTACTGAGCCTGCCAGCACCGACAAAGGTTGGGTCACTGTAAAATCTAAAGTGCCCTGGCATCCATTATTATCCTGAATTGTCACTGTATATTGTCCGGCTGACAAGTTATTAAACACATTCGACCCCTGAAGTGCTCCCCCGTTCAGACTGTATTGATAAGGGGGTACTCCTCCTGCTGCACTTATTGTTGCAGAACCATTAGTGCCGCCTAAGCAGCTTACGTCGGTTATGTTTACAATTGAGCCATAAACAGGTGTGGGCTGACTGATGATAAACGGTAATTCTGATATACAGAGCAAAGCATCCCTTACCCTCACCGTATGATTTCCAGGTGCAATTGAGCTAAAAGATCCTGATAACTGCCATCCTCCTCCATCGAGAGAATAATCATATGGTGAAACTCCGGTTCCCGCCTCAGCTTCTGCTGTAACTGTCCCATCCGCATTGCCATTGCATGTGACATTTGTCAATGCGGTTATCACACCCCGAAGACTGCTGATAGTAATGTCCAAAGAAACTGATCCATAACATAACTGGTTATTGCCTGCTGATACTGTAATATTTCCAGAAGGCCCTGAACCCCAAAGGACCGAAACAAAATTATCCGAACCTGTCCCTCCGCCTGTAATTACACCGCCTGTCACTGTCCACAAATATGAACTATAAGTACCGGTTAATGTATATGTGTTTTGAGTATTTGTACAAACATCTGTAACCGGGTTGTTAAATACGGGAGAAGGTACAGGGAAAACAGTCACGGTGTCGATTATGGTAGCCTCACACTCACCGCCAGGGAATATAGAATTGGCTTTGGTTATTGTAGCTCTCACAATTCCGTCAGGCACGCCCATATCCCATCTTACGTTTATTGTACATGTATCCTGGTCTGATGAAAGAATTGTTCCGTTAACAACTGTCCAGGCATAGGTCGCTTCAGGCTTATAGTTTACTGTATAAGACCGTATCTCGCCCTCGCATGCTTCTGATTTTCTATAAGTTTCATTATTATAGACAGGTCCGGTTTTATTAATTACAAAATCAGAAGTATCTGAACATCCGTATCCGTCAGTGACAATAAGTCTTATGTCATAGAATCCGGCAGGGATGTTATTATTGAAGTAGGGTGTCTCAAGATCACTTGTGTTGTAAAAGTGCACAGAAGGCGGCCAGGGATTTATAACCATAAAAGGTCTTTTGGTCTCATCAAGTCCCTTCCAGAAATAGGTGTAGTCTTCATTACCTCCTTCGATATCTGCCTGGAAAAGAGCAAGTGTTGGAGCAAGATCACAGCTGTTCAGTGAAATGCCTTTAATGTTAAGTGTTGAAGAAACAGTAACTGTAACACTACGCGAAGAAGTGTTCCCATTCTGATCCGAAGCAGTTAAGATAACCGTATGAGAGCCAATATCAGAACAGCTGAAGGTATTGGGGGTAACTGTAAGTGATACTGATCCGCAGTTATCAAAAGTGCCGTTGTCAACATTTTCCGGAAGAAGGGTTCCTGTTCCTGCAGTATCCAGAACCAGATTAAAAGGCTTTGTAAATATCCTCGGTGAAATAGTATCAAGGACAGTTACCATTGCGACACATGATGATGAGTTTCCTGAACCATCTGTTCCTGTAAGTGTAACCGGGACAGGAGCCGCTAAATCGGAGCAATTGAATTCAGTTCTGCTCAGGTATAGGAAAAAACCAGCCGGACAATTATCTGATGAACCATTATTTATATCAGTTATGCCCAGAGTTGCATTTCCTGAAATATCAAGATAAATGGTAGCATTCCTGCAAAGAGTAATCGGAGGTATCCTGTCAACAACAGTTACTGTCGCAGTACAGGAAGATGTAAGACCCTCATCGTCAGTTACCGTAAGAGTGACGGTGTTTGGGCCTTTCTGCCCGCATGAAAATGTATTCGGTGTGACCACCCTGTTGGTTATTACTCCGTCAGGATCATAGGATCCTCCGTCAACATCCGGTCCGTTAATGTTAACAGTCCCAGAAGCACCAAGATTTACGGTAATATTTCTGCATAAAGCCACAGGTGGCAGAACGGGGATTTGTTTAAAAGAATTTTCACAGTAAAAAGACGTGCTAATTCCAATTTCACCATTAAGACCAGAATGATTTAAACCCGATGCCAGCAAGGGATGGTGAGACTGAATAATATTTATTATCAGGGTCATCCAGAACATAAATCTGAACAAGGATTTTTGAAGAATATTTTCCGGGCGAAGGATACGGGAAAAAAAGTTTTTAGATTCCACTATTCTCCAAAGCAGATTTTTTGTGATCGCGGGAGGATCCAGGGAGGCTATTGAATATTTCATAGAGAACAGGTTCAAAGTATTTCCTTTTAAAGCAACACACAGTATATCAACTAAATAACAACCATGGTGGCTCTGACAGTCACTCTTTCTGCAAAGATTTTTATAACGCAGATTCTTAATATTATAGCGAATGTATGAAATTTTTATACACCTGTTAAACTTTAAATTTCATGTGTTTTCAACATATTAACAGGATTTATAAAGATTGATGACACAGGATACAAAACATAATGCACCGGAAATAATGACTGATTAAGGGGATGGTTTTGAAATATTCAAAATTTAAGTAAAAGCAAATAATTCTTTGCACAGAAAAAAAAGAGGATTATATTTGCACGCGATTTGGGCGATTAGCTCAGCTGGTTTCCCGATAGATCGGGACAGGCGCCGCTACTGCCTGGTGTTTTTTAAAATATGTTTCGGGCGATTAGCTCAGCTGGTTTCCCGATAGATCGGGACAGGCGCCGCTACTGCCTGGTGTTTTTTAAAATATGTTTCGGGCGATTAGCTCAGCTGGTTCAGAGCATCTGCCTTACAAGCAGAGGGTCGGCGGTTCGATCCCGTCATCGCCCACATGTAAATCCTGACAAAGGATATTCTCCCTGATGTTTTTTACATAATCTATTCCTCAAAACCCGATAAGTATTACATCGGTTACACCTCCAATATCCAGGACAGATTAAGAAAGCATAACAGAATATCCAGAGGTTTCTCTAATTCCGAAAAACCCTGGATGCTGGTCAATTCTGAAACATTCTCATCAAAAAAAGAAGCCCTGGAAAGAGAAACACAATTAAAAAAGTGGAAGAACAGACACCGCCTGGAAACTCTATTCAAAACCTGTTCAGACCATCCCGACCGACAAGTCGGAAGGGTCGGTCCCGAATCCTCGGGATCATCGCCCACAAGAGAGTGACCTGTCCTGAAATAGGTTTACACTTTTTTGTGTAAACCTATTTCAGGATAAGTCATTAACTGATCTGGTAGTTTTCTTCACTTTAAATATTTTTAACTCGGTTAACTATATGATTAAAACTCATCTGGTATAAGATATTTCCAATTCTCTTGATTGAATCTATTTACCTGCATGTAAATATTTCATCACAGCAGTAAAAACCTGTTCCCTGACCGGATTGACATTGAAATATTCACCCTTTTCAGATAAACCTGTATTCTGACGGTTTATCAATAGGATTACTGAGGCTCTGTATTCCGGGATTACTGCAACACTGGTTCCTGTAAAACCTGTGTGACCAAATGATCCTTCGGGAGCATTCTTCATAAATGAGTTTGCAGGATCCATCATCCATCCAAGACCATTTTTGAATCTGTCCTTTGTAAGAAATGCCTTAATGGTCCTATCCGACAGGAACCTTTTTGAGCCTGCCATACCTTTGTTAATCAGCATATCGACAAGTTTCTGAATATCACCGGCTGTCGAGAACAAACCTGCAGCACCTGAAATACCGCCATTGGCATACCAGGTGTTCCCGTCATTGACCTCCCCTTTCAGCACATACTGTCTCCACCCGTTCCACCGGGAAGGATCAATTTCCGGCCTAGTAAATCCAAGAGATGAATCGGAAACCATTCTTTTTTCATAGGGATTGCCTGCCGACGTTGCTGTGATCCTGAACATTCTTCCGGAAGCAAGTGGATTATATAAAGTGCTTTTCATTCCCAGGGGTTCTGTAATATTTTGTTCGATAAATTTCTCAAGGGGTAATCCCGATACTACCTCAATGATCTCGCCGAGAAGCACAAATCCCAGATCGCTGTAATGCCTTTGTTCTCCCACCTTAAATGCAAGGGGTAGGCTGGCAATCAATCTGTAACAATCTTTCTTGTTGGAAGCAAGATAATAAAGAGGGTACCATTCATATAATCCGGCAGTGTGCGTAAGAAGATGTCTGATTGTTATTTCTCGTTTATCCGGAGTATCAAATTCTTTTATGTATCGACAAACCTTGTCATCAATTTTTATCAGACCCCTGTCTGCCAGTATCATGACAGAAGTTGTGGTCGCGACAACCTTGGTCAGAGAAGCAATATCAAATAAGTGGTCAACGGTCATCTTTTCGGGCCTATCGAGCTCATTGTGGTTAAAGTCATATTTCTGAGCAAACCCGTAAGACTTATTTAGAATGATCTCATCTCCTTTCTTTATAAGGATTACTGCTCCGGGTATTTTATCCCTTTCGACCTGATTCAGTAAAATACTGTCTATTAACCTCCTGAGTTCTTCCCTGGCATTTTTTTTGGGCACGCAGCAAAAGCCGTTCAGCGCCGTCAAAAATAGAAGAAAGATTATTCCGGGAAATAGTAGCTTGTGCGACATAATAGTGCAATCCATTTGCCTCATAAGCTATCCCTGTATCAGAAAAAAATGTGTTTTAAAATTCACCCAAACCTGTAGTGCTTCCTTACCGCCTTATTGATTTTCCATCTGCATTTCATGCCTTCAGGAAAAATAACAAGGTCTCCTTTGCCAAAGCTTACCGGATCGCCATTTTCGGGAGTCACAACAACATCTCCCTCGAGAATATAACAGGTTTCGGGTTCATCGTATTCCCATGGAAATTCAGAAACCTCTTTTGTCCATATAGGCCATGATCGTACATTGAGCTCTTTAAGCTTTTCTTCGGAAGGTTTTTCCACATGAATCATAATAATCTGTTTAAAAATCACCTATTTATGGCGAAAATAATAAAAACGGCCCAAAAATTGAAAATAATATTTCAGGATTCAATAAAATATAGGAATCCTTATATTATTCCTAATCAATCAGATCTTCAGTCCTACAATGAGGATATCGTCTGTCTGGGGATTTGTGCCTTTCCAGTCAAGAAACTCTTTTTCAAGACTTTCTTTCTGTCGCGACAAAGGGAGTTCATTTATTTTTATAAGTAAGGCTTGCAGTGTATCTGGTCTGTACTTTTTATGACGTGTACCGCCTAACTGATCGGCAAAACCATCCGTAAACATGTAAATCGTGTCTCCCGGATTTACTGCAACATCCGTACGACTAAATTCAGGGTTCTTACCTGCTGATACATCTATCGTAATTTTATCAGCATGATATACTATCAGTTCATTATTTCTTATTATCCATAAATCATTAAAAGCACCTGAATACTGAAGTGATCTATTAAGCCTGTCAATTATACATAATGCAATGTCGATACCTTCTCTGGCATCATCTCTGCTGCCTTTCTGCCGAATTACCCGCCTTATCTCGTTCCCGAGTTCATCCAGAATCAGGCCCGAATCCGTCATGCCCCTTTTGCTGACAATCTCCTCAAGGAATGATATCCCCAGCATACTCATAAGCGCACCCGGGACACCATGTCCGGTGCAATCGCCGACAGCAATTATCAGTCTGTCTCCCTGATTATTAAACCAGTAAAAATCACCACTTACTATCTCCAATGGCAGATTAAGGACAAAATATTCCTGGCAGAAGTCAAAAATTTCCCCCGGATCAGGCATAATTGCCTTCTGAATCCGGCTGGCGTAATTAATACTGGCTGTTATATAATTGTTTTTTTCTTCGACAAGGTGGTAAGCAGCTTTCAGTTCAATGTTCCTTAAACGGTAAATTTCTTTTTCATTCTCCGCCTTTTCGACAGCATGTGATATTTCTATCTGCCGCATCCGGTTCCTGATCTCTTCGCTCTTAACAGATTCCATGGTCTTATGAAACAGCCTTACATTTCTCAATGCATCTTCATACTGCCTTGTTGATTCATAATGATCTGCCAGAGCTTTATATGTATCAGCCATAAGCGACTGAGCTTTAAGATCACGGGCTATTTTAAGTGCTTCAGCAAATTTTTGTTCCGCTTTAAGGGAGTCCCCAAGAGTACTGCTGATCCGGCCCGTGCCCAGGATGCACTGGAGAGCGCATCTCTTGTCACCTTCAGCCATTCCCTGCTCGTAATATTTCAATGCATCTCCGGATTTACCCATTTCTTCATATGTGCTGCCTATTCCCAGGTATGTCCATGGGACAGAAACTGAATGTTTCTTCCGTTTTCTGATCTTAAGGCTTCTGAAATAATAGTCGAGCGATTCCTCATACCTTCCCGTAAGCCGCATGATCATTCCAATGCGGTTCAAAGAAGAAGCCATTGCATTTTCATCTTTCATTCCTTCCCTTATCGCAAGGCTTTCAAAATAATATTCAGAGGCTTTCTGGTAATTACTTAACCTGGTGTATATCAATCCAAGCTGGCTGGCCGTCTCAGCCTTTGTTTCAGGGTCGTTGTTTTTTACAGAAAGTTCATGAGCCTGCAGACATAACTTAAGGGCGTTTTCATAATCCCCAAAACTTTCATAAAGGCTTCCATAAAGATTCAGCGCCCATGCAAAGCCAGGTTCCTCATTGTTTGCATTGAACCATTGCAGAGCTTCCGACAGGTTCTGCATTGAATTGTCATTCTCTGATCGTAGAAAGCTGCAGGCTCCGATATTAAGCCTGGCATATGCAATGCCTCTGTCATAACCGTATTTTTCAGCCATTTCCAGTACTGAAAGCGATCTTTCCAGCGTACCGGAGGGATTTACGTACCTGGTTCTCCACAACCTCAGGTTTTTCCGGTCAATTTGTAACCTGACAGTTTCAGATTTTTTCATCTGACTGAAATGATGATCTGTTGAACAAACTTCTTAAGCAGCCTGATACTATTGCCTGGCTTCATATTCAATATATTCATCCGATCCATACACATAGTAAATATAGGAAAACCGGGAAATAAATCTTTATCAAATCCTACTCCTGAATCCTTGGGTATGCATGAACTCACCTCTATACGCTTCTTAACCTCACCCCAACCCCTCTCCTAGAGGAGAGGAGATAATGAACTGATTATTTATTACTTACTCCCCTTCTCCCCTGGGAAAAGAGGCCGGTGGATAAGGTGAGTAAATCCGGGAGAAGGGGCCGGTGGATGAGGTGAAAAAAATATAGAAGGGATCCGGCGATATGAGGACTTTCATTACACATCTGAAACTTTTATAGTTGATTCAGGATACTCCAATAATGCAATGTTGACAATCTACACCCCTACATTTTATGTTAAATGAGGACATTATATTTAATTGTCCTTTAAAAAATTGCTAATTCCCTGAAAATGTTCTAACTTTTTCATCAGCTAACAACTCAGCTTATAAAACAGATTAAAACGCCAACTTTAAATTACTTATACCAATTTTATGGCTGCAGTCAATGAACTTTTAATACAGAGGGTTTTTCATGAAATGCTGAAGTACAAACCTTCGATGCAAAGAATGCTTATAGCAGATGAAGAGGAGGAAGAAGATATGGATCCCCGTTTGCAGGGAGACCTTATAATCAGAAATTTTCCATGGCCTTTAGGAGTTGAGATACGCAGGCTCCTTTCTGCATCCACACGTCAGCTTGACCGGATGCGCCTTGATCAGATATTCAAGACCATAGAGCGTACCATGCAGTTCATAAGCTTTATCATGATCTGTCAGCTCTGGAAGGATGCAAAGGAAAAGAACATAGATCTCCCTTATACTTTCAGAAAGGAGTTCCAGAACAGGATAATGATTCTTAATCTCGGAAATTTCACTTGGTTAATAAGGGCAATCGGAACCCTGTTCCAGGAAAAGTCAATTGTATGGTTTATGCCTGAAATGGCCGAGAATTTTGACAGGAAATTCTTTGCTGCCTTGGATTTCTGGGTACCCGAGCGTAATGAGATAGGCCATTACCAGTTTAACCTCACAAATGAAGAGATAGAAAAAAGATGCGTTGAGTATGAAGAAAGACTTGCAGCAATACTCGTAAAGATAGCATTCATTTGCAAATACAAGCTCATTTCAGTCCGCGAAATAAAGGTCAACCATCCAAAAAACCGGTCGGCGAAGTTCAACCATCTTATCGATCTGCTAAACAGCTCTGATTCAGGATTCAAGGAGCAGGAACTTGAAGAAAGCCATTTTACAGAGAGCAATTCTGTCCTCCTTATGAAATCGCTAAAGACAATTGATGAATACCTGAACCTTTCTCCCCTGATAATCGACACAAACTCTGAGGTTATAGACGACAAGGAGAAATTTGACATTAAAAAGGATATCTTCCTGTATACAAAGTTCCGCGGTGACCAGCTAATGTATGTGGGAACAGAAGTCACGGAGAAGTGCGATCTGCGCAACCTGCATAATTACAGCATCCTGGTTGAACAGTTCAGGGATATGATGGCAACGATCGGAGAACCACAGTCCTAAAATAAACACGTAATGAAATCCCCATTTAAATTCCTTGACAGTTATACAAGGGATGACCGTAAGATCTTTTTCGGCCGCGAAAGAGAAATTGAAGAGCTTTATCAGAAAGTCTTCGAAAGTAAAACAATGCTGGTTTACGGTGTGTCCGGTACCGGTAAATCATCGCTTATCCACTGCGGCCTTGCAAGCAAGTTCAGTGAGACTGACTGGCTGCCATTGGCAGTAAGAAGGAGTGAAAACATTGTCAGGAGCCTTGCAGCTGCAATTAAGGGAGCCTCTCTGACCAGGCTGGAAGAACCGGCATATACTCCACAGCAGTTCAGAAAAGCTGTCAAATCACTATATCTCGATATGTACAAGCCTGTCTTTTTTATTTTCGACCAGTTTGAAGAGCTCTTTATTTCAGGATCAAAAGAAGAAAAGCAGGAATTTGCCCTTATAGTCAGAAACCTTACAGACTCCGATATCCAGTGCCGGTTCATTTTCGTGATGCGCGAGGAATATATGGCCGGGATGACTGAACTGGAAAAATATTTACCGTCAATCTTCCGGAACAGGATCAGGATTGAAAAGATGTCTCACCTTAATGCCCTGGAAGCAATCAAAGGTCCGTGCAAAGTTGCAGGCATTGGCCTTGAGGACGGATTTGCCGAGGCCCTTCTTGAGAAATTGTGCCCCGAAAATGCAGATGTGGAACTCACTTACCTCCAGGTATTTCTCGACAAGATCTATCGGCTGGCTACTTTAGAGAAGGCTGCGGATTCATCAGAAATTACGTTCACATCAAACCTTCTGGAAAAATCAGGCGATGTCTCCGACCTTCTCGGAAGCTTCCTTGATGAACAGATATTGTTACTGGATGATCCTGATACGGGACTTGCAGTTTTAAAATCATTTGTATCAGCAAAAGGGACCAGGAGCCAGATGAGCCGCGATGAAGTTGCAGACTATGCAAGGGCTCTCGGCAAAACTGTCACATCGGACTCCTTGCAGGAATTGCTACAGACATTTGTTAATCTTCGTATTCTTAAAGACAGGGATCAGAATGAGAAATATGAGCTCCGTCACGATGCCCTTGCATCAAAGATCTATGACAAGATAACACTGGTTGAAAAAGAAATAATTGAGATAAGGCAGCTTGTTGAAAACGCCCTGGAAAGGTGGCACAAGCGAAAAGTACTTATGCCAAAGGAAGATCTCGATTATATAGCTCCCTATGAAAGCAGGCTTTACCTGCCAAAGGATTATGAATCGCTTATTGCAAGAAGCAAAAGGGAACTTTTAAAAAGCAGGCGCAGGAGAAGGAACATTGTTGCTGCAACGGGTCTGGCAACGCTTCTGGTGCTTCTTGGATTCACATTATGGGCCGTTAAAGAAAGGAACAAAGCTGTTTCCATTGAAAAACAAACCCTGGCCGCTATTGCAACCAACTGGGCAAATCAATTGCTGGAGCATGATCCGACTGTTTCTCTTGGACTGGCTGATTATGCTCTCAGGACTGATCCGGGAAACCGGGATGCAAAGGAGAAGTTACTTCAGATATATTACGGAAATAATTTCTACAAAAGTATCGGCTCTTTCCTGGGTGTAAACTATGCCGTAATTTCACCTGACGGGCGATCAATACTCGTATCCTATAAAAATACTGTCCGGCTGACTGACCTTGACGGTAAAAACATAAAAATAATTGCATTTGTCACACCTCCTTCAGTTCTGGCATTTGCTCCCGACGGAAAAACATTTTTGGCCGCCACCGGAAACAACGCTCTGAAATTGTATGACCTTGCAGGAAATATTCTTGGTAACTTCCCCGGTCACAGGAAAGGCGTTTCATCATTAACCTTCTCACCCGACGGAAGTATGTTCCTTGTCAGCGCCGGTGATACAATAATGCTTTGGGATGTCAGGGGGAAATGCCTTCTTACAAAGGGTCAGATTAAATCCGGATCAGTATCATTCTCACCAGACGGAAATTCTATTATATCAGTGGGTGTGAACGGTAAATTATCGCTATTCGATTTAAAGGGCAGTAAAATAGAAAATTTCGGACTGGAAAATCAGCCAGCGTCAGCCGTGGCTTTTTCTCCTGACGGAAGAACCATAGCTGCCGGCATGAACGACTTCACAGTTAAATTGTGTGACAGGAATGGAACTGTAATAAAAAATACAAGGAAACTGGATTCGGAAATCACCGAACTGAAATATTTCCCCGATGGAGAACATTTATTTATAACCTGTACTGCAGGACTATCATGGGTTTATAATACGAGAAACAATACCCTTCAAAAATTCAAAAGACGGGGTGAGGCTGAAAAATTCCTGACCTGGCTTCCTGAAAAAAGGATTCTTATCACTTACAGCAGAGGGTGGGGGATCAAAAAATGGTTAATTCAGGAGAATCAGATCAGAAAGATTGATTATGGCAAATCAGGAATAGTGACATTTGCATACTCTCCTGACCGAAGCAAAATTGTATTTTCAGATATGAGTGACATGTCAGTTGCAACCCTATGGGATCTGAATAACAATAAACTTGCTCAGTTTAAAGGTCATGAAGGTTTTATTGCATCAATGGCATTCTCGCCCGATGGAACAAAATTGCTTACGGGCGGGTATGACGAAACCCCCAGACTCTGGGATATCAACGGAAACCTCCTGACCATTCTCAGAGGGCATTATATGACCAATTATACAGTTGCTTATTCTCCCGATGGTAAATATCTGCTTACAAGCTCTATGGACGGTACCGCAAGATTATGGGACCTGACCGGCAAAACATTAACAGTATTCAAAGGCCATACAAGCGTGTTGAACCAGGCAGGGTTCTCTCCCGATGGCACAAAGGTAGTAACCTGTTCCCTGGATGGGACCGTAAAGCTTTGGAAATTAAACGGAGAGCTTCTGCGATCATACCAGACACCTGTTGAAGTTACATCAGCTTCTTTCTCCCCCGACGGATTAAAGGTAGCCGGCGGATTAGTTAACGGAACGATAATATTATGGGATCTGAATGGTAATGAACTAAAAAGGTTTGATGCTCCCGGATACAGGATAAATAAGGTTCTGTTTTCCCATGATGGAAAGAAAATCCTTGCAATGACACCTTCTCAGATCAGGGAGTGGGATTTGAACGGCAGAACTACCCAGATATTTACAGAACATGGGCAAAGCCAGATCACGGATTTTGAGATTTCAGAAAATGATGTTGTTACATCCTGTTCATACACTTACGATAATGCGATAACCCAATGGGGAAGAATAATGCCTGTCGACTCATTCATTCTGAACAGCTATTCTGACCAGCTTTCGGCCTGGCAAAAGCTTGATTACAACCTGATCAGCTATGAACAGGCTTACAGCAGTAAAAATCCCGATGATTTACTGGACGCTGCGCAATATTATTTTAATAAATACGGCAAGGCACTGGAGATAAGTGAAAAGATGGATTATCTTTCCAAAATGGAAAATATACTGAAAAAGTTGATCCGGAGTAATAAGCAGATAAACATAGCGTACAAGGGGATGACCAGAATTAAAATTGAGGAAATCCTGTTGACCGGTAATAGTTATGGGAGTGATATCGAAAATTATTATAGTTTGCTGTCAGGTTCTGATGATCCGGTTGATCTGGAAGAATCTGCCGCATTTTACAGGATAATCTATAAAAACTTTAAAGACAGTGTGGCTATGAAACATGGTTTCCCCACTAAAACCATATCACTGATTATTAAAATGAAATCTGCTGCTTCATTGCCAAATAGCAGTATAGCAGAATATCTTGCAAGCTACGCCAACGAACTTTACCTTGGTGGCTTCTACAAGGAATCACTCGAGGCCGTAACTGCAGCAGTAAAGTATGACAGTTTAAATGCACAGGCAGTGTCCCTGCTGCCTTTTGTCTTACTTACAAACAATCAGCCTGATAAAGCAGTAGGGGTAATATTAGAATGGAAAGACAGGAAATGGTCCGAAAACGGATATTTTGATACTTTTGGAGAAGCTTTCCGCTATACGATGCGAAGTATTGAAACCAGGGGAATTGATGAAAAAATATTGGAAAGGATCAGGGAAATTTTAAAATATTACCCGTTAAGATATGTTGGATGAACAATATGATCAAAAGTTCATCAGATCATTCCGGTCCACCATCCCACCATACTTTTCCTGTGAGTTCATCCGGCCGGGTTACACCGGAGGCATAATTAGGATTTGATATATCCGCCCTGAGAGGTAGTTTCGTAGGTATCTGGCCGTTTGTACTGTTGCCAGGGTAGTTAACCGGGATCAGAACCGGATATCCTGTCCTTCTCCAATCCGACCACGCCTCCCACCAGTTCATGAACTTGCTTGCCCACATCTGCTCCCCTATCATCTCAAGAGCAGGTTTTGCGACTCCGTAAGGATACAAAGATAGATATTGACTCACCCTTTCATCCGAAACTGCAAAGGAAGGATCATACTTTACATAAAGCTGCATTGCCAGCCTGACACCAAGTTCATAATGTTCCTTTGAAGTACCGGAGATGCCAGATCCTATATTTCTCTCAAGGGCTTCAGCCATCAGGAACTGGCATTCGGCTGCATTCATGAGCTGGTATGGTGCATCCAGCTTCATCATCAGTGGATTAACGGAAGAAAAATGTTCATAGGCAACAAAATCATTTCCGTATAAAGCATTTAGCATTGTCTGGTCAAGGCCATTCGGCAGACCTTTCTGATTTAGCGGATCTGTTCCCCCGGGAAACGGAGTCACTCCTGATGGAGTCCATTTGACAATTCCTCCGGTGAAAATCATCAGCCGTGGATCATCATCCCCAACTGAGGATTTGTCCGGCCCCATAAGCCAGTCTACGAAAGTTCTGCTTAACAGGTAATCAGACCATTTGCCCCACTGGACCGGACTGAAGCAGACAGAAATAGGATTCATATTAGTCAGATCCATGGGCACCCATGGATTGTCATCATTGCTTTCCATTACCCCCCCTGCAACTGCCCTGGCAACATAGGTATCAGCCATGGTTTTGTCGACGTTGGATACCCTCATGGCAAGCCTTAGCATAAGCGAATAGCCCCATTTCTTCCATTTTGAGATGTCTCCCTTAAAAATCAGGTCCGCAGCGGCAAATCCGTCATCAAAATTGGCCGTACCAAGCCCTGCACATGCTTCATCAAGCTCCTTAAGAAGGTCGGTATAAATGTCTTTCTGCTTATCGTACTTTGGGTTGAAATTACCACTAATGCCCTTGTAGGCATCAAAATACGGAATATTGCCATACCAGTCTGTAAGACGGTGCTCACAAAAAACCTTTAGTATCCTTGCCGCATGGCGTGTATTGATCTTACGACCGTAAGCATATCCTCCCGGGCCTGTCTGCCTTATGATTTCACAGGCATTTGAAAGGATATAATAATTAAATCCCATTTGTGGCAACTGATAAACGATTTGATTGTCAATATTATCAATATACTTATCGCCTGAGCAGGCGTCTTTTGAATTGGGGGTTGCAAAATGCTGCATCAAATGCCCGCAAAACTGTATGTTTGTAGACATATCAGTTCCCCATGTTACATTTTGCTCACCGGTGGCTACCATGTACTCAACGTAGGTAAGAAGGTAGTTTACATCCATTTCATTCACTGATTCTGGATTGATATTCATTTCATGCAGGGCTTCGGTGTCGCATCCGGTATCGATTACCACTGCGATAGCTATTATGTATACAAATCTTAGTAATGGTCTCATTTGCAAAGAATTAAAAAACATCAGAATGTAACTCTCAGATTAAAAATAAAACTCCTGGTTGCCGGCATGCCAAAATAATCTAGGCCCTGTCCGCCACCGCTGGAATAGGATGATTCGGGATCGATATTTTCGGTTTTTTTATAAAGGTTCGCGAGATTCCTTCCTGAAATTGAAATTGAGAGGTTTCTGAAAGGAGTTTTATTTAAAAGCTTTGCCGGTAAACTATATTCCAGAAGAACCTGTCGCAGTTTTATGAATGAAGCATCGTAAACAAAATTTTCCTGACAGTTATTTCCCAGGTTTTGCCAGTAATTGTAAGTCTGCTCCTGGTCAAGAGACACAGATAATGGCTCATATATCGGTGAACCATCCGGATTGTTTCCGGTCTGTGTTACTCCTTCAATAAGCAGTCCTTCTTCCCGGTCCCTTAATGTTTGTTTATGCATTCCCCACTGTGTCAATCTTACATTAGTGCCGGAATAGATCTCTGCTCCGAATTTGAAATCAGTGAGTATTTCAAGTCGCAGTTGTTTCCATCCGATGGAGTTTATAAGTCCGCCTGTAACATCAGCCACGCCGTTCCCAAGGATCTCATACCCATCTGATTTTAGAGGCATACCGTTACCTTTATATACCTTTCGTCCCATTGAATCTTTTTTCTGGACAAATCCTGTTATCATGCCATAAGGATAACCTTCAAGAATTTTTACCGAAACTGTCCGTGTCCTTGGCACACCAATTGAAAATTCGTTTTCTGTCCCACCAAGTTTATCAACCCTGTTCTTATTAACTGACATGTTCAGCGAAATATCCCACCTTAACGGCCTTAAGACAGGAGTACCGGTCAGGATCATTTCAAATCCTTTATTCGAAAGCTTTCCTATATTCAACATTGTATAGGCAAATCCCGAAAAATTTGAAATACCAGCAGTCAATATCTCGTCTTTTGTTCTCTGATTATAATAGGTAAAACCCAATCCCAGCCTGGAATTAATGATCCTGATTTCTGCACCTAATTCCACCTCACCTGATAAAGCCGGCGAAAGGGAAGGGTTAGGAATAGCGACATCAATTTGTCCCATTGGAACGCCAAGGTGCCCTCTACCTGCTATATAATATGCCAGATTTGTACTGTAAGGACCCAGATTGGTGGTAGCCACCTCTCCCCATGAAGCCCTTATTTTGAGATAATCAATATATTCACGAAGCCTTTTAAAAACATCAGTAACAATAAAACTTGCTCCGACAGACGGGTAGAATTGGCTGTTAAATTGCGGATTCAACACCGAGAACCAGTCGTTCCTTGCTGTTGCAGTCACGAATAAATAATTATTGAAACTTAGCTCTGCAGATCCAAACAGGGAATTGATTCCATATTTGCTGTAACCATAATTGAGAGTCTGGTTTTGAGTATTTGTAATGGATGAAAAGAACGGAATATTGAATTTATTGCCATCTGCACCAATTTTTTCACTCTCATTTACCATTTTATTCCCACCCAAAAAAGCATTGATCCTGAATCTGCCCAGTTCCCTGTCGGCTCCAAGCATCCATTCCATGTTGATCTCCCTCACGAAATCTGAGGTTTCACTCTTTGATCCGATACGATAATAACCTGTACCCTGAGGAACCAGATTATCATTGTTCCGGGTGAACCAGTCCATTCCAATCCGACCCCTAACATACAACCAGGTTAAAATATCATATTTCAATTCTGCTGAAGTAATTATTCTGTCCCGGATAGTATGGTTTGCATATTGGTAAGCACACCACCATGGATTTTGCAGGTATGCGTTGTTTGCCTGCTGGTACTCTTCCCCGGCTGATTTCAGATCGGGAGTTGTAACTCCGGGAGGGACAGCTCCCCATTTGCCGGGATCACCCTTCAGATCCTCTATGTTGACAGTACTTGCCAGATTCCATACAGACTGTACTGCATTACCCGGAGAATCTGCGAGAAATGCCCTGTTTTTCATTTGCTCATTTGAGTACATGGCCTTTGCATCAAAAGTTACCTTTTTGCCAAACTTTCCGCTAAGAAAAAAAGATGCATTTCTTCTTCTGAAACCTGAATTCGGAATTATATATTTATTATTCAGATCGGAAAAGGAAAAACGGAAATTCTGTTTATCATTTCCACCTGAAAGCGATATTTCATTTATCCATGTCCGGCCTGTATCATAAAATCGTTTCCAGTTATCGCCTGCATAAGAATAAGGCCTTTCGACACCATCAAACTGTACAACCTGAGATCCATCTAATTTAGGACCCCACATCGAACCTGCTCCCCAGTTCCATGCCTGATACTGGTTGGAAGCCTTTGAGTAAACCCTGGGTGACATATAATCGCCGGGATCTGCATTTGCCAATCCGCCGGGCCCGAAGACATGCTGCAGATCGGAAAGATTGTTCAGAGTTTCAAGTGAATAGCTGGAAAAGTACTCAACTCCTATGCCTTTCCGTGCCGCCCCCTTTTTTGTCACTATATTAATTACGCCGAATCCGCCCCTCGACCCGTAAAGAGCAGCTGCTGAGACACCTTTCAGGATTGAAACGGATTCAATATCCTCCGCATTTATGCTTGTCAGTCCATCCCCCTGGTCGGTCCCTCCCCACGTCCCTACCTGACCAAAAAATCTGTTATCCATCGGAATACCGTCAACGACATATAATGGCTGATTGTTTCCTGCAATTGACTTGTTGCCCCTGATTAAAACCCTTGTTGAACCAGCAGGACCGGTATGAGCATTGGATACATCAACACCCGCAACACGTCCCTGAAGTGTCGATCCGACATTGTTTTCCATAGCCTGGGAGATATTTACCCCTGGAACCTTATCAATGGCTGACTGCAGGGCCTTTGCACTCCTTTTAATGCCAAGCGCTGTTACAAATACATCACCAAGCTGTTCGATATCAGTTATGAGTACCACATCAATTGAATTTCTTTCACCGGCACTGATCTCCTGGGTAACATAACCTATGAACGAAAATACAAGCACTGCACCGGATTCGGCTGAAATGATGTATTTTCCGCTTCCGTCTGAAGTTGTTCCCACTGTCGTATTCTTTATCAGGATATTCACTCCTGGAAGAGGCAGTCCGGACTGATCAGTAATTGTGCCTGAAATTACCATGGTCTGGGCAGAAATCACCTGCCCTGAAATGATGAAGACTATGACAATCAGAGACATGCATAGCTTAAAAATAATGTTTTTGCGCACCATGCGTATGAAATTAGTGTTGATTAATAGTAAGCTGCGAGCAGAAATTTATGAGTTTAAGAACTGGCAATGAAACAAATGATGAAATGATACTGAATTATTTAAAATAAACCTTATAATTTATGTTACGATTATTTGTTTTCAGAACCTGAAAAAATTGTCTCAGGTTCAGGATAGCTGATATTTTTTTCAATTTTTTAAGAGTTCTATTATCAAAGTTAAACCATAATATAATCAAAATCAATTTTTTTATTTGAAATTAGTGCAGGTTTTTATCAATCTTTAACATTTGAATTATACTATTTTTTTTAATTTTCAACGATTTTTTAATTAAGACAAATTAATCGTTAACTTATGAGTATTTACAACCGCCGCAGTTTTCTTAAGACATCAGTTATCGGGGGAATTGCCACATCTTTTGCCGGCACTTCAAATGTCTTCGCATCATATGAAGAAAAACCTGTACAGACTGCCAGTGTTGCAATAACGACCGGTGATCACAGGGCAGATCTTGCATTTCGGGCCCTTAAACCCTATTCAAAGCAGATTAAGCAGGCAATAGGGAACCGCCTGGTTGTCCTTAAACCAAACAATGTCTCAACGGAGGTCCCGTTATGCGCAACCCATGTCGATACAATGGAGGGAATACTCGAATTCCTTAAATCCATCGGAAAGCTCGACAATGTGATAATCGCTGAATCAGCAGCCAATGCGCCTACATTTGAAGGTTTCAGCAACTACAATTATTTCAGCCTTGGAGGTAAATACCCTGTCAAATTTGTTGATCTCGATGAAAAGGGATCTGAAATACTTTATGTGTTCGATGAAAAGGATTTCAGGCCTCATCCTGTAAGATTCTCAAGCGTTATCCTCAGCCCGGATTCTTATGTAATATCATGTGCCAGGATGAAAACACATAACTGGGCGGTTGCTACACTTTCTCTTAAGAACATTATATTCGGAGCTCCTGTTAAAGATGTTGGTTTCGCGTTTGGCGAAAGAGGCAGGAAAGGTGCTAAAAGTGATAAATCCACTGTTCACGGAAGCGGTTACCGTGGCATAAATTATAACCTTTACAGTCTTGCTTCAAAACTTCATCCCGACCTTGCTGTTATCGACGGATTCGAGGGAATGGAAGGAAACGGACCTAGACTTGGAACACCTGTTGATCACCGGGTTTGTGTAGCAAGCACCGACTGGCTCGCTGCCGACAGGGTTGGTGTGGAACTGATGGGCATTGACTTTTCAATTATTGGTTATCTGAACTATTGCGCACAGACCGGCCTGGGTGAAGCTGACCTCAACAAAATTGAAATTGTGGGAGAAAAGATAAGTGATCATAAAAGAACCTACAAGCTTCATGAGAATATTCAGGATCAGCTGGTCTGGATTAAGCCAAATGCATGAGGAGAGGCGCGGGGCGTTGGACGCTGGGAGCCGGACTCTGGAAACTGGAGACAGGGTGTTTCAACATGCAACATTCATTAATTGATCAGGCTTTATCTGAAGATATGTATTGCCATTCATTCAATCATAACAAATACTAATCCATGGCAAAAAGAAATCTTTCAAGACGGGAATTCGTCAGGAGCAACTCCCTGGCCGGTCTGGGAGTGGCAATCACTGCGGGTTCTCCTGCTTTATTGGCAAGCAGCTACGTAAAAACGCAGGAGACTCCGGCAATTCTGGGAGGCCAGCCCATAAGGACCAAACCATGGCCGGTATGGCCCGACTGGAATCCGAAAACAGATGAAGAAATTGTACTCAAAGTGCTAAGGAGCGGGATCTGGTCACGTGCCGATGTGGTCACCGAATTTGAAAACCAATGGGCAAAAACTATCGGATCCAAACGATGCCTTGCAGTTGTAAACGGAACAAATGCTCTTGTTACAGCCCTGAACCAGCTTGACATCGGAGCAGGCGATGAAGTGATCGTTACACCCTATACGTGGATTTCGAGCATTCAGGCTGTGTTGCTTAACGGAGCCATGCCTGTTTTTGTTGATATTGACCCTGAAACCTATCAGATCGACCCGCGTAAAATAGAATCCAAAATCACCCCACGTACAAGAGCCCTGATGCCCGTTCATATTCTTGGCATGCCATCGGATATGGACGCAATAATGAAAATAGCAAAAAAACATAACCTTCTTGTAGTGGAGGATGCATGCCAGGCCTGGCTTGCTGAGATCAATCACAGGAAAGTGGGCACCTTCGGTGATGCAGGCTGTTTCAGCTTTCAGAATTCAAAACATCTTGCCATGGGAGAAGGCGGTGCTATCGTGAGCGATAACGAGGAGTTCATTGACAAATGTTATTCCTACCACAATGTCGGATTCCCTTTCGGGACAGTCATAGGCTCGGTGGGAGCAGGTTCTGTAATGCTTGGAAACAAAACCAGAATTACCGAATACCAGGCCGCAATAGCTCTGGCCCAGATTGGAAGACTTGATGCCCAGACTACTACCAGAAATGTTAATGCAGAATACCTAAAATCAAGGATCCGCCAAATTCCAGGAATTGTACCATATAAACTTTACAGCAATGTGACCCGTGCAGCATTCCACATGTTCGCCTTCCGCTATAAGAAAGATGAGTTCAAGGGACTGTCAAGGGACAGTTTTCTCAAAGCCTTAAGAGCAGAGGGTGTCCCCAATCTGAGCGGATATGCACCTTTCCTGAATAAACAGCCTTATTTGAAACACGCTTTCAGCACCAAGAATTTCAGGAGAATGTATCCGGCAGAAATGCTTGATTTCAATAAATACTCGGAACAAAATAAATGCCCTGAGAATGATTCCCTGTGCGAAGAATCGGTATGGCTTATGCAGAACCTACTGCTTGCCGGCCAGCCTGATCTTGATGATATTTCCAGGGCAATAGAAAAAATACATTCAAACGCTGAAAAGATCCGCAAAAGCTCAAACTGATATATATTTGTTATTGTTTCAGGTAATTTTTTTTACCTTATTCAATAATAATTTTACCTTTTGGATAAAAAATATTAACAAACAATAAACCGGATGAAACGAATTTTAATAACGGCATTTTTTCTGACAACAATACTGACGCTTTTTTCACAACAAAACAATCCATCCAACAGGCCCAGGGAAGATAAGTACCACAAGAAATTCAAAGAGAATTTCAACAGGCCGGCTTTAAAACATTTCCAGGCCCGCAAAGCCGGGAAACCTGATTTCGTAAGCAAATCAGGCGTGCAGTCGTCTTCTGAAAAAGGGACAAAAGTGTTATCATTCAGAATTGATCCGGAGGGTCGGGCGGGTGCCGGACGCGGACCTGAAATCAGTTCAAAATATTTGACTCATTTCGGAACTTATGCTGCACGGATAAAAATTCCCGATGTCAGGAATGTTCAGCCTGATGTCGGGGCAGTTGTCGGATATTTTACATATCATTACGACAGTGAACCAGGGCTGAGTGAGATAGACTTTGAGTGGCTTGTAGCCGATCCTGAGATCATTTATGTAGGCACCTGGACCGGATTGCGGGGCGACCTTAGGAGAGTTGGGCGTACAATAAATCTGGCTAAGGGGATCATTTACAATACATCATACAGGGAACGCCTCAGCGGGATCAGAAGACCTCTTACGGGCGAACAGAACCAGCCCGACACAATTCAGCCGGTGGAAGGTTATGACGCCTCTGCACGATTCCACATTTATGGATTCGACTGGTATCCTGAAAGGATAAGGTGGTGGATGATCCATCCTGCAACCGCCGATACGGTTGTGCTGTGGGATTATCGAGGATCACTGGAAGGCATACCCCAGAATCATACCCGTTACCTTATGAATTTCTGGCATACAAATGACTGGCCGGTTGAGACAAATCCCCGGTCAGTTGAGAAGCCTCTTCAGCCTTACGAAACCGAAATTGACTGGATGTCATATAAACCTTTTAAAAAACGCTGATTATCAATCCCGTTAAAATAAAATTTGACTTAGCTGGTTTTTTGGCATAGCTTTACACAAAAGCTTGGCTATAATTTTTTTATAGAATAATTAATCAACAAATACACTAAGATGAGAGACAAGGTTAACCAATGCACCCCGGCTTCAAGTGCTGTTTACGGCTTAGGGCTTATAGGCGCTGCTATTTATTTCATTTCTACTGCCACCAGCTTCTGGATTGGGGTACTGGGATTTCTGAAAGCCATAGTCTGGCCGGTTTTTCTTGTGTATGAAGCATTTAAATATCTGGGGGCTTAGATCACAGGTTCTTTCAGCAATAAATCATATTATTTCCCGGACAAAGGTCTTACTGGCCCGAAATATCTGTCGAGCCAGCCAAGAATTTCTTTTATCATTTCATTCTTCGGGACATAGTGATCAGTATCATAAATATGAAGGACTTTATCAGCATCAGGAGTGCCTAATAACCTGAAAAATGGTTTTACATTATTTTCCAATGGGAAGCGAAAATCATATTTACCGTTCAGCATGAGAGTCGGGATTTTTACCCTTGACACATAGTTAACTGCATCAGCTTCGGGCAGAACTTCCCCATAGAAACCTCCTACTATCAATATGTTCAGCGAAATACGTTCTTCAACGGCAGGAACGATTCCTCCCATATAACCTCCCCAGCTATAACCATAGTATCCAAGCCGGTTTTTGTCAATATCAGGACGGGTTTCGAGATAATCTACCGACCTTTTAAATTCTTTGACCCATTTGATCATCCACTCGGTATATTTGTGACCCTGACCAATGTTTTGTTCCTGTTCATTGATCCTGTCAAAAGTTCCGGCATAAATCGGGATTAATACTGCCCTGCCTGATTTTAAAACGAAGTCAGTAATCCATTTTACCTCCTCACTCCGGAAAATATCTGTTTCGCTTAAGGCATTTAATCCTGGCCAGAGTAATAATGTCTGAAAAGGAGGAGAAGCATTGACAGGCTTAAAAAGGAAGACAATGATCCTCTCTTTGCCATTAGCAGAGTTGAACCTTACTTTTTCAACAGTCCAGTCCTCATCACTTCTTTCAAGACCTTCAAAGGATACCTTTAATTCAGTTTTGTCGTATAGGAACTGATTCCTGTAAACCTGAAAAATGTCGTCAGTGACGGGTACTTTTTCCGAATAATCCTTACTTTCAATATATTCAATCGGGCCGAATGATATCTCAGGCATCTTCTCCCTGTCAATATATTTTACACATCGGAAACCGTTCCTGGGTGATCGGTCCAAGGCAGGAACCTGGCTTATTTCCCCATATAAATAGCTGGCATCATTCCATGCTCCCCCTCTAATTACACGACCTTCAGGTGTTTCATTCCAGCACCATTCCCTAACATTGCCTGCCATATCGTATGTACCAAAAATACTCATTCCTTTTTGGTTCCCAACCGGTTCAGGTCCGTTGCCGCTGAAATTGCTAATGGGAATAATTCTGCTACCAAGATAGAACACACCCCCAGTGGCAGTTATCCAATCATCTGCCGTCGGAAGGCTCTTGCCGGCATATACCGCATATGCATCCGCTTCATACCAGCTGATCCCCGACACGGGATAATTTTCCTGTCCCTCAGGATAATCCCCTGCTTCCCAGGTTGACGGTCCGGGTCTGCCGGTTTTATCAACGAACATGGCAGCTGCCTTATCTCTTCCTATAACTGTTCCGTTAATCACAAACTCATTTTTCCAGAATTCAGGATTTGTATACCCTCCATTGTCGATGAACTCCTTGAATTCTTTATTGGTAACCTCGAAGCGGTCGATAAAGAACCCATTTTCTCCTTCCACATACACCATGCCTTCAGGAATTGTTCCATTCCTGAAAAGTTTTCTGGATATGGTATCATCTGTTGTTGAAATAACCGCAAGAATTTCTTCGTATCCCTGCTTGTTCATTTTTGCCAGATATAATGAACTTGACTGCCAGTATGATGAACCCGGAATTCTGAGGTTCTTAATTGGTGTTTTTCCTACCTTTTCCCATTCATCATCAGTACCTGAATACTCTTTTAGATATACGTCAGCACCGGGAGGATCTGTAAGAATCGTCATGTCAGAAGTGGTTAACGATGATAATTCATGTAATTTAGGATTTTCCGGTAAATATTTTTCTGCTTTCCTGACCATATTAAAAGCGGCACGCATATCTCCTTTATTGATAAGTTGCTCTATTTCAGATAATGCTTTCGTTTGTGCCCATTTCTTACCTGAATCGCGGTTAAGAAAAAATATGAAAGCCCCCACATAAATTACTATGACAAGAATTGCTGGTATCACAATTCCAGGTTTCAGAGGCAATGAGAATTCCTTGTCCCTTTCGGGAATAGCTTTTGTTATCTTTTCCTTGCTGGAAGGAGGTACTTCTTTCCTGACAGGTTCCTCGATCAATATCTCCTTTTTCTTTTTACTTTGTTCAACCCGGGCATCACTCTCCTGTACCTTTTTACCTGAAGGAGGGTTCTTTATGCTTTCAATAATATCCTTTAATGCCAGGGCAACCTTATTGATCTGGTTACGGTAAATTGTCCGGTTAAGGTTGTCGTGGGGATTTTCCTCATTTGATCTCAGAGGTCTGTTAACTCCAGGCTCCTTATAAATGAACTCTATACCTCTGAGATAGCCTCCGATAACAGATTCGCATTGCTTTATATCTCCCGGATCAAGGTCATGTATCTGTACAGGAAGCACCCTGCTTGCAACATTGCCGTTAGGTAAGGTAACTCTTAATCCATACTGGTCCTTTGATGCCTGTTCAACAAAAGCCTTGAATTCATGTTCCCAGGCAAACGACCTCGGATCACAAAATGTTCGCGAGATTATCGGGATCAATACAAGGCATTTAAGTTTCTCCCTGAGAGATGCATCAACATCCTGAGTCTCAAGCAATCCGTCGTGCGGATTGATATCAAAGTAAACACTTACCTCTTCCTTAAATGTCGATTCAAGCTCGGTCTTTAATGCTTCAACAAACTCACTGACCCATTTGTCGCCTTTATTGTCCTTCTGACGATAGCTTATAAAAATGTCATAGTTATAACCTTCTATAATACTTGCCATCAGAGCTTTGTTTAATAAATATAAAGTTAATTCACAATCAGAGTATTTGCAAAATTTTTAACAATGAATTCCTTCTTATACGAAAGATCAGAATCTGAAGACTTGAAAATAAATTGCTTTTTAACTGATTTGGGTGTAACTCTTCTTTTTATTGCTGAAACTTCTGAATCCATTTTATATGAATACCGGATTGACATCAACATCCAATATTTTGATAGGCATATCAATATCCTGTTTTACAGAGAAGCCTTATACTGAAAGACAATATACAAATATCTCAAAAATCAAATCTGATAATTTCAGAGGAAAGGAAACTGAATGCAATACAATTGAATTTTTTCCTGACGCTGGCAGAACAGCTGGAAAAAAGCATGGCGGAATTTTTCTTCAGGACCCGGGAACTTCAGGATCAGAACAACCCGACTGTACCGCCTGAAAAAGAAAGAACCAAAGGAACAAAAATCCTGCTGACTGGTCTGGCAACACCCGGATTAGTGGTACTTGCCTTTAACCTGTTTGCATTGTCATGTTACATTTATTGCCCGGGAAAGGAGGTACCGGCCTTTTTTTGGAATCGGAGGAGATGCTCTTTTAATCGCATTATTTGTCTGGGCATTAAGGAAAATTTCGAATCCCGGGTTCAGGAGAAAACAAAAAGCCAATAAAACTATTGCCTGAAGCTTCATTTTAATCTTCTGCCTTTTAAGAGATCTGTAAGTTTTCCGGAAAAACTAAAAAGAGAAGGAAGTCAGAAATTGCAAATCTCTTTTAATATTTTTAACACCCTGACTTCTAAGAAATTCAGGATTCCTCTGCCCTCTTGACAGTGCAACAAACTTCATATCAAGTCCGACAGATGCAAAATAGTCAGATTCTGTATCTCCCACAAACATTACCGGTCTGATCATTTTCAGCTGCCGCTTTTTCATCTTAACAGACTCTGTGGGATCAACGACTATAATGTCATCTGTAAAATTGTCAAATCCAAAACGGGAAACAGCCTGGTAGACCTGAATAGCCGACTTGCGTGCAGTAAGGATGATAATTCTTAAAAGACAGTTTCTAAGATAACTCAAAACAGGCACAGAATCGGGAAATGGTTTATCAAGATAACACCATATGAAGTTTTCAATCCGGTTCGCCCATTCCCTTGAAATAATATCGGCATTAATTAATCCGCTTTCAATCAATGCTTCCCTGGTATTAAGCCCTCCCCTTTTTAAATTCCACCAATTATCTATGATTTCCTCAACATTATGTCCATAATCTTTAATAATCGAAAACAGAACAAACTTTTGCTTATTCTCACAGGTAATCAGTGTACCATCAAAATCAAAAACTATTGATCGACTCATTTACTGGTTCATTACGAAATCTGAATACTGCCTTGTTATAAAAACTTCTTTTTGCAGTTTCCTGAAAAAAACTGATGGATCCCCTTTCCAAAGAATCGCAAACATAGCGGAGAAAAAATCAAGACCTGCAGCAACACTCATTGGAGTGCCTGCACCCAGACGTGCATTAATGTCTGTTACTGCCCATTTATCCTTATATCGCATAAGCTGAAAACAAAATGAACTCAACTTTAACTTTTCAGCTAGAGTAAATGCCAGCATGCCTGTTTCATCATCATAAAATAATCTGGCTTTAGTACATACTCCGGATTTAACTTCTATTCTTTCACGGCATATATAGGAAAAAAAACCATTGGCCATGTCATAACATACGTCGACAGTTATTTCAGGCCGGGCACATTCATGCTGAATCAAATATGTCTCAGGATCAAGTCTCGACAGATCCAGATCTCCATGAATCCGCTCGAACTGGCTTGCATACCCTTTCCTTAGTTTGAGGATTAAATTTTCTCTGGTATTTATCCGTTCATTAGTCAGATAACACATGGGTGTTAATATATTGTTCTCTGACAGATATTTAAAAGTTCTGTATTTATCAAGACAGATATCAGCCACATCAGGATCAATAACCTGAATGTTTATTCCCTGGTTTATCCTCTTTTCATGATAGAGCAAAGCCCCAATTTGAATTTCAGTGTCAATAACAGGGATATAGGTATCAATCTCCTCATCCAGAATAATTCCTTCAAGACATATCTTAAATTCTTCGCTTTGATTTAAAGGGACCTTAATATGCTTATTTGATAAAAGGGAACAAGTCACCAGATGAGCTTCATTGATGTCAGCTGTAATAATCCTGACTGAATTGCCCCAGGTCCTTCTTAAAGCAAGTGCTGAAGCAAAAGCGACACCGGTTCCGGCAGAACTTATTAAAACCGTTTTATCAAACTTTGGCTGCATCTATATGATAAAATAATCGGCTTATGATTATTAAGATAAAAACAGATAATGGTTATTAAATTAACGAAAAAAATGCATAGAATAATGCCTCATAGCCTTATTAATTTGATGATTTATCAGTAAATTGATAATGGTATTTCATAATTAACCTAAATCCTGTCAGCAATGAAAATTGATTCGAGGATAGAACCAGCAAAACTACTTGTTACTTTGTTGAGAATGACCATTGGGTGGCATTTTCTCTTCGAGGGTTTATCAAAACTGTTTATTAACGGCTGGACATCTTATTCATTTCTGGCCAATTCTACAGGGCCTTTGTCTGATTTTTATCACTGGATTTCATCCACCGCATTATTTTTGAAAGTCGTCGATCTGACTAACATCTTCGCATTAATCTTAATCGGAGGGTGTCTTTTCACAGGTTTATTTACTACACTTTCTTCGGCCGCCGGATTCCTGCTTCTGGTCTTTTACTATTTTGCTTATCCCCCATTTGGCGGCACCCTTTTAAGCCCTAATGAAGGACATTTATTCATTGTAGATAGAAATTTCATTGAAGGCATTGCTCTGCTTTATATTGCTTTTATTAAAGATAAAGGCTATGGTATAGATAATCTCATTAAGCTAACCATTAAGGGATTTAAATGGAAAAAGTCTTTTATTTCAGATAAAGAAACCCATTCGGAATCGAGGCGGGAACTTATTAAAAACCTTGCCTCCATACCGGTATTGGGTTTAATGGGATGGGGATCGTTTCAGCATACCAGAAGATATGGGCTGGATGTCAGGTCGGGTGCCACATTGGAACAAAATCCAATATCTCTCAAAGACCTGAAAGGGATCCTCCCCAAGGGTAAGATAGGCAATCATGAAATAAGCAGACTTGTCCTTGGGGGAAATCTCATAAGAGGATCAGCCCATGCACGCGATCTAATCTATGTAAATTCCCTTCTACATGCATATAATACCGAAAAGAAAATATATGAGACCCTTATACTTGCTGAAAAAGCCGGGATAAATACCATTAATATAAGGTTTGATGCGACAGAAATAATTGCAAACTACAGGAAGATTACTGGAAGCAAAATTAAAGTTATTTCTTTTGTCGGTCCGGGACCAGGTGAAAAAGACGATTACCTCGGTCAGATCAATTATTCAATTGACAATGGTGCAGACATTCTCCAGGTAGCCGGGTATTACAGCGACTGGATGGTGCGTGATAAGAAAACTGATGTCATTATGGAAATGCTTGAGGTAATAAAAAGCAAAGGTTTTACGGCTGGTCTTGGCGCACATACAATTGATGCCCTCATCGTATGCGAGGAGAATGGGATCAGACCTGATTATTATATGAAAGCCATGCACCACGACAAGTACTGGTCGGCTCATCCCACAGAAAACAGAATAGCATTCGAAGTTGACGGTGAAAAGCATCTTGATCATAACCGTTTCCATGATAACATCTTCGATCTTTATCCCGACAGGACGATAGAATTTATTAACCGTTCAAAAATACCTGTCATGGGCTATAAAGTACTGGCAGCAGGCGCTATTTATCCTGAGGATGGTTTCAGATGGGCTTTTGAAAACGGAGCAGATTTTATCTGCGTGGGTATGCTCGATTACCAGGTGGTAAATAATGTCAATATCTGTATTGATATCCTTGGAAATCTTAAGAACAGAAAACGTTTGCTATTTGGTTGACCGGACCGAAAGCAATTCGCCGTTCTTAATATACAATCACAATCAGTTAACTGTTATTACCTTATCCAGAAAAGTATAGTCGGGTCTGAGTACTTTTAAGGTATATACTCCGGTTGCTGAGATATTGACATCTACACTGTCTTTAAGATATGTAACTCCTGTCGTGCAGGGTGTTCCATCGTATATGTAAAGGCCCCAGGGTTCGATGATGACTTCATTCTGTGGTGTAGGATAAGTATAGAGTTTTTCAAGCTTGTAGCATCCGTTTGGACCAATTGTCCCATAAAGCTTTACCCTGAAAAGGACATTTGCTGTGATAACGTCCGGAACTTTTAAACTGTCGACATATATCACAAACGGCTGTGTTGTCTTCGAATCAAGTTTGCAGGCTGAAAATGCCAGAACTAGAGCTGCTAACAATATTGATGCAGTCAGAAATCTCTTTAAATTCATTTCGATTTGGTTTTCCTCTTTCACAACAAAAATCGAACCACTAAACGTCTGGCTGGAAGTTTTTATTCAAAATCTTACCTTAAACCTTTATATTGGTACCACCCTGTTCCGCGGGTCGGTCTTTTAATCGGAGTAATCATCTGATACAAAATAGTTTCAGCTTTTTCACCATAGGGACCCTGAAGCTTCTCCTTACCATCAGGGCTGTAGATCATAGAACATCCTATGCATTTCCAGTCTTTCCATGGTCCTTCTGTGACAGGTCCTACATTACTTGCTGAAGCAATCCATACAGAAAATTCACCAGAAACCGGGCCATAAGCGTTGCGCCAGGTATCGCCATAGGGTTCTGTTGAATTGTCATGATCGGGAGGCACAGCCCAGCTGGAGGGAGATAAAATAACATCTGCACCCATATAGCAGAGAGATCGTGTAAGGACATGGTCTTTTGCTGTAGCGTCGGCACAGATCATCAATCCGAAAGTACCCCATGGGGTTGTACAGACACCAAGACGGTCACCCTGGCTGTAAATATTATGTGCAATATCCAGCTCATTCAATTTCCGGTGTTTAAGGATCACTTTTCCGTTGTTATCAACGATTATTGCCGAATTGAAAATTTTGTCTTCATCCTTTTCAACAATGCCACAGCAGATGAATACATTGTTCTCCTTTGCCATCCTGCAAATTTGTCTGCATGTCGCCCCTTCGGGTATTGATCCGGCCATTCGGAGTGCTGAAGGATGAGTCCAGCCCAGGTCCATAACCTCAGGAAGTAACACTACATCTGCCCCTTCTTTTGCCGCCTGACTGATCAGATCTCCGGCATGAGCCAGATTCCTTTCCAGGTTTCCGGGCTCAACATACATCTGGATCATGGCCAGTTTAAATTCAGCTCTTTTATCCAATGAAAAGGAGGACAAACTAAGTAAAACCATCGCAAATAACATTATTGATCTGATAACCACAGGTTGAAATAATTCCATATCAAGAGATTTTACTGTTAATTGAAAATATGCATGTTAAATTAAGTAATATGTATTATCCTGCAAAAAACCGGAACCGTTAATTAATCACTGATAGTTTAACTCCATGAAAAGAAAATTAAGAATGCCACTTTACATTTTGATGTTAACATTACTTTCCAGGGTCATTGGGGGTGGATCTTTAAGAGCTTAGCAACAGCAGTGTTCAATGCAATGTCAGATATCATATCTGAATAACTCAGTATTTTTTTCTTGAAATACAGGTGTTTTAAAAAGATTACTTCTTTAAGTGTTTTCAGTGGTTCCTGGTTATAGTCAATAAACATTCCTGATTCGAAAATGGAAGAAAGTTCTTTCATTTTATTTAAAAGAAACCGGTTGCTTTGCGATATTGTGCTTCTCAGCTTCTTTTTTAGGATTAGGAACTCATCATCAATGTCAAAGAATCGTTCATAAACCTGAAAGTAATTCACAGTCCAGTGTATGAGGTTTTCCAATCCGCAGGCATGATGAAGCCATTCTCTGAAACAATCTGCAGTAAAATTATAGAACAGATTCATTTGCTGATCTATAAAATCATAATCTCTTATTCCTTCAGATATCTTCAGCCTGCCTTCACGAATCAGTTGCTTTTCAACAGAAGTTTCATAATATGGCATCAGTTTCAAATAGTTAACCGGTGCATATCCATCCCCTGTGATATTTTCAAGGAAAGCTATATTGTCATTAATTGTCTTAAATGTTGACCATGGCTGAAAAAGCATGAATCCATAATCAAATCCTATCTGCAGCTTTTTCAAAATCCTTATTCCCCTGAGACTTTCTGCCACTGTCATTTTTTTGTTCAATCCCTTAAGTCCGGCATCAGTGCCGTCCTCAATACCAAGAAATACAGTAAACAACCCGCAATTTTTCATCAGTGAGAAGGTTTCTTCATCCACCTCGTCTGGCCGGCAGCTTATTTTCCACAAGATCTTCTTATCAAATCCTTTTCTCTTCAATTCATGGCAGAAACGGATTATCCAGTCAGATCCTGTTTGGGATGTTACAGGGAAATCGTCATCGAGGAAAAGAAATATTGAACATCCTCTTGTCTTATAAAGTAATGCCATTTCATTTACAACCATTTCGGGACGCCTGATTCGTTTCAATACTGCAGCGCCCTGGTGGTAAAATTTACGTATATTACAGAATGAGCAGTTATGAATGCAGCCACGGCCTGCAATAATTGTGGTGAATTTTATTCCGAAGGCAAATTTTTTGAGTGGAGGACGAAAAGGGTAAGGGAATTTGTCAAGATCTTTTTCAAATGGCCGTGAAGGATTGAAAGTAATTTTCCCATTTTTCATAAATGCCAGGCCATTTACACATTTCCAGTCATTTCCTGCTTTTAATCTGAGTGCAAGTTCATTTATTGTATTTTCACCTTCAAACCTTACTATTGAATCTATTGCTGGTATATAACTGAACAATTCTTCAGGTTTCAGGCTAGCATAATGGCCCCCAGCAGTAAAATGACAGGAAATCCCACCTTCCCTAAGATAACTGACAAGATCAATGAAATATCTCAGGTGATATTGATAAATAACAGAAAAGCCTACAATGATAGGCCTAAGTCTTTTCAGAGCTCTCAGTACATAGGCCTTCTCACTGAGAAAATCTATTACTTTAATTTTAAAACCCGCAGAGATTAAGGCAGATGCCAAATAGCCAATTCCCAGGCTGTCATACTCGGTTGAAGCAATAAATACAATGGAAAGTGGGTTCATAACGGATTATTTATGCATTGTCAGACTTTAAGCCATTTTGAAACCCTTTATTCCAGTATTAAAATAATTTTAACTTTTGCTTTACTTTAGTTGTGCTTGTTTTCTTTTGTGAATGATTTCATCAATGGACTTTAAAGGTATGGTTTCTTTACATTTTTCAAGTTTTCTGACTAATTTTTCAGTTTCCCGAGCGCAATTCCTGTGATATTCCAAGAGAACTTTTAGCTGACATTTAAAAATTTCATGCTCTTTGACCATTTTTGGTGTAATTATGAGCAAGCTGTGAACCATTGGAACTTCTCTCTGATGATTTGACATGGCACTTTAAAATTAAGGTTAAACAATTTGTTTCAGGCCTTCCGGCCTTTTTGTCAATGATTTTTATTTTTTCCGGTAATTAATGTTTGATATCCCCTCAGATTCATTAATGGATCCCAGATGGGATCTAATTGAAGCATTTTACCAGAAAAACTGGAGGGATTGTTGATTAAATACCGAATATGCTCCATTGCGGAATTATGTTCACCCGTCATAGTATATATCTTTGCAAGATTCAAAATCATATCAATTTTATCCATTATGTTATCGTCTGAAAGTTCTACTGCCATTTTACCTTGTTCGACTGCGACATCTTTTTTCCCTATTCCTGCAAAGGCTATTCCGATTATAGCATGATTATAATAATTACCGGGATCACTATTGAGTTCATTTGCCATGCTCACTATTGTTGAATCAAAATACTTTTTTGCAACTTCTGCATTGTTCATATACCGGTTTATTAATGCCAAATAAAGTTGTTTTTCTCCCTTAGCCCGGAAATCAGATAAAAGAGATTCATCAACAAAACCAAGAGCATCAGTAAAATTTCTTTTGTAAATGTTAAGTAAAATATTATATAAGACCATATTATCGCCTGTTTGCCTCATTGCGGCATCAATAATTGCTTTAGCCTCAGAAGTTTTACCGTTTTTCAGGAGAATGGTCTGGAGTTTGTTTTTGTAAGGCGGCGCCCAATCAGGCATCAGGTCAATGGCTTTCTGATGGTAGATCAGGGCAGAGTCGTAATCGTGAAGAAATTCATATGATAATCCTATATTTGTAAGAAACAGAGGTTCCTGCGGATTAAACTTTATCACTCTGTGGATAAGATCCTGGGAGGCCTTCCAGTTGCCCATTCTCCTGTAAACCATAGCCATATAAAACAAGGGCCGGTATTCTTCCGGATTTTTACCTGCTGCTTCCCTGAAATGGTGAATAGCATTTTCAAGGTCATTTTTGCAGTAGTAATAATAAAATCCCTGTGCAATACTTGCATCATACAAGTCTTTGTCAAGAGCCAGGGCTTTATCAATATCAATTTTACATCTGTTAATATATGTTGAGTCAAGCTGTTTGGTATAGAAGCCCCATGCTATTGCTGCCGCCCTTCGTGCATAAGCCTGGGCAAAGAGCGAATCAAATTCAATAGCTTTGCTGTAGGTTTTTATCGCCGATACAAAGTCAATTGAATCCAGCGTTTTCTCTCCATAATTGTAATAAAACCAAGCATCATTTGAAATGACATTGGCTGAAATGTAGTTCAGGTTTGCATCGGGATTAGAGGTCAGTTCAGTACCTATCAAACTTAACTCTTCATCAGAGAGTCTTATTTTAAGACATCTAGAAATATTTCTTACTACTTCACGGGTAATGTCCGGTATACTGCTTTTATCCCAAAAATATTTTTTTGACCATAATGTTTTACGGTCCTTTGCAGCACTCAACTCTATCCAGATATTTATCCTTCCATCCTCCATCCTTATATTCCCGTCAACGAGAAAGTTGATCTTAAGTTCCCTGCTTATTTTCTCAATGGATGTTGCAGCATCGCGGTATGGGAGTGTAGATATTCTTGGAGCCACACTCAGACTCTTAATCAAACTCAGCTTGTCATTCAATGCTTCAAGAAAATTATCACCCTGATCTACGAGGGATTTTTCATCACCAATGACACGCAAGGGTATCAGGGCAATTGATTTTTCAGTTTTATCATTATAAATACGCCTCCAGAAAATAAAAACAACAAACAGACATATAATTGCAAGAGAGCCAAAAAACAGATTTTTCCGGCTAATTCTGCTAAGAATTCCGGAGTTTGAAATTCTTCCTTTTCTTTTTTCTTTGTCAAGATTGTACTCAGAAGCAGATATATTTATCTTAGAAGGATCTGACACACCATATCTTAACCCCGAAATAATATCATCAATGGCATTTGCAACCTTATTTATCTGATCCCTGTAAACAGTTTTATTTAAATTATCATCCGGATGATCTTCGTTTTTTCTCAAGGGTCTGTTTACTCCTGCAGATTTATAAACAAAATCTATCCCCCGGATTGGTCCTCCTAGGATATTTTCTATTAATGAGGAGTCGTGAAGATTAAGTTCATGAATCCGGACGGGCAATATTCTGGATGAGACATTTCCATTGGGCAAAGTAATTTTAAGTCCGAATCTGTCCTCTGATGCATATTTGATAAATGCTTTGAATTCATGCTCCCAGGCAAAAGATTTAGGATCACAATATGTTCTCGATACTATTGGAATGAAAACAAGGCATTTAAGCTTTTCCTCAAGAGATGCATCAACATCATGGGTTTCAAGAAGTCCATCGTGAGGATTTATATCGAAATACACATTGATATCTTCCTTGAATGTCGATTCAAGTTCTCCTTTCAGATGTTCAACAAAATCAGATACCCATCCGTCATATTTATTATCTTTCTGCCGATAACTTATGAAGACATCATAGTTGTATCCCTCAATAATGCTTGCCATCAGTGGCTTTTTATCAATATCAAAAACGCTGAATTCATTAATAAGATCGTGAACCGGGGCTGTTTATCCTTAAATTCATGATTAGGACACAAAAAACTTCTGCTACAATCTGACTCTGAAAGTTTTTTAAAACAATAGTAAATTTACATTATCCATTAAGCAAAGTCAAGTGGCTTTCAGCATTAAATAAAATCCAAACATCAAGGATAACCACTAAAAAATATTGATTTTCAATTTGAAAGCAATAAAAATGACGGGAACACACAAAAAGCTTAAGTCAGAAAATAAATTTGACTTGGGGTTATTTTTATAATAACTTTGCATTAATACTTGGGGATATTTTTACTTTACCATTTTCTTTATGAAACGGCCTGTTTATTTTTTTCTGGTTATTGCATTAATAGCCATAAGCTGTAGTCAGTCAAAGAACAAGTTCCCTCAGGGATCTTGGCAGCTGGTTCAGGTTTTGAATGTTTCAGGGAACAAGGTTATAAAATACTTTCCAACCAGTTTTCCCGGGAGCGATATCAAAATGTGGTCTAAAGGTCACTTTATGTTCGTCGGAAGATTTCAGAACGACACGACTATCACCGATAACTTTGGTGGTGGCAAATACACTCTTAATGGGAACAGATATGAGGAAGAAATTGTTTATCATTCCAGTAAAAATTATATCGGAGCAAAGGTTAAAATGTTGCTGGAGCAAAGGAATGATACTCTGGTTCAAATTTATCCTGTTAACGAAATAGGTGAGCCTAATAAAAACAACCATTTCGTCGAAAAGTATGTGCGTCTGGATTAAAATGACGGATAAAATCCGTTGCCTGCCTTTGATATAGGGCTCTTCTGAAAAAGATCATTAAGTTATTCTTCACCTCAGAAGATTTGTTCAGGGAGTTTTTTAGGTACCTGAGACTCTATTAAAAGATTTGGTCCGAGATCCAAATTGTTGAAAACTCGATGTATTATGTTATTAACTCAAAATTATGGTAAAATTACTATTCCTAACTTTGGTTAGGGCCAGTATCCATCACACTTGACCTATTCAGGAAATTTTCTCACATACATTGACTAATACTAAAAACGGATACTGGCCTCTATTATTATGGGTAAAGAAGAGTTGAAATTTCTGGATCACGGCAATTCTCAGGTGTTTAAGGACAATATTCAGTCTAATGTTGCGTTAAGATAATGTCTGTAGGGTGGTTTGACAATTTGGTAAATAATTACAGCCATGGAAACTGGTTATAACAACAGAATAGTTAATGTAAGCGACTATAAGATCAGCCTTACAAAAATTATGGAGGAGAATAAAAGGAAAATGCAGGAATACCTCCAGAAAATTCAGAATCAGAACAAAAAACAGGAAACCAGAAAGCAGGAGCTAACTAGCTTTGTTTGTGACTGGCAGACTTTATGAAGAGCCTGTTGTCAATAAATATTTAATTTTTAACATAAGACATAACCTGATAAAGACTCTGGTTATTTGTAATCGTTTTTATTGATGATTTTTTAAAGCTGGCAGAAGGCCAGCTTTTATTGTCTCTTCTAAAAACGATGTGAACAATCATATTATTAAAAACACATTATTAAAAATAAGAAGAGGCTGTCTTTGAAAGGCAGCCTCTTCTGTGAATAATTATCCTCTAAAAGACCTTAATCTTTCACACATCTCACCGATTTACCAGCCTGTTTTTCAACAGCGCCTCGGTTTACACCGGTATTATCGCTCCAAAGCATCCGGTACCATGATCTGGTAGCATCAGTTTCTGAGGAGGTCCAGAAATAACCGAATGAACCCTGTCCATAAGATACTCCGTCAACATAATACCTGTAGCCGGCAGGCAGTGCTGTGAAACCACTGGTGTTGGTTCCATTTCCGTCACCCCATCCAGTTGTACTTTTCATTTCTGTACCTTCGGTGGTTCCTCTCCAGCCATAATCATTGACAACACCGGAAGCCATTCCGAGAAATACTTCAAGTATACCATATTCGGCATCTGTCGGAACATGCCACCCTGTTGGGCAAAGTTTACCAGTATTAACTGCAAACCAGTTATAAAGTGCCCCGAATGTGTTCTTGTATCCCGAATTATTATTATACCAGCAATATGCGTCAGTAGTGGCCGCAGCCCACAGAGCATCGTCGGTAATGTTAGGAATGATGGCATTGTCGTTGTACTTTGTTGTCTTAAGGTTTTCAACCATCCACACCTGTGTTCCGATATTAAGTACCCGATAGGTATTTCCATCGGCGTCTGCAAGAAGCGTATAGAATGTTAGTTGATTCCCATAGGATGTGCCAGCACTATTGGTTGCATAAGCCCTTACATAATATAATGTGCCAGCTGACAACCCACTTAAATTACTTGTAAAAGTTCCTGTACCTGTCCCATCAGAAGTATATGAACCTGCTGTAGTCGGATTTGGGCTTGTTCCCCAGCAGACTCCTCTGGCAGTGACTGAACCTCCGCCATCTGAAGTAATATTCCCACCTGAAACGGCTAGAGTTGTTCCTATTGAAGAAATTGCAGTTGTAGTCAATGTAGGTACTACAACAGCTCCTGATGTAAAGGAATGCTCGTTACCATAAGCTGTTCCGACACTGTTTGTAGCATAAGCCCTGACATAATACCTTGTACCAGGTGTCAGTCCTGTGATATTGCTAACAAATGTACCATCGCCAACACCATCACTTGTATGTGATCCTGAAATTGTAGGATTTGATGCAGTTCCCCAACAGACTCCTCTGGCAGTAACAGCTGCACCACCATTTGATGAAATATTACCTCCTGATGTTGCTGTGGTCTGTGTAATATTTGTAACACCGGTAGTGGAAAGAGTCGGTATAACGGCGACGGTTGTAAATGTAAGATCAGTACCGTATGCAGTTCCGGCACCATTGGTTGCATATGCCCTTATATGATAAGTCGTACCTGGCTGCAAGCCTGAGATATTACTTGTAAATGATCCTGATCCGGTTCCGTCACTTGTATGTGAACCTGATATTGTCGGATTAAGTGATGTACTATAACATACACCTCTTGCAGTTATTGAAGCTCCGCCGTCAGCGGTTATATTACCTCCCGATATAGCTGTTGTGGAAGTAACTGAAGAAGCAGCCGTTGTGGTGACAGTCGGAAGTACAACCTGGCTTGTGGTGAAAGTTATTTCATTGCCGTAGGCCGTACCAACACTGTTTGTTGCGTATGCCCTTACATAATATGTTGTATTTGCTGTCAGCCCTGTAAGACTGCTTGTAAAGCTTCCGGTCCCGGTTCCGTCAGAAGTATGAGATCCGGCGATTGTAGGCCCTGTTGTGGTACCCCAGCAAACGCCCCGTGCTGTTACTGCAGCACCTCCGTCAGCGGTTATGTTACCACCAGTTGTAGCTGTTGTTGTAGTGATAGCCGAGGCAGCAGTTGTGGTTAAAGTAGGAACAACTGCAAGGGTTGCAAATGTAATATCATTACCATAGGCAGTACCTGCAACATTTGTAGCATAGGCCCTTACATGATACGTTGTTCCCGGAAGCAAACCGGTAAGGTTGCTTGAGAACGTCCCTGATCCTGTACCATCTGAAGTCTTATTGTCAGCTGTGGTAGGATTCGCGGAAGTTGACCAGCATACTCCTCTTGCAGTAATATCGCCGCCACCATTTGCTGTTATGTTTCCACCTGAAACAGCTGTGGTAGAGGTAATACCTGTCACGGCAGTAGTGGTAAGTGTAGCAATAACAATCTGACTTGTTGTAAATGACACTTCATTACCATAAGCTGTACCTTCACTGTTGGTTGCATAAGCCCTTACATAGTACAGGGTATTGGGAGTGAGCCCTGTCAGGCTACTGGTAAAACTGCCGGTCCCTGTCCCGTCAGTTGTTTTTGAATTCGTAATCGTAGGTTTGGTGGCAGTTCCCCAGCACACACCTTTGGCTGTGACTGCTGCCCCACCATCTGATGTCACGTTACCTCCTGAAGTGGCTGTACTGGTTGTTATTTCAGTAACAGCAGCAGTCGTCAATGTTGGAGGATCCGGTTTCTTTTTACACCCATCGAGCATAATCATACCGGAAACCAAGAAGACGACAGTTAACAATTTTAAGATCTTTTTCATGATAATCTTTGTTTCGGTTAAAATTAATATAGCATTCTATCAATAATTGATAATCCTGATTTAGTAAAACGAGATTATCAAAGTGTTATTATGTTACCGCCGGCTAAAATAGGATTTTAGAAAAAATCCGCCTGGAAAGCGGATTTTGATCTTATCAACATAAATAACTAGTTTTTAACACACCTAATGAACTTTCCTCCTCTTACAGATGTGGCACCTTTGTAAACATTGGTGTTGGGGCCGTCGAGTCTTCTGTACCAAGCTATATCAGTATCGGAAAGTGTTGCTGTCCACCAGTATGCAAGTGTACCAAGAGCATAGAAATCTCCATCGGCAGCATAGCGGTAACCACCAGGCAATGCGGTGAAACCGCTTGTATTTGAGCCATTCTCACCAGCGGCCCATCCTGTAGTGGATTTCATCTCTGATCCTTCATTTGTACCACGCCAGCCCCAATTATTTATCTGATCTGCGGGGATGCCAAGATAAAGTTCCATTGTGTTAAACTCACTATCGGTCGGAACATGCCATCCTGTTGGACAAAGTCTGTCGGTTGTGATTGTTATCCAGTTATACAAAGCACCATGAGTAGGTTTATATGCAATATTATTTGCGTACCAGCAGTATGCGGGTGTTGTAAGTGTGCTCCAGGTTGCATTATCCGTAACATACGGAATATTTGTATCATCGTTGTATTTGGTAGTCCTCAGATTTTCAGCCATCCAGAGCTGATTACCGATCTTGACAACCCTGTAAATATTGCCTTCAACATCAGCTATTGAAGTGCAAAATTCAATCTGGGTTCCATAAGCGGTACCGGCGCTATTGGTGGCATACGCTCTTACATAATAGGTTGTGCCATTTGCAAGCCCGGAGATATTGCTTGTATAAGTTCCTGTTCCAGTACCGTCAGATGTATGGGAGCCGGCTATGGTAGGATTTACTGAAGTGCTCCAGCAGACTCCCCTTGCAGTAACAGTACCTCCACCAGAAGAAGTTACATTTCCACCTGAAATTGCTGTTGTAAGTGATACGGATGAAACTGCTGTGGTAGTAACTGCAGGAAGTGTTACTGTTGAAGTTGTGAATGTAATCTGGTTTCCATAGGCTGTACCGATGCTGTTGGTGGCATATGCCCTTACATAATAAAGGGTACCGGGAGTCAGGCCTGTAAGATTACTGGTAAATACACCTTCACCCGAGCCATCGCTTGTATGAGATCCTGCGATCGTTGGAGACGGACTTGTTCCCCAGCATATACCTCTTGCCGTTACCGCCGCACCGCCATTGGAATTGATATTTCCACCAGATGTTGCTGTCGTCTGGGTGATTGCAGATGCTGCTGTGGTCGTAAGGGTTGGTATTACAGCAGTAGTTGTGAATGTCAGATCATCGCCATATCCTGTACCGGCACTATTGGTAGCATACGCTCTTATGTGATAAGTTGTTCCTGGTTGTAATCCTGTTAAACTACTTGAAAATGTTCCATTTCCTGTACCATCTGTAGTTTTATTTCCTGCAATTGTCGGATTAGCTGATGTTGACCAGCAAACACCTCGGGCAGTTACATTTGCACCTCCGTTTGATGTAACATTTCCACCTGAGGCAGCGGTAGTGGATGTAACAGAAGAAGCAGCAGTTGTTGTAACTGTCGGGACCACTATGGGATTTGTATCAAAAACAATCTCATTACCATACGCAGTCCCTGCAGAATTGGTGGCATAGGCTCTGACATAATATTTAGTGTTCGGCTGCAAACCTGTAAGATTACTAGTGAAAGAACCTGATCCTGTACCATTGCTTGTATGAGAGTCAGTGATCATAGGATTGCTGCTGGTTTTCCAGCATATTCCACGAGCTGTAACAGGGGCGCCACCATCGGTTGTAATATTTCCTCCTGAAACGGCCGAATTTGATGTAATTGAAGAAATTGCCGTGGTTGTCAGTGTTGGAGTGTTGGCACTTGTTGTAAATGTGAGATCATTACCATAAGCTGTTCCGGCAGAATTGGTTGCATAAGCTCTCACGTGATAGGTAGTCCCGGGTTGTAATCCGGTCATATTGCTTATAAAGCTGGCGGAACCTGTCCCATCTGTGGTCTTGTTGTCAGCAGTTGTAGGATTTGCAGTTGTCGACCAGCAAATTCCTTTGGCTGTAATTGCTCCTCCACCATCATTTGAAATAGATCCTCCACTGATTGCAGAACTTGGAGTTATTGAAGTAATAGTATTTGTCGTTACTGTAGCAACGACAATGGGATTTGTTGTAAAAGAGACTTCATTGCCATAAGCTGTCCCGACACTGTTTGTTGCATAAGCCCTGACATAATACATGGTATTAGGAGACAATCCTGTTATAGTGCTTACAAAAACACCAATACCGCTGCCGTCAGTTGTATGAGAACCTGTTACTACAGGATTTTTTGCTGTATTCCAGCATAATCCTCTCACTGTTACTTCAGCGCCGCCATCTGAAGTAATATTCCCGCCAGAGGATGCTGAATTTATTGTTATTCCTGAAATGGTCGTTGTAGTAAGAGAAGGCAGATCTGGTTTCTTTTTACATCCTGATAATAAAAAGATAGCGATAATTGTAAAAACTACCGGTATAACCAAAACGGAAAAACGATTTTTTTTCATTTAATGAGAATTTTGTTTTCAAAATTTAAGACATGGTTCAAGGAGATCTTTTTCCTGTCTGTCAGTAAGAATAAACTTCAGTTTCTTAAAAATATTATATCATTTATGTAAATATCAGAATCAATTTCAGGGGCAAAAAAAACATTGGAATTCAATTTTTCCAAAATGTTTTTGACAATTAAAATAAAACTGATGATGAATAACCAGTTTTTTGAATCTATTATTTAAGAAAGTGGGAATGTGGAACCTTTAAGAAATGCTCAAACTCTTTTCTGAACATGAATATACTGACTATGGATTCTTGATACAGCGGACCGACATCCCATTTTTGTTGTTAAAATAATTACGGAATGTCTTGTCAGAAGAGTTCTGAATCTTTCTGTTCCATGAATTAGAGGCATCATATTCTGTTGATGACCACCAATACCCGTATATTCCCATGTCTGAAAATAGTCCGTCAGAATGTCTGTACCCCCCCGGTAAAGCTGTAAACCCGGTTTCGTTTGTGGCGCCTGTATTGGGGGAGTTCCAGTGTGTTGTTCCTGTCTCTTTCAACTTGCCACCTGCAGGGCTTGCTCCTCCAAGGAACGTTTCAAGTGTAAACCAGTCATTGTCAGTTGATACACGCCATCCTGTGGGACATAAGTTACCGGCATCAACAGCAAACCAGTTATAAAGTGCACCATAGTCAGCCTTATTTGAGATATCATTATCGTACCAGCAATAACCTGATGTAGTGAGACTTGTCCAGGCTGCATTATCGGATACGAGAGGTATGGAAGTTCCATTATTAAAACGCGTAGTCTTAAGATTCTCCTTCATCCAGAGCTGGGTTCCGATTCTTACCACATTATACGTATTATTATCAACGTCCTGAATTGTTGCCGGGTCTGTCCTGACTACATAATCAGTTCCATATGCAGTTCCAACAGAATTTGTTGCATATGCCCTTACATGATATTCTGTATTCACTGCAAGCCCGGTTATATTGCTTGTATAAGTCCCGGTTCCTGTTCCATTGGTTGTTCTGCTGTTAGCAATCGTAGGATTGGCAGATGTACTCCAGCATACGCCGCGTGCAGTAACCGGTGAACCACCATCGCTTGATATAGTTCCACCGCTCATCACCGTTGTCGTGGATGTAGCAACAGGGGTGGTTGTTACAACAGAAGGAAGCAAAGGACTTGTTGTAAATGATATTTCCTGCCCGTAACTGGTTCCCTGTGAGTTTACAGCATAAGCTCTGACATAATATACAGTATTCCCTGTAAGCCCCGTAATATTGCTGGTGAAATTTCCGGTACCAGTACCATCTGTGGTTTTGGAATCGGTTATTATAGGTTCAGAATGTGTGCTCCAACAGACACCCCTGGCAGTAACCTCTGATCCTCCATCGGAAGTTATATTGCCTCCTGATACAGCAGAAGTCTGAGTGATGCCGGTTATGGAGGAGGTTGTGACCGAAGGTACAGTAAGTGGTGCTGAAGTAAAACTCAGTTGGTTACCATAAGAGGTACCTACCTTATTTGTGGCATAAGCTCTTACATAATAAAGAGTATTGGGCGTCAACTGTGTCATGAGACTTGTAAAAGATCCTGTCCCATAACCATCTGTTGTTCTGGTACCTTCAATTGTAGGTTCTTTTCTTGTACTCCAGCAAACGCCTCTCACAATTATATCTGCATTACCGTCATCCGAAATCAAACCTCCGGATTTAGCGCTGGTAGGTTGTATATCAGTAACTGTGACTGTTGTCAGTTTTGGAGCTTTTGTAGGATGACACCCATAAAATGAAAGCGAAAAGCAACAAATAAAGAAAAATATAAATTTGTCAATTCCCTTTTTCACGGCGAATGATTTTGTATTGTTAACTTTAAACAAAAAATATGACCTTATCCAGTATACTGTTTTCATACCTAAAATTACTTAATTTTTTTTTATCGACCTATTATTGTCTTTATTTTTAAGTAATTCAGACCTTATATCTAAGATTTAAGTTCTTAGAAAGATTAGTTATTTAATAAAGCTAATTAAGAAATATAACTCCAAAAAAGACAATTTGTTGCAGTAAAATGAAATTTTCATTCTTTTAAAATTGCTTCAAAAATAAAGGTCAGGCCTAAGCCCGACCTTCATTTATTTAGTACTCTTTTTCTAGCGTGATAAGATTTATTTTTTCTCTTACATGGATAGTTTTTTATAAGTCATAAACCAGGAAACACTATAGTAGTTGTCACTTTTCTCTGATGTTTTATTATCCCCTTTCACAGGATTAAACGGAACAAATACGTCATTACCAGCCTTCCAGTCGGCAGGCGTCAGTACTTTATCCTTATAGGCGGTTTTTAAAGCTGAAACTGTTCTTAAAAGTTCGTCAGTGCTTCTTCCGACATTCAAAGGATAGAAATAAATTGTCTCAATTACATTATCAGGATTGACAATAAAAACTCCCCTCACTGATTTGGTTGTATTTGATGAAGGTTGAATCATGCCATATAACTTGGAAACAGCCAGATTTTCATCGTCGACGAGGGGGAATTTTATTTTCACAGGTGTTCTCCCTTTGAAATTAAGCTCCTCAAGGGCTTTTTTCCATTGCTCATGTGTTGAAAGAGGATCAGTTGACATCACGACAAGCTTAACACCCAGCTTATCGAATTCATTTTGAAGATATGCCAGTTCCAGAATTTCTGAAGAGCATACAGGAGTAAAATCCTGTGGATGGCTGAAAAGTATTTTCCAGCTTCGCCCATAATCTGACGGGAAATTTATAGTTCCAACAGTCGATTCAGCTGTGAATGAAGGAGCCTGATCGCCGATAAGCGGGATCTTGAAGTTTCTGTCTTCAGGATTTTTTTGTCCCATTAGCTGGGTTACCGAGAAAACCACAAAGAAAAGCAAATAAACCTTTTTCATAGCATTAATATTATTGATTAGAAATATTAAACACTTAAGAACAATTTTTTGTTCGGGCCAAAAGAATAATTTTATAACCAGGGATCTGCCTGCGGTCAGGGCAATTCTAATCTCAGTTTGCTGAAGGTATTATTTATGTTTGCTTTAAGTAGGGAATTGTGAATCTGAAAGTTGTTCCTTCGCCTGGTATTGATTTTAGCCATATTTTGCCACCCAGAAGTTCCACGTATGCCTTGCATATTGATAAACCAAGTCCGGTACCACCAAATTTCCTGGATATAACATTATCCACCTGAAAGAATCTTTCAAATATTTTCTCATGATGCTCAGGAGGAATTCCAATACCGGTATCTTTAACAAAGAATTCGAGATAACTCTCTTTTAGTGTATAGCCGAAATCAATCTGACCTTCTTTTGTGAATTTTGTAGCATTGTTTATCAGGTTGGAAAGAATTTGAATCAGCTTGGTGCTGTCAGTCATTATGAGAGCCTGTTCATCCGGAAGTCCGGTTTCAAGGTTTATTGTGACAGTATTTGCCAGCTCCTTATAACTGAACTGCTCATCAAGGCTTCTTAAAGATGAATTCAGGTCCATTGGTTTTATGTTGATCTTAACCTGACCGCTTTCTATATTTGCAATATCTACTATATCGTTGATAATGGACAGCAGCTGGCTGCCGCTCTGGAAGATAATATCAATATACTGATTTCTCTCTTTTTCAGTAGTGTCAGGTTCATTTAAAAGAGCTGAAAAGCCTATGATTGCATTCATCGGTGTTCTTATCTCGTGCGACACATTATGAAGAAAAGCCGTTTTAAGTCTGTCATTCTCTTCAGCTTTCTCCTTTGCAGCAATAAGCTCAGTTTCAGCCCTCTTGTTCTCAGTTATATCCCTGAAACTCCAGACACGTCCCACACTCTTTCCTGCTATCTTCTGAGGCTGTGAATATCGTTCAAATACCCTTCCGTCTTTGAACTCCAGAAGACCGGATGTTGTTATCTCAGGATCGGTGTAAAGCTGCCTGATATGATTTATAAAATCATCCGGGTTGATAAGCTGATCCTTAACATATCTGATAGCAATATCGTCATCCATCGATTCCAATATATTATCAGGAATTCTCCACATTTCCGCAAATTTCTGGTTATATTGAACAATCTCACCCTTTCCGTCTACCACAAGTATACCATCAGCTGTCGATTCAAGTGTTGCCTTTAGCAGGGATAATGATTTTTCAAGCTCAGCCTCAGCCTGCTTGCGTTGTGTAATATCCTCAATTATTGCCAGGAAATACTGTATTTCATCATTATTATTCCTGATTATACTTACAGTAGTTGAACCCCAGATAGTTGTTTTATCCTTTCGCAAATACTGTTTTTCTGTATGATATACTGCTATTTCCCCAGCAATAAGCCTTAAAATCCCGATTTCATCGTTGGAGATATAGTCAGGATGTGTAAAATTCTTCAGTGTTAATGATTTGAGATTCTCTTCCTGATACCCAAGCATATTGCATAAGGCATCGTTAGCCCTTATTATCGACAAATCCTTCCCAGTCATAGCGATTCCAAAGGGACTTTCTTCAAATATCTTCCTGAATCTTTCTTCGCTCTCCTTTAAAACTGACTCTGCCTGTTTGCGTTCAGTGATATCGCGACATATATATTGAAAATATTTAATGCCTTCAATCTCAACCTGCCGGGCGCTTATTTCAACCGGTATTGAAGTTGAATCTTTCCTTATATGCCGGGTTTCGAATGTGGCAAATCCGCTTTCCTCAAGATTCTTTTTCTCTGTTCCAAGGTCTTTTACGTTGGCAGGAAAAGTAATCTTCGAAAGGTTCATTCCGATAAGCTCATTTCTTGTATACTGGTAAGTTTCAACAGCTCTGTCATTAGCCTCTATAATAACCAGATTGGTGTCGGCAAGGAAAATAATATCATTTGCATATTTCAGGATATAATCAAAATGCTTTCTTAATGCAAGCCGGTCAAGCTCAGCTTCATATTTTTCGCGATAGAATCTTGCATTTTCATTCCATTCAATGATTCCAAGAAGCAACCCAATTGTAAGTATGAACAGAATGATTATTATGATTATCAGTGTCATCTGTCTGTTAAGGGTTGTAAGCACCTCATTTCTGTCTATCTTTGCAACAAGATACCATGAGGAACCAGGAATTTTTCTCATTGATGCAACTACCACCATTCCCCTGTAATCAATCCCATTTGTGGTCCCTTCCTCACCTCTGACAGCCATTGCAGCCGGCAGTCTGAGTTCCGAGATGTTTTTCCTCAGTAACAACCCGGAATTTTTACGAAATCTAAGATTGTTAAGGTAAACAACTTCATCTTTATCCTGGCGAACCATTAATGATTCAGCCGACTTACTAGGTACAGGCCATGAACTGATAATGGGATACAATACTTCTTCAGGATCGATTCCAATTGCTAATATCCCAGCATTGGACGAACCTTTCAGACGTTTACCGCGAATGGGGATTATTAAATCAAGACAGGCACGCCCCATTGATTCTGGTTTGCTTAATTCTGTCAGAAAAGGATAATCAATCTTATCTAGTTCCGGAAGTACCGATGTTATCTGATCGTTTATAATTGAATCGCGTGAAGGATGAAATAATATCAGTTTGCCAGTTGAATCAATAAGATGAAAGCTTTTATATTCGATATTCTTCAAGGCTGACCGCAAACTGCCAAGAATTTCTTTTGCCAATACAGAATCTTCTGAATTGTAAAGAAAAGTCCTGAGTTGGTTCATAAAGGTCGTGTTTCCTGAAATTATCATGGCATTACCTAAGCGTTCATTCCTCCATAATGCAATCTGCCGCACCTTAAGGTCAGCAATTGCTGACAAGTCAAGCTGCTTGTCATTAAGCAGACGAATTCTCTGGCTTCGGTAATAGAAGTATCCAAATAAAATGCTGCTGACTGAGACTATAATAAAAAGGACTATCAGCAGCCACGGAGTAACTGGTTTTTTCCTGTGCGAAATCATTATTTTTCGCCCTGAATAAATAAATAAATCCTATTCCCTTTCACAATATGACAAATAAAAGTAGTAATTTACTTTAAGAAGTACATAATTGGAATAATAATAACGAACCAGTAAAACGATTTATTTCTTTTTTATAAGAACAGAAGCAAGAATTGAAACCACCAGAATAGTGACAATAATTGAAAGGGATAGTAAAATCGGTATTTCAAAATGGAAATATGAAGCAAGCATCTTCAGCCCGACAAATGACAAAACGAAAGCAAGTCCTACTTTTAAGAACCTGAAATAATCCATTATGCCCGACATTGCAAAGTATAAGGAACGTAATCCAAGTATGGCAAAAATATTTGATGTGTAGACGATAAATACATCTTTGCTTATTGCGAGAACCGCAGGAATGCTGTCTACTGCAAAAATAAGATCTGATGATTCAATTACAAGCAGAACCATAAACAACGGAGTTGCCATCAGTCTACCGTTTTGTTTTATGAAAAGCCTGTCGCCGTGCAAAGTTTCAGATACGGGGAATATTTTACGGAATATCTTTAAAAGAGCATTCTTTTCAGGATCTACTGACGTATCCTTTTGTACCAGCATCTTAATACCTGTCAAAAGGAGAAATCCGCCAAATATTAATATTATCCAATGGAATCTGCTTATAAGCGTTATGCCTGCAAATATGAAGATCCCTCTCATAATCAGTGCTCCAAGAATTCCCCAGAAGAGGATCTTATGCTGGTATTGAGGTTTAATGGAAAAATATGTGAAAATCAATATAAATACGAAGATATTATCAACACTCAGAGAATATTCAATTATATACCCTGTGAAGAATTCGAGTGCCTTGACCTTTCCAAATTCTGCAAGAACGAAAACGTTAAAAATCAAAGCAAGTGATATCCATACCCCACTCCATACAAGAGCTTCACGCACTTCTATTTTATGAGCTTTTTTGTTAAATACCCCCAGATCAAGAGCCAGCATTGTGAAAATGAAGATGTGAAATCCGATCCAGAAAAAAATGTTAACCTCCATGAAATTGTTTCAAAGCCGCAAATGTACAAAAAAACTGCAAATCCTTATAATTAAGCTAAAAGCCCAATAAGCATAGTTATTAATTCAACTTTATCCTGATGAACCTTTAGCCTCCAATAAAAACTTTGCTATTTTTGTTCACCATTATTCCACTTTTATGCCACTTTTTATGCCCCGGATTCTTGTTACCTGTTTTTTTCTGTTCTTTCAGTTCATAACAGCTTCAGAAGCTTTTGTATTAAGACAAGATTCGATTCCGGGTATTGGATATATTGATTCAAAAGATCTTGAAATCCATGTGGAATTCCTTGCCTCACCATACTTGAAAGGAAGGGCTAATGGTTCTCCAGAGCTTGAAATAGCATTGAATTATATTGTTTCACAGGTGCAACGGACAGGTCTTAAATCAGCCGATTCAGCAGGATTCCTTCGACCATATAAGCTTTTAAAATCAGTTAATTCTAATAATAGACCTCATTTCAGTCTATTATCTGAAGATCTGTCCGGAACAAAAGTGAATCAGAAGGGAGAAGAGGTTGTTCTTCACAATGTTATTGCCTGGATTGAAGGCAGTGATCCTTTGCTGAAATCTGAATTTGTAATTTTCTCATGTCATGCAGATCATATTGGAAAAACTGATGATAAAATATACCCTGGAGCAGATGATGATGCTTCGGGTTGTGCTGCTCTCCTCGAGATTGCAGAAGCATTCAGCAAGTCTCCATTAAAACCCCTGAGATCAGTGGGATTTCTCTGGTTGACAGGTGAAGAAATTGGACTGTTCGGATCGAAAGCCTACATCAATGATCCGATATTTCCCCTGGGAAATACGGTTGCAGATCTTAACCTGGATATGATAGGTAGGGTCAGAGGAATTGCAGACTCAACTTCTGAAACCCCTGTCAGTGGTGAATCTGTAGCTTTTATTATATCTGATGATCAAAGCAGCGACCTGATGTCAATCGCTGAAAAAGCTGACAGAAAAAGCAAACTCAATTTCGACTACAGCCTTAGCGGAAGGGGACATCCTTTAAATCTTTTCGCAAGGAGCGATCATTTTAATTTCGTAAAGAAAGATATCCCTTCATTATTCTTTACCACAGGTCTGCATTCCGACTATCATGGTACTGGAGACGTTCCTGAGAAGCTTGATTATAAAAAGATGGAACTGGTTACGAAAACCATCTATATGATCGGCTTTGAGGTTGCAAACCGAAGATCAAGACTGGCAGTTGACAATCCGTATACAAAAAGGGAATAATTTCAATCAGGTTATTTCATGACAGGGAAAAATGATTTTACAGGCAAGGAATACTTGTCATCGATATCTGGAATCCCGTTACCATTTATGTCTTTCATTGATCTGAGAAGATTCAGCAAAGCAAGCCATTCCTTTCCTTCCTGCACTCCGGCCGTTTTTTCATCAATATCGATAATTGCAGTTTTAAGATCATTAATAGGATATCCTTTACTGTCCTTTGGAACAACATTGATAAGTCCGAAACTCATTTTCTTAATGATTCCGATAAATTCCAACATATAGGAATTTGCAGTGATTGAATACAGATGATTATCCTTCTTGGAGAAATCAACATTTGTAACTGATCCATCAGCTTTGGTTATTGCAATCTGTTTTATCTTTTTAAGAAGTCCCCTGTCAGGATCATATTGAACTCTGATTCCTGAGTAGAAACAGTAATTATCAGAAGAAGATTTATATGCTTCCTGAAGTATTTCCAGGACACTTTTGAGTTCTTTGCCGGTGACAAACAATCTTGAAAGAGGGTATCCTGGCACATTATCCTTACCTGAACCGAGTGACATTATTCTGAAGATATCAGCAGGCGTTTGAATTCCCGGAACAATCTTATCCCGTATTATGCCTACAGCTACAAGACTGACATCGGCTCCTTCTGTTGTGTTCGTATTAACATAGTTGTTTATTGCATCAGCTACTAAAGGGCCAAGGTTGCTGCCTTTAAAATCGCCATTTGCATCGCATTCAAGTGCAAAACTGGATTCAGCGACCGGTTTGAAATAGTCTATTCCCAAAGGTTGAAGTATTTCCGATGCTATCAGTTTCTGTTGTTCAGTTATCATACTATCAATCAATCTGTTGCCTCCAACATTATCGTCTACCGGAATCAGAGTGTAGTTTTCAACCTGCAGTCTTTTGTCAGACCATGATAACTCAAGACAACCTACATTCTCTCCATATTCTCCTGTCTGCACAATTGGGACACCATTAATAAATAGCGGTTTATCAAGTTTTGTATGTGTGTGTCCGCTTATAATTAAGTCTATGCCCTTTACTGATTCTGCAAGGTTAACATCTTCTCCACCCCAGCTGCCATCATTAAGTTTTTCAATTCCCGAGTGTGATATACAGATAATGATATCACATTTTTCAGACTGAAGATTTTTTACCATGGCCTTTGCAAAGGGCAAAACTTTACTGAATCTAACAGGCTTTGCAAGCGGTGCTACTTCACTTGCATTTTTCCCCAGAATTGAAAAAATGCCAATTTTCAGCCCATCCTTTTCCATTACCGTGCTTCTGGCAACTATGTTTTTATCAAACAGCATCTCCAACGCATCATCTCCCGGGTCCTTTTTATCGAAAACCGCATTACCAAGCATCAGTAACGGAATCTCACCACTTTCTGAGGATTTATCAATTATTTCGGAAAGTTTCTCAGGGCCAAAGTCAAATTCATGGTTCCCTATTGCAACAAAATCGTACCCCATTCTTTTCATAAGCCTTAGCTGAAAACCTGTTGAAACCTCAAGTCCGTGGAATAGTGTTCCCATCAGGAAATCACCGGCATCGAAAACTAGAGTAATTCCCTGGCTTTTTTCTCTTTCTCTTTCAATTATCTTTGCGATCCTTGCAAAACCACCTTTTGTTTTATCATCACCGGTTTTCAACGGAGTATAAAGATATTCCGGCGCAAAACCATTCAACCTTGAATGCAGATCATTTGTATGCAGTAAAACCAGTTTCTTCCCGGTCTGACCATCGAGGTCAGAAATGAACATCAGAATTAATGGAACCAGAACTATTATCCTCATATTCTTAAATTTATTTATTAGATTTTAACTGTTGTATAGCGTCGGCAACAACGAATGTGCTTCCACCAACATATATACAATCATCTTTAGAGGAATCCGCAATTGCAGCCGAAAGAGCAGATTTCACATCTCCATAAGCTTTGCCTTTCAGCCCCGCCCTTGCAGCTTCTCTTTCAAGAAGATGTTCGTTCATTGATCTGGGAACGGATGCTCTTGCAAAATAATAAACAGCTCCGGCAGGGAAAAGTGTCAGGACAGAACTGACATCCTTGTCACTTACAAAACCTAATACGAACCTCAATTCCGAACAGGGAATCCTTCTTACCTGATCCATTGTATATTTCAGACCTTCAAAGTTATGCCCTGTATCACAGATTATCATGGGGCTTCTGCAGACAAGCTGCCACCGCCCTGAAAGAGAAGTGTTTTTTACTACATTTTTTATACCGTTCAAAATATTCTCATCATTAATATTTAATGTTTTCCTAAGGACCCTGACAGCCTGAAAAACTCCCTGAATATTTTTTGACTGATAGTCGCCGCAAAGCGGACTTTCACCATTTAATTCAATATTTTGGCAGATATCAACAACCTTAAATTTTCTGAAATCTTCATTATCATAACCTTCATCCATTATACAATTGAAATTCACATCTGCAAAATAGATTTCAGATTCGGTTGTTAAAGCTTTTTGAATAAATATCTCATTTACTTCTTCTGAAGTTTCTGAAATAACGACCGGGACTCCCACTTTAATAATACCGGCTTTTTCTGATGCGACTTTTCTGAGAGAATCACCCAGCAGATCCATATGGTCATGACCGATATTTGTAATCACTGAAAGAATTGGATTTATAATATTGGTCGAATCAAGTCTTCCGCCAAGACCCACTTCAACAACTGCAATATCAGTTTCGGCTTTTTTAAAATAATCAAATGCCATTGCAACAGTCATTTCAAAAAAAGAAGGCTTCAGACTTGAAATAAAATCAGCATGCTTTTTAATAAAAGCGACCACTTCCCTTTCTGGTATTTTTCGCCTGTTAACCTTTATCCTTTCCCTGAAATCCAACAGATGAGGAGATGTATAAAGACCAGTTTTATATCCTGCCTCCATCAGTATAGATGCGATCATATGCGAAACAGATCCTTTACCATTTGTTCCACCTACATGAATTGTCTTATAATGATTATGGGGGTTACCAAGATATTCATCAAACCTCAGTGAATTATTCAGATCATTTTTATAGGCTGCCTTTCCTATTCTGTGAAAGGCTGGCAGCTGACTATACATGAACTCCAATGTCTGCTTGTAATTCATTAATAAAAAACAGTTTCTTTGACCATCCAAATCTGCTTTGGATTTGGTTCCTCCTTTAGCTCAAGGCTTTTACAAATTAACATACTTTCAACACATACTACAAAATATCCCTTATTTAATTAATTTTGCAGGGCAGGTGCGGGATTATAATAAATTATAATAATTGACTGATTTCAAATTACTTAATGATGAGAAAAAAGCATAACAAGAAACTCTTTATTATTGATACAAATGTCCTTCTTCACGATTATAAATGTATATACAATTTTGAGGAAAATGATGTAATTATACCCATTGTGGTGCTTGAAGAGCTTGATAAATTCAAGAGAGGGAATGATCTGATCAATTTTCATGCAAGGGAATTTACGCGCGAACTTGATAAACTTTCAGGAGATATGCTTCTTACAGCAAATATTCCCCTTGGTGAAAACCTGGGGAACCTCCATATAGAAACGGGGCGTGAATTCTCAGAAAAAGTAAGTCAGTCTTTTTCTGAGAGAACTCCTGACCATAGAATTCTGGCTATCGCTGAATATGTTTGCAATCAGAACAAGGATAAGACTGTCGTCCTGATATCAAAGGATATTAACCTGAGAATGAAAGCGAAATCACTCGGTATTATGGCCCAGGATTACCAGAATGACAAGGTGGCAAACATAGATGATCTCTATAAAGGAATTCAGATTCTGGATAATGTAGATCATGCACTGATAAGTAAGCTTTATGAAATACCTGAAGGTGTTAATGCCTCGGAGTTTAATCTTGATCCTAATCTGAAAGGGCATCAGTTTTACATAATGAAGAATACGGGTTCAAGCGCATTGGCACATTATAACCCGGTCAATAAGCTCCTTAACAGGGTTATCAAACAAACAACATATGGCATTGATCCAAGAAATGCTGAGCAGACATTTGCTCTTGATGCTCTTTTAAATCCTGATATTCAGCTTGTATCTCTTACAGGGAAAGCCGGTACCGGTAAAACACTTCTTGCACTAGCTGCTGCACTTCATCAGCATAAAAGATATAAACAGATATTTCTGGCGCGTCCTATTGTTCCTCTTGCCAATCGCGATCTTGGCTTCCTTCCCGGTGATGTTAAGGAGAAAATGGAACCTTATATGCAGCCTCTTTATGATAACCTTACTGTCATTAAGCATAAATTCAGCCACCAAAGCCCTGAATTCTTAAGGATTAACGACATGGTGAAAGAAGAAAAACTTGTAATAACACCTCTGGCATACATAAGAGGAAGAAGTCTTTCAAGTATCTTTTTTATTGTTGATGAGGCTCAAAACCTTACACCCCATGAAATAAAAACCATAATTACCCGTGCAGGTGAAGGAACAAAAATGGTTTTTACCGGTGATATAGAACAAATTGATTCACCATACCTGGACACTGCTTCCAATGGTTTGAGCTATCTTTCCGACAAGATGAAGGAACAGGATATTTTTGCACATGTAAACCTGGTAAAAGGAGAAAGGAGTTTCCTTGCAGAACTTGCAAGCAAGCTTCTTTAGCTATACTCTCATTGAGAATTATTTCGAAAATTAATAAACTTAAAAACCAAAACCATGAGATCCAGAGCTTTAAGATTGATAATTCTGATACTTGCAATATCAATCGCATCATCCTTTGAAGGGATGTCGCAATCTAGACAGAAAAACTCAAAAATTCAGAAAAAAAGGAGAATTCCCGCCACTGAAAATGTTCAGCTTTTCAACGGGAAAGATTTGTCAAACTGGGTATTCTACCTAAAAGACAAAACTGTTAATCCTGCAGAAGTTTTTACCATTAAAGATAATGTAATCAATATTGCCGGATCCCCGTTCGGATACATGAGAACCAAAGAAAAATATGCCGATTATATGCTTCATCTTGAGTGGCGATGGCCATTTGAAGCGACCAACAGTGGCGTTTTTATTCATTCACAGACACCAGACACTATCTGGCTGAAAACCATAGAATGCCAGCTTGCGGCAGGAAATGCCGGAGATTTTATTTGCATGAACGGGACAGACATGAATGAGAGGAAGGATAAATCAACTATTGTGGTTAAAAAGATGAATCCATCTCCTGAAAAAGCTGTAGGTGAATGGAATACCATGGAAGTTGTATGCAAGGCCAACACTATTGAAGTATATGTTAACGGCCTCCTTCAGAACAAAGGTACAGGTCTAAATGTCAGCGGAGGACATATTTGTCTTCAGAGTGAGGGGAAGGATATACAATTCAGAAATATTTATCTGGTAAAAGACAGGCAAACTGAACGCAGATAAAAGTTAGTAACAGTATCAATAACAGCAGGTCCGGCAGATAATAAATGAACAAATCAAGGAAGAAAGTGGCATTCTATACCCTCGGGTGCAAATTAAATTTTGCTGAGACCTCAATGATATCAAGGTCATTTCCTTCTGATAAATTTGAAAGAGTCTCTGCCAATTCCCCTGCAGATATTTATGTTATTAATACATGTACAGTAACCGACGCAGCTGACCGTAAATGCCGGCAGGCAATAAGAAAATTTATAGGCCGTTCCCCGGATGCTGTTATTGCCGTTGTTGGTTGTTATGCACAGCTAAATCCCGAAGTGATTTCTTCAATTCCCGGTGTCGACCTTGTCCTGGGCACAAATGAAAAATTCGATGTCGCAAAATATCTCGAAACTTCAGACAAAACAGGCAAAGCAGAAGTACATTCCTGCTGCATATCATCAGAAGAGAAAATGAGTCCCGCTTTCTCAACAGGCGACAGGACACGATCATTTCTTAAAGTGCAGGACGGATGCGATTACAAATGCTCGTATTGTACAATTCCTCTTGCCAGGGGCCCGAGCAGGAATCTGGAAATCAAAACTCTGGTTGAAGAAGCCAATAAAATTGCAGCCGAAGGTATAAAGGAAATTGTACTGACCGGGGTTAATATAGGAGATTTTGGGAAAACCACAGGCGAATCCTTCCTTCAACTTCTTGAAGCACTTTTAAAAGTAACAGGCATTGAAAGGTACAGGATTTCATCAATTGAGCCAAATCTTATCAGCGATGAAATAATTGATCTGACAGCTTCAGAAAGAAAATTACTCCCCCATTTTCACATCCCCCTGCAGAGTGGTTCGGATAAAATTCTGAAGCTCATGAAAAGAAGATATGAAAGAGATCTGTTTGCCGATAAGGTCAATAAAATTATTCAGAAGCTTCCTCTTGCTGCCATAGGTGCTGATGTGATAGTAGGTTTCCCCGGAGAGACAGATGATGATTTTGATGACACCTATTCCTTTCTTAGCAATTTGCCCTTGTCTTACCTCCATGTTTTTAATTTTTCTGAACGTCCTGGGACAACAGCAATAAGACTTCCCGGTAAAGTACCATCAGTGACACGCGAACAAAGGAGTAAAAGACTGCTGGCCATGTCGCAAAAGAAACATAATGACTTTTGCAGACTTAATTCGGGAACAATTTCAGAGGTATTGTTTGAAGGAACCAGGAAGAAAGGAATGATAGGAGGATTTACAGGTAATTATATAAGGGTTGAACATGAGTGGGATCCGAACTTGTGCGGTAAGATAAAAACTGTAAAACTTCTTTATGAGAACCCCGATGGAAATATGAGAGTTGAAATTATTGATTAGAAAATGGATCTTAGACGTTTATGCAATGAAATGGAAATTGCAGCCGCAGAAGCTGGCAATTTTATATCAGAAGAATCGAAAGTGTTCAATATTGATAAAACTGAATTAAAGGGATTAAATAATTTTGTTACTTATGTCGATAAGGGATCGGAAAAGATGCTGGTCGAAAGACTTGGAACTTTGCTGCCCAATGCAGGGTTTATTGCCGAGGAGGGAACATCTGTTGTAAAAGGTGACAGGTTCAATTGGGTGATCGACCCACTTGACGGTACAACAAATTTTGTACATGGAGTAAGGCCTTATGCTGTCAGTATCGGTTTGATGGAATATGAAGAAGTAATCGCAGGTGTGGTTCATGAAGCAGGAAGTAACGAGACATTTACCGCGTGGAAGGGTGGTGGCGCCTGGCTTAACGGGAAAAGCATACATGTCTCACAAACCAGCAGACTTGCTGATTCACTTGTAGCTACAGGATTCCCATATAGTCTTTTTGACAGACTTCCTCAATACATGAATCTTCTCACCTTCCTGGTTAAAAATACACATGGCATAAGAAGAATCGGATCTGCGTCAATTGACCTTGCATACGTTGCCTGCGGCAGGTTTGATATTTTTTTTGAATATGATCTTAAGTTATGGGATGTTGCTGCCGGAATGCTGCTGGTCCGGGAAGCAGGAGGAAAATTCAGCGATTTTTCAGGTAATATGAAAAATCTGTCAGGGGATGAAACAATTGCTTCAAACAGCCTTGTATACCCCGAAACTCTTGAGATAATCAGTAGATTTATGAAAAAAAAGGCAGTTTGATATTATGCAGTATATCGTATTCTATATTTTCTATGGTGTTAACTGGATAATAACACTTCTTCCCTTGCCAATATTGTATTTTTTTTCTGACATACTTTTTGTGTTTCTTTATTACTTCCCCAAATACAGGCGGAAAATTGTTTATGAAAACCTTAAGAATTCGTTTCCTGATAAATCCCCAGAAGATATTGCCAGAATTGAAAAGAACTTTTACAAACACCTTGCTGATCTTTTTATTGAGACTCTTAAACTTACTCACCTCAGCAACAAAGAATTAAAAAGACGTTTTACTATAAAAAATCCTGAACTTCTGAAAAGATTATATGACTCCGGACGCGATCTGGTGGTAGTTCACAGCCATTACAATAACTGGGAATGGCTTGTGTGTCTTCCTCTGTATACGGACTATAAGACTATCAGCATTTACAAACCGCTGGAAAATAAAAATTTTGACAGATTTTTAAACACCCTCAGAACACGGAACAACATGGGCTTGACTCCCATGAACCATGTAATCAGAGACATAGTGGAAAATAAAAGAAAAAACATCCGCACTTTATATGGATTCATTGCTGATCAGACTCCTGCTTTGCCTGATATAAAGTATTATACCAAGTTCCTGAATCAGGATACCCCTGTTTATCTGGGTATTGAAAAAATTGCTCAGAAATATGACATGCCGGTTGTCTTCTTTAATGTGCAAAAGTTAAAAAGAGGATTTTATTGTCTTACTGTCGAACTCCTCTTTGAAAAACCTGTCGGACTTCCTGAATACACTATAACAAATGCACACGTTATGAGGCTTGAGGAGATTATAAGGAAAAATCCGGAATACTGGCTATGGACACACCGAAGATGGAAATATAAGAAACAGCACCTAAATGATTAAAACTGCAGTGGTGATATTGAATTGGAATGGCCTGTTCTGGCTTCAGAAATTCCTTAATGAAACTGTGAACCTGACCGCTGATGATGAAACGGTAGTTTATGTTGCAGATAATGGCTCATCTGATGGTTCTGTAGAGTGGGTATCTAATAATTGCTCAGGTGCAAGACTAATTAAGTTTGAAAAAAATCATGGTTTTGCAGAGGGCTACAATCTTGCACTTAGAGAAATATCAGCACAATATTATGTTTTACTCAATTCAGATGTCGAGGTAACGGACGGCTGGCTGAAACCACTGATCAGATTTATGGATGATAATCATGATACTGCCTCATGCCAGCCAAAAATAAAGTCATATGCGCTAAGAGATCACTTTGAATATGCAGGTGCCGCGGGAGGATTTATTGATAGATTTGGATACACTTTCTGCCGTGGACGTATATTTGACATTATTGAAAAAGATTACGGGCAGTATGATGACTACAAAGATATTTTCTGGTCAACCGGAGCCTGTATGGTTGTACGGGCAGATTCATGGAAAAAATGTCATGGTTTTGACAACGATTTTTTTGCACACATGGAGGAGGTTGACCTGTGCTGGAGATTTCACAGGGCAGGTTTCAGGGTTTCATATATTCCCGAATCTTTGGTCTACCATGTTGGAGGTGGTATCCTTCCATATGAATCAACTCTTAAAACATATCTGAATTTCCGCAATAACCTTTATATGCTTTATAAGAATCTTCCCGACAAGAATTTCAAAACTGTTATCTTTTTCAGACTTATCCTGGATGGATTGGCAGCAATAATGTACCTTTTCATGGGAAAGCCCGGAAATTCAACCTCTATATTAAAAGCTCATTTTGATTTTTACAGAAATATTAAAAAACTTAGTTTAAAGAGGTTATCCATTAAGGAAACCGGAGTAGAAAATAATTGCAAATCCACATTGCTGAACAAGAGCCTTGTTTTCTTGTTCTATCTCAAATCAAGAAAGACCTTTATGGATCTTTCAAAATACATGTGCCAATGATGAAAGGCTCTCAAATGATAATTTTCTTTACAGTAGTATTCACAATCTACTTACTTGGAAATATTTATTTATACTTAAAGGGATTTAATGCTGTTCAGATTTTTCGTGACTTCAGGATCATTTATTTCGTTGGATTTATTCTTCTTGCATCCACCTTCGTTTTAGGGAAAATCATTGAAGCCCGTAATTCATCAGTCTTATCCGATATTCTCAATATTATAGGCGGATTTTGGATGGCATTATTGCTTTATGGATTCCTCTTTCTCTTGCTTTCTGATATTTTGTCCGTTATTCTGAGGCTTACAGGAGCTTTGAATTCAGAGAACATTGGTCTTTTCAGGAAATGGGCCTACTTGATTACACTTATTTTATCCTTCTTTTTGATATCAGGGGGGTTCATTAATGCGGTTTTTCCTCATGTCAAACAATACAATATAACTATTGACAAGCCTGCTATTGGTCTTGATGAATTAAAAATAGCAGCGGTTTCTGATATTCATCTTGGAAGTATAATCAGGAAAAGAAGTATAAAAAAACTTTCAGAAATACTAGAATCACTTAAACCCGACCTTGTTTTACTTCTTGGTGATATAGTTGACGGAGAATTAGGACCTGTTCTCAGGGATGATCTGTTAAAATATTTCACTTGTCCGCGATGTCCGGAAGGATTGTATGCCATAACAGGAAACCATGAGTTTATTGGAGGAGCATCAAAAACGATCCCTTACATTGAAAGCAAAGGAATAAGGATCTTAAAAGACGAGGTTGTTACAATTGAAGGTGGCATTCAAATTATTGGAAGGATAGACAGAGATGGGAACCGGTTCCATGGACTTAAAAGGAAATCTTTGAGTGATCTGATGGAGAAAGTTGATACATCGAAACCTGTAATATTGCTTGATCATCAGCCGTTTGATCTTGAAGATGCTTCCAGATTCGGTGTTGATCTGCAGCTGTCAGGACATACTCATAATGGACAGATGTGGCCTTTGAATTATTTGACAAAAAAGATTTATGAACTAAGTTACGGGTACAAGAAGAAAGGAAATACCCAATATATAGTCTCATCGGGTTTTGGTATATGGGGGCCTCGGATCAGATCGGGCAGCAGATCTGAAATACTGATGATAAAAATAAAGTTCACCCAAGTGTCGAAAGGTACATAAAACCTTATTTACTAAAGAAAATCATAGACTTTCTCAAGCATCATTCTCCTTGAACCTTTAATAAGAATTAAACTGTTTTCCATTGGATTAGATCTCAGGTAGTTACATAGATCACCTGTTTCCTGGAAGCTTAAAAAGCCTTTACCTTCTGAAGCTTTTACAAATGCAGGGCCAACAAGGTAAACATGCCTTAAATTAAGTGATTCTAATAAATTAATGATTTTATTATGCTCTTCATCTTTTTTATCACCAAGCTCAAGCATGTCTCCAAGTATTAAAACCTTTTTATCATTCCTGATCCGTATAAAAGATCCGATAGCATTCATCATACTTGTTGGATTAGCATTGTATGAGTCGCAAATTAGAGTGTTTCTGCCGGTGTCCTTCACTTCTGATCTGTTATTGCCAGGTTTATAATTTTCAATGGTACTGGCAATATCATTTATATCAACCCCCAGGAACAGGCCGGTTGCAAAGGCTGCTCTGATATTTTCAATATTATACTCCCCAAACAGACTGGTGGATATTTTGAATTCTTTGCGCCTATATTTAATTATTGCTGAAAGTTTTAGATCCGAAGTAACAGGATCAATAACCAACTTAAATCCTGCCGGGTTTGAAAATGGCACCGCTCTGTTGATCATTCTGTAAATCTTATCTGTCAGGACAGGATCTTTGTCGTTATATAGGGCAATACCATTTACATTACTCAGAAACTCGTAGAGTTCGGTTTTTGCTTTAAGCACACCTTCCAGTGAACCAAAACCCTCAATATGAGCTGTCCCGATGTTTGTTATTATTCCGTAATCAGGCCTTGCTATTCTGCACAAAGTCCTGATTTCACCAATATGATTTGCCCCCATTTCAAGGACCATGAATTCGGTGTCTGAAGGAGCTGACAATATTGTTACAGGCAGGCCTATTTCATTATTCAGATTACCTTTTGTATAATGCACTTTATACTTCTTTGACAAAACAGCAGCAATAAGCTCTTTTGTAGTAGTCTTTCCGTTTGTTCCTGTTATAGCAAGGACTGGAACCTGCATCTTATTGCGGTGATAGGATGCAAGGGATTGCAATTCTGCCAGACAATCATCTACAAGAATTGTTTTTTCAGATTCAAAAACAGGGTCATCTATTATTGCATATAAAGCACCTCTTTCTATCGCGGCAGATGCAAATTTATTTCCGTTATTATTCTGCCCACGCAATGCAAAGAATATCTGCCCTTTTTCCACCAACCGTGAGTCAATAGAAATACCTGCTGAGTCTTGCCTGAAAATTTTGTATATCTGTTCTGTCTTCATTTGTCAGATTTAAAAGCCATAAATCGTAATTAAAAGTAACTAAATTCCAGAAAATGGGAGATCAGATTAACAAAAAAGGGCTTCCGTTATGAAAGCCCTCTGTGTTTACTGAATATTGTTTATTTTAAAATCCTGACGGACTTCCCACTCTTATCATTGCACACCTGAATCCGATATCATCTCTGGAGCTCTCCTGATCAAGGAATCTTCTGGTTGAAGGATTTAGCCAATACGCTCTGTCTTTCCATGATCCTCCTTTGTAAACCCTGGCTTTATCATTGATCAGAGTAAAGAAATCGTTTGAATCCTGTGCGTACATTCTCGATGATCCGGGTTTATTATCTTCTGTAGTCCAGTCGGCACCTCCCGTTATTGACGATTGAAGGTCGCCGTCCCTGTAATTTCTGTAATCACCTTTCTGATAATTATACCTGTTTGCCACATCCTTGTCCTGTACAGTATCAATATATAATCTGCCAAGCTTGTCTTTTGCCACAACCTGACCATTCTGGTCTCTTCTGAGGTCGGTGAATACATTCCCTCTGAAAGGATTGAAGTCATCCACATCCTGTGATGTCAACGGGCGGTAGACATCGCTTACCCACTCATTTACATTTCCGGCCATACAATAAAGCCCATAGTCATTTGGCCAGTAAGATTTTACATCAGTAGTTATACTTCCGTTATCATTAAGACTTCCGGCTACTCCCATCAAATCACCTCTTCCACGAACAAAGTTAGCCATCATCTGACCGCGGTATTTTTTAGCTGCATTTCTTACATTATGACCGTCCCATGGATATATCCTTCTTTCATAGATCCTCTCCTCAAAAGTATTGCCGCGTAATGCGTATGCCGCAAATTCCCATTCAGCTTCAGTGGGCAGCCTGTATGATGGCAGTAGTAAGCCATCCTCAAAGTTAGTTCTGCGTTCAGTCTGATTAGGATTCAGGCTCTCACGCAGCTGGTTTACAACTCCTTCATACTGTCCTGCCAGATAAGCTTCAGTATTGAAACTCTTTTCATTAAGCTGATTTGGATCCGGTTTAAGCTCACCTTCATCAATAAGCAGCTGTTCATTTACCCTGTCAGTTCTCCAAAGACAGTAATCGTTTGCCTTAACCCAGCTTACGCCTACAACCGGATAATTATTATAGGAAGGGTGACGGAAATAGTATTGGACATAAGGATCGTTGAATCCCATAGGACTTCTCCATACAAGAGTATCGGGTAAGGCTCTCCTGAATACCTCAGGATAATCCCTGTAAACTCTTTTTATCCAGAAAAGATATTCTCGGTAATCAACATTTCTTACTTCGGTTTCATCCATATAGAATGACGACACGGTAACAGTTCTTGGCTGATTGTTCCAGTCAAACATGACATCTTGTGCAACCCGTCCCATTGTAAACCGGCCGCCTTCTATCAAAACCAAACCCGGCCCGGTTTTCTGTTCAGCACCAATCGCAACCTCAAAACCGCCATTATCAGGATCATTGTATCTCCAACCCGTAGTGGATGAAACATTGGCGTCACCTCTCTTCCCGCTTTTGCATGCAAAGAGTACCAGTCCAGTAAAAAGTAAAACCGGCAGTGTTCTGAATTTAAACATAACTCCTTAGTTTTTATGACTTTTAGAAAAATCCTTTTCTGAAAAAATTTTTAAAATCTCAAATATAACTACAATTGAGGGAAATTTATTGTTCTGACTTTAATTCTTTTTTCAACATTGTTTAAACGGAAAGCAAGCCCTGCCTGATGTGCCAGCGTAAAAGGAATAAGTGAATTTTCAGATTTAATGTTGAACCTGTAGTTGTAAAATATTGTAAGCTGCTCCCTGGTTAAGGAAAAACCAGATTGAACATCCAAATTTACATTATTGTTAAACAGTAAAAGAGAATTGGCGGAAATATATCTTGTTTTAACAAGTAAACCAGGAGAGGCTGAGAAATAATCTCCCTGAAATTCAAAAAATAACAATGGGCTTATTGTAACATTCTTTCCCTTGTTAAGGTTGTACTCGGCTGCAAGATGGATCATATATTTTCTCTTCAGCTTGTCTTCAGCCGATCCTGCTGTCCCCAGGTAGGGCTGGGTAAGATGAAGGATCGCCAGACCTCCGAAATATTTTCCAGAAATGACCACAACTCCGGTTCCAACATCAAATATTGTCCTTGAGTCATTTAAAAGAACTTCCGATGATGGAAGAGAAATACCTCCCAGAGGATCAATCTGATCGGGCAGAACTGCTTTTCCGAAATTAAATCCACGATGATAAAATGAGAAGGACAGTCCTCCATTTATATACAAGTCCTTTTCTGCCTGTAAAAAGTAAGAATATGATAAACCTCCTCTTATGTCATTTACTATTCCGCCTAAATAATCATCAGAAACGTAAATGCCAGCACCACCATGTATCTTAGAGAAATAAGAGTCAAATGATGTATAAACTGAATGAAAATCATATCCATGGCCCGGGTAAAAATTAAAATAAGACATCCTTAAAACTCCAACACCTGAATTTCCTGAAAGGGCGGGATTACTCATAATCATTGTCTGGTAACCTGGCCCGTAGATTGTTTCCTGACAATACCCGATAACAGATATGATAATATTAAGAAACAGAATATTTAGTAAATGCCTAAGCATATTATTTATATTCCAATGAACCAGATTAAAAATCCTTATTAAGTTAAATAAGGGGCTTTGATTATGCAAAATAAGCTAAAAACGGTTTCACATTTCTATCTTTACAAAAAATTATGGCTTACATATTCAACAAAATATCAATTCTCATTTTAACATTACCAGTTTGCCTTTCAGGCCAAATGGCCAGGGTGAATTATACCTCATCTTCAGTACTTTCTGAAGGGAAATGGTTTAAAATTGCCATTCTGGAAGATGGTGTATACAGGATAGACTTTTCAAAACTTAAACAACTTGGACTCTCAAATCCTAACTTCCCAAGGCTGTTTGGAAATAATTCAGGTCAACTGTCTTTTTATAACGATAATTCTTCAACAGACGACCTAAAGGAGATATCTGTCTTCCTTGAAAAGGGCGATGACGGAATATTCAACGAAGGAGATTACCTGCTTTTTTATGGCATGGCGACGCACAGGTGGATTTTTAACAGCATTACTGGTGAATATTCATTTCTAAGACATAATTATTCAGATACCGCATTCTATTTTCTTACCATAGGCACAAGTCAGGGCAAAACTATCCCGATAGCCATTAAGCCTTCCGGGCCAATCAATAATTACTCTACAGAGTCTGATGCGTTGTTTATTCATGAAAATGAAAATGAAAACCTTATTAAATCAGGAAGAGAATGGTATCAGCCTGTGACTTTTGCAAGCGATACTAAAATAAATCCCGGCTTTGAAGGATTAGATATGTCAGAGCCGTTGAAATTCGACATAAGACTACTTGCCAGAGCATCAATTCCAACGATCTTCCGCTTGATTGAAAATGAATCCATAGTGGGAAGTATAGAAGTCCCGGGAGTAAATCTTTCATCATCAACAGGGACTTATGCTCAGATAGTCACATTATCAGGCGAATCTTATTCTTCCTTATCATCACCTGAATACAGGATCAGGTTTATAAATAACGGTGAAATATCGGCAAAGGGATGGCTCGATTATTTTAAACTTAGGGGAAGAAAACATAACATTTTCAGTGGAGAAACCTGCTTTTATTCTGATTCAAGATCTGTTGAAAAAGGAAATATAACAGAATTTACAATCAACAGTTCTGTTGACGGGCTAATAATATGGGACGTTACTGATCCTTACAATGTTGAGATTATTCCATATAAAAAATCAGCTCAGTCGGTAACATTCTCAACCGTAACTGATTCTTTAAAGACTTTTATGGGATTTTTAAGAAGTAAGGCAAAAACACCTCTTTTCAGGTCGAATCCAATTAAAAATCAGAACCTTCACGCATCTGCTGCTGCTGATATGATAATCCTGTGTCATCCGGAATTTAGGAATTATGCTGAGAAACTTGCCTACTTTCACCTGAAAAACAGCGGTATTATTTCATTGATTGTCACCCCGGAACAGGTATACAATGAATTTTCAGGCGGAATTCCCGATATTGCAGGTTTAAGGAATTTTATAAGGATGAAATATCTATTTCAGAAGAATACGGAACATCCGTTGAAATACCTACTTCTATTTGGAGATGGTTCTTACGAAAACAAGTCAATGCCCCCTGACAATCCAAATTTTATCCCTACTTATCAGTCAAAAAACTCCAATGTATACATATCCTCTTTCACTTCTGATGATTTTTACGGACTCCTTGATGAGGGTGAGGGGGAAGATACCGGTGACCTGGATATCGGAATTGGAAGACTTCCTGCAACAGACACCATTCAGGCGGGGATTTTAGTCTCAAAGATCATAAACTATTCCTCTGTTTCAAATTCCGGCGATTGGAAGAATGTAGTATGCCTTGTTGCAGACGATGAGGATGGCAATACTCATTTATCTGATGCTGAAGGACTTTCAAAGGAACTTTCCGACAGTGTTCCCTGGATCAACATCAGTAAAATTTATTTTGACTCATTTAAACAGGTTACAGGGCCTGCTGGTCAGTCTTATCCGGATGTGACTAAGCAAATTAATGAAAGAATTAATGAAGGAGTTCTGATATTTAATTATACAGGTCATGGTAATGAAACAAGCCTTGCTCATGAGAGAGTCGTTACCACCGACATAATTAATCAATGGAAAAACGGTACAAGGCTGCCTCTCTTTATAACTGCCACATGTGAATTCAGCAGGTTCGATAATATTGAAATAAACCCTGTTACCGGGAAGATTTCAGAAATTGGTTCAGCAGGAGAAAAAATACTAATGAGAAAAAATGCTGGAGGTATTGCCCTTATGTCGACAACAAGGCTTGCATATTCAGCTCCCAATTATGCTCTTAATAAAAGCATCATGAATATTGCTTTTAAGCGGGATGATAATGGCAACCCATTGCGTCTTGGCGACATTATCAGGCTGGCAAAGAACAGTGCAGGCGGCGGTTCAAGCAGAAGAAATTTCCATCTTCTTGGAGATCCTGCTGTAAGGCTTGCATACCCATGGCATGGCAAAGTTGTTACAGACTCAATAAATGGTGTTTCTGTAAATGAGACCACTGATACCCTTAAAGCTCTTTCAGTCATTTCAGTATCAGGTCACGTCGAAAATATGGAAGGCATTGTGCTTAATGATTTCAACGGTCCTGTCATTCCAAAAGTTTTTGATAAGCCTGTCCTGCAACAAACCCTTGCTAATGACGGAGGAGAAAAAACCTTCTATAATGTTCAGAAAAACCTGATTTTCAGCGGAATTACCAATGCCAATCATGGGAGATTCAGATTCACTTTCCTCGTACCCCGCTATATTGATTTTAATTTTGGAGAAGGCAAAATAAGTTATTATGCTTACAATGCAACTCAGAACATGACGGGATACTATGAAAAGATAATTACCGGCGGCTTTAACAATGCAGCAGCTACAGATACGGCAGGTCCTGAAATAAAACTTTATATGAATGATACTCTTTTTCGGGACGGAGGGATAACTGATCCTGATCCAATCCTTCTGGTTTTAATGCAAGACGATTATGGGATTAACGCTTCAGGTAAGGGTATAGGACACGACATCGTCTGCTGGCTCGATAATGACAGGGGAAACGCTATGATCCTCAATAGTTATTTCCAAAATGAGTCAGGGACCTATACAAAAGGATCCATTAGTGTTCAATTAACTTCCTTGACCTCAGGCCATCATACTATAACACTGAAAGCATGGGACAATTTTAATAATTCCTCGGAGAAGAGTCTTGATTTTTTTGTGGAAAAGAACGGGAAATTCGTATTAAACAATCTTTTAAATTATCCAAATCCTTTTTCTTCTGAGACAAGGATAAGTGTCGGCCATAACAGACCTTTTGAAGAATTGGAAATAGTTGTCAAGATTTTCGATATCTCTGGAAGAGTGATTAAAATAATAAGGAAATCAACATTTTCATCTGGTTATCAGACTGATCCTGTAGTATGGGACGGTACTTCGTCGAACGGGGGCAAAGCAGGCAGGGGATTGTACCCTTTTAATGTTACAATTAACACCGGCAGTGGTGAAACTGCCACTATCTCAGGCAGAATGATCATTTTATAGAATTGATACAATATCTCCCTGAAAAATTTGTTTTATATTTGGACAATTTAATCTTTAACATGAAGCAAAAATTACTCATTTTTATTTTATTATTTTTTCTATTTACGGTCGCGGCTGATCTGTATTCACAGGAACTTAATGCAATCCAGACCGTTGTACCGTTTCTTACCATTGCCCCCGATTCAAGGGCAGGCGGAATGGGTGATGCAGGCGTTGCGACAAGCCCTGATGTGTACAGCAATCACTGGAATGCTGCTAAATTTGCTTTTATTGAAGGCAAAGGGGGTGTCGGCATATCATACTCACCATGGCTTAGAAACCTGGTCCCTGACATCAATATTGCATATCTTTCAGGATATTACAGGATAGATAAAAAACAGGTTGCCAGTGCGAGTCTCCTTTATTCGTCACTTGGCGATGTTCCATTTACCAACGATTATGGTGATCTTGAACGTACTTTCAAACCAAATGAACTGGCTTTTGATGTTGCCTATTCAAGACTTTTTTCAGATTATTTCTCAGGAGGTATTGCTTTCAGGTTCATATATTCAAATCTCACCGGAGGAGCTTATTCAGGAGGAACTGCTACCAAGCCAGGAATTTCATTTGCCGCTGATATAGGAGGTTATTACCATAGAAATATCTCAGCATTTAGCAAGGATGGAGAGATTGGCCTTGGTTTCAACTTCTCAAACATAGGATCCAAAATGAGTTATTCCGATGGACAAACCTCCGATTTCATTCCAATGAATATTAGGGTGGGTGCTTCAGGAACACTTAATTTTGACGATTATAATAAAATCACACTTACTGTCGACCTTAATAAATTACTGGTTCCTACTCCACCTAAATACGATGGAACAGAAATAGTTGCTGGTAAAGATCCCAATGTTTCAGTACCTCTGGCAATATTTCAATCGTTCTATGATGCCCCCGGGGGATTCAGCGAGGAACTCCATGAGATAACTTATTCTTTCGGAACTGAATACTGGTACAATAATCAGTTCGCAATAAGGGGAGGATATTTCCATGAGAACGCCTCCAAGGGAAACAGAAAGTATTTTACAGCTGGTGCAGGTTTCAGACTTAAAGGTTTTACAATAGATTTCTCTTATCTTATGCCTACCGTTTCAAACCATCCTCTCGCCAGAACATTACGTTTTTCACTTTCATTTGACTCGAATGCACTAAGGAAGGCAGGCCCTTCGGAAAAATGAAAATAAAAATAGGCCATGGTATCGACTTTCATCGTCTTGAACAGGGCCGCCCATTGTGGCTTGGTGGTATAAAGATCCCTTCTGATAAAGGCTGCATTGCACATTCCGACGGAGATGTTCTAATCCACGCTTTATGCGATGCAATGCTTGGTGCAGCAGGATTGAGAGATATCGGATACTATTTCCCTGATTCTAGTTCTGAATTCAGAAATATTGACAGCAAAATCCTCCTCAGACGAACATTCAATCTGATTGGGGAAAAAGAATATAAAATTGAAAATGCCGACATTGCGATCTGTATAGAAAGTCCCATGATAGCACCATTTATAGATGAGATGCGAAAAGTAATAGCAGGTATACTTGAGACTTCTGATGAGAATATTTCTATTAAGGCCACGACTGCAGAAAAACTCGGATTTGTCGGCCGCGGAGAAGGTGCTATGGCAACAGCTGTTGTTTTGCTTTCATTGAAAAATGAACCGGATAAAATTCTGAAATCATGATTAACTTTTTCTTTCAGAAAATATCTCTTCTATCAGATTATCATCAGCAATGTAAGGCACTGTAATTTTCATTCCAGGAGTGCGTTGCAGTTCTCTTTCCAGAGTCAAGATTGCCCCTTTGCTGCCTGCCCACGATCGTCTCGCTATTCCATTGTTAACATCCCAGTGCAGCATCATTGACAATCTCTTTTCCGCTTCGGGTGTTCCGTCAAGAAGTAATCCGAAACCTCCGTTTATTACTTCTCCCCATCCGACACCCCCTCCGTTATGAAGCGATACCCATGTTGCTCCCCTGAATGAGTCACCTATTACATTCTGGACTGCCATATCAGCTGTGAATCTTGATCCGTCATAGATATTCGACGTTTCTCTGTAAGGCGAATCAGTGCCTGAAACATCATGATGATCTCTACCTATCACAACAGGCGCAGAAATTATGCCTTTTGAAATCGCACTGTTAAAAGCTCTTGCAATTTCTGTCCTCCCTTCACAATCAGCATACAGGATTCTTGCCTGTGAACCAACTACAAGATTGTTCATGCCTGCTGCCTTTATCCAGCGCAAGTTATCAGCAAGCTGCTGTTTTATCTCAGCCGGAGCATGAAGAGATATTCTTTCAAGTACTTCACAGGCAATTATGTCTGTTTTCCTAAGGTCTTCCGGATCATTTGAACAGCATACCCACCTGAAGGGACCAAATCCGAAATCAAAACATATTGGCCCCATAATGTCCTGAACATAAGACTGATAACGGAATTCTCCATTTGAATCCAGGACAGATGCTCCAGCCCTTGATGCTTCCAGAAGGAAGGCATTTCCATAATCAAAAAAATAGGTTCCGTTTCCGGTATGAACATTTATTGCATCAACCTGACGCCGAAGCGATTTCTGAACATGCATTCTGAATTTTTCAGGATCGGATGAAATCATTCTGTTGGATTCTTCAAATGTTAATCCGACAGGATAATAACCTCCCGACCATGGATTATGAAGAGATGTCTGATCGGAGCCGATATCGACTTTAATACTCTTTTCGGCAAAATATTCCCATACTTCCACAATGTTACCCAGGTAAGCCATTGATACGGGTTTGTTCCCCCGCATTATGCTTTTAAGCGCAGTAACCAGACTCCCAAGATCGTTATATACCTCATCAATCCACCCCTGAGAAAGACGGGTTTTAACTGCTTTCGGATTAACTTCCGCTATTACTGAAACCAGCCCAGCTATTCCTGCAGCTTTCGGCTGTGCACCTGACATACCTCCCAACCCGGATGAAACAAAAAGCTTCAATCTATTGTTATTCCCGGGTATCTTCCTGCTTGCATTAAGTATTGTTATCGTGGTTCCATGAACAATCCCTTGCGGACCAATATACATGTATGAACCGGCCGTCATCTGCCCATATTGTGTAACTCCAAGTGCATTGAATCTTTCGAAATCATCCTGTGATGAATAGTTCGGAATTACCATTCCGTTTGTGACAACAAGTCTTGGAGCCTCCCTGTGTGAAGGGAAAAGACCAAGGGGATGACCAGAATAAATCACAAGTGTCTGTTCATCTGTCATTTCCGAAAGGTATTTCATTGTCAATCTGTACTGTGCCCAGTTCTGAAAAACCGCTCCGTTCCCTCCATATGTTATTAATTCATGCGGATGCTGGGCTACAGAATTATCCAGATTGTTAGAGATCATCAGCATAATCGCTCCGGCAGCCTTTGAATTAAAAGGAAAATCATTCAGATGACGGGCTTTTATGGAATAATCCGGCCTGAAACGATACATATATATTCTGCCATAATCATTCAGTTCCTTTAAAAACTCAACTGCCAAAATCTTATGAAACTTTTCGGGAAAGTATCTTAATGCATTCTTTATTGCAAGTTTTTTTTCCCTAAGTGAAAGAATATCCCTTCTCCTGGGAGCATGATTTACTTCCTCATCATAAGGCTTGAGATCAGGTAGTTCTTCCGGGATCCCTTCAGAAACACTCTTTCTAAAGTCATTGGTGCTCATTAAATTAATCTTTTAATAAGCTGTAAAGTTAATAAATAAGATTTTTGACCATCAGGTCAGCCAAATTTCAAAGAGGTTAATTCTTGCGTTTGAGATTTATTCAATCCTTCTGCTGCTTATTCACTAAGCTCAATAAGCACGGAAGGCGTTAATGGATTTGTTCTTCGGTCCATCTGGGTTTTGTGATTTCTCAGGGTAAATAATGACAGGCTTTTCCGCCTTATCTGGAGTTCATGTAAATTTTAGCTGCCATTTCCTCAGGAATATTAAAATACTAATAATGAGGTGCAAAAACCAGAAAGGTTTGTACGAAATCTATTATCAACTTTATTTTCAGTGATCCAATTATAGCTGGCTGTCTTTTACAATTTCATCATCAACGAGTATTCTGCCGCAATATTCACACACAATAATTTTCTTCCTCGATTTGATGTCAAGCTGCCTTTGGGGAGGTATCTGGTTAAAACAACCACCGCAGGCATCTCTTTGTACCGGGACAACAGCAAGTCCGTTTCTTGCATTTGCTCGTATTCTTTTATAAGCTGTCAGCAGGCGTTCTTCAATAACCTCTTGTATTTTCTCTGATTTTTTAAAAAGAGACTCTTCTTCTTTCTGCGTATCGGAAATTATCTCGTCCAGTTCTTTTCTTTTGTTTTCAAGATCTGATTTTCTCTCAGAAAGAGTAGCTTCTGACTCTGCAATCACGATTTTCTTTTCTTCAATCTGGGCATTAAACTCCCTGATTTTCTTGTTGAAAAGTTCAATTTCAAGATTCTGAAACTCAATCTCCTTCGACAGCGAATCGAACTCACGGTTATTTCTTACATTTTTCTGCTGTTCTTCATACTTTTTAATTAACGCTTCGGCTTCAGATATTTCAATATTCTTTTTAGATACTGCCTTTTCTAGGTTTACAACCTCTTCCCGAAGATTTCCAAGACGAGTCTCCAGTCCTGCTATTTCATCTTCAAGATCCTGAACCTCCAATGGTAATTCACCTCTGAGAGTTTTTATTTTATCTATCTCCGAATCGACAAGCTGAAGTCCATATAATGCTCTTAACCTTTCTTCAACTGAAATTTCAGTTTCATGCATTTTAACTTTTTCCATATTTTCACCTATAATTAATCGGATTGGTATTTGTTTTTGAAAACCGGACTGCAAATTTAGGGAATTTTTTAATAATTAGTTCAGATAAAATTTCGACTGAGAATTTTTCAGTTTCATAGTGGCCACAGTCGACAAGAAGAATTCTTTTATCTGCTTCCTGAAAAGCATGATATTTAACATCGCCTGTTACAAATGCATCAGCCCCTGATGCAACAGCAGTTTCAAGCAGGAAAGACCCTGATCCTCCGCAAAGTGCAACAACTTTTATCATGCCTCCAAATCCTGAATATCTTATACCCCTGGCATCAAAAGTATTTGAAAGCAATTCAATGAATTCATCAACCGACAATTCCTCTTTCAACTCGCCCAAAGAACCTTGTCCTGCACCAAAGTAATCATTTTCAAGAGAATATATATCGAAAGCCGGCTCTTCATAAGGATGACTTGATATAAGAGCATTTATAATCTTGTTTTTATCATGTGCCAGAAAAATAGTCTCAAATCTTTTTTCAGGTTCGTAATGCATTATATTTTTCTCTCCTACGTAGGGATTTGTATTCTCACCGGCCCTGAAACTTCCGATGCCGGAAACAGAATAGCCGCAACGGTCATACTTGCCTATAACTCCTGCTCCGGCTTCAAATATAGATTCAGTTACCTGATGATAATGTGAATCAGGAATGAAAGTGACAAGCTTCATAAGTTTGTTCTTTATTGGTTCCAGCACCTTTACATTTTTCAATCCGAGTTTTTCTGCCATCTTCATACTTACACCTCCGTTCAAAGCATCAAGATTTGTATGAGCAGAGTATATTGCTATATTGTTCCTGATAGCGCCAAAAATTATCCTTTCACAGGCCGATTCTCCGGAAATTCTTTTTATCCCGCTAAAAATTACCGGGTGATGGGATATAATAAGATTACATCCAGTATTAACAGCTTCCCTGATGACATCTTCAGTGACATCAAGAGTTAAAAGGGCACCGGTAATTTCCTGATCAGTCATTCCTATCTGAAGCCCAGAATTATCGTACCCCTCCTGAAATGAGAGAGGGATGACTGAATTCAGATAAGAACATATTTCTTTTAGTTTCATTGTTAATTATTCTTCTTAACTATCAAATGTTCTCTTAATTCTATAACGGCTCTCTGGTAATATGAAACTAATCATTTATTCAGTAAAGTTTTACAGAAAAAGCACACGGAAATTCAGGATAATGTTTATATACTGTCTCGTAATTCGATAAGGAGGTTCTTTATTTTTTTCAATGATTCATTGATTTCAAATATTTTGTCGGCTTCTTCCCATTTACCTGTGAGTTTTTTCTTTACTCCCTGGATAGTCATTCCTTCCTCCTTCAGGAGGCGGTGTATTATCCGTAGATATTTAAGATCGGTAGCAGTGAACATCCTGTTGCCTTTCTTGTTTTTCATAGGTTTCAGGACATCAAATTCGTTCTCCCAAAATCTGATTGTGGAGACAGGTACATTAAGCATCCTTGAGACTTCTCCAATTGAATAATAGAGTTTTTCAATATTTTTCTCTCTGTAAGGCATTAATACGCTATAAGGTTTTTCATGAACATGATTGGGCATTACGACCATCAATCAAACGACTGACCGGTTCTGGAGGCAACTTCAATCATTTTTTCATATTCTGCAGCAGTAAGATCGTTGAAGAAATAGTTGACCGGATCCACATTTAATCCGTTTAATTTGATCTCATAGTGTAGATGAGGTGCTACCGACATTCCTGTATTGCCAACATAACCGATTACATCTCCTCTGTGAACTTTTTGTCCAGGACGCACATTAAAATTATCAAGATGACCATAAACTGAGGAATAACCGAAACCGTGATTCAGAGTGATACAGTTTCCCATTCCCCTTCTTGATCTTGTTGCCTCTTCAACAATACCATCTCCGGAAGCATAAATTTCTGTGCCGAGGGGAGCTGTAAAATCCATACCTGAATGGAACTTAGAGATCTTATAAACAGGATGTATCCTTAATCCATAACCTGAGGCAATTCTTGTCAGATCTTTTGTAGCTATTGGCAGTATTGCAGGGATAGACCTCAACATTTCTTCCTTTTCTCCTGCCAGATTGATCAGTTCGTCATATGATTTTGACTGTATATATATCCTCTTTTTAAGCTTATCAAGTCGTTTGGCGGTTTCAATTATAAGATCAGAATTGTCATACCCTTCCAGCTCTTTAAAACGATTAACTCCCCCGACACCGCTTTGCCTGAGTGTTGCCTGTACAGGTTCAGCTCCGAAAATTGTTCTGTAAAGATTGTCATCAGTCTGCTGGAGATGGTCAAGAACCTTTTCAAGATCGCCCATTTGTCTGTGAACCAGGCTATACTGAAGGCTCATCTGTGCCAGTTCACGCTTCAGTGCTTTCTCTTCAGGAGAGTCAAAAAAGATACTGAAGATTAAAAAGTAAACTCCTGCAATGATCAATGATCCTATAAAATATGCAAGTCCCCTTAGCAAAACGGCCTTTACACCAAGGCTGATCTTGTCAAAACTAAGAGATTCGGGATTAAACTTGTATTTTGGTTTTGCCATATCAAGGCAAAGATAAGGAAATCATTTTTTAATTGAAACCTGAAGAAATTTGAAATTGCAATGTAAGGAAATATAAACTTGTCTTATCTTAATTTTGATTGAGCGGTGAGTGTCTGTATCATCTCAAAGTATTCATCTTCAGTAAGATCGTCATTGAAATAATATAATGGATTTTTATGTTGTCCAAAGAGGTCTATCTGATAATGCAGATGAGGACCAGTAGAAGTTCCTGTACTACCTGTCAGACCGATAAGGTCGCCACGCTTTACATTCATTCCAGCCGACACTTTAATTTTGCTAAGGTGCCCGTAGGTAGACTGATAACCGTAACCATGATCGATCACAATACAATTTCCCAGGCCTCCTTTCCATCCAGCTTCTATAACTCTTCCTGATCCGGTAGCATAAACTTCAGTACCATATGGTGTACTGAAATCCTGTCCATGATGCCATTGCGGTGTACCGAGAACCGGGTGAATTTCTCTGAAACGCATTCCGTCACCAAGCCTGTAGGCTACATTAACAGGGCTAATCATCGGCAGAAATTCCATTTCATGAACCCATTCGTCTTTTTTTCCCTCAATAGCCCTGAATGATTCATATTGCATGGTGCTCCTGTTACGAAGTTCTTTTATTCTTTCGGAATAGGTAATCATCAATTTAGTATTCTCATACCCCTCAAGTTCCTCATACCTGTTAACACCACCAATCCCCATTGTTTTTACTGATTTAGGAATTGAATCCATATCAAGGATCGGCCTGTAACAATTTCCATCGGAAAATTCAAGGTAATCAAGTATCCTGTCAGAGTTATCCATCTGACGGCTTAAAAGTGAAAAACTAAGTTTTAAATCCTCGATTTCCTGTCTGAGTAACTTTTCCTTGGGTGAACCAAATCTGTTAATAAAGATCGCAATATAAAACACTGAAACGACCAATGATCCGGCTAACCAGAGAGATAGACGAATAAGCCTGTCCTTCCAGGGCAACCTTACCTTTTTAAATTGAAGGTCATGTAAGTCTAAAAAATATTTGTGTTCAGACATTATTGACTTTCCTTGGTCCTATTTTTTGTCGATAGACACCAAATCTATGACAAAAAAAGTAATTTTACAAACTCAAAATCCGGTTATTTATTGCATACAATGTTAAGTTTTATAAAGGCAAACGAACTAAGAGAACTCTTTTTTAAATTCTTCCGTTCCAAAGGGCATATCATTATCCCATCTGCTCCCATGGTTATAAAAAATGATCCCTCTCTGATGTTCACGAACGCAGGGATGAATCAGTTCAAAGATATTTTCCTCGGACATCAGGCCGCTTCAGGCAAAAGGATTGCTAATGCTCAAAAATGCCTGAGGGTGTCAGGAAAACACAATGATCTTGAAGAGGTGGGGCATGATACTTATCATCATACGATGTTTGAAATGCTCGGCAACTGGTCATTCGGTGATTATTTTAAAAAAGAGGCGGTAGAATGGGCATGGGAGTTCCTTGTGAAAGAGATAGGTATTCCTGAGGATAGATTATATGCCACAGTTTTTGAAGGTGACACTGAAGAAAAGATTCCTGCCGACTGGGAAGCTTTTAAGTGCTGGGAAGAGTGTTTCACTAATCCTGAAAAAAGAATTCTGCTTGGATCAAAAAAAGACAATTTCTGGGAAATGGGAGAAACAGGTCCCTGCGGCCCATGTTCTGAAATTCATATCGATATTAGAGAGGACGATGAAAGGAAGAAAATACCAGGTCATGAACTGGTAAACAAAGGAGATCCGCTTGTTATTGAGATATGGAACCTTGTCTTTATCCAGTACAACAGGAAAGCGGATGGAACACTTGAACAACTGCCTGAAAAACATGTAGATACGGGAATGGGGTTTGAAAGGCTGTGCATGGTCGTCCAGGGTAAAAAGTCAAATTACAGCACTGATGTATTTCAGCCACTCATTGATGAAATATCTGTAATATGCGGCAAGAAATACGGTGAAAGGGAAAAGTGGGATGTTGCCCACAGGGTCATAGCCGATCATTTGAGAGCAGTTGCATTCTCAATAGCTGATGGGCAACTGCCATCTAACAATAAGGCAGGTTACGTGATAAGAAGGATTCTTCGGCGTGCCGTAAGATATGGATATACAAATCTTGAGATGGAAGAACCATTCATTTACAGACTTGTCCCGGTTCTTGCAAAGGAAATGGGACAAACCTATCCCGAACTGATTGCTGGAAAAGATCATATAGCAAAAATTATTCATGATGAGGAGAGTTCTTTTTTGAAAACGCTGGGAAAAGGACTTAAAATGATGGAAAAAATGATTGGTGATCTCCGCAGTGAAAAGCAATCTATAATGCCCGGTAAAGTGGCATTTGAACTTTACGACACTTTCGGTTTCCCGGTCGATCTGACTCAACTAATTCTGAAAGAGAACAATATGCAACTCGATATTGACAGTTTTGAGCATGAAATGAAAAACCAGAAAGCAAGATCGAAGGAAGATGCTCAAATAGAGTCAGGAGACTGGATTGTCTTAAAGGAGACTGAAGGCACTGAATTCATCGGATATGAACGAACTGATGGCAATGTTATGATAACCAGATATCGTACTGTCAGAGTTAAGGGTAAGGAGACGCTTCATCTGGTATTTGACAAAACCCCTTTTTATGCCGAATCGGGAGGTCAGGTCGGAGATACAGGATTTATTAAATCGGATTTAGAGAAAATCACTATTAAAGACACCATAAAAGAGAACAACCTTATTATCCATATAAGCAACGACAAACTAAAGAATCCATCATCTGAGTTCTATGCTTATGTCGATACAGAAAAGCGCTCAATGACAGCAGCAAATCACTCAGCCACACACCTCATACATTTTGCGCTGAGATCGGTTCTTGGTAAACATGTCGAGCAAAAAGGATCGCTTGTCACACCCGATCGACTCAGGTTTGACTACAGCCATTTCACAAAACCGACAAAGAAAGAGCTTATGAACGTAGAACTTATGGCTAACAAAATGATAAGGGAAAGTTACACTCTGAAAGTTACCGAAGGAATTCCTATGAAAAAGGCTCAGGAAATGGGTGCAATGGCACTATTCGGAGAAAAATATGGAGATACAGTAAGAGTAGTCAGATTCGGCGATTCAGTTGAACTATGCGGAGGGACCCACATAGAAAATACCGGTAAGATCGGAATTGTTAAGATAGTTTCCGAAGGAGCAATAGCTGCGGGAATACGACGGCTTGAAGCCTTGACCGCTTTAAAGGCAGAAGAATATATCAACGATAAAATAAATACGGTAGAGGAGATTGCTTCATTACTGAAGAGTACCGGTAATATTAAGGATAGTGTGGAAAAAATTATAGCAGAAAACAATACACTTAAAAAAAGTCTTGAAAAGTATCAGACTATGTTCGCAATTATTAAAGCTGAAGAGATTGAAAAAAAGAAAAAACTTATCACGGATGTAAATTATTTCTCTGGACAAATTGAATCGGAAACACCAGATCAGCTTAAGAACATAGCTTATTATCTCCGGAATAAACACACAAACTCTGCTATAGTCATTGGATCTGAATCGGCCGGCAAGGCAAACCTTCTTGTCATGTTCAGCGACTCGCTCGTAAAAGGGAAAAAACTTAATGCAGTCACTGTGATAAAAGAGATATCAGGAGAAATTAAAGGAGGTGGCGGCGGTCAGCCTTTTTACGCAACTGCCGGTGGTAAAAATCCTTCCGGCATTTTGGAGGCTTTAAGAAAAGCAGAAGAATTCATCACCAAATTCCTGGAATCTTAAGGTAAAAGACCACCTGATAAAATACAGAAAAGCCCTAAATCAGGTTCATAATAGAATCAAAAATATACAGGCTTTATTGAATAGTCATCTTGATAGTAACACGGGCTTCCACTGGTAACATTTGATTTAATTTAAATAGTTAATCTTAGAATTGTTTTTTACAGGCATTCCTGTTTTTTGTATTTTTGGTAGCTCCATTATTAGATGAAAAGCTTTTTAAGGACCATAACAATCTCGCTTTGCATAGCAGTTCTTTTCCAGGTCAACAGCTGTGCTCCGGAGGCCTGCCTCGAAGAAACCACTTCGTACCTGAAAGCTTCTTTCATTAAAAATGCAACAGCTCAGAGGGTAGCTCCTGACAGCCTTACTCTTTATGGACTTAATCATGAAAATTATAAAATATATAATAAAGACCAGAAAGTTCAGCCTGCCCTTTTTCCACTTGATCAATCAACCGATAATTGCTCATTTGTCATAAAAATAAACGGAATACAAGACACAATATCTTTCAGGTATTCGGGAAACCCTCATCTGGTCTCAAAAGAATGTGGATATACAATTAATTTTACCCTGGCGGATACTCCCCTTTATACTAAAAATGCAATAGACAGAATCTATATTTCAAAAAGGAAAATAACAACGGTAAATGAGGAGAACATACGGATTTTTTATTAGCATATTGATTTTATTTTCTCCCGGGATTCTCCTTGCCCAGGATACTATTCAGTTTCCGCTGAAAATACGGGCAGGATTCGATATTTCAGGTCCTGCAGTATATTTTGCTGATAAGAACAAACTTGGTCTTGAAGGTTATCTGTCGGCCGACAGGAATGAAAAGATGTCATATGTGCTTGAAGCAGGTCATCTTAAGTACCAATATTCACAGTATAATTACAATTACCTGACAAAAGGTATATTTTTTCGGGGAGGAGTAGATTTTAATCTTCTTAAACCCGAAACTTCAATGGGCAAATACTGGGCAGGGATTGGATTGCGCTACGGATTAAGTATTTACAATTCTGAAACGCCTGCTTTTCAGACTGAGAACTACTGGGGCACACTTAAATCATCAATTCCGGAAAGGACAAATGTTGGCCATTTTATTGAGGTTGCTCCAGGTGTCAGAACAGAGCTTTTCAGAAATGTAAGCATCGGATGGTCAATCAGATTAAGACTGCTGATCTCAGGTGGAGGCGGGAAAGACCTTAGACCTATATATTTTCCCGGCTTTGGAAACAGCAGCAAGGGTACAAATGCAGGAATTAATTATTATTTATTATGGTCCATTCCTTATAAATCAAAACGGGTAATAATCAAACCTGAGGTAAAAGAAGAAGAGCCTGAAGAAGAGATGCCTGAGAGGGAACCGCTGCAGACGCAATGACCGTTATAAATATCTTTAAGAGAAATATTTAATCTTTTCTTAATCAGCTTGTACTTTTTGCAACTCACCCCTGCGGCTGAAAATAAACAACCCAATTATTGTAAGGAATCCGTTTAAAAGCAATATCTCAAATCCGAATTTATATCCGTTGAAAAGCTCCTCCGAAAACATACTTAAAAAATAGCAGATCACCGGACATGCTATTGCTATAATAGGGGTAGCAGTATCCTTAACCTTTCTTTTTGTGAACAATCCGAAAGTATACAGACCCAGAAGCGGTCCATAAGTATAACCAGCAATTGTAAATAATTTATCAATCACAGCCTTATCATTTAATGCCCTGAAAATTAATATGCAAATAAGGAAGATAATAGCAATGGTAATATGAATAGTGTATCTGATTCTGGTCAGCGAAGCTTCTGTTATTTCCTTCCGCCTGTCGAGTCTTAGAAAATCTATGCTTACAGAAGTGGTAAGAGCTGTGAGTGCTCCTCCAAGACTTGGAAACGAGGCTGAAATAAGTCCAATAAGAAAAACAACTCCAGCTATAGTCCCCAAATATTTGAAAGCGATTGTTGGAAAAAGCTCATCAGTCATGGCCACAGTAATACCTTTTGCCTTTGAATAAATAAGTAACATTGCTCCCAGAATCAGAAAAAGAAAATTTACTAATACCAAAATAACACTGAAAAAATACATATTCTTCTGAGCATCTCTTATATTGGGACAGCTTAGATTCTTTTGCATCATTTCCTGGTCGAGACCGGTCATTACAATTGTTATGAACACTCCGCTGAAAAACTGCTTTAGAAAGTATCTTTCATTATGCCAGTCAGTAATGAACATTTTCGACATATCATTATCATTAATCTCCGCGAAAAGCTTTGAAAGCGGAATGCCAAGATCTTTGCTTATATAAAGAACAGACAGAACAACTGCAAGTAGCATGAATGTTGTCTGAAGAGTATCGGTCCAGACAATTGTCTTTATCCCTCCTTTCATGGTATAAAGTATAACAAGCAGCATAAATACCGAAACATTAACCCAGAAAGGGATATTCCAGGCATCAAATACAAAGATCTGTAAAACATTTATCACAAGGAAAGTCCTGAGCGAAGCGCCGAGGACTCTTGAAACTATAAAGAATCCTGCTCCTGTCTTATATGACCAGAATCCCAGTCTCTGTTCGAGATAAGTGTAAATAGAAGTGAGCTTAAGTCTGTAATAAAGGGGCAATAAAACAAGGGCAATAATAATATAACCTACAAGGTACCCGATAACAACAACCATATAACTGAACTGAGTCGACTGTACCCATCCAGGTACCGACATGAATGTAACACCCGACAATGAGGCTCCTATCATTCCATAAGCAACCACAAACCACGGTGATTTTTTGTTTCCGATAAAATATGACTGGTTATCAGCTTTTCTGACCGTTAACCAGGTAACGCCAAAAAGCATGATAATGTAGACTATAAAAATTCCAAGTATTAGTACAGGTTCCATCTTGAGCTATTTAATCTGCAAGGATAACAAAAAGTTGTCAGGGAAAAAATACCTGTCATAGTTAGTTTTAAAAAGGATATTAAATTAATTTTGCTTAAAGGCATTATAAATGAGCTTCTCAGAATTTCCGTCAAAACTGCTTGAAAATGCGGTTAATGAATTCGCTTCGCTCCCCGGAATAGGAAGGAAAACTGCTTTCAGACTTGTCATGAGCCTTCTAAGAAGAGATTCCGGTGAGGTCAAGAGATTCGGTGAGACTATCTCAAAACTGCACCAGGAGATACATTATTGTAAATATTGTCACAGTATCTCAGACAGTGAGATTTGCCAGATCTGCGAGGATCCAAAAAGAGATCATTCCCTGATCTGCGTCGTTGAGAACATTCAGGACATGATGGCAGTCGAAAACACTCGTCAGTACAAAGGAATTTATCATGTTCTGGGTGGAATAATATCCCCTGTTGACGGAATTGGCCCGGGTGATCTCAAAATTGATTCACTTGAGGAAAAAGTCAAATCAGGAACAGTGAACGAGGTGATCCTCGCACTAAGCACAACAATGGAAGGAGATACCACCAATTACTATATCTATAAAAGATTAAACAAATACAAAGTATTTCTTACTACTCTTGCAAGAGGAGTGGCTGTAGGTGATGAACTTGAGTACACAGACGAAATAACCCTGGGTCGTGCAATAACCAACAGAAATCCATACCAGCAATGATCACATCGGCAGACAGGTTTCTTTCAATGGCTGGCAAGAGCATGAAACGCTCTGCTATAAGGGAAATTCTAAAGGTACTTTCCAATCCTGACATGATCTCCTTCGCAGGCGGACTGCCTGCTCCCCAGACTTTCCCAGTTAATGAGCTCAGGGAAATAATACTTGATGTTCTTGAAACCTGCGGTCCTGAATGTTTGCAGTACGGGACAACCGAAGGAGACCCGCTCCTGCGAAGTGTCCTGGTGGAAAGATACAAAAACATGGGGTTTGAAATTAACATTGATAACCTTATTATCACCACCGGCTCACAACAGGCAATAGATCTGATTGCCAGAATTTTTATAGACCCCGGAGATTATATTTTATGCGGGCTGCCCTCTTACCTTGGTGCAATCAATACATTTCTCACTTATGGAGCAAGACTTAAAGGTATAACTCTCGATGAAGAGGGTATGAAACCTGATGAACTTGAAGAAACAATCTTCACACTTAAGGGTTATGGCAGGAAGATAAAACTAATCTATATTATCCCTGATTTCCAGAACCCGTCGGGAATAACAATCCCGGAAAAAAGACGGACCAGGATAATTGAAATAGCAGAGAAATATGACCTGCTTATTATTGAAGACAGCCCATACAGGGAAGTCCGTTTTGAAGGGAAGCCTCAGAAAATGATGTGCGAGCTTGACAAAACCGGAAGGGTATTAACTCTTAGTACTTTCTCAAAAATACTTGCTCCGGGATTCAGAGTCGGATGGGTTATAGGAAATCCTGTCTTGCTCGACAGGATCGTTATGGCCAAGCAAACCTCCGACCTGTGTACTTCTTCATTTATACAGCGGATAATTGCCGGCTATATAAAAAAAGGATACCTTGAAGCTAACCTTCACAAAACAATTCAACTTTACTATCACAGGCGCAACAAAATGATCACCTGTTTAAGGAATTATATGCCTGAATCAGTAAAATGGACTGAACCACAGGGCGGCCTTTTCCTTTTTGTAACCCTTCCTGCCGGAAATGATACTGAAATTATATTTGAAAAAGCTCTTGCAAAAAACGTTGCTTTTGTTTCCGGAACTACATTTTTTTGCAACGATTCAGGAAGAAATACAATGCGCCTGAACTTTTCATTTTCAAATGACGAAGAAATTGAAGAAGGAATCAGACGGCTCGCAGAGGTAATAAAAGAAAATCTGATTCAAACATGAAAATGTGAATTACTTTCACACATGCCTTTACTTTTTCATCTGATCAAACTTATTTGACTTCCGGTTGTTTATCTGGTGTGACAAAATGAACATTTAATATAAACCATACCTCATTGAAAGAAGATTTCGTGTGTTGCCGAAAATTTAAGAGGTTTTAAAATTTAAGGTCTATGTCAATGATGAAAATAGTTTTACCCGCAATGGGTGAAGGAGTAATTGAAGCAACCATAGTTAAATGGCTCGTTGAGGCGGGAAGAAGAGTAAATGAAGACGATCCCCTGGTTGAGGTTGCAACTGATAAAGTGGATTCGGAGGTACCCTCTCCTGCTTCCGGGATAATTGCCGAAATAATTGCACCTGAAGGATCTGTAATTAAGGTCGGCGAGCCACTTGCCCTTCTGGAAACAGCCTCTGAAAAAACAACCGAGGATGCTGTTAAAATCGAAAACGAGATTAAAAGGATAAGACAAACAATTGATGCAGAAAGAGATGAAAAAATTGCAGAAAGCTCAGCGGCAAATGAGCTGAAAAGCCGGACACCATCGGGAAAATTTCTGTCACCGCTTGTAAGAAGCATTGCAGCGCGGGAAAATATAAACTATAAGGAACTGGACAACCTTAAAGGTACAGGAATGGATGGCAGGATCACCAAAGATGACATTCTCGCTTTCCTGGATGAAAGGCAAAGGATAAATGCTGAAAAAGCTGCTTCAACTGAAATGAAAATACCAAAAGAAAACAGAGAAATTCTTTCATCTGACCAGGATGATGAGGTTATTGAGATGGACCGGGTCAGGAAACTTATTGCTGAGCACATGGTTATGTCAAAAAGGACATCTCCGCATGTGACCTCATTCATCGACGCAGATGTAACACATATTGTAAACTGGAGAAACAGGATAAAGGAGAACTTCCTGGCAAGAGAAGGACAAAGACTCACCCTAACACCCATCTTTATCGATGCCGTAGCCAGCGCACTTTATGAATATCCTATGCTTAATATATCAGTAGAGGGAGATAAGATCATTAAAAAGAAGAGGATTAATATAGGAATGGCAACAGCCCTGCCCGATGGCAACCTTATAGTACCAGTAATCAGAAACGCCAACGAAAAAAATCTGACCGGACTTGCCAGATCAGTAAATGACCTCGCTGAAAGAGCAAGGAGCAACAAATTAAAACCTGATGAAATTACCGGAGGAACATTTACTGTTACAAATTTTGGAACCTATAATAATTTATCCGGAACACCTATTATAAACCAGCCTCAGGTAGCAATCCTTGGAATAGGAGCAATAAGAAAGGTTCCGGCTGTGGTAGAAACCCCTGATGGTGATTTCATAGCTATCCGCCACATAATGATACTATCACTAAGTTATGACCATAGAGTTATAGACGGCGCTCTTGCAGGTAAATTTCTGAATAAAGTCAAAGAAGTGCTCGAAAACTACCCGACAGACAGATATCAGCAGGAGACTGAATGATCCCCTTTAAAAATTTTGAACATTTGGCCTGCTTTTATGGACATGGTATTGCCGTTAGCAGTATGAATTAAAGAAATTCGTATTTAGCAGTTTTGCAAATTTTAATAAATTTGACTATTAAAATTGCCAAAATGACTAAAAAGGCTCTGTTTTTCGTAATCCTGGCATTTTCTTTCATTTTTTCATTTTCCCTTGTAAAAGTAAAGAAACCAAATAAATGCCGTGATCCGGAATATTCTTTCATAAGAGAGAAGCTTGCCGGTGCTTCATCATGTTATTTCAGCTTATTCGAAATATTTCTGAACAATTCCAGTTTTAAACATTGCTCCGGAACATGCTGTCAGAATAAATCCCGCAGGAAAAATCTACCGGTTGAATTAATGGCAAAAGGAGTTAATAATCTGTCAGTCAGTGTAAAATCAGCATCTCTCGATGGAAAATCAGCATTCTATGAAGATTTATCCGGACATTTCGGAGCTCGGAGGATAACCAAAACTTTTTCAGCCAGAGATCTTAACTATAAATATTTTATTACAAAAATGTCTGATTATGTGAACTTCATCTCTGCTCTGAACATCACTATGCAATTCGAAACTGACCTGGAATTGATTTTAAAAGTGCCAGAGTTCATGGTTATGAATACCGGAGTAGGAATAAACATGGAACCGGCTGAATTTAATCCTGTGCTTTCAGCTTTCAGCTAAACACTTACAGACATTTCTACAGTGCAATTCTGCGATGCAAAAATGGGAACAGATCCTGAAGAAAAGAAATGGTATGACCCTGACAATCCAGGGAACTCCCTGATTAAAACTGACGAAAGTTTTTCCTGATGCCGGTAGTGAATGTTTATATTGAGTATTATTTATTGTCCGTCATAAAAGGAAATACTGGTAAAAAAGATATCTCTCTGATTACCTTTGTTGAAAAATAGTGTTCCCCGAAAATTGTATTCTAAATTTAGTATATTTGTTATGATGATTAAAGTCAGGTCAGAAATATATAGCATTGTTCTGAAGCTATTAATTCTGGTTTTTACTTCTGCAGCTGCCTCTGCTCAGTCAAATTCCGAGAAGAAAAAAATCTTTGTCAAAGCAGAATCATATTATCTTTTTGAAGAGTATGAACTTGCAAATCCACTTTACCTGCTGCTCGACAAACCGGACAATTATAATATCCGCTATAAGATAGGGAACTGCTATCTAAGAATTGAAGGTGAAAAGGAGAAAGCAATTCCATATCTTGAGGATGCTGTAAAAAAAGCCTCTTACGATGCAAAAACCTCTTCATTCAAGGAAAAAAGAGCTCCTCTGGATGCTTATTTTTCACTTGCCAAAGCCTATATGGTGAACAATGAACTCGAGAAAGCCCTTAACACTTTTGACACATTCAAGGCTCTTGCACGTGAGACCGAATCAAAGGGAGGAATGAAAAATCTGTCATTCGTCGATCAGGAAATTCAGGCAATAAAAAATGCAATGAGCAACCAGGAAGCTCCGTTCAGAATAAGCAAAAACCTCCTTTCACCTAACCTCAGCCAGGGGTCGCTGAACGAAAACCCGGCAGTCAGTTTTGACGGAAAAACCATAGTCTATACTGAGCGCAGAGGAAATGTGAACGCAATAATGTTTTCTAAAAAGATAAACGATAAATGGCAGGTGCCTAAAGACATAACAGGAAGCCTGGGAGCAGGAGAAGATTGTTCATCCTGTTCGCTGAATGAAGACGGTACAATCCTGATTTTATATAAAACTGACAACTATGATGGTAATATCTATTCCTCAGAATATAAAAATGACAGATGGACTCCAATCAAAAAGCTGAATAAAAACATAAACACCAAGTTTTACGAATCGCATGCTTCAATATCAGCAGACGGGAAAAAACTGTATTTCACCAGTAACAGGGAAGGGGGAAGCGGGGGCCTCGATATCTACCTGTCAGAGAAGGATGCATCAAATGACTGGGGACCTGCAATAAATCTTGGTACTAGCATTAACACCATCTATAATGAAGATACTCCATTTATAACAAAAAATGATTCTTTGCTCTATTTTTCATCTGAAGGGCATAATGGAATGGGAGGATTTGACATCTACAGGAGCAAGGGCTATGGAACCAGATGGGAGGCCCCAATGAATCTTGGTTCCCCGATTAATTCGACTGATGATGACCGGTTTTTCCAGCCTTTCAATAACGAAAAGAATGGTTTTTACTCAATTGTGACCGACTACAAGGAAAAAGATATATTCTATATTACACTTGCAAACCCTGATCTGAACAAGGTGTTTGAATTAAGAGGCAAGTTAAGTCTTCGCGATGCATCAGCTCCTATCGATGAAAATTCTTCAGTCACACTTGTCAACATTGATAATTCAGATACCCTTGAGATCAGAAATCCTGATTCAAAGACCGGCGATTACAATTTTATCGTGGCACCCGGAAAGTTCAGACTAATATATTCAGGACCGGCCGGGTATTATCCACAAAGTGTTGACACATCAATTGTTGCATCTAATAGTGTAAAAATAATTACACTTAGGGATATAATACTCGATAAGTTTCCTCCCGGTTCAAAAAACATCGTTTATGAAAAAGTTGATCTCTCCAGGATACCAACAGTTGATTCGGTCGACGCCAGAATCCTGATAAAAGATCTTCAGGTCTCTGATGTAACTGATGACGATTCAGCCGATACAACAATTTTGTACTATACCGTACAGGTCATGGCCCTATATAATCCTGTCGACATAACATATTTCAAATATGTTTCGGATATAAAAGTCTATTACAATAAAAATGACCGTTTTTACAGGTATTCCACAGGTATATTCAAATCGAAGGCCGATGCATACGCACACCGCGATTATCTTATAAGTAAAGGGTATGAAAATGATCTGTTTATAAAGAAAGTGACAAAAATCACAAATGAAAACCTTGTTAAAGATCAGAAATATTACACAATCCAGCTTAAAGCCACTCAGACACCTGTTAATATCAGAACAGTATTCGCTGGGCTGGACAATATAAGGGAACTAAAGGAAATTGACGGTTTATATCACTATTTTTATGGAAAGTATACTTCGTACACTGAAGCCAAAATTGCGATGCAAAGGCCACAGGTGAAAGCTTTCAGCGATGCTTTTGTCAGGGAGGTTATTGTGATTGTAAATGAAGAACAATCACCTGACAGAGAATAGAAAATTGTATAAACTGCTTAATCAATTGATCATAAGTTTGTCAGCAGAAAAAATAAAGAATTAATGAAAAATTTTTTCATATGAAACGCCTGATTGTTTTTTCAATTCTGTCAGCTGTCGTTTATGTGTCATCAGCTCAGGATACCGCCGAAAAAGAACGCATAGCCAGACTTCAGAGTGCTGATAACTCTTATTATTATGATAAGGATTATGAGAAAGCTGCATCCTTATATGAACCAATATTGAAGGCTAATCCTGAAAATAGCAATGTTGCAGCTAAATTAGGCATCTGCTACCTGAATATGGATGGCAGAAAAGCAGAAGCACTTGAACTATTGAAAAAAGCATCAAAGAACATTGCATCTGATGAGAAGGAATACAAGAAAAGCGGTACCCTTGCACCGGTCGACACCTACTTGTACCTTGCTATAGCATATCACCAGAATGACAGTATTCAGAAAGCTCTGTCTCTTTTTACTGAGCTTAGGAAAAAACTTCCGGGTGGCAGTGAGAATCCACAGGCGGATTATATCGATTTGCAGATAAGGAACTGCAGGTATGCCCTGGAGATGAAAAAGAAACCTCTTCGCGTTTTGTCCGATTTGTTTGCCCCATGGCTTGTTAATTATCCAGGGGCTATGAATCCGGTTCTCGCTGCAAATGATTCGGTTTTTATCTTTACAGTTAAAAAAGAAGGAAAAACACAAGTCTATTGTTCTTACAGGTCAGGAAAAGAATGGGGCCCTCCTTCCAATATAACAAGACAGCTTGGAGGTTTTGACCGCTTCTATACAAACTCAGTTACAGGCGATGGAAAAACATTGATACTTTTTATGGATGACGGCGATGATGGGAACCTCTACTTCAGCCAAAGGACCGATACAACCTGGTCGCGTATAAAAAGTGTCGGAAGATATGTAAACTCAATTTACTGGGAGGGATATGGATTCATCACCCCTGATGGAAAAACCATGTATTTCTCAAGCAACAGACCCGGAGGTGAAGGCCAGCTTGATATATGGATATCACAAAAGATGGAGGATGGCTCATGGTCAAGGCCAATAAACTGCGGAAACGTGATAAATACACCTTATGATGAAGACACTCCTTTTTATGATGTGGCAAATGATGCCCTGATCTTCAGCTCGACGGGACACATAAGCATGGGCGGCAGCGATATTTTCAGATCGACAGCAAGAGGAGGATCATGGACACAGCCTGTGGCAATGCCCTATGCCTTTAATAATGTGCTTGATAACAAAAATTTCATTCTTAATAATAATGCGCCCGGTTTTATCGCAAGCCGCTATAATGAGAAAGAAAATGCAAGGAATATATATGCTATTGTTGCTGTTGCCCCTGAAGACGAGTTAACAAGAGCATCCGGTACAATAAAACTCGAGGATGGCCTTCAGATAGATCCCAAATTGTCGCTGATAACAGTTACCAATATTAAGACCGGAACCGTATTCCAGGACATTAAGGTTGAAAAGGATGGATCCTTCAATTTCAGCATAAAACCCGGAGATTATGAAGTGCTGGTAAGTCATGATGGCTATGTAACCGATACCATAAATCTTAGCCTGCCTCTCTATTTTGCAGGAAATTACATTCCTGTAAATCCGGTCCTTGTACCCATTAAAGTATTCTCCGGAGAATTCCTTTCAATTAAAAATATTCTCTTTGATTTCAGCAGCTATGAAATAAGGGAAGATGTTAAACCAACCCTCGAGTCAATAAGAAGTATATTATTGAATAACCCGGGGCTTACCGTAGAAATTGCCGGATATACTGATGCAAAAGGAAGCAGCGAGTTCAACAAGAGACTTGCCGACAAACGGGCACAGGCTGTTATTGACTACTTTACCTCATCAGGCGTCGAGGGTACCATATTTATTAAGAAATCTTTCGGCGAATCAAATCCTGTGGCAATTAATTTCAATCCCGACGGAACAGATAATCCGGAAGGTAGAAAATATAACAGAAGAGTCACCTTCGGAATTGTAAACCCCCAAACTGGTGTTGTGATAAGACAGGAAGCATATACCCCGGGACAACTCCGCCAGTCATATTCTGTCAGATACAGCGTGGTGCTGATGAAAACCAAAGAAAAACTTGATCCTGCATATTTCAACAGGATAATAAAGGATGACATGCTTTTTGTGAAAGTAATAGAAACTGACTCTCTTAATTTCTATACTCTTGGTGTATTCAATACAAGAATTGATGCGGAAAAATATGTTGAATATGCCAGACAGAACGGCCTGACTGATGCATATATCGTTAACCAGAATGATATCGACAATGAATCTGCTTCTATATCTCAACCTGTCCCTGCAGTTAATAAAACTTATACGCGCAAAGTATTTACCATTCAGATGATAGCTACAAAAGGACGTATTGACATTGACAGGATGTTCAAGGGTTACGATGGAGTAAGGGAACTTGTTTTAGGTGATGGACTCTACCGATATATTTACGGAGAATTTACCTCAATAGGTAAAGCAAAAGATGCGCTTGCTCCCATAAAAAAAGACTATGATGATGCATTTATAAGAGAAATTGAAAAACAATAAAGAGGCTGATTATTAACTTCTTGAAAAAAAATGACATACAAAGAAATAAAGCTCAGAGCTCTGGAACCTGAAGACCTGGAATTGCTGTACAAGTGGGAAAATAATGAATCACAATGGCTTATAAGTAATACCATTACACCGTACTCAAAATACACACTCCGGAGATATCTCGAAAACTCGCACCGGAGCATCTATGAAACAGGCCAGATGAGATTCATGATAGATCACATTGCTGACAACATCACAATCGGGACCATAGATATTTTTGACTTTGACCCGTATCATGGAAGAGCAGGCCTTGGCATATTAATAGCAAACGAGGATTACCGGCGGAGGGGTTATGCCACCATGTCGCTTCAGTGCCTCATAGGATACTGTTTTAAAACTTTGCAGCTGCACCAGTTATACTGTAATATCCTCGCTAATAATTGCGAAAGTATGGATCTTTTTAAAAAACAGGGGTTTGTACAGGTCGGTGTTAAAAAAGAATGGATAAAAACTTCAGACGGATATATGGATGAGCATCTGTTCCAACTTATAAATTCTTGATTACCTGTTTCATGCTGCTAAATAACCCCGTTTTTCCCCTTGACAGCCAGAAGTCCGCATGCTGCTGAAATATCGGCACCTCTCGACTTGCGTATTGATGCAGAAATCCCTGAAATTATAAGTTCATGCTTGAAATGTTGTATTTTTTCAGGGGATGAGGATTCTAGTGAATCGGTTGGCAAAGGATGATATGGTAAAAGGTTTATCCTGATCCTTGAGCCTGAAAATTCAGCTTTAAGCGCTTCCAGATGCTTATCCGTGTCGTTAATCCCATTAATCATTACATAAGCAACGCTCAGACGTCTCTTCTTTTTAACAGGGAAGTTTTTTATTAAATCCAGCATTTCCTCCAACTCATTGACACCGGCAACTGGAATAATTTTCCGGCGTTCTCCCGGAAATGGAGAAAAAAGGCTTAATACGAGGTTGCAATTAGTAGTTTCGAGAAACCTCTTCATCTCAGGCAGAATTCCCACTGTAGAAACAGTTATGTTTCTCGGACTGATTGAAGGTCCCCATTCGGCAGTCAGAATTTCGCAGGCTTTTAGAACATTAATAAGGTTATCCATAGGTTCTCCCATTCCCATGAATACAACATGGCTTACTTTCTCTGAAATAGGAAGACTTAGAACCTGGTTGATTATTTCGCCGGATGTAAGGTTGCCATGAAATCCCAATCTTCCGGTGGCACAAAAAGGGCAGCCCATCCTGCAACCGGATTGTGTTGATACACACACGGTATTTCTTTTATTTTCAGGAATAAAAACCGTTTCATAAGCCATCCCCTCCTTATTGTTGAAAAGAAACTTTACAGACCGGTCATTTGATTTAATTGAACCGACTGGTGAAAATGTCCCGGCAGAAAAATTGTCTTTTAATACCTCTCTAAGAGCTGATGGAATACTGTTTATAAGTAAAAAATCAGTAACTTTTTTTTTATATATCTGATTTGCTATAATAGTTGCCTGATGAACAGTTATGTTGAATGATGGTTTTACAACTTCAATAATCTCATCACGGGTTAATCCGCATAAACTGATTCCATTCATAACTGATGTTTCGATTTAAGCTATAGGCTTTTCTGAAAGCTTTCTTTAATCTTAATCTTCGGTTGGAGTTTTTACAAGGTCCAAAAAAATGAATTCTTTTCCAATGGCACCCGTCAGCTTTTTGGTCAGCGCAATCCATTATGCCTTTCAATTTCAATCTCAAGGCAGCATTGACTGCCGAACCACCATTCTTTAAAAGTTATTCTGAAAGGGTTAAATAGTCACGCTGCACAGAAAATAAAATCAGACTATTGTTGAAAAACCTTTTCAGATTTCTGCAAGAAAGCCTATCCCTGTTATTTTCTTTAATTTAAGAAAAGGATCATTTTGCTCCAAGATCGATCACAACACCCAGTAAATGAGCGCCAAATCTGTCGTCACGAGTGCCCACCTTCATATCACGGTTATCACCATTTGTGAAAACGTAAAGGAACTGGTACTGTGCTGCCACACCAGGAACTATATTGATTTTGATTCCTCCTCCGACTGGGAGTATTGCATCGCATTCACGCTGAACTGTTTCGGAACCTTTGAACTTAACAAGCCCCGGACCTGCAGCAAGAAATGGTGCCACCCTGCAATCTTCAGGCAGAATGTAGCCGTTGTCAAACTTGTATTTTAAAAGAACACTCCCGTCATATTTCCTTGCATGAAATGAAGTAAACCTATTTTCATAGCCAATATTCCCCAATTCCCAAAGGATAACTACGTCAAATGAGGGATTAAGATATCTGTTAAACGAAATTGCACCATTACCATAGAATGGACTGAATTTACAAATCCCATTCCCCAAATCTCCCTGATATTCGTTTTTGCCAACCATAAGTCCCAATGCCCATTTGTTATCAGAAGTCTGTCCATGAATTACTGAAATAACTGCAACCAGGAATAACAGAGTAAATATTTTTCTCATCTTTTCTAGGGTTTAAAGGTCATATTTTAAATATCGTTCTGACTGCTTGAGTAATATGTAAATAATTAAACAGCACAGTTATATTTACTTTTAATTATCTAAAAACAAACAGAATATGCCGCCGTAAAAAATAAAATGATAAGATAATGCTAAAATAGGAAATGATTTCCAAAGAAATTTAATTGTTGAAAGATTTTTCTTTCTGCATTAAAACGGATTCGATGTTTTAAATATGATCAAATAACAATATCTTAGTAATCATTATATCTTGTTACAAAATTATTAATCCACTAATGATACAAAAGTGGGATTCATTGTATATCTTCTGTTTTTCCGGGACGGGCAATGCGCTTGCATCATCAATGTGGATTGCTGAAGAAGCTGAAAAAAGAGGTCTAAGATCAACTGTTCAACAGATTGACAGGTCTTTAGATATTAAAATGCCTGATAAGAATGAAATTCCGCTTATTGGATTTTCATTCCCCACCCACGGATTCAATGCATCTCCAATAATGTTAAGATTCATAACAGGATTTCCCAGGGGATTAGGACATGAAGTATTTGTTCTTAACACACGCGCAGGCATGAAGCTTTATAAGATTTTTATGCCTGGAATCAGCGGCTTTGCACTAATAATTCCTGCTTTAATCCTTCGGATTAAAGGTTACAAATGCATTGGTTTCAGACCTGTTGATCTACCATCAAACTGGATTTCCCTGCACCCCGGTCTTAAAAATAAAGTTATCGAATCAATTTTTATCAGATGCGAAAAAATAGTAAGAAATTTCGCCGGTAAAATCCTCTCAGGGAAAAGAGTATGGACGGGATTATTCAGTATTCCCATCGATCTCCTTGTCAGCCCAGTTGCCCTTGGATACTACGTAGGTGGAAGATTCTTCCTTGCCAAAACATTTATAGCTAACAGGAACTGCACCAATTGTGGTATATGTATCAGGGAGTGTCCGACATCTTCAATCAGGTTTGTAAATAAAAGGCCGTACTGGAAACTTACCTGTGAAAGTTGCATGCGATGCATGAACCATTGCCCTGAAAGAGCAATAGAAGCCGCCCATGGTCTGGCAACAGGATTTATAATCCTGTTTTCAGCTATTAATGCAAGAATTATAATTTTTATTATTGATACCTTCAAAATCGAACCTGATATGTTATGGTGGAAAGTGGCCTCCCAGGCAATTGGTATAACTGTGATGATTTTAACAGTCACCCTTCTGTACAGAATAATTCATATTACGATGGGATTCAGGCCTTTTCATTTCCTTGTGAGATATACATCACTGACCACCTTCCCATTCTGGAGACGTTATAACCCAAAGAACATAAACAATCATAAAACCAGAAGACAGAATAAAAAACAATCAAACCACTAATAGTAATGAAGAAAGTAATTATTTTGGCAGCTACTCTTGCAATCCTACTGTCATGTAAAAACAGGGAACAAAAAAACCATATTAACCAAACAGCAAAAAACATGATCGATTCAACCATGCAATACGGATATAATCTAGCTTTTTTAAAAAAGCACGTTGAGGTCATTGAACTAAAAAATGGGAATTCTTCAATTGCCATTGTCCCTGCCTGGCAGGGCAGGGTAATGACAAGCACTGCCGAAGGTGAGGGAGGATTCAGTTATGGATGGATAAATCACGAATTGATTTCTTCAGGAAAAACCGTACCTCACATAAATCCTTTTGGTGGCGAAGAGAGGCTATGGCTTGGACCCGAAGGCGGTCAATTCGCAATATTTTTCAGGAAAGGAGCTGATTTTATTTATGATAACTGGCAGACACCGGCATTCCTCGATACCGAACCTTTTAAGGTTACAGAAAAAACTGACATGTCTGTTAGTTTTTCACATAGTGCGGAGATAGAAAATTACAGCGGATCATTTTTCAAGCTCCGGATCGACAGAAAAGTTACTCTGCTTTCTGCAGAAAAAATCACACAGGAAACAGGTATCGATTGCAATGGATTAAATTGCGTGGCATATCGGTCAGAAAACAGCCTTTTAAACGAAGGGACCAATGAATGGAAGAAAGAAACCGGATTGCTGTCAATCTGGATGCTGGAAATGTTTACTCCATCACCATCGGTAATTGTAGTAATTCCTATTAATCAGGGTGATGACAAAAGCATTGGGGTAGCAGTAAATGATAACTATTTTGGCAAAATTTCACCTGAAAGACTTAAAGTTTTAAATAACACTGTATTTTTCAGGGCCGATGGCAAAAGCAGGGGCAAAATAGGTATCCCTCAACTCAGAGCCAAAGGAGTGCTTGGAAGCTATGATTCAGAAAACAATGCTCTTACACTTTTGTTTTGCACCATGCCGGTAATCCGTTCAGATTATGTTAACTCTGCATGGGAAATACAGAAAGATCCCTATTCTGGTGATGCCCTTAATTCTTATAATGATGGTCCATTGGCCGACGGGTCACAGATGGGACCCTTTTATGAACTTGAGACATCATCTCCGGCAGCAGCTTTAAAGCCCGGAGAAAGAATCAGCCACAATCAGATAACCGTTCACCTCACTGGTAACAGGAATCTTGTTGACCTCGCCTCCAAAAAGATCCTGGGAGTAACCCTTGATGAAATAGAGAAGGCTTTCTAATTTGTTATCAATCCCCTGTTCCTTAACAAAGGTTCGATCTTAGGTTCACGGCCCCGGAAGTTTATATACATCTGCATGGCATCCATAGTTCCGTCTTTCTCAAGGATATTCCTGCGAAAAGAATCGGCAACAGTCCTATTGAAAATACCTTTCTCCTTAAATGCCTCAAATGCATCGTTATCAAGGACGGCAGCCCATGTGTAACTGTAATAACCAGAGTCATATCCATCAATTATATGCAGAAAATATGTACTCCTGTAGCGGGAAACTATCTCTGGTATCAGTCCTATTTTAGTGAAGAAATCTTTTTCGAAGCTTTGAATGTCAACAATCGCAGGATGTTCAAGAGTATAATAAGCTATGTCTAGCATCGAAGCAGCAAGCAATTCCACATTTATAAATCCCTGGTTGAAATACCGGCTTGCCTCCAGCTTCTTAATAATTGATGCCGGGATAGTTTCTCCAGTTATGTAATGTCGGGCATAAATATTAAGAAGCTCCGGTTCTGTTGCCCAATGCTCCATTATTTGTGAGGGAAGTTCAACAAAATCCCATGCAATAAATGATGTGTTGTAAGCATTCTTGCAAAATAGGCCTTCAAGCGCATGTCCGAACTCATGGAAAAGTGTTTCAACCTCTTCAAGGTTTAAGAGAGCCGGAAGATCTCCAGCCGGACGTGTAAAATTGCAGACAAGAGTAACAACAGGTGTAATGGTCTTTCCATCAGCAACATGATGGTTCCTGTAGCTGCCGCACCATGCTCCCTGCCTTTTACTTTCACGAGGGAAGAAATCCATATAAAGCACTCCGATATGGGTACCATCTGCTTCTTTTACTTCATAGGCCTGGGCTTCAGGATGAGGGAGAGGACATCCTTCAATAGGTTCAAAGGTGATGCCGTAAAGCCGGTTGGCACAAGTAAAAACACCATCCCTCACATTTTCAAGCTTGAAATAAGGTCTTATCAAATTATCATCAAGATCATATTTCTGTTTTCGCAGTTTCTCTGCATAATACCACCAGTCATAAGGCTCCAGCTTGAATTTTCCCCCCTCCTTATTGATTATCTTCTGCATCTCTTTTACTTCATTCATAGCAACAGGCACAGCTTTACTCCACAAACTATTCAGCAGGTTTAAAACATTCTCCGGATTTTTAGCCATCCTGGGTTCAAGTATCAGATCTGAATGAGATTTATATCCCAGAAGTTTTGCCCGTTGAGCCCTAAGTTTAACAATTTCTGCAAGTACTTTATTGTTGTCATTCTCATTTCCATTGTTCCCGCGATTTGTATAAGCCATGAATAATTCCCGGCGAAGGTCTCTGTTTGTGGAATACTGGAGAAAAGGAAATATACTAGGCCTTTGTGTTGTGAAAGCCCACTGCCCTTCCTTGCCTGCTGCTTTTGCTGTTTCAGCAGCAGCTTCTACTAAAGAAGCAGGAAGACCGGCAAGACCATCCCTACCTACAAAGAGCTTATAGTTATTTGTCTCCTCAAGTACATTCTGGCTGAACTTTACACTAAGAACCGAGATCCTTTGATTAATCTTCTTCAGTGTGTCCTGATCCTGTTTGTTAAGGTTTGCCCCATTCCTTACAAATTCCTTATAAATGTTCTCAAGAATAAATTTTTGTTCAGGACTGAGGTTTTCTTTGTTCTGATTGTCATATACCTTTTTAACCCGGCTGAAAAGTTTGGGATTCAGTCTGATTTCATCATTATAACCCGCAAGCTTCGGGGAGATCTCCATTTCAATGTTCTTCAATGAATCATTTGTATTTGCAGAAGCCTGCGCAAAGAAGACGGCTGACACTTTTGTCAGTAGTTCTCCGGCTTTATCAAGCGCCCCGATAGTATTTTCAAAAGTTGGTTCATCCTTATTCTCGATCAGATTTTTAATCTCCTTTCTGCCTTCTTCCATACCTGCATCAAATGCAGGCATATAATGTTTAGCCTGGATCTTTTCAAATGGTGGTACATTAAAAGGAGTATTGTAGTCTGAAAAAAATGGATTAGTCTTGTCGATTTCAGGTTTGCTTTTGCAAGAAGACAGCAGTAGAGCCGCCAATCCGCTGATAAATAACATTTTAGTAATAGTTTTCACGTTATGGTTTTTTTATTTTGGGATTTTGAATTCTGTTAAACGTGCAAAATAAACTCATTCACAGTTTTATTCAAAACAAAAGGCAGGTTATTTTTAAAAGCAGGGTGGATTTTGGACTGTTATAATTATTATTTTTGACCTGGCTTCAGAAAGCTCATGAACAGATGGAGAGATGGCAGAGTGGTCGAATGCGGCGGTCTCGAAAACCGTTTTCCGCCTATCGGCGGAACGGGGGTTCGAATCCCCCTCTCTCCGCAAACACAAAATACAGCCCTTCCGCATTAAGCGGAAGGGATTTTATTTTACGGCTGACCGAGCCATGCCCCGCATGAGCGAGGACAGGGGTAAAATAAAATTTCTGGTGAGTGAAACGAGCCAGGGTGTATTTTGGGTTTGCAGGGAACCACCACAATGGATCAACGAAGTTAATCCCCCTCTCTCCGCAAACACAAAATACAGCCCTTCCGCATTAAGCGGAAGGG
>CAZEUL010000010.1:124132-140851 GCA_964514725.1 uncultured Rikenellaceae bacterium
TTTGCAGGGAACCACCACAATGGATCAACGAAGTTAATCCCCCTCTCTCCGCAAATCCAAAGCAAATCTCGCCATATGGCGAGGTTGTTTATTTTACTGAATTTCCGAAAAAAGCTTTCTTTTATCTACATGAACTCACCCCAACCCCTCTCTGCTACGCAAAGAGGGGCTAAAAACATTACTAGATTTTTGATGGAAATTCAGTAAAATAAACAAAAACCTGAAAGGTTTGCTTTGGCTTTGCAAGGTTCTCCCCCCGGGGATCGCCGAAGGCAATCCCATGTACTCTCCCTCCCTTCCTGACCGAGCCAGTGATTTCTGGGCGAGAACTATTGAATTAAGAAAATGTTAATCGAAAGGCAGCAGGTAAGAGATTTAAAAAGTTGATCCAAGACTGATTTACGTAATTATTTACGTAAATAATTACGTAAATCAGTCTTTTCTGCAATTGCCACACATATTAAAAACAGTTAATTACCGGGGCTCTTCTGCCTGAGAACAAAATTCTTTTTTGAATTCTAATCTACCTTTTACATCAGGATCCCGGCCAGGCTTGCTGAAACATATGAGGCCATTGTGCCGCAAATCATTGCTTTAAAACCGAGTCTTGCAAGGTCTGCCTTACGGTTGGGGACCATTGCTCCTATTCCGCCAAGTTGAATGGCTATTGAACTGAAATTAGCAAATCCGCATAATGCAAAACTTGCAATGATAATTGACTTTGCGCTGAGAGCTCCCTGCTGAATCATTGGAGAAAGATCAGAGTAAGCCACAAACTCATTTATAACCATTTTGGTACCCATCAGAGAACCCACAGTAAAGGATTCGGAGACTGGCACACCCATAACGATAGCAAATAAAGAAAAGAATGCGCCAAATACATCTTTAAGTCTGAGATGATCAACGTCAAGTCCAATGAAATCAAGTGAAATTCCTGTCCAGCCAAGAAAAAGTCCAAAATATCCCAGAAGAGCATCAATAAGGGCGACAAGAGCGATTACACCTATCAGCATTGCAATGACATTTGTTGCTATTGCCATTCCATCGGTTGCACCATGGGAAATGGCATCCATAATGTTTGTGTATTGCTTCTTGACTTCTAGTTTCACAATACCTTTCGTCTCTGATTCCTGTGTTTCGGGAAATACTATTTTCGATATCACCAATGCGCCGGGTGCTGCCATCAAACTGGCTGCCAGGAGGTAAGAAGCAGGGACTCCCATTGAGATATATACAGCCATCACACCACCGGCAATACATGCCATGCTTCCCGTCATCGAAGCCAGAAGTTCCGACATTGTCATGCCGGAAAGATATGGCCGTATCATGATCTGAGCTTCCACCTGGCCGACAAACGCACTTGCAACATTCGAAAGAGCCTCACTACCGCTGACACGCATTACCCAATGAACGAAGCGCGCCAGAATTGCCACAATCCTTTGCATCAGACCTACATGATAGGCCATCGAAACCAGAACACAGACAAATATTATTGTGGGTATAAGGATAAACAGGAAAACTCCTGTACTTATAATACCCGGCGGCAATATCTTGGAAATCTTTGTGAGATCTCCGAAAACGAACAACCCTCCCTCCTGCGAAAATTCAAGAAGCTTATTGATCGCCTTGCCAAGGAAAGCAAATATTTCCTGGCCCAAAGGAACTTTCAGAATAAAGACTGCAAGGGCAATCTGGAGCAACAGTCCGGTTATCACCAGACGTTTATTGATTGCTTTCCTGTTATTCGACCATAAGAATGCCAGACCGAGAATAATGATTATCCCGATAATTCCCGTAAACCGTGCCATTTAAGATTGAATTAGTTTTGAGTCTGATTCAAACCTACATTTTTTTTCGATCCGATGTATTATTTAAATCAAAAAGATGCTATAAATAGACGGCTATCTGTCCTTTTCTCGGGATGGCTCTGTAGAGAATTTTTGCTTCAGATTTTGGAAGTGTTATTTTAATGAAAGGGTGATATTCAGGCACTTTAAATACAACAACTTTTTTCATTGAATCCCACAGATACTTTAATCTGTCGTTCAGGTCAAAGAAGAAATGATGTCTCTTATCGTACGCAGTTAATTTTTCGTCCTGATAAACGAATATTCTAATCCCGTTATCCATCTCAAATATATAATTAACAGGTTCATAGTCTGTTGTGTCGGGAATTATATCAGGTTTGTATTCAGATGTATCCTTTGGAGCCATTTTTATCATTAAAGGCTCCTTCCTGAAAGTTGAATAATCCCCAATGATATTCAAAGGTTTTGAGAGCATTGAGTATATAAAATATTCATTCCCTTTGCGCAGGATTCTGCTTGTTTTTATTTTCGCAATTTTTGCCGAATGCACTTCGACTCCGCTTATTTCAAGATTTGCTGTACTGTCTGCAAGGTTTAGGGTCATATAGATTGAATCTGTTTCAGCCATTGCAATTTTTGACATAAGAAATGCCTTTTCTTTCATAAGGCTTATATATGCTGAGTCATTAAAGATCCTTGAATCCAGATTATTCTCTTGTTTAAGTTCAGGGGCATACTGTTCCTTGATTTTTTCAAGTTTCTTCCCCGGGGCAATAACTGACATTATGGTGTAGTAGATAAGGAAGGCTGCTAAAAATGCTGCGACCGTAATCAGAGTAATTAATTTACCTGAAAGTTTTTTGTCAGCTTCTGTATTCATTAAATAATATTTCTTTCAGATCAGAAAATATAAACTTTTGAGCCGATGTCAAGGGTATGGTAAATCGCTTCAAGATCTTCATCATTAAGCCTTACGCATCCATGGGTTACAGGCATACCCAGAAACCGTTTATAAATTGTGCCATGGATCAGGTATCCGTCACCTATGCTAAGTGCATAATCTCCAAGTACACCATATTCCCACCTTGATGGATCATTCTGGGGAGGTATTGGAAGACCTTCCTCAACAAAAGCCCAGTCGGGTCTTCTCCATACCGGTTTTGAAATTTTACCCTGAATCCAGTATTTCCCTTTTGGAGTTTTAAAAACCCATTTCTTTTCGCCCTGCGTTTTAAGCATAATATAGCTCCCCGAGCTGCATCGGCCTTCCCTGATAAGTTTTTTGTTTTTATAGAGAAAAAATTTGTTATCTGTTGTATTGATCACAATATATGATTGACCTGAAGTATATGAATTATACTTCCTTGAAAGTCTCTGGATGTCTTTTGCAAGTGATCCGGTTATCTTCTTATAATCTTTATCCAGTTTTAGTTCCTGATCATTTGCGAATTTAGTTTTCTTTCCTGAAAAGAATTCCTGTATTGCCGGAACTGCATAAGTCAGGTATGAAAATATGAAAGCAGCTGTAATCACACAACCCAAAGTTATCAAAACCTGACGTAACACCCGGCGTATTCTTTTATTTTGAAGAATTTTATTGAATAGACCGTCTCCGGGCTGACCATTGTCATTTACCTGCAGTGCATCTGAAAAGGTATGCTCATCCTCAGGTTCAGATGACTGTCCACCATAAAATTCATGGTTGTTTTCCATATATTATTGATTTATCAGTCGAGAATATGCTTCAGATCAACTGTTGATCCGACAATAGTGACAGGTGTCCCTTCCCTGGCAATCTTATAAACAATATCCATTTCAGAATCAGTGAGTGCAATGCAGCCTTCAGTCCAGTCAATTCCCTTTCCTCCATTTCCATGTATTTCAATCAATCCTCCAATCTTAGCTGAAGAAGGAAGGGTTCCCTGAGCTATTGCCTTCCTGAATTCAGCCTTATCAGATTCGTTTGGATAATCCAGAAGAAGAGCTTTATAATACTTGGTTTTATTACTTCCAAACTTTTTTATGACTTTGTACATGCCTTCGGGGGTTGCTTTGTCTCCTTTGACCTGTTTATGTCCAACCCAGTTTTTACCAAGTTCAACATTATATTCATACTGTTTTACTCCATTGTAATATACGAAACATTTTCTTGAATATTTATCTACAATTATCGAGTATCTGTTGTTCTTTCTTGAGTCGTCGATTGTCTGGTCGACCCACCTCTTCCACTCCGGATATGACTGAAAGTATTCCTGAAGGTGATTTTTGGCATTTTTATATGATTCGGTCAGATAATATTCAGCATCAATAATCTTTTTATTAGCCTGCAGGTACTGTTCTTTACCGTAAGCAATCTCCGATTCTTTTAGCAGAAGTTTACCTTTTGATATTCTGCTCCTTACCTCAGATGAAAGAGGATAAGAGGTAAACATCTTGTTTAAATGTACGATTAAATTGTTTAACGTATCTATTCTTTGTTCGATTTTTAATCTGAGCGATTCAACATTAGCTTTTGAGGACTTAATAGATTTTTCAGCTTTTTCTGCTGAAAGTTTTGCGTATTCTTCGACTTTGGAAAAATCCCTGAAAAACATGAATTTTTGGTTTTCTCTTCTCCACGAAGCCATTGATGAGTCGTACAATGTTTCCGCTTCTTTATAAAGTTTACTCGAATAAGTTCCGGCATTCAGGGAAGAAGCCTGGGAGAGTGTTATTCTTGCGTATTCAACTTTCTCGACAGGAGGCTGGGGGATCAAATGGAATATAACTATGGCCATCAGGGTGATGACTATCAATGCGGTTAATAAAACAAAAAGATTTCTCCAGACCCTTTTCAACCTCATCGCAAATATTTTAAAAAAAAACCCGGGTATTGATCCCGGGGATATTATTTGGTGATTCTCTGATTCAATTACCTTCTGACCTTTGCAATAGCATCTTTCAGCTCGGTATTGATAGAAGTAGCTTTATCTTTGGCAGCTTTGATCTTATTGAGAGCATCCATGTATGAACCTTTGTCAAAAAGGCCCTGTGCTTCAACAACAGAAGCATCGATTGTTGCCATATCGGCTTTTATCTGTTCAATTACTGCAGCACCTTCTTTTCCTCTCGGAGCTTTAAGAATAAGCTTGCCGTTTTCTTCTATTACAGCTTTAATATCGTTAAGAAGAGTTTCTGCTTCCTTCTTAACTTCTTCTTTCTTAACAGCAGCGTTAGCAGCTACCTGATTTGCAAGAGTAACAACAGCTGCAAGTTTTTCCTTGACAGGACCGAATTTCTTGAAAAGCTTTGATTTCTGAGCTTCAACATCAGCCATTATCGCTGTCATAGAATCCTGAACAGCAGCTAATTCAGTAGGAATATAAACAGCAGCTTCAGCAGTTTTGGCAGCTTCAATAGCAGCATTTGCTGCATCAATTTCAGCTTGTGGAACTTTACCACAACTAGAAAGGAAAGCAACCATCATAAAAGTTGCCAGTCCAATTAAAACCTTGTTCTTCATTTTACTTTTTTTTAATACTTTGTTTTGTTAAATTTCCGATTATATTATTCTAACCGTTCCATGAAAAAAAATCGGTGCGAAGATACTTCATTTAAATGAATGTACAAAAAAAAATTTAAAAAAAATCGGTTACACCCATGAAGTATTAATTCATTCTTTTTCACGGTTATAAGAATTCTCTTTTCGTTTAATTCACTTCTTATCGTTGGTTTTAATTAAATCGCAATATGATTTGCTGATTCAATTTCCCCTTTTCAGAATAAAAAATCAGAAGAAAAAGTCACTTTGTTCTTTAAGGTTATCATAATTTCTGCTTCCATCCTGAGCAATTGCGAAACTCTGGAACTCACCCAAAGCTTCTGCGTTAACAGGATGAATATTAACATTCGCAATAAAGCTTTAATGCTGCTTATAAGTTAAAACTAATCGGGGTTTATTTTGGGAATATTATTTTTCAGGTCCGAATGATAATAAATCAGAGTCAAAACTTAAATTCTTAATTTTAATCTCTTTTCAGACAATTATTTGCAGGCTCACAGTGATGAACTTTAACCTGCCACATATTTTAATTTAATGCTGAACCACAATTATTTCAGCTATAACAGATTTTGTTATTCACTCTTATTGGCAGACAGTGTTTGTATCTCTTCAAACAATGCCTTGAAACATTTTACAGCCGATTTTTCCGAATCATCGGCTACTCTTCCGTAATATCTGTCGAGAAAGGGGCCGGCACCAGACCATACTGTTTGCACAACACCTTTAAAATGCTGTGCCATCTCAGGACTTGAATTCTTCCTTAGTTTCACCATATCCTGAGCCTGAACCACAGCGACTGATGAAAGCTGGTATGGGCATGAAACAACATCCAGTCCCTTTATGGCAAAATATGCAGCTGTAGGTTCAGGGCGGGTATAATGCCAGTCGCAGATCATAACATCTTTCGGGATCAAATCAATAGCCCGGTGAGTGTTATTCATACTGGCTGACCACATTCCTATTCCGGTAGTTTTCCCATCTATCAGACGATCTCCCCATATCCATAATCTACGTCCGTTGAGTGAGAGGTGATCACGTATAGTTCGCACTTCTCCTGCGAATAATTCTGCCTTATCCCTTCCTGAGCAACGCGGACATTGTGATTCACCGATATAAAATACTTCATCCATCCCTGCATGAAAAGCATCTGATTCAAAAACATTGCAAATTTCATCTATTAGTTCAAAAACGACCTTGTGAACATCAGGATGAAGAGGACAATAACTCTTGCAATATAATCCATCAGGATTTGGCCACTCATATTTTTCCGGCATTTTTACCTGAGGAGTTTCATCAAATTCAGGATAAACAAGCAATAGTTTTTCAAGTCTTCCTGCCCAGGACTGATGTCCTAAAAGATTGATTTGAGGAATAACCTGAATATTGTTTTTTTTGCAAACTGCTACTATTCTTTTGACATCACGTTTTGATAGAGCATCAGAATCTCTTAGCTCCGGATGACTTTCATACTTAAAATTATAATCAACCCTCAGGATAAGCGTATTTACAGATCTTGGTGCAAGCTCCTCATCTATGAATTTTACAAATTCATCAATACCTTTTGATTTTGGAGCAGCAATACAAAAACCGCGCACCGGTAAATTATTATCAGTTTTCAGGGATTGACCATCAGCTGCCCCGAAAAACGGTATCAGACAGATTGAAATAAGCAGTAATTTAAAAGACTTTTTCATATTAATGTGAATTAATTGTTACATTAATAAAAAGTAAATCATGTTTCGATTAAATATCCTTAAAGATATAAAAGATAAATAATACTACCCTTATCCAAGACCACTGGTTAGGTTTAAATTTAATAACTTCCCGGTTAAATTTTGGATATTTCTTCAGGGTCTTTGCAACACTGCCGGACTTTTATCGTCTGTTATTCAGATCAAAAAAACTTATAATTCTGGTGCCGGTGAAAAAATAGCTCAGACTCTTATCAGTTGCCACCATATATTCAACGACGGATTCTCTTTGCATTTTACCGGCAAAATTTAACTGTTCATTGGATACAGCCGACTGTCAACCGAAAATAACTATCTGTTAATCTTACTAATAAACTAACTTGCAAAAAAATAACTTTGATCTGAATTAATTCTATCCTGCCAATGAAAAAGAAATTTTTAACAGTTATTGCAGTCTTGTGCATGTTGCCGGTTATGGCTCAGCAAAGTGCCAGCCTCAGGCTGAATCTTGAAAAGAATAAAACTTACCGTCTCAGGTCTGTATCGAAACAAACGGTCGTCCAGACTGTAAGTGGTAACCAGCAGACGATTGAATCTGAAGTGTTATATACTATGTCTGTTAAAATGATTGATATCACACCAGAGTTTCTGGTCACTGAAATTCATTTTGACACTATCAGCACAAAAACCAATACAATGGGTAAAGTTGAAAGCTTCAGTTCCGCCGACGAAGGGGATATGAAATCATCCGAGACATCCAAAATCATGTCTTGCATAATGAACAGGTTAAGCAAAAATGCTCTTTTTGCCAAACTTGACTACACAGGCCAGCCTGTTGAAATTCTCAACGCGAAAATTCTTTCAGATATGATTCTGAAAGATACTTCTTCAATAACTCTGACAGATCCGGTAAAATCAGCTTTGAAGACCCAGTTGGTAAACACTGTAAGTGACAATAATCTTAAAACAATGATTAAAAGCTTCACCTGGAACCTTGCGGGAGGTCAGGTTTCAACCGGTGATGAGTGGAAGATGTTTGATCAGGTCAATTCAGGCGGAATGCTTCTGGCAATAACTTCCAGGTATCATCTCGATACAATAAAGGGAAACAATGCAGGCATAACCGTCGAATCTGAAATCATAGCCCCGGAAAATGCGCCTCCCATCAATTCAGGCGGCGCAACGGTTACCTATAATAGCCTTAAAGGAATAAACAAATCCTACCTGGTACTTGATACCGGGACAGGACTTGTTGTCGAAAACAGATCCAAAACCCGTATTTCAGGCAGTCTTGGGGTAAGTGCACCGGGCTTCAGCATGGAGATACCTATGGAGATAAACGGGGAAACAGTAATAACGGCACTGAAATAAAAACACCTGAAAAACCATGAAAAGAATCGGAATAGCTCTCCTGTTACTGCTGTTATTCAGCTCTTTTGCCGCCAGAGCGCAGACTATCAAAGGCAGTGTCTGTTATGAAAAAGACAGGACTCCTGTGCCGTTTGCCAATGTGGCCCTGCTTCAACTGCCTGACTCTTCAATCCTGACAGGTGTTATTACTCTTACTGACGGAGGATACAGGCTCGAAAACATTAAGCCCGGCAGTTATTTTGTACGTGCAAGCTTTGTGGGCTACAGATCTGCCGGAAAAGCAGTAAATGTTACAGGTGAAGTAAAGGAGATTGCTCTTGATACCATCTACCTGAGGGAAGTCGCTGCCCTTTTAAGCGAGATAACGGTTGTCGGAGAACGCCTTAAGGGAAAAGAAATGGTCGACCGCACGGTTTATTCCATTCCTGAAGTTGTTTCCAAATCGGCAAGCAACGGATACGACCTGCTGAAAAAGATACCACAGGTAAATGTAGACTTTCAGAATAACATAACTCTTAACGGAAGCAGTAATTTCATAATTCAGGTTGATGGAAAACAGCGCGACAGGGAGTATCTTGCAAGACTTCTTCCTTCCGATATCCAAAGCATCGAGATTGTTAGCAACCCGGGCGGGAGATATGAAGGCAATATCGACGGAGTGTTAAATATTATTCTGAAGAAAGAAGCCAGGTATGGGGTGAGCGGGAATTTAGTGGAAGCCCTTAAACCCTTCAATAAAGTGACAAGCACTACTCAGGGAAGTATCGACTATTCAATAGGTAAAATAACTTTCTATGTGACTGGTTCGTATATATCACAATCCCTGAATATCAGCCCCGAAGTGGATAGCCGTTTCACTGCAATCGATTCAACAACACATACTTACGGTGAAGGAAAGATAAAAGTGGCGCTTGGCTCGGTAAATGCTGGAATGGACTACTATATCAACAACAAAAACAACATAAGCTTTAACGTCAGTTATAAACCTATAAACCAGAATTTGGATTTTCCAAATACCACCACACTGTTTAAAAGCAATATCCCGTTGAATACCATTACCTCACTTAATTCCAGTGACCTTGAAAGCAATGAGACGGCCTTTACATTGTTTTACAAGAGGACATTTAATAAACCGGTGGAAGAATTTACAGCGGAAGCCATATATTACAATTTCAAATCTGTCTCGGGCAGTTCATTCTCCAATATCCGCTACCCATACGGCAGTGAAGTGGTGCTCGATACTTATTCAAGGCTGGAAGATGACCTGAACAACCGCAATTATTTATCAACAAAACTCGACTATGTTTACCCCCTGGGTATGAATACGAAACTTGAGGCAGGGTATCATCTCTATTATCAGAAGTTGGGTTATGACTTTAAAATTGACCGACAGCCCGAAAGCAATCTTTTTGAGTATGCCGAGTTCAGGAATTCAGGTTATGCCGGAGTGGCTGTGAATCTGAAGAAATTCGGCTTCCAGTCTTCTGTGAGGATTGAGAACAGCCACATAGAGGCCGATTCTGTGACAAAACCGGATTACGCATGCATTCTTCCTTCAATAAACATACAGTACAAATTCTCTGCATCGCATAATTTAAAACTGACCTATAACCGTAGAATCAACCGTCCGGGCATATACATTATGAATCCGTACTGGAAAGTGGGGCAGTCGTACGATATTTCGCAGGGCAATCCTGATCTGAGGCCCGACTACCGCGACCGGTTCCAGCTTACTTACACCTGGAATTTCGGAAGCAACTATTTCTCTCCATTTGCATATTATGAATATTTCTCCGACAGGGTGAGCAACCGTTACAGTATCATCCGCTCACCGATAAACGGTTTACTCACAACGATATCAAAGCCATTTAATCTGCTTAGCGGAAATGAATTTGGCGGTGGAGTAAATGCAGTGTTATGGTACGTGAATATAAATGCAAGGATCTATAACGGGCACTACTCTGAATATACCGAAGGAGCTTTTACAATACCTTCACGCGACTATTTTTCATATACTGTCACCAGCACCGCTTATGCAAATCCCGACAAAAAGAAAAAGATCACACTGTTTGCCTACCTGCAGTATAATGGTGTAAAACTTGATGCCCAGTCAAAGACCCGCACTCTTCCTTTGTATGGCCTGGGCGGACAGTGGCAGTTTAAGGATCATTCCATAGGATTGTTCTGGCTGCTGCCATTTTTGAAAAAGTTAGATTACCAGGTTATTGAAACCACCACACCTGCATATACTTCAACCAATACAACCGCGATTGATTTCGGAAGCTGGTTTCAGTTCCAGTATCTTTACAAATTCAACAAGGGCAGGAATGTAAAGAAACTCGGCCATAAAGTTGAAGTCGAGAGTGACAGCAAAACCCAGGCTATAGGGCATTAGTAAATATTTCATCTGATCCGTTCAGGAACTTATCACAATTGCAACAAATTAAAGATCGTTAAATCGGGATATTAGAATATCCAAATGACCTCGAAGATCTGGTATATAACAAACAACCTGGAAAATTCATAACAGATAACAATCTGACGGAATTTGAGATAGGGAGAGTTACAGCAGAACCTAAGGAAGATATATTGTTTCCAAAGGTGAGTTAGAAGCAGAAATAACCGGTAACATAAGGTTCACTGTACGGAGCAGGGAGGACATTCCTGCAGTCGGCGACTGGGTTTTAATGGTAGTCTATGATTCTGATTCTGCAATTATTCACAGAATACTTACCCTCTTTAACGGGGCAGGCTCTGAGGAGCTTTGAATTGTTATAATTCTGATTTCTGCAAACAGTTGTCTCCTGCGAAATCTGACTCTCAATAAGTCCGGTCAAAAACGGACTGTCTGCAGAAATTAAACACCAACAGGGAAATGATTCCTTATAGGGGCAACCTGTATGTTAAGCCTTTTAAATCACCAGATCATTGCACATAAAATAAGTTTAACCGGCCACTGATGAAGGACTCTTTTTAAAAAAGATTTCTTCCGGGAAGCTGAACAGCGAAATAACTTTAGTAATCTTTTCGTTCTTTATGACAAAAACAAAAGATCCGGTTTCTGCCCCGACAGACAGGAAATTTCAGGCATGCCACGATTTTTCCTGCAAGTGCAGACCATGATGGTAATTATTATTTGAAATTTTAAAACTATAGATGTATGAGAAATTTTATTCTTATTGTTGCAGTCCTCCTGATCGGAATTACAGGTTGCGAAAAAAAAGATGGTTCCGGTAACGGTAAAGATGGCGTTACAATTAAAGGCAGCATCAACCAGAGTCTGGGTAAAAGTAACGGCTCAATGACAAAAGGGACGGCATCGTTAGATAATGCCAGAAAAGTGCTTGCGTTCAGCAAGTATAACGGTGCAACTTACTATGAACTTTATGACATTGTCGACGGATCTTTCGAGGTAATCGGCCAGAATGGCACCGGGCTTGCCCTGATATTCCTTGACGGACAAAACAAATATATCGGACATCTTTCAAACCAGGGACTTAACATGCTACCACTTACATGCCTGAGTCACGGGGATACAACTACAATTAACCTTTCGGATCTGACCCTTGAAAACGGGGAGGTTATCCCTTCTCACGATCCGTTCGGCAATGAAATACAGATTACGGCAAATGAGATAAACTGCCTTAAATCAATAGATGCCTATTATAAATCAATTGCATCAAATATTGACACTGACCTCGACGGTATTCCCGATGTTTTATCGGGTAAAGAACTTGTTGCTTATACATGGGCATTTGTTTTTGGAGGGCACTGGGGTATAAATAATACAGTACCGGCAATAAATGACATAACCCGGTTTTATACAAACTACAAGCTTCAGCTTGAGGGTGGTGAGAACCTGACATTTGACAATAATAATATTTTATTAACAGGTCCTGAAAATGATCCATATAATGACATCCGACTCGATTGGTATATGAAAGCCCCTGAAACGGGAGGCGGCCGGGCCTTTATCGCTACGTTTGTACGCGAAACTTCCGCTCCTTCCGATGCACCATGGGGATCTTCATTCCAGCCATTCAAGGAAGGTATATATAATCTGAAACTAAACGGAAGCCAGACATACCGTTTTAGCTATTCCAATACTGATATGACCAATAATCTTCTGGTTGTTGCTCCGACTCTTCAGACAAACACCGAAGGCAAGCTCACATCTATAAGATTCCAGTATAGGAAATATGACGGAACTGCTTTAAATCCTGAAAATATAATTACATCCCTTATGGTGCAGTTCTTCGATAAAAATGCAAACCAGTTTTATAAAGAGAGCAGCCAGATGAGACTGAATGCCGAAACAGGATTCAGCCAGTTGACATTCACTACCCCAGTTGATATCTCAACACTTGAAAGGCTGTATGTTTGTTACGAGGATTTGCTTGGGAACAACTATTTCATCATCTGGGAGGAATGAGTTAAATCATTTCAGAAAATTTCTCTGCTACTCATAAGGTAAAAACAGACCCCCACGAGGGCTTAATTTGTCATGCAATAAAAATTCATGCTGACATTTGAGATATCTTTTCTTCTGAATGCTTCTGTTGGAAAATAGCTTCCCTTAAATTACCATAAATAAAAATAACTGACCGGTGCCGGACAGCAACTGCCGTTAATACATGAAGCTGCGGGGGATTCACAGGCGGATGCTGGTATCCGAATGAGAACCACCAACAGCAGATAGAATTTAAATTTGGGAATATCTAAATCAGAACAGTAAACAGGGTAAAAACTATCCAGACAAGTTACAGCATTGCCGTGTCGCATGAAGAAGGAGGAATTAAATATTACAAACTTGCCTTTGGCGAAGGAAGGGAAACAACCTGTTGGTTTAGCGCACGAGACATTTTGAATATTGTCGGAGGAGATTTTGTGGAAACATTCAGACGAATCAGATAATTCCTTTCCCCTCCCCTGCCGGAATTAAAGCCTCAACGACTTTACTGCCATTAATTATGCCATTCCCTGACCTGCGCACTGATTATTATCAAATATTCTTTATATTTATCGCAGGGTGAAATCCCCAATTAAAGGTCATCTATCCAGAAAATATGAACCCTGAGACAGATTCGGATTTTTGGATGGCCGTAATCAGGTAATATATTTGATAAAAATTATTAAGCCTTTAGCCTCACCAGCTTATGTAACATTCATAAAATAAATATCTTAGCCATTATGAAACGATCTGATTTCTGTAAGACATTGATTACTCCGGGAATAGCATGCAGGTTTAAGATCACCCTGACATAACCTGTCCCCTCTTTAACTTCTGTCAGGAGAGACAGATCAGAGAGTCATTTTTAATAACTTTGTTGCCGGAAGTTTTCCTGACAGATAAAACAGTTCAGATGAATATCTATCTTGATTATAATGCCACCACCCCTGCAGACAAAGAGGTTGTGGAAGCAATGCAGCCATATCTTGATCAGTATTTCGGCAATCCTTCGAGTTCTCACAGCTATGGTGCTGCTGCAAAAAAGGCGGTCGAGAATGCCAGAAAGCAGGTTGCAGACCATGTGAACTGCAGACCTGAAGAAATAATCTTCACCAGCGGAGGGACCGAATCAAACAATCTGGCGATTAAAGGTTACGCATTTGCCAATAGCGCAAGGGGAAACCATATCATTACATCCGCAATTGAACACCCTTCAGTTATAGAGGTTTGCCGGTATCTTGAAAAGAAGGGATTCATTGTGACATACCTTCCTGTTGATGAATACGGGCTGGTTCATCCTGAGCAGGTTGAAAAAGCAATAACCCCGCAGACTATCCTTATCTCAGTCATGCATGCCAACAATGAGATAGGCACAATAGAACCCGTGTCGGAAATTGCAGAAATTGCTCACAGGTATAATATAGCTTTTCATACCGACGCTGCCCAGTCAGCTGGCAAAATTCCGGTTGATGTAAAGGAAACCGGTGTTGACTTGCTTTCAATAGCAGGACATAAACTATATGCTCCAAAAGGGGTTGGAGCATTATATATAAGGGAGGGGATAATTCTTGAAAAGCTTATTCACGGGGCTGATCATGAGCAGAACAAAAGAGCCGGAACTGAAAACGTACCGGAAATAGTTGGTCTTGGCAAAGCCTGTGAGATTGCCCGCCGTGACCTCGCAAAGAATGCTTTATATATGAAGAGAATGAGAGACCTTCTTCATAATCTTCTTCTTGAAAAACAGGAAGATATTAAACTTAACGGTCATCCTGACCTCCGGCTTCCCAATACACTAAGCCTGAGTTTCAGGGGAGTCGAGGCAAATATTCTGCTGAATGAAATGGAATTAAACGGCATAGCAGCTTCAGCAGGAGCAGCCTGCCATACAGATTCGGTTGATGTATCACCCGTACTGTCTGCCATAGGGCTTGATACAGAATTTGCAATGGGGACTATAAGATTTTCCGTGGGGAAATACACCACAGAAGACGAGATAAAAAAAGCAGTTGAGATAATCGGTGATATTGTGAACAGGTTGCATCCTTCGGTTGCGGCAGATTCAGGAAGGTCATATATTGAAATTAATGATGTTAAGCTTACAAAATATACCCGGGGGCTGGGTTGTGCCTGTAAGCTGAGGCCGCAGGAACTGGAAAAGATACTAAGAGATATTCCGGCTGCTGATGATCCTCGCATTCTGATAGATACCAGGAACTCGGACGATGCAGCTGTGTTTAAAATTAACGAAACTACAGCGGTTGTTCAGACCGTCGACTTTTTCACTCCAATAGTGGATAATCCTTACGATTTTGGGGCAATCGCAGCTGCAAATGCGCTGAGTGATATCTATGCAATGGGTGCGAAGCCCCTCTTTGCTCTCAGTATTGCCGGTTTCCCGTCGAACAGGCTTCCGATGGAAGTTTTGAGGGAGATCCTGCGTGGAGCTGCCGATAAAGCCCAGGAAGCAGGAATCTATATCCTGGGAGGTCATACAATTGATGATCCTGAACCAAAATATGGCATGGTTGTAAGCGGCATTGCAAATCCTGACAAAATCTGGGCAAACTCCGGAGCAAGGGAGGGCGATGCTATGATTCTTACCAAACCTGTGGGTACAGGCATTCTTACCACGGCAATGAAGAGGGGATTGACCGACAGGAAAACACAGACAGAAATAACTGCGTCAATGTCGGAACTGAACAAAAAGGCTGCTGAAGTGCTTGAAAAATATCAGGTGCATGCCTGCACTGATGTAACAGGATTTGGGCTTATTGGACATCTGAGCGAAGTCACGGCCGCCGGCGGGATTGATGCAGAGTTATTTGCCGGGGAGGTTCCACTGCTTGGTGAGGTATTGAATCTGGCTGCAGCTGGCATTATTCCGGGCGGTACAATAAACAACCTCAGCCACTACTCGAAATATGTCATCTGGGGAAAAGATATCACTGAAACCATGAAACTGATTCTCTGCGATGCTCAGACTTCAGGAGGACTGCTTGCTGCCGTTCCTTCTGATGAAAAAGATGAAATAATAAGGAAACTAAGGGAGGCAGGAATTACATATGCATCACACATTGGCAACTTCCTGGGTAAAGGACCCGGAATGATATATGTAAAAAAACAAAGAAGCCATACCATGCTAGATAAATAGATAAGACCTTCAGAAAACAGGCAAACCGTATATTAAAACAATTTAAAATTCTTTTATTCCTTCAGCAATTTGCTTGTCTGATAATAAATTTTCAGGCAAAGTACTTTTTCTAAAAAAAAAATATTTACTATTTTGGTAATGTGAAAGTAATTTAATTATAGTTCCTTTATTTAATCAGAAATCTGACATTTTAAAAACCTTAAATCTGTTTACTGTTATGAAAAGGCTAGTCATTCTTTCAGTATCCATCTTATGTTCATTATGCATCTGCAATACAGCAAAAGGGCAGTTGAGCATTTCCTATCAATATTCTTCCCTTGACAAGATAGGATTAGGAATTAATATTACAGAAAGGCTATGGGCCGATCTCAGAATTTACGGCAATACTTACATTGATAGCTTTACTCCTGAGCTTGCTGTCCTTTATAATCTGGCCTTAAAGGAAAATCATGAAATCTACCTTGGAGCAGGTGCTGTTGTTAATTATTTCAACGGGATAATTGTTCCTTTCGGTGTTCAGGTCAGGCCTTTTGAAAAATTCAGGAATTTCTCCTTTCAGATAGAATTCCAGCCATTGATTGAAGTTGAGAATGAAGATTTGCTTCTGCAGGCTTCAGCAGGCATAAGATACCGGTTTGGCAGGAAAAAATCCGAGTAATCCCCAACTGAATGTCTTCCGAACACCGTTGGTGAATGTGATAAAC
>CAZEUL010000011.1:0-129537 GCA_964514725.1 uncultured Rikenellaceae bacterium
AATTTTTTTACATATTTTTTTTATATATACCCTATTTTTATATTAATTCTTTTTATTTTTTAATGGTTTTTTACACACATCCCCCCCCCCCCCCCATAGACAAGATGGTTACATAATAATGAATTGTTAAAAATTTGATCAGCTGCCATTACATTCTAATCATTTGACAACCTTTATTTCCGTTATTTCTTTGGTGATGTGATCAGCCAAACTTCCATAGGAAAACTCTGATAACCATCAAAAGATCGTCCCTGAACGAGATTGAAGAATATTTGAAGTCTGACCGGAAAACCAGATGATTCAGAATATCCTTTAGATGAAGTTTTTATCGAGGAAATTCTGAAATTTTTCTTTAAACTGATCGCTTACAGGTATATATACTTTTCCAAACACGATCCTGCTCCTCTCAATTGTATCGATTTTTTCAAGGTTCACTATAAAGGAGCGATGTACTCTCATGAACCGGTCTTTAGGAAGCTTTGATTCAATATGCTTAAGGGTTGTGAGAGACATGACAGGTTTTGCAGAATTCTGGACATAGACCTTCACATAGTCCTTAAGCCCTTCTATGTAGAGTATATCTTTCAAATTAATGCGTTTTATCTTGTAATCAGATTTCATGAAGAGGTAATCATCTGTGGCATCCACCCTTGAAAGAGCAACTTTCTCAAGACGAATTAACCTTTTTGCTTTCTGAACTGCCTTTACAAACTCTTCATAACTGAAAGGCTTAAGCAGATAATCAATAACATCCAGTTTAAATCCCTCAAGAGCATATTTGTCATACGCAGTTGTAAATATCACTTTCGGATTACCTTTTAAAGACCTTGTGAATTCAATACCGTTCAGATCAGGCATCTGAATATCGACAAAAATCAGATCAACCTTGTTTTCGGATAAATAATCCATTGCATCGAGAGGATTATCAAAACTTCCCGCAAATTCCAGGCCTGGCGTCTTCTCAATATATCCTGCGACAAGCTGAAGTGCAAGGGGTTCGTCATCTATTGCAATTGCACGGATCATCAAGACAGGTTTATTTTAAGAATTATTACATAAATCTTGTCAGACTTATTTATCTGAAGATCATGTTTGCCAGGGAATAACAGATTTAACCTTTTAACGGCATTGTCAAGGCCTATTCCGTTATGCGATGTATCCTCATCAACCGTCTGTTTTACAATACTGTTCGCACATTTAAAGCTTATTAAATTACCACTCAGCTCCATTCTGATTTCTATAAATGATTTCTCACGGTAACTTATCCCATGTTTGAATGCATTTTCAATGAAAGGGACAAACAGCAAAGGCGGGATTGAAACATCTTCATAATCATTCGGAAATTCAATCTTCAATTCCACTCTTTCACTCATCCTTAACTTCATCAGGTCTATATAGTTTTGCATGAATCCTATTTCGCTGCTCAACCGGGTGTTTCCCTGTTCCGACTCATATAAAAGATATCTCATCAGTTTTGAAAGCTTCAGTACAGCATTCTGCGAATCTTCAGGATTAATTCTTATAAGTGAATATATATTGTTGAGAGTGTTGAAAAGAAAGTGAGGGCTGATCTGACTTTTAAGGAAAGCCAGTTCTGAATTCAATTTTGCTTTTTCGGTCTCTTTTTGAAGCTTTTCAATCTGTGAATTTCGTTCAAGCACTCGCAACCCAAGTGAAAAAACGACAAGAAACAGCGAATTCAAGCCATAATTGTAAAGGTGCATATTTCTGAACGGGGGCTTCGGTCTTCCGATATTGCCTCCGGCTCCCGGAAGAGTAATTTTCTGGTGTCGGTCGGGCTTCTTTTCTTTCTGTTCAGTGGGTGACGGTTCTGAAAACCGGTTAAAAATCATCTTGTTTGAAATATCCGATACAAAATAAAAAATTATGACCATCACAAAAACTGAAATAAAATACCTGAACTTCCTTGTTTCAAAGAAAAGTTTCGGTGCCAGCAATAAGTAATTAATATAAAATATAATACCGCTTACAAGGGTATTTATATAAAACAGCCAGATAAAATCTCTGCTTACAGGCCAACCTTTAATAAAGTAGAGAGGGATTACGATGAAAATAGTCCATGCCAGAAGATGGAGAATTACAGTGAATTTTTTCCCTTCAAAAAATCGCTTTTTCATAGTCTGGTTATTCATATCTTAAAGCTTCTATCGGATTCAGGTTGGCTGCTTTTTTTGCAGGATACCATCCAAAAAAGACACCTATTGCAAAACAGACTGCAAAAGCCAGTATAACAGACTGAGATGTAATAATTGTCGGACTGTCCATAAATGAGCCTGCTATTTTCGCAACAATATAACCAAAAATAACGCCCATTAATCCACCAAGAATGCTAATTAACATCGATTCTACAAGGAATTGTCTCAGAATGTCTTTACCCCTACCCCCGATTGACATTCGCAATCCGATTTCACGGGTACGTTCTGTTACTGAAACAAACATTATGTTCATGATCCCTATCCCTCCCACCAGGAGCGAAATACCGGCTATGGCTCCTAGCAAATAAGTCATAACATCAGTAACTGACGATACAGTTTCAATAAGTTCAGATTGTGACATTATCCTGAAATCATTTTCATCAGATTCCTTAAGTTTATGGGTCCTCCGCAGTATTTCTTCAATCTGTGATGCTGCAAGAGCACTTTTCTCTTCGCTGATAGCTGACACATAAATCCCGTTAATATAATCGATGGCTGCAAGACGGCGCTGGACTGTTGTATAAGGTGCCAGAATAAGATCATCCTGGTCCTGACCCATTCCGCTTTCACCTTTCTCCTTTAATACTCCGATAACTTCAAATGGCAGGTTTTTAATTCGTATCATCATTCCAACAGGATCAGAATCTCTTCCAAAAAGATTTTCAACCACCGTTTGTCCAACCAGACAAACTTTTGCCATGCTTCTTGTCTCCTGCGGTGTAAATATCCTGCCGTTGCTGATTTCAAGCTTCCTTATGGCAAGGTATTCTTCGCTGATCCCATAAATTGTTGTAACTGTGTTCTGATTACCGTAAATCACCTGTCCATTAGAACGGACTTCAGGAGAAACCTCCGCTATCGCTGTTGATTCATTGCGAAGAGAAACAACATCACTGTATTTTAAAACCATTGAATTGGATGAGCCCAGATTAACACCACCACGTCTTTGAAAATTTGGCATTATCATTACCATATTTGTACCCATAGTGGAAATCTGATCCCTTATTTTCTTTTTAGATCCCTGACCAATCGCAAGCATGGCAATCACTGAACCTACTCCTATAATGATACCGAGCATAGTCAGGATAGCTCTCATTTTATTTCTTACAAGAGCCCTGAGTGCTATTTTAAATAAATTCGATAATTTCATAACTCTATCCTCCTAAATCATATTGATCATCGTTCTCTGTTGGAAGATTTTTCAGGATATTCTGCGCATACAAACGTTCAGCCACGGGCTGTTCCCTTTGAATTCTGCCATCCCTGAAAACTATGTTTCGTGTTGCAAATTTTGCAATATCAGGCTCATGGGTAACATATACTATTGTTCTGCCCTTGTCATTAAGTTGCTGGAAGAGTTCCATGATTTCAAAAGAGGTACGTGTGTCGAGGTTTCCTGTTGGTTCATCCGCTAAAATGAGAACCGGATTGTTTACAAGAGAACGCGCAATTGCCACTCTCTGTTGCTGGCCTCCCGATAACTGGTTCGGCATATGATCCATCCTGTCAGCCAGCCCGACTGCTTCAAGAGCCAGTTCAGCTCTTTCCCTTATTTCCTTCGGCCTGACACCGCTACTATAAAATAACGGAAGCTCAACATTTTCAAGAGCTGTTGTCCGGGGAAGCAGATTAAATGACTGAAAAACAAATCCAAGCTTCTGGTTGCGCAACCTTGCTAACTCATCTTTCTTCATGGTTTTAATGTTAACTGAATCAAGCAGGAATTCACCTGCAGTAGGCGTGTCCAGGCAACCCAGGATATTTAGCATAGTGGATTTCCCGGATCCGCTTACCCCCATTATGGCTACAAATTCTCCTTTTGTGATTTGCATATCAATCCCTCTGAGAGCATGAACAGTTATCTCTCCAACCTTATAATCCTTCCTAAGATTGTGTATTTCAATAATGATATTATTCATCTCATATCTTTATTAACATTATTCCTTTTCAAAAGGGCATAGGCCCTCTTGGCCGACTATTCCGGTTGACTGCTTTGGTTTCTTTTAATTTTCCTGTCATCGAAATAACCACATCATCTCCCTCTTTTAATCCAGATAACACTTCCACGTTTGATCCGTTTTCAATTCCAATCCTGACAAATACGGGGCGAATTTCAGATGGATCAGCTTTTATCCATAAGACTTTAATGTCTTTGTCGGGTGAATTTAATCTGGCAGAATTGTCTGCATTCTTTACAGGTACGCTAAAAGGCAAGTCTGCAGACGGATTTATCGGACCAGCTTCTGACATCTGAGATCCGTTTTTTCGGTTTTTCTTATCCGCAATTTCCAGCAGGTAGTCTTCATCAGGTTTGAATCTTAATGCTTTACCCGACAGAATAAGTGTATTCTGCTTCTCCTCTATAAAAATAGTTGCACTGGCGGTCATCCCCGGCATCAATTTTTTGTCGGGATTTGGAGCATTAATAATAACAACATAGGTTACGACATTATTTGTAATTACTGGCTGAAGTCTGACCTGTGAAACTGATCCTTCAAATTTCAGATCAGGATATGCATCTACCGTGAATTCGACACGTTGTCCTTTTTTTACACGTCCTATGTCAGCCTCATCCACGCTTGTCTGAACTTCCATCTGTGTCAGGTCATTAACTATTGTGAACATTTCAGGGGTATTAAAAGTGGCAGCAACAGTCTGGCCCTCTTCTACAGCCCTGTTCAATACAACTCCATCGATAGGTGAATAAATAGTTGCATACGCAAGATTAACCTTTGCCCGGGCAAGAGCAGATCTGGCGTTATTCAGCGAAGCTCTGGAGTTTTCATAGTTGAAAAGGGTCTGATCGTAATCAGCCTTAGCAATAAGATTTTTCTCATAAAGAACTTTGATCCGGTTGAATGTTGCTTCCTGATAATTGAGCTGAGCCTGAGCCTGGTCTACAGTCGCCTGATTCTGTTCAACCTGTGCCTTAAGAGATGTCTCATCAAGCTTTGCCAGAATCTGTCCCTGCCTGACGTTATCATTAAAGTCTGCATAAATATGCTCAATAATGCCGGATACCTGAGTGCCTACCTCAACGGTCGTAATTGCTTCAATAGTCCCTGTGGCTGTAACCGTATTGGAAATATCTCCTTTTTGCACCCTGATTGTGTCAAAGGTGTAATTGGGGCCCTTCTTAGCCATGATTTTAATGCTTATCCACGTGGCTGCTGTGATAAGCAATAAAATAGTTGTTATAATAATTTTCTTTTTCATGATCTTAATATTTAAATTTTTATCGTTAAAGAGATAGTGGAATTCCTGAATAGAAATCAAGAACCTTATAACTGAAAATCAGATTGAACCGGGCCTGAAGAAATTCGCTTTCCGCCAGAATAAGATTGGTTTTTGAAACAAGGTAATCAACTGAATTAATCATCCCCTGCCTGAATTTTTCATCAGATAAGGCTGCCGATTCCTTTGTTGCATTGAACTTTTCAAGGCTTGCTTCATACTGAACCTGAGCGGAAGTAACATCAAGACATGCCTGTTCAATTTTCTTCCTGAGCTCATTCCTTGTATTTAACTCTGAGAGTAAGGCATCCTGATAATCTATTCTTGCAATTGCTACGTTGGTCTTGACCTGCCTCTTCTGATAAATTGGAACCGATAGAGAAAGTCCAACTGATGGAGAAAACCCTCTGTCAAACTGGGTGAAATATGAATCTGCTGCTTTATTGGAATAACCCGTGCCAATGCCGGCACTCATTGACAGGACAGGGTAAAATCCGGCTTTTGCTATCTTTTCATCAAGTGATGCAATCTTTTTGTTGATCTCAGCATTTTTTATTTCAGGTTTAATTGAGAGGGCCGTTTCATAGATAAGATTTACATCAGGAATTCTGTTCTGGTTCACTGATGAAGGGAATTCCGGATGTTCTATATTAAAATCTTTACTTACCGGCAATTCCATCAACTGCTCAAGATTTACCTTTGCAATAGCCAGCTGGCTTTCAGCATTTGCCAGAGTCAGCTTTTCACTGGCAAGCTGTGATTTTATCTGGGCATAGTCAGACTGGCTTATTATCTGCAATTCAAGCCTTTCAGCCGCCAGGTCTAGCTGACGGCTGGTAGATTCAATCTGTTTTCTGCTGTTCTTAACCTGTTCTTCCGCGTAAAGAACCTGAAGATAGGCATCAAGAATAGCTAGGCTTACAGATTCTTTGGCAGCCTCAAGGAACAAGGTCCCACCTTCAATATCCAGCTCACTCTGAATGATCTGATTTGTAAGCTTCGAAGCGTTGAAAATGGTAATTCCTGAACTTAAAGACAGATTTGAACCATACGTACCGGTAAAACCCGCACTCGTTGTCTGATCACTTCTGCTCCAGTCATAATTCTGATTCAGTGAAGCATTTAACGATGGAAATCTCTGTGCCTTTGCCTGATCGGAAAGGTATTGATAACGTTGATTTGAAAGTTCGCTTTTCCTGATCTGGATATTCCTTTCATAAGCATAACTGATGCACTCCTCAAGTGTCCATACAGTGTCTTTTTGGGCCCATGCAGAAAATTGGGACAACAAATTAACTGTGAAGAAAATTAATATATAACGTTTCATAATCAAGAACTTTTAATACAAAAGTATCTGGCATTAAAAGCTCTTAAAAACAAAATAGAAGTATGCCCTTATTTTACCGATTGAAACTGATATTTTCCTGATGAGGGCAAACGCCCCACGGTAAGATCAAATGAAATTCCGGACACATTTAGAACAGAAGAACATGACAAAATGAAATCCAATTAAAAATTTTTCAATTTATTGAAATGGGAAATTCCAATATTTATCAGTGGTCAGAGATTATTAAAATTAGCAGGTATCAATTCAGGTTGCTTAATGATACTTTTATCATTTTAAGATTTGTTTCAAGTCCATCGAGATAAGCGTGAGCCCAGGGCTGTATATCAGCCTTGAACAAAGCATCTGTCCAGAGATATTGTCCACCGCTTCCTGCCTGTTCCATGCCAAGGATCGAAGCAACATAATCTTTAAGTTTACCAGCCACTGCATCATTTCCCGCTAGTCTGATTATTTCTGCCAATATTGCCTGTAATTCCATATAAACCTGGCCTTCCCTTCCTTTGAGTATACTGTTTGCTGCAGGACTGCGCGAACTTAATTCCATCAGTATCCCGGGATCATTGATCCACTGTTCTCTGGTAATACCTTCATTTTTGAATATCAGTGAATGATATTCTTCAGCCAGGGCCAGTGCCCTGTCTATTTTTTGAATAATTTCAGACTGATTTTCATTTAAAGGCAGTTTATCAAGTGCCGGTTCAATTCTGTTGTAATTGGCTGATATCCCAAGGCTATCCAGGATCCTTTCTTTCGACACGTTCAACGAGAGTAGTGCAGAGAATGAGGAGATCAATGCCAGCAAAAACAGTATGGCAATTGTATGATTGATATTAAAGTTCTTATTTTTCCCCGTGATTACAAGAAATACCGGAAGGAAAATGATGAATGGGAACGGAACCGATATGAGAAGCAGGTACCCGGCGCCTGGCCAGTGCTGTATCTTGAAAAGCATGGCAATGAAGACTACAAGACAGGTTATCCATGTAACGATATAAAGGGATCTGTTAACTTTGTTACCTTCTGCTTTATAGTTATTTATCAGGGCAACTGGCAGAAATACAATTACCAGGGAAAATATTCCCAGAATAAGAAGCACCCCTGCTCCTGGCCAGTGAAGAATTTTGAAAAGTATTCCGATAAAAACCAGAAGTGTTGTTACTAACCCAAGAATATATATTTTGTTTTTCATTTTAAAATACATATTTAAGTTTACTTTCTGCCGGCAACGGTCTTCAATGCACTGCCTTCGATTGTGAAAAGAATATTTCTCAGCAGTGCCAATGAGTGAAGTCCTGTCATCATTGATATTTTTCGTCTGTCTCCGGCCTGCTCTGGAAGGAATGCTGAGATATCAATGATTTTCCCCGGGTCCATTATATTCTTATCATTAATAACCTCTGACAAATATTTTCGGTAGTTATTCAATGCTGAATCAAGGTTAGAGCGCTGATCAGTACCGGTAAGAAGAAAATCCTCTGCAGGCCGCGTATGAAAGGGATTGGAAAGTTCACGGTATACAATATTCTGTCCGTTTTCAGTCTGAATAACCTGAGGCGGATTTTGAAGCGGATTGCCCGGATCGCCTTCTGCTTCGGCAATCATCTTTGCTTCAATGGTGTTTATAAGACTTATCAGATTATTGGTTCTTGAATGTATTTGTTGAAGTTCGCCGAAACTTACAGAGTCGCGATACTCATCAAGGAATGCCTTGTTGTTTTCATTCAGAAAATCAGATAAAGCTTTTTGCTGTTCCATGTTGGTAAAGTATCCGGCTTCAAAGTTGCGCCCTATATTTGTTACTGTAAGAGATGCGGGGATCATGATCGCCAGAGAACCTGAAACCATGTAAATAAACTCAGATCTTATATATTCCTCATTTTTCCATGTGATGAATGTGAGCCATGGAAATACAATAATAAAAAGTATAATCAGGCCACAGATGAGAAATGCCCCTGACAAAGGCCAGTGCTGCATTTTAAATAGGAACCCTGTAATATATAGCATTGTGCCAATGGCGCCAAGTACATGAACCGGCCTTTTAACCTTGCTTTCTGAATATTTGAACGTCCTGAAGAGCAAAGCGGGAATGAAGAACAAGACTGCAGAAACTCCTGCCAGTGTAATTACTATTCCTGCACCAGGCCAATGCTGAACCTTAAAAAGGATCCCAGTTATAAAAAACAGGGCTGTAAAAAAAGCAGAAATGAAAAGAAATAACTTCTTCGAACTGTGTGTTTCTTTCCAGAGAACACTAAGTGATGATGGCATAAAAACAAATCCGAGTGTGAGAGCACCTAACGTCATCAATACTCCCGCCAGAGGCCAGTGCATGATCTTGAACAGTGAGGCAAAACCGAATAGTATTGTACCGGCAATGCCCGAAATTTTCATCGTGTTTTTCATTTTACGGTATTTAGTGTCAACTGCATAAAGAGTTTCTGCCTGAATCTCATTAAGCCTGTGGTTTCCGATCTTGGCTTTTACGACCTTGTAAGCATCGTGAAATGATAATCCCTTTATCATTTCGCTTTCCACATCACAACATATGTGATCAGTCAGATCATCGGCAAGATGTGAAAACATGATCCCATGATCGCTGATTTCCCTTCTAATCAGGTCAATATTCTGAGGGCTTAATTCAAGCATAACTCAGGCCCGGTCTGGGCTCAATAATCCTCTGAATGGACTCAATGAACTCAGTGAGTTCCTTTAGTTTTTCCTCCACTACGGAATGACCCTTCGAAGTAAGCTTATATTGGATCCTCACCCTGTTGTTGAATATTTCTGATGTGGTTACCAGTACATTCTCGCTTTCCAGTTTATGTAGAACAGGATAAAGTGCACCGTAGGTTAGTTTGATTTTACCTCCGGTTAATTCTTCAACTTTCTGTGTTATTGCATAGCCGTGCAAAGGGCCCTCTTCTTTTAGAATCTTAAGAACTATTGTCTTTAGTGATCCTTTAAGTAACTCGGTTGGTATCATTTGTTTTTATTCAATATATAAGTTTAATATATATTACAAATATATAATATAATATTTTAATAATAAAATAATTTTTTATTATTTTACTTATAAAATATTTCATTTATTCAATATTAAGTTTTTTGACAATATTCGGCTCCCTGATAATTCTCCCCGGACCGCAGACTTTGCCAAAACTGATTGAATTGATTTTCTGCTTGTATCAGTTGCAGCAGTTTAAGGTTATCTATAATCTGACATATACTCAAAAACAGTAAAATCTTTCTGAATGATTCAAAAAGACATAAAGCATTATGGGAATAGTGAAATTTTAAATAATCTTTAAGATCCACTATTGTTTTATTTAACAGTCAATTAGTTCCTGTTCAGGCTCGGAAGGAATGTGTTTGAGAATTTTAACTCAGGATAATAAAGAAGACTATTCAAAAATAAATGTCCCGAACTTATTATACTCATGGAATGAACCGGAAGTCTTTTGCCAGGAAAAATGTGTTGCTCCGTGATCATAATCGATACGGTACATGTTGGCCCGCCATTTTGTTCCTGAGACAGGAGGCACCTGGCCCATCGGAGAAAGCAGCTTAAATGGGATGAAGAATTCAGCTGTCCAACCGCTTACGGAAGCGTAACTGTCTTTACTGCCGCCTCTTACCGAGGTGGCATGCTGAACTTTTCGTTCCCCTTCATAGTGCCAGGGGAGCCATCCCAGGAAAGAACCTTTATTATTGGGAACAATAATTGGAAGTTCATAATCAAGTGGAGAAATCTCATATTCGAAATAAACCGGGAAACTTTCATCTGCCCATAAAAATACTTCAACAACATCCTCATTATACAAATCCAGATTGTCTGCCTTTAGTATGTTTGTAAGTTTTCTGTCTTCACAATCGAATAAAAAATAAATTCCGGTATCTGAATAAAGAACCTTAGCCTTAGTCCTGTAGTCAGTCTTACCTTTATCCTGTCTGTTAATGTCAATCCATTTTGTAATGTCCCATGCTTTGGAATTTCCGTTTCCGGTCACTCTGAAATCTGCAGTTTTCTTAATAATCAACGACCCAGGTTCACCTCCGGCTGCCATTATATTGTTTTCAAGGCTGAACATTAAGATGATACCTAATAAGTATAGTCGGGTCAGTGAATGTTCACTTTTCATAAGAATCTGTTTATTAATTTTTCATTATTCTTCCAAAATTAAATAAATTCATCTATTGGAACTAAATAAACATTTTAATATGAACGCTGAAATAATAATTCATAACTCAATAAGTACAGATGGATCGCTGACCGGATTTATGCCTGACATGGAACTTCATTACAGGATAGCGGGGCAGTATAATCCCGACGCTCATCTGATCGGATCCGCAACTGTCGTTGCAGGGAATGAGATGTTCGGGGAAGGTATCCCGGAAGAAAAGCCGGATGATTTCATTGCTCCAGACCGCGATCATTCATTACCATGGTGGGTTATTATTGATTCCGGAGCACGACTGAAGGGAATGCTTCACACGTGTCGACGTTTTGAGTATTGCAGGGATGTTATTATGCTTGTGTCGGAAATAACTCCTGACGATTATATAAGGCATCTTGAGGAAAGGAACTTCAGGTTTATTATTGCAGGCAAAGACAAGGTCGATTTAAAATGTGCGATTCAGCTCTTACAAGAGAAATTCAATATTCATAAAATTCTTACCGACACCGGGATGATTCTCAGCAATCTGTTAATGAACCTTGGGCTGGTTAGTGAAATAAGTCTGCTCATACATCCCCTGATAGTTGGCAGGAAATGCTATCCTATGTTCTCTGAAATTAAGGGGAACATAAATCTTAAACTGTCAAAATCAGAACGTTTTGAAAATGGGTGCATATGGAATGTATATAATATCTGATCAGATATTTGAATTGAAAGTGTCACCTTTGTCAAAATCTCCGGATGTATATCCCCTTCTGAACCATTCCTTACGCTGGGCTGCCGATCCATGTGTAAAGGCATCTGGTATAACTCTGCCCTGATACCTTTTCTGCAGGACATCATCACCTACTGATGCAGCGGCGTTCATTGCTTCTTCAATATCACCTGGTTCCAGTGAATTGAACATTGCCTGATCATAATGAGCCCACATGCCTGCAAGGAAATCTGCCTGCAACTCAAGTCTGACAAGGAGTTTATTTGCACTCACCTGATCAAACCTTGCTCTCTTGCTATTCACATCATTAAGTATCCCGAGAAGGTTCTGAACATGATGCCCGATCTCATGAGCTATTACGTAGGCTACTGCGAAATCTCCGTATGCTCCGAATCTCGATTTAAGCTCATCAAAAAATGCAAGGTCAATATACACTTTCTCATCACCCGGGCAGTAAAAGGGCCCGCTGGCACCACTGGCATAACCACAGGCCGATTGAACCTGGTCCCTGAAAAGGACAAGAGTGGGCTGCCTGTAGGTCATGTTGGATTCCTGGAAAATCTTTGTCCAAACATCTTCCGTTCCGGCAAGAACAACCGAAACAAAATTTGCCATTGCTTCCTCTTCAGGAGATGCAGTTACCGGGCCTGACTCAGTAGTGGTACTCTGCATCGTATCCATCACCTGAGTTGGATCACCCCCAAGCAATAATACTATAACGGCAATAACAATGGCTCCTATTCCTCCTCCTACTGCCACTTTCCCTGCTGACATACCTCTACGGTCCTCAATATTGCCACTGGTTCGCCTTCCTTCAGTTTTCATATTTCCAAAATTTTAAAATTTCTTCCATCAAGTTCATATACAAATTTAAGTTTTTTTACACGCCTCTCAAAATTGCAAAAAAAATATGTTTAATAATTCAAATCATTAGTGCCCATTGATATTTTGATTTCACAAAATATCATAAATTTACCAGGTAATCAATCAGTTGTAGCACAATGAAAATAGTTGGCTTTTCTTTTTGCTTTTTATTAATATGCAATTCATTTACCGGACAGGAACCTGGCACTATCATACTTCCCAAACCTGATAAAACAAGAGGTTTACCGATAATGCAGGCCTTTGATGCCAGGGCTTCAGTGCGGGAATGGTCATCCCAGAAACTCACACAGCAGGATCTGTCAGACCTCCTCTGGGCTGCCAACGGTATAAATCGTCCCGATGAAGGAAAAAGGACTGCTCCTTCAGCTATGAACACCCAGGATATCGATATTTATGCATTTATGGAAGAGGGCATCTACCTGTATGATCCAAAACAGCATGCCCTTAATCAGGTGGTATCCGGTAATTTTATGGATCTCCCGGGAAAGACAGATGCTCCTGTAAACATTGTTATGGTAAGCGATGTCTCAAGGTTCAGAGCAGGAACTGATTCATTGAAACTCATTTGGGCAAGTATGGATTGCGGCATAGTTTCACAAAATATTGCTCTGTTTTGTGCCGGAACCGGACTTAAAACCCGACCCCGTGCCGGTTTCCCCGGCGCACTAAAAATAAGGGAACTTCTTAAACTTAAAGAGACACAACTCCTGCTTCTTAATAACCCTGTCGGATACGAAAAGAAATAGTACACCTGCTCTGCTGATCGAAGCTCTTATTTCTGACTTGTAATTTTTCTGTTAAAAATTGGAAATAAAAAAAATTTGCTTTATATTTGACCATTTGATTAAATTTAATAGTTAATATTTTCGGTTAAACTAAATGATTAAAAATATGGCCGAAAAAGACAAATTAACAGAAGAAAAAATTTTCGAGTCAGCAACAGTGGTTTTTACTGAAAAAGGGATGGATGGCACAAGAATGCGCGACATCGCCGATCATGCCGGTATTAACAAAGCTCTTCTTCATTATTATTACCGTACCAAAGATCAGCTTTTTAATGCCGTATTTGAGAAAATTGCCGGTCAGATATTTAAAAAATTTGCACCGGTTATGGATCAGAATCTTTCCCTGGAGGAAAAAATAAGATTCTTTTACAGGGAACATATCTCCTATTTGCAGGCGAATCCAAAACTGCCCTTGTTCATTCTGAATGAGATCCATCGTAACCCGGCAAGGATAAAGAAACTTATCAGGTTTATTGATATTGAAAATATCTGGAATACTCTTGAAAAGCAACACAGTAATGAATTGAAGAAATTAAATATTGCCAGGGAGGATATCCCTCAGATAATGAGTTCTATTGCTGCTTTAAGCGTTTTCCCTTTCGCTGCAAAAGGTATACTGGAAGCAATATTCGAAAAAATGGGAATAAAATTCGACGACTATATAGAAGAAAGGAAAAAGTTTGCTGCTGATTTTGTGATAAAAGCCCTTGTAAGGTAATAGAATAAAGTTTTAAATATGAAAAAGCCTGTGCTGTTATTATTATTTATTTTAAGCTCCTGCATAATGAATGCGCAGGGCAATAAAATAGTGACACTTAAAGAGTGTTATGAAAGAGCATCGGAAACAAGTGCCATTGCGGGGGAAAAAGCCTCATACTCATCAATATGGCAATTAAAAGATAAAAATCTTTTAAACGGTTGGCTCCCGACAATTGATGCCAGCGGAAATTTCATTTATAACTCGGAAGTAATTGATATCGGCAGTTCTCTGAGTTCAATACCCATACCGGGGATAGCTGACGCCATAACTCCTTTGCCCCACGAACAATACAAACTGACTGTCGATATCAGCCAGGTGATATACGACGGTGGGGCAACCAAAGGGGCCCGCGCCCTCGAAAAAGCTGATTTACAGTTAAATGAAAAACAGAATGAAACGGATTTATACAAACTCCGGAGTCAGATAAACGTCTATTTTTTCAACTTGCTGCTTTTAAACAGGCAAAAGGAACTGCTCAGGAGTTATCTCGAGTTAATTGATAAAAGAATTTCATCAATGCAATCTGCCCTGCAGAATGGAACCATCCTGAAATCAGACATAGATGTAATGACTGCAGAGAAAATAAAACTCGAACAACAACTTAAGGAAAATGAGATTCGTAAAAACGCGTTTCACAAAATCCTGTCAGACATTACAGGTATTGATATCAACCAGTCGTCCGAACTTGTTTCTCCTTCATTCCCCGATGCCCTTCCCAACGATCTTCTGAGACCTGAACTTGATTTGTTTGATCTGCGCAAAGAACAACTTAATGCGAATCTCAGGATAATAAACAGCAAAAGAATGCCTAAAGCATACGGATTCGCAACCCTTGGATACGGAAATCCTCCGGGGAACAATTTTTTCAGGGATGAATTTGCACCTTATTATATTTTGGGAGCAGGTGTCAAATGGAATATTTTCGACTGGAACAAAAGCAGAAACGAGAAGCAGATTATCAGCCTTCAGCAGGGAATAATAGAGAACAGGAAGAAAGATATGGCAGATAACTTTAATCATCTTCTTGAGGCAAAAAATTCTGAGATAGTAAGTCTGAAATCAATGATTGAAACGGATACTGAACTTATTTCAATAAGGAAAAGGATAACTTCCTCGGCCGTTTCGCAGTATGAAAACGGTATAATTACGGCAACAGAGCTTCTAAACGAGATTAATGCTGAAAAACAAGCTTTAATAAACTATGAAATCCATAAGATCAATCTGACTATGGCCCAGGTTGAATATTTAAATATCAGCGGTAAGGAAATTGAATAATTCCCGACTAAATAAATGGAGCGTAATTGCAGTATAACAAGCCTTTTAAAGGAGATTGCAAAACAGATTTAAGATAAAAGAGCAAATTTCGCGATGGCCTGAAAAAATTAACATCAGATTAAGTGTTACACAATGAGTAAAAGAAAAGAAGAAATTGGAAATAAACAATACAAACTTATGAAAACCAGTACATTAATAATCATGGCAGCTGTTATGTTTGCAGGTTGTAAAAAACGATCGGACCAGGCAGATGCTTACGGCAATTTTGAAGCTACTGAGGTGATTATTTCCTCTGAAACCAGCGGACGAATATTAAAGTTTGATCCGGCAGAGGGGACAGATGTTGATAAAGGTACTGAAATTGCTCTGATCGATACAACACTGTTTCATCTTCAGAAAAGGGAGATAGATGCAGGAATGCGAAGTGTAAGGACAAGGATGAGTTCGATTACTGCCCAGAACGATATCCTTAACCAGCAGATTGCCAACCTGAATGTAAATATCAAAAGGATAGAAAACATGCTCCGGGACGATGCTGCTACAAAAAAGCAGTATGATGATCTCACAGGCCAGGTTGCTGTTCTTGAAAAACAGATTGCGGCTAATAATACCCAGAAGTCATCGATCGCTGCTGAGCTTTCAGTTTATGAATCGAAAAAGGCTACATTGAATGAACAGGTTATCAGGAGCTGCATAAAAAGCCCACGGAAAGGTACGATCATAGAAAAATATGCAGAGGCAGGAGAACTGACTTCAACCGGGAAACCTCTGGCCAAACTGGCCGACCTTTCTGTAATTAAACTTAAAGTATATGTCAGCGGAGCCCAGCTGCCCGACATAAAACTCGGACAAAATTGCACTGTCAGGATTGATGAAGGTAAAAAAGGATATAAATCATTTACAGGCAATATAAGCTACATTTCTGGCAAAGCAGAATTTACACCGAAGATAATCCAGACCAAAGAGGAACGAGTGACAATGGTGTATGCAGTAACCATCGATGTAAAGAATGACGGCTCAATGAAATCAGGTATGCCGGGCGAAGTAATATTCTGAACTGTTAAAGGAATGCAAAAGGTAATAATATCATCGTCAATCAGCAGAAAATTTGGTGCGACCCAGGCTCTGAAGGATATAACTTTTGATGTGAATGAAGGTGAAATATTCGGATTCATAGGACCCGATGGTGCAGGTAAGACAACACTTTTCAGAATCATCACCACACTCCTTCTTCCTGATGAGGGAACACTGACAGTATTGGGATTTGACTGCAGGACCGGTTATAAGGAATTGCGGAAGAACATAGGTTATATGCCCGGAAGGTTCAGCCTTTATAATGATCTGACAGTTGAAGAGAATCTGAATTTCTATGCTACTGTCTTTGGTACCAAGGTAAGTGAAAACTTCGATCTTATCTATGACATATACTCACATATTGAGCCTTTTAAGAAGAGGTTGGCAGGAAGACTGTCAGGAGGAATGAAACAGAAGCTTGCACTCTCATGTGCTCTGGTACATAAGCCTGACTTGCTGGTTCTTGATGAACCCACCACAGGAGTTGATGCAGTATCAAGGGCTGAATTCTGGGAGATGCTGAATAAGCTGAAAAAGCATAAAATAACAATAATCGTTTCAACTCCGTATATGGATGAAGCAATGAGATGTAACCGGGTTGCCCTTATACAAAACGGAAGGATTCTTTCGATCGATACACCAGAAATGATCAGGAAAGGGCTTAAAAGGAAACTCTTCAGTGCAAAAGCGCAGGATAAGTACAAACTCCTGCTCGCATTGAGGGAATATCATAAAACGGCCACTGTTTATCCTTTCGGGGATTCTGTCCATATCACTTTCAGGGATGACAGTTTTGATGATTCCATCTACGATCACCTTAGAAAATCGGGCATTGAAAATGCTGAAATTGCTGAGAAAGAGCCCGGCATTGAGGACAGATTCCTGGAGCTTATGAGTAAAAACATTTGATGCTAAAAATGTAAGAATTCTGCAAATTTTACAAAATGAGGGAGGTAGTTATTTCGGTAAAAAACCTGGTGAAGAAATTCGGAAGCTTTACGGCAAATGATAATCTGACCTTTGAAGTCTATAAGGGTGAGATATTCGGATTTCTGGGTGCCAATGGTGCCGGGAAGACCACTGCCCTCAGGATCCTTTCAGGCCTATCTTCCCCGACATCAGGAGAGGTTATCGTGGCTGGTCACAATGCCAGGAAGGATCCGGAAAAAATAAAGAACAAAATAGGCTATATGTGCCAGAAGTTCTCTCTTTATGAAGATCTTACAACAAAAGAAAACATTATGCTCTATGGTGGTATTTACGGTATGAGCAAACTTCTTATAAAAAAAAGAACTGAAGAGCTTCTCAGCAGACTCAATTTCAAAGAATATGGCGACAGGCTTATTTCCGACCTGCCGCTCGGAATGAAACAGAAGCTGGCATTCTCGGTGGCAATCCTGCATGATCCCACGATTGTCTTCCTCGATGAGCCAACGGGAGGAGTCGATCCAATAACCCGCCGCCAGTTCTGGGAAATGATATATGAAACAGCAAGCAGGGGAATAACAGTTTTTGTGACTACACACTATATGGATGAAGCTGAATACTGCGACAGGATCTCAATAATGAACGAGGGAAAAATAGTAGCACTTGATTCACCTTCTGAACTGAAAAAACAATACAATGCCAAATCGGTGGAGGAAGTTTTTGTAAAGATAGCAAGACCAGATAAATAGGCTCTTATGAAATTGAAAAAGTATTTTAATTAAAGATTTGAATGTATATAAAAAGTGTTTTGAGTACCTCGCAGTGATAGCCCTTTTACCATTTTGTGGCTAAACCTAATTTATTGAACCATAAAGTGTCACAAATGCAGAAACAAAGTATTACAAAGAGAGATCATATCAAACTGATATTTTTAAGACAGTTTTTTGGATAAAGCAAAGGAGACAGGGAGGATCTCATAAAGGATGAGACGAGGCTGATTGATTAAAAGGGATGCTGGTAATGAAAAGTTAAAGTTTGTTTTAGGAATGAAACGTTTTATAGGATTTGTAAAGAAAGAATTCCTGCATATTTTCAGGGACTTCAGGACACTCATAATCCTTTTCGGGATACCTATAGCCGAGATAGTTATATTCGGCTATGTAGTAAGTATGGATATCAAGGATGCAGGGGTGTCCTTCCTGGATCTATCAAAAGATGAGGTTACACAGAAGATCTCAGACAAAATATGTTCATCAGGATTCTTCAGGAAAGTTAATGATCTTCAGAGCTATAATGATGTAGACAAGGTATTTAAGAGCGGAAAGACAAAAGCCGTTATTATTTTCAGTGAGGATTTCGGACGTCATCTTTTAAGCGAAGGTAAAGCTTACTTAAGTATAATAACCGACGGATCGGAACCAAATACTGCCACACTAATTACCAACTACGCCACCGCAATAGTAACTGATTTTAACAGGGAATTTTCAGGTTCATCAGGAAACGGTGGTAATATGCTTGTACAGCCTGAAGTAAGAATGTTCTACAATCCTGAATTAAAGGGGCATTTCATGTTTGTGCCAGGAGTTATTACAATCATTCTTATACTCATTTGTGCGCTGATGACTTCGGTAACAATAACCAGGGAAAAGGAATTCGGGACAATGGAAGTATTACTGGTATCTCCACTTAAGCCTGCACAGATCATATTTGGAAAGGTAACACCCTATTTCATTCTATCATTTATCAATGTAATAACGATACTTCTTTTTTCATGGTTTGTGTTCGGGCTGCCTGTTAAAGGGAGCATCATCCTCCTCCTTTCTGTCAGCATGCTGTATATTCTTATGAGTCTGTCATTCGGGATAATGATTTCAACAGTGTCGAAGACCATGCAGCAGGCAATTTTTATCACACTGATAGGCATGATGCTTCCGACAATACTTCTCTCAGGTTTTATATTCCCGATAGAAAACATGCCTAAGGGTTATGACTGGGTGGCGGCAATTTTCCCTCCAAAGTATTTTATAGTGATAATAAAGAATATAATGATTAAAGGTACGGGATTCATGTACATTTGGAAGGAGACACTGGTCCTGATTCTTATGACAATAGTATTTATTGGACTGAGTATAAAGAACTTCAAGACCCGATTGCAATAGAATGTAAAAATGGAAAAGTGGCAGCAATCGATACAGTTTTTCCAAAATATCCTCATGAAGGATATTTATTGTGAATTACATAAATTCAGACATTTATGCGTACAATACTTTATCTGATAAGGAAAGAATTCATACAGATATTCCGTAATAAGTTCATTGGAAGAGCGATTTTTGGCATTCCCATAATACAAATGCTTCTACTTGTTCCTGCACTTACATTTGAAATAAAGAACATAAAATTATGTGTCATTGACAGGGATATGACTTCCGACTCAAGAAGTCTTATAGATAAACTTGAAGGCTCTACATTTTTCAGGGTATATTCCACCACCTTTTCTGAAAAAAAAGCCTATGATCTGCTTCATACAAATAAATGCGACCTTATTCTGCAGATACCTGAAGGTTTCGGGAAGAACCTGGGAAATGGGGAACCTGTAAAGGTAATGGCTTGTGTTAATGCCATAAATGCAGTAAATGCTCAGCTTTCATGGGCATATCTCAATGGAGTAATAAAAGACTATAATCTGAATATACTCACTGAGAATACAGGCAATATGCCTTTTTCATCTGTTCCACAGATTCAGATCACCAACAGGTACTGGTATAACGAAATGCTTAATTACAAGTATTATATGCTTCCCGGGATTCTGTGCATTCTTGTAACTGCAATAGGATTTCTGCTTGCAGGGTTAAATCTTGTAAGGGAAAAAGAAATTGGTACCATTGAGCAGATCAATGTGACTCCCGTTAGGAAATATCATTTCATGATTGCGAAAATGGTACCATTCCTGTTAATAGGGCTCATTGATCTGGCTATAGGTTTGATAATAGGCAAGCTGGCATTTAACATTCCTTTTGAAGGGAGCATAGCACTTTTGTTTTTTGCATCTTCAATCTTCCTTATAGCTGTACTTGGATTGGCCCTGTTCTTCTCGACACTTTCATCATCGCAGCAGCAATATATGTTCGTAGCATTTTTCTGTATGATCATCTTTATCCTGATGAGCGGAATTTTCACTCCTTATGAGAGCATGCCTTTATGGGCCCAGAAGATCGATAATATCAATCCAGTGGTACATCTGATGCGAATAAACAGGATGGTGATGCTTAAGGGATCAGGTTTCAGGGATGTAAGCAGGGAAATATATTCACTTGTTATCATTGCAATAACGTTCACATTTTTTGCTGTTAGAAAATACAGGAAAACTGCTTAATGTCTCTGCTGAAAGTCCGCTATATTGAGGGCCTAAGGGGTCAGAAGAAAGGAATAAATCTGTCTTCAGGGTTCTGAGGACAGAGACAACGAGAAAACTTACTTTTTTGGCTCTGAAGATTCAATATTAATTACTGCCATAACCGGCCAGTGATCAGAGATGTATACTCCATGCTCTTTCTTTATGAATACTCTGTGTTCAAGAACTTTCATACCGTTTCTGACAAAAATGAAATCAATTCTGCCGGCGCTGGGTTTTTCCGAAAAACCATTGAAAGTATAGGCTGGTCCGACCGGTCTTTTTTCGGTGACAGCATAAGCATCGGTCAGGAGGGGAATACTTTCATAGGGATCGGTTAGAATGGAATACCCCTTGCTTGAATGGATCATATTAAAATCTCCGGTAATGATAAATGGGAATCCGGCAGCAAGACTGTCAATTTTACTTAACAGGAGATGAGAGCTCATTATCCTTGCTGAATCGGAATCATGTGCAAAATGTGTATTAAATAAATAGAAATGTTTATGTAATTTTTTGGTAGACAGTTCAACCCAGGTAACTATTCTGGGCAGATTGGCCCCCCATGCCATTGAACCGGGTACATCCGGTGTTTCTGAAAGCCAGAATGTCTTTGATCTAATAAGGTCAAATTTGTCTTTTTTGAAAAAAACCGGATTCATTTCACCCTGCCTCACTCCATCGTCCCTGCCTGCAGTAACAGAACCATAATCAGTCAGTATTGAGTCAAGGAACGTATACTGATGGTTCAGGACCTCCTGCAGACCCAACAGATCTGGATTTTCGTCTTTAATAAAGTCGAGGATAACCGGTATCCTGTTTGGCCATGCATTCAGACTGTCATCCGGATTATCGTATCTGATATTCAATGATATCACTTTAACTTCGTTTTCATCATGTCCTGTTTTGCAGCTTGGCATCAGTAAAACCATAAGGACGGATGATAACAATGACGCTTTTTTCATCATTTAAGGAAATTAGTTAAAAAAATAATCAACAAAATAGATTTGTCTGGTAAAGGCCAGGCTAATTCCCCACAAAAGTTAATATGACAAATATATATATTTGCACAATAGGATTAAAATAAAATAACACTTTATAAATGCTCATTTCGTTCCGATGGCTGATATCATAAGGCTTTTACCCGATTCGGTTGCAAATCAGATAGCTGCTGGAGAAGTTATCCAGCGTCCTGCTTCTGTAGTAAAGGAGCTTATGGAAAATGCCGTTGATGCAGGAGCTGATGATATAAAAGTGATTATCAGGGATTCCGGAAAGACTTTGATTCAGGTAATTGATAATGGTACCGGAATGTCTGAAACTGATGCAAGGCTGTCATTTGAAAGACATGCCACTTCAAAGATAACCACAGCAAATGATCTATATGCCATAAGAACCAAGGGATTCAGGGGAGAAGCCCTGGCTTCAATAGCTGCAGTTGCCATGGTAGAGCTACGTACAAAAAAATCTGAGAATGAAGAGGGAACCATGGTTATTATAAATGGTTCCAGGGTCGAAGCTCAGGAACCCTGCAGTTGTCCGAAAGGATCATGTTTTTCAGTTAAAAACCTGTTCTTCAATATCCCGGCAAGAAGAAAATTTCTTAAATCGGATAATACTGAAATGAGGCATATCGTAATCGAATTTCAGAAGGTTGCAATTGCTCATCCTGAGATAAGATTTGTTCTTCAGCATAACAACGAAGAAATTTATAGCCTTTCAGCAGGCAATCGCAGGCAAAGGATCGTCGGAGTTTTTGGGAAACAGATCAATAATGACCTTATCACTCTTGAAACATCCACAACACTTATCAATATAACAGGTTTCGTTGGTAAACCTGAGAATGCGCGCCGGACATATGGTGAGCAATTCTTTTTTGTCAACAACCGTTTTATGAAACATCCATATTTTCATAAAGCAGTGGTTGAGGCTTACCACAATATTCTACCTTTGGAAGCTATACCATCATACTTCATCTTCATGGAGGTTGACCCTTCTTCAATTGATATTAATATTCATCCTACAAAAACTGAAATAAAATTCGATGATGAAAGGTCAATATGGCAAATTCTTATGGCATCAGTAAGAGAAGCCCTGGGAAGGTTTAATATAGTGCCATCACTTGATTTTAATGGTGAAATGCTTTTTGAAATTCCTGTACCAAAACAATCATCGGTAATACCTGAGCCTCCGTTAATCGAAGTTAACAAACAATTCAATCCTTTTACAAAAGAAGATTTTGAAGGTGGAAGGAACAGATATATTGGAAATTTTGAGAAGGAGAATATAGAATACTGGGAGAATTTATTCCCTACCCCGGGTAAAGATAATGAGGAACCTTTCATGCGGGAGCAGGAAAGAAGATTTTTCCAGATTAGTAACAAATATATTGTTTGTCCTGTTAAATCAGGACTTATGATAATAGATCAGAAGAGAGCACACGAAAGAATTCTTTTTGAAAAGTTTCTTGAGTATTCCGGTACCGATCTGAAGGTGAGTCAGACAGAACTGTTCCCTGTTAAAATTGATCTAAATCCGGCTGATATGTTCGTGATCAGGGAGATTGAAGAATTTCTCTCAGAGATGGGATTCAGGTTCAGGTATTCGGGAGCAAATAAAATCACGATAAGCGGGATGCCTCCTGGTTGCAGTACATCAGATCCCACATCGATGGTTGAGATATTAATCGAGGAATATAAAAGAACCTTATCCGATCCCTCCCGGACAATGAAAGAGAGGGTGGCAGGTGCCATGGCGGCAGCATCAGCAATTCCTTATGGAAAACAAATGCTTAAGAATGAAATGGAAGAACTTTTTGATGCACTTTTTGCATGCCGGTCTCCAAATTATTCTCCAGGAGGGAAACCAGTAGTCAATATTTTGACCCTCGATGAAATTGACAAAAGACTGGGTTGAAACTTACAGATAAAGGTCTTTCCCGGATAAATCATTTATTGCCGGATAAATTGATAATAGTATCTTTGCCCGTAAAGTGTAGTTTATAACAATAATTCATAGCTGATGAACGGTTTTGGAAGAGGCTTTATGGCATTACCCCCGGTTGTTAAGAATCTTATCCTTATTAATGCCATAATGCTGCTGGCAGACTGGGCTGCAAAAAGTGTATTCGGAACAGACCTGACAATGATTCTTGGTTTGTATTTCCCAAAATCAGACCATTTTATGCCAATACAGATCCTCACCCATATGTTTATGCATGGGAATTTCCTGCATCTGTTCTTCAATATGTTCGCCTTGTACATGTTTGGTGGTATCCTTGAAAATGTATGGGGACCTAAACGTTTCTTCATCTATTACATGGTTTGCGGACTTGGAGCTGCTCTGGTGCATGAAACAGTGATAATGTTCCAGTATAATAAACTTATGAATGCCATAAGTCCCGACCAGCTTCAGCTTGTACTGAGCGACGGCGCCTCTTATTTGCGGGAAGGAAAGGTATTTTCAAATGAAATCATGAAAAACCTTCAGGTATTGCTTAATGTCCCTACAGTGGGTGCCTCCGGAGCCGTATTTGGAGTTCTGCTGGCATTTGGTGTCCTTTTCCCTAATACCCAGCTGATGCTTCTCTTCCCCCCGATTCCAATAAAAGCCAAATATTTTGTTTTGGGTTACGGAGCTATTGAACTTTGGCTGGCAGTAACACAGCCAGGAAGTAATATTGCTCATGCAGCTCATCTTGGAGGTATGTTGTTCGGCTACATACTAATAAGATACTGGAGAAAAACCAGCAAAACATTATATTAATGGGAATAATTGATGACATAAAAAACTCTTTCAGGAAAGGAACAAGCCTTACAAGACTGATATATTTGAATATATTGGTTTTTATATTTTTAGCTGCAGTTTCTGTGGCAGGTTTCCTCATGAATAATGAAGAGTTTCAGACAAAGATCGTAAATCTTCTTTCTGTGCCTTCGTCTTTAGGTACTTTCCTCCGCAGGCCATGGTCGCTTATAACATACATGTTCACACATAAGGACATCCTGCATATTCTTTTCAATATGTTATGGTTGTACTGGTTTGGGAAGATTTTTCTTGAATACCTCGACCAGAAAAAGCTTGTTGCTGTTTATCTTCTTGGCGGTATCTGCGGCGCTGTATTGTATATCTTTTCATTTAATTTTTTCCCGGTTTTCAGGAACGTTGTCGACACATCAGTAGCTATAGGAGCATCTGCATCGGTAATGGCAGTAGTTATAGCAATTGCAGCTTATGTTCCGGATTATTCAATCAATCTTTTCCTTCTTGGAAGATTAAAGATAAAATATGTTGCTCTGGCTATCTTTATACTTACATCATTTTTGGATTTTTCAGTTAATTCAGGAGGGAAGCTTGCGCACATTGGAGGAGGCCTGTTTGGATACATCTATACTGTAAATCTCAGAAGAGGAAGGGACCTTGGAAAATGGATTAACCATTTCTTTGATTTTATATTCACAACATTTAAACCTCAAAAAAGGATGAAAGTGACATATAAAAGACCTGTGACTGATTATGATTATAACAGGATCAAAGCTGAACGCCAGGAAAAAACCAATAAGATCCTTGATAAAATATCAAAAGGGGGCTATGATTCTCTTACCAGGGAAGAAAAGGATTTCCTTTTCAGAGAAAGCCAGAAAAAAAACTAATCTATATTTTTACTCCGTTCAAACATAAATTTAGCTGGATTGTCAAAAAAACCGATGCTGATGATTTAGATATAACCTAATGGAGGTATTTTCGCCAAGACATAACAAACTGCTGTGAAAAAGTTCTTATACAAAACAGCGTTGGCACTGAATATTTTATTCGTGCTGGGGCTTTTGCTCTCATATCTGTCGGTCCATGTCAGGCCTGATGTTTTTGCATTTCCAGCCCTCATGGGATTAAGTTATCCATATCTGCTTTTAATTAACGTCTTATTTGTACTTTTCTGGATAGTTTTATTTCGCTTTGAAGCCCTTATTTCACTGATTGTAATAGCAATTGGATTTACACATTTTTCAAATTATATCAAACTCCGGAAGCCATCAGGCGACAAAACCGGAACTTTTAAGGTCCAGAGTTACAATCTCAGGCTTTTTAATTATTATGAAAACAAAAAGTCTTCAAATTCTGAAAAGAAGATAATTGAACTTCTTAAAAATCAACAGGCAGACATTATCTGTCTGCAGGAATTATATTTAATTGGAAATCTATCCCAGAAAGAATCTGCATTATTATCTGCTTTGGGAGGCAGGTACTATTCACACATTAAAGTGATCGGGGCAGGAAAAAACAATCATTATGGAATTATAACCCTCAGCAAATTCCCTATAATAAGAAAGGGAGATGTAGTACATCCCAGATCCTCAAGCCTTTCAATTTATACCGATATTCTAATAAACAAGGATACACTCAGGATCTTCAACAACCATCTTCAATCGTTCAGGCTTCAAAGAAGAGAACGCAACTTTCTCTCTGAACTAACAGAAGCAACTGATAATAAAGAGGCATTAGATGAGATCATGAGTATCTCATCAAGCCTGAAAAAGGGTTTTATCAGGAGAGCGTCACAAGCCCAGATATTAAAAAACAAAATTGATAAGTCACCTTATCCGGTAATAGTGGTTGGCGACTTTAATGATACTCCGGTATCTTTCTCATATAGAAAAATCCGCAAAGGGTTGAAAGATTCGTTTGTCAGTTCAGGTTACGGAGCAGGCTTTACATATAAAGGCAATTACCCTCCGAACAGAATTGATTACATATTATATGATGATTACCTCGAGTGTCGGCAATTTGATATTATAAAAGTCAGATATTCAGATCATTATCCGATTATTGCTTACTTCAGGAAGAAAAATTAGAAAGGCAGCTTTTTAAGATCAACATTACCTCCTGAAATTATCAGTCCAACTCTTTTCCCTTCAAAAAAATCAGGATTTTCCTTAACTGCTGCCAAAACTGTCGCGGAAGATGGCTCAACAACAATTTTCATCCTTTCCCAGATAAGCATCATGCAGTTTACAATTGATTCTTCTTTCACAGTGAAGATCTCATCAACATTATTGAGAATAATATGGAAGGTAAGCTGACTCAGCGAAGTTAACAGACCGTCAGCTATTGTTAAAGGATTAACAGAAGGTACAAGCTTCCCTGACGTGAATGATCTCCAGGCATCATCAGCATTGGCAGGTTCGGCACCAATTACTTTAATTCTTTTGTCGGCTCCTTTTACAAAAACAGAGGTTCCGCTGATAAGTCCACCACCTCCGATAGGAGCTATTATGCAATCAAGATTATTTACTTCTTCAAGAAGTTCAAGAGAAGCTGTTCCCTGTCCGCAGATTACATCAAAATTATCATAGGGATGTATCAGCATTGTCTTTTTCTCATTCATTATTAGTCTGCAGGTTGCTTCCCTCGATTCAAGTGTTGGTTTACAGAATGTAATTTCAGCTCCGTATCCTGCAACTGCTCTCTTCTTGATTTCAGGTGCTGTCTCAGGCATGACAATATAAGACTTAATGTGGTTCATGGAAGCTGCCAATGCCAGGGCCGCAGCATGATTACCTGAAGAATGGGTAATGACACCATTCTTTTTCTTCTCGTCATCCAACAACAAGACAGCGTTTGTTGCTCCGCGGAATTTAAAAGCACCCACTTTCTGGAAATTCTCACATTTGAAAAACAGGTTGCATCCGAACAGACGGTTAATCTGGCTTGATGTAAAGACAGGTGTCCGGTTAATGAACGGCTTGATCCGTTCATAAGCAGCCCGGATATCCTCAATCGCAGGTATATTCATCAAAAAAGGATTAAGGTATAAATTTATTAAAATTCGAGAACTCATTTACTGTAAGGTCTTAAATAGGATATGACAAACTGAAAATCTCCTGTTCAGGTAAAAAGAATCCATACGAGAAGTTCATCATTTTTTATTGGTTAATTTTATTTGATTATGTTTGCAAAGCTTGCAATCAGAAATCAGAAGATCTAATGCAGTTAAAAACCTCGGCTTCCTCACGTAATGTCAATAATAAAATAAAAGCTGGTTCAGTATCCCGCAGCTATATTCTTTTCCTGCTCACTACTTTTTTTGTAAGTGCTCTCGTCTATTTGGCTCACCACTTCAGGCTCCTGAATGTCAGCGATAATGTATTAATGATTGCCAGATGGACATCAATTGCAGCGGTAATCGGATTTGCTATACAAAAAAAATCTCTTACAACATGGATTCTGATAAGTATGTTAGTTGGAGCCGAATTCGGTTATGACTTACCTCAGGTTGCTGTAAAGATGCAGGTAGTAAGTATGATATTTCTACGGTTGATAAAGACAATAATTGCACCTCTGCTTTTTGCAACCCTTGTTGTGGGTATTGCAGGTCACTCAAACCTGAAACAAATTGGAAGAATGGGATGGAAATCACTTCTTTATTTTGAAATCGTATCCACTCTGGCTCTTTTTATAGGTTTGCTTGCAATAAATTTAAGCAAGGCAGGTATCGGGGTAAAAGTACCTGAAGCCGTTAATCAGACTGAAGTTCTTCCTGTTACACCGGCAACAGGTAAAGACATGATCCTACATATTTTCCCTGAAAATATTGCCAAGTCAATTTATGAAGGTCAGGTTTTGCAGATTGTAATATTCAGCATAATTTTTGGAATCGCTGTTGCCCTGATAAATGACAGGTATAAAAAACCAATGCTCAGATTTACTGAAGCACTTGCAGAGACAATGTTTAAGTTTACTCAACTTATAATGTATTTTGCACCGCTTGCCGTCTTTGCTGCCATAGCCTACAGCATTGGACACATGGGGCTCGATATTCTTGTAAATCTTTTCAAACTTCTTGCAACACTTTATGCATCTTTGATAATTTTCCTTATTGTTGTTCTTCTTCCGGTTGCCCTGCTGTTTAAGATACCAATAAGAAGATTTCTTAACAAAGTCGCTGAACCTGTTACAATTGCATTTGCAACTACCAGCTCCGAATCAGCACTGCCTATAGCTATGGAGCGAATGGAGGAATTTGGGGTGCCACGAAAAATAGTTGCTTTTGTCATGCCTACAGGTTACAGCTTTAACCTCGATGGAACAACTTTATATCTTTCACTTGCCACGATTTTTGTAGCACAGATAAGCGGTATCCACCTGCCTATTGAAAAACAGCTCCTCATAGTATTTACATTAATGCTTACAAGCAAGGGTGTTGCCGGTGTTCCACGGGCATCAATGGTTATACTGCTTGGAACAGCGGCAAGCTTTGGTCTTCCCTCATGGCCTATATATATTATTCTTGGTATTGATGAGTTAATGGATATGGCCCGAACATCTGTTAATGTTTTGGGAAATTGTCTTGCAACGGCTGTAATTGCGCGGTGGGAAAGGGAATTTAATCCTGATGAAACCAAGGAACAGAGCATACCGGCATGATTGTTTCGAACTGCCATTGAAATTGAATTATTTATAAACTGAATCTGCTTTTAATAATGACTTTCTCTTCCTACTCTTTTATCGATATTCTGATAAGTTTTGTCCTTGCAGCTATTATGCTTGGAGTTGGTTTGTCACTGACTCCCTATAATTTCAAAAACCTGTTTCTGCATCCAAAATCATTACTGATAGGACTTTCCTCTCAAATCATAATATTACCAATTATTGCTTTTGTAGTAGCTTATTATTCAAATATGCCGCTGGCATTTAAAGTGGGACTGATTATTCTTGCAGCCTGCCCCGGAGGTACTACTTCAGGTATAATTACATATTATTTCAAAGGCAATGTTGCACTTTCAATTACCTTCACTTCAATAAACAGCATCCTGACTCTTTTTTCAATTCCATTAATAGTGAATATGAGTCTGGTATATTTTTATGGTCAGTCAACTGTCATCCATTTATCTTTTCTGGAAACTATAATTCAGATTTTTTCAGTGACAATTATTCCAGCTTTAATTGGCGTTTTAATCAGGACATACAAGCCTGATTTTGCCATAAAGGCACAACGTCCGGTAAAATTTTTTTTGATCATTGCATTGGCAATAGTTTTTACGATATTCTTTTTTGCAGGCAAAAAGAGTGGGGGAACGGGTATAACAGGTGTGGAAATTTTGAAAATATTACCTTATGCTTTACTGGTCAATGTACTGTGTACAGCATGGGGATTTTTTCTGGGTGTTTTTACCAAACTTGGCATAAGAGACTCCTATACGATCGGGATTGAAGCATCAGTGCACAATACCACTCTGGCTTTTCTTGTCGCAGGAACATTACTGAACAATCATGATATGGTAAAACCGGCTTTAGTCTATGCCATGTTTTCTTTCTGGACAGCTGTAATTTACAGTTTCCTCGTAAAGAAAGCTTATGGAATAAGATTCTTCGCCGATTTTAAATCATAAAACAAAAGATTTAAAAAGGGCCTGTATCAGCTGTTTGCAGCGAAGAATAATCTGTCTCAGTAATAACTTTAAGGAAGATTTTATGACATCCTGTAATTTGCCACAAAAAATAGAGACTGCATAAAAAGTATTTCCTTGTGCACCCCTCGTTACAACTTTGTTTACTCTGCATAAACACCTGAACCAAGAAATATCACAACAGGTAACAAAGTGACGCTAGGGGAATTAATTCGGACAGATACTTTTTAGACAGTCTCTTTTTTGTCTTTTTTAATTTCTTCTATCCAAAAATACTGAAAGCAACTGTTAGTCCGGCAAGTACAACTGACACCATCGACATCAGCTTGATAAGGATATTAAGTGCCGGCCCTGAAGTATCCTTGAACGGGTCACCTACTGTATCACCTACAACAGAAGCTTTATGAGGGTCGCTTTTCTTTCCACCATAATTACCACGTTCAATGTATTTCTTGGCGTTATCCCATGCGCCTCCTGCATTGTTAAGCATGCTGGCCAGGACAAATCCTCCGCTCATGCCTCCTGCAAGAAGTCCTATAACACCCGGAACGCCAAAAAATATTCCTACCAGTAATGGAACAATTATTGCGATTAATGAAGGAACAACCATTTCCGATTGAGCTCCTGCTGTTGATATCTCAACACATTTTGCATAATCGGGTTTTGCTTTGCCATCCATAATACCCGCAATTTCGCGGAACTGGCGTCTAACCTCATCAACCATTTTTCCAGCTGCCCGGCCGACTGCTTTCATACTCATAGAACTGAACAGAAACGCCATCATTGCTCCGATGAAAATACCGCCAAGAAGGATTGGATTAAACAATGACAGGTCATAGGCCCCTGCAAAATCCTTTATGGTAGCAGAAGTTATTTGCACAGCTTTCTGGCCTTCCTGAACTGCAGGAACAGTGCTGTTATAAAAAAGTGTATCTCCTATTTGTTTAAATCCTTCAGGAGCTTTATCTATAAGTCTTCCGAGCCAGAGCCTTACTTCCTCCATATAAGCTGCCATAAGTGCCAGAGCGGTCAGAGCTGCAGAACCTATTGCAAATCCTTTACCTGTAGCTGCGGTTGTGTTACCAAGTCCGTCAAGTGCATCGGTTCTTTCTCTTACTTCCTTCGGAAGTTCAGACATTTCAGCATTACCTCCTGCATTATCGGCAATAGGTCCGAAAGCATCTGTTGCAAGAGTTATGCCAAGGGTGGAGAGCATGCCCACTGCAGCAAAACCGATTCCGTAAACTCCCATCGCAAAATTATCGAAGCCACCTGCAAAACCGAAAGCTGCAATTATTCCTGCGACGATTGTAATGACAGGTATCCATGTTGACTGCATTCCAACGGCCATACCTTCAATAATAACTGTTGCCGGTCCCTGTTGAGCCTGTTTTGCAATGCCTTTTGTGGGTTTATTCGCATCGGAGGTGAAGTATTCTGTCGACTGTCCTATAATTACTCCTGCAACAAGACCTGCAACAGACGATCCAAACACTCCCCATGTTATCATTCCGACTGCGGCCATTATGGCGAGTACTCCCAGAATAAGAGCAGAGCTACCTCCTGTGCCAAGAAGCAGTGCCCGAAGCAAAGCCTGGGGCGTTGCCGACTCTTTGGTTCTTACAAAATAGACGCCGGCTATAGAAAGAAAGATGCCTATTGCCGATACTATCATTGGAGAGATAACAGCCTGAATCTGACTCATCCCCGATGACAAAGGAAGAGCAGCTCCCAAAGCTGCAGTTGCCAGAATAGAGCCGGCATATGATTCATAAAGATCAGCGCCCATTCCGGCGACATCACCGACATTATCACCTACATTATCAGCAATGGTAGCAGGATTCCGGGGATCGTCTTCTGGTATTCCGGCTTCAACCTTTCCAACCAGATCAGCACCTACATCTGCAGCTTTCGTGAAAATACCGCCGCCAACACGGGCAAATAAAGCCTGGGTCGAAGCACCCATACCGAATGTAAGCATTACAGCTGTTATTTCAATAAGTTTTTCATGTGGAGTAGTACCTGCATGTACAAGTGTCAGCCCCAGGAATTTAAGACCCGTTTCCATATTCTCCGGCGTAAATATGAGTCCGTTCAGTATCAGGAACCACAATGCTATGTCGAGAAGACCGAATCCAACAACAATGAGGCCCATAACCGCACCACTCCTCAGTGCTACCTTAAGACCTTTGTTTAATGATTTTGAAGCAGCCCAGGCTGTTCTGTTCGATGCAAATGTTGCAGTCTTCATTCCAAGGTATCCGCACAAACCCGAAAAGAAACCTCCCGTCAGGAAGGCAACAGGTACGAAAGGATTTTGTACTCCGAAGTATGCCAGGACAGCAAGAAGTATCACCAGTATTATGAAAACCTTAGTGACAACTGTGTACTGACGCCTCAGATAAGCCATTGCCCCTTCTCTTACATAGGCAGCAATCTCCTTCATCCTGTCTGTTCCTTCCTCCTGAGCTTTCATGCTTTTATAGAAAATCCATGCAAACAGCAAGGCGGTAAGTGCAGCCACAGGAACAATCCAAAAAATACTACTAATCATGATATAAGTTTTTAAATTTTAATTAGAAAAATTAGGTATAGAAAATGAAAAAAATTTGCCGGTACAAAACTAATTCAGATTTTCATTTATGCAAATGAAAAAAAAATATTGTTGAAACAATTCATAAACAGGAATACCTTTGTCTCCCCTGAAGCAAAAACCGGGAAACCATCAGGATTTATATAGTTAAAGATATATTTTACGATCTGTTCCGGATTTGTGATTATATCTCCCGGAAAAATTCATAATTGATATCTTCCAGTTCTTTCATTGTAGGATATCTGTAAAAATAAATTTCATCTCCTGCCCCGACATAAAATCCTGTCTCAATTGTCCTGTAAAGAAGTATACCTGAATATATCCTCTGGACAGTCTTCATATGCTTTTCATATTCGCCCCTGAGTATTTCAAGACAATCCCTCAGATGGCCGATGTTCGAATAGGGCAGCTGTTCTGCAGAACCATAAAGAGGGTTGGTTGCCAGCTCACCAAGTTTGAGTTCAACAAAAAATAGTTTAGGCAGAGTTATGGGTCTTGATCCGTCAGTAAGAGTTTTCAGGAAGACGGAGGGGGCAAGTCCGCTTGCAACAAGAGGTGTTACAGGGCATAATTCCTGGTAAAGATGAAGTTCATTCTGAGTCTCCCCGCTTTTGTCATAAACTGTTTTTTTAAGCTCAAGAGCTGTTCCGTGATCAGTGGTAAGATAAAGGCTCTTGAGTGAGGAAAGGGGAATTGTCTCCAAAGCTCTGTAAACAGATAAATATACAGAGCTTTTTGGACTTCCATCCTCTTTTGCAACACATCTTTTTTCAAGACTGTCCATATCAATCAGGTGTTCTATTTCACCAAGGTCAACCTCAAAGAAAATAGTCTGTCCTTTATTCCGCTTTTTTGTGCCTGTCGACAGATACATACCAAATCCCTCAGGAGGGAGCATTGAAGCAACCAGGGCTTCAGGAGTGCAGGTTAAATAAACATATTTGCTCATGGTAATATATTTTTATTGAACATCTATCCTCCTTCAGATGATTTATCTTTTAAAGCTTTTTAATAAATCTATATCAAATTTAATCTTCTTTTTTCAAGAATGAAAGCGAAAACAATATTCATTTCATATCATTTTACATGACAATCTTATCCCATAAAATGAGATTTAATCCAAATTCAAATAAAGATCAGAAAATCCTTAAACCCAATGAAAGGCTAATGATGAATTTAATGATTAAAACATGATTGTAATTTTGATCCTCAGAAAATAAAAAGATATCGAGGATTAGAATTACAACAGATCATGACGATTATGGCTTTATTCCTGATTTTACTATTTTAGCAGAACATTTACCGATGATTTAAGAATTAAAATGATTCAGATAGACAAATTTCTTATTGAAAAAGCCTGGGATGACCGTTCTCTTCTGAATGATCCCCTGGTGCAGTCTGAAATTTTCAAAACAATTGATCAGCTGGATAAAGGTGAAATAAGGGTTGCACAACCTCAGGAAGATAAATGGATTGTCAACCAATGGATTAAGAAAGCGGTGATCATGTATTTCCCCATTCGCAAAATGGAGACAATCGAAATAGGGCCACTCGAATTTCATGATAAAATACCTTTGAAACGGAATTACAATTCACTTGGGATAAGGGTTGTTCCGCATGCTGTTGCAAGATACGGGTCATTTTTGGCAAGAGGGGTTATTATGATGCCTTCGTATGTGAACATAGGAGCTTATGTCGATGAGGGGACAATGGTTGACACATGGGCAACCGTTGGTTCTTGTGCACAGATAGGGAAGAATGTTCATTTGAGCGGTGGTGTAGGGATCGGAGGAGTTCTTGAGCCGGTACAGGCAGCGCCCGTGATAATTGAGGACAATTGTTTCATAGGCTCCCGCTGCATTATTGTTGAAGGAGCCCGCATAGGTAAGGAAGCTGTGCTAGGAGCAAACGTGGTTATAACCAACAGTACAAAGATAATCGATGTAACAACTGAGAACAGGACAGAATACAAAGGATATATTCCGCCAAGGTCTGTGGTAATACCTGGATCTTACTTAAAAAAATACCCGGCTGGGGAATTCAGTGTGCCGTGCGCATTGATAATCGGTACCAGAAAAGAATCGACTGATAAAAAAACATCACTGAATGAAGCTCTGAGGGAATATGATGTTTCAGCTTAACTTCAAAGAGACGAATATGGTTAATCCATGGAATTCAATGAAGATTTAAAATCGGCTCTGAGAACTTTGAATGAGGGTGGTGTTATCCTATACCCTACTGATACAATATGGGGGTTGGGGTGCGATGCGACAAACAGTGCAGCTGTGGCCAAAATATTCGGCATCAAACAAAGAGCTGACAGTAAAAATCTTATTATTCTCGTAAACGGATTTGGGATGCTTGAAAGGTATGTTGCCAGTGTACCTGAAGTGGCTGTCAGCATTCTCGAGGTTGCTGATAAACCTCTTACAATAATATACCAATCAGGCAGGAATCTTGCTGAAGGGATCTGCAATGAAGATGGCTCTGTAGGTATAAGGCTATGCCAGGAAGCATTCTGCAACAAGCTGATAACCAGTTTCAGGAAACCAATTGTTTCTACTTCAGCCAACATAAGCGGACTACCACCTCCATCAATATTCAGGGAGGTTGATCATCGAATAATTGATCAGGTCGACTATGTGGTGAAATACAGGCAAAAGGATACAAAAAGGAATCCGCCATCATCGATCATAAGGGTCGATAATGACGGATCAGTAAAAATAATAAGGAAGTGATTTTATCTGGATCTTACATGGCCTGATCCTGACACTCTTGCATCAATTTTAGGATTCCCGATATAAATAACATCACCACTGCCTGACACACTGGCCTCAAGTGTATCGCCTACCTTGCACAGGCAATTACCGCTTCCGGACACGCTGATATCAAGATGATCTATTTCTACATCTTCACCTGAAAAGCTTCCTGATCCGCTTATTGAAATTTCACCATCATCAACACTTCCTCCTGAACCCAGTATAATATCGCCAGACCCTGAGATGCCACATCCAAGCTTATCCACATTCAAAGCTGCTGTAACAAGTTTCCCGCTTCCGCTCACGCTGAGATCAAGATTATCAGCCTGAACGGGATCCATTATCTGGGCTTTCCCGGAACCCGAAACACTAAGTCCCTCTATTTTAGGCATTGTGATATTCACAGTAACTTTTTCACCATTAAATGACATCCTCCAGTTTTCTATTTTAATTATCAACCTGTCTCCCTTGACTTCTGTTTCAATATCATCAATAATCTTTTTGTTTCCCTCTATAACCAGACTGAACTGAGGACCTGTTTTAATAAAAAGGCTGCCAGGAACACCAAAACTCACTTTGGTAAAATCCTGAACATTGCGTGTATCCCTGATCTGACCTGAAAGGACTGATCCTGAAACAAACATTGCAAATAAAAGTGTAATTGAACAAATGGCTTTTTTCATTGTAGCTCTGTTTAAAAATTGTATCTGTTTTTAAAAGACTGACAAAAAAATCAATTGATGCATTCACATCAATTTCTTTCATTATTAAATTGTATCTGATTTCTTACGAACAAAATAAAAGGTGATAACAACGGCAGTGACCTTACAGATAAGATGTCTGTTAATTTATTAACAGAAGGGGATTTGGAACTAAAATGGATTTTTTGAAATAATCCCTGTACTTATCAACAGAAGGTCCTGTTTATTAATAAAGGGTTATCATTCATTTATTTCCATCAGCCCGTCCGGAAGCTGAACTGTAATGGCTTTTCCCCTGTTGTCAATCTTTGTTATCAAATCTTCGTGAATAGGGATAAGGATCTCTCTTCCGGTGAGCGATATGATTTTTAATAAATCATGTCCGGGATTCTCAATAATTTCTTTGACAGTCCCAATTATCTCCTTATTTTTTTTGAGCACTTTGAATCCTTCAATGATTTTTACATCATCTGAATTATCCGGTATTTCTTCATATGAAGTAAGGAATATTCTGCAGCCGTTGAATTCACTGATTTTATCATAAGATCCGTAATCGGTGAACCTCATTTTAATAATTTCACCGCCTGAATATTCAGTCATCGATATAAAAAAAGGAACCGGGATACCATCTATTTCAATGAATACCGATTCCATTGCAGGAATATTTTCAATAAACCTTTGTTCTATTTTAACAGCCACGGTTCCGTCGAAACCGTGAATTTTAATTATCCGACCGAATAATATCTGATTTTTGTATGTCATAGGATCAGTGATCCTCCGGACATTATCAAAAGGTTTTTATACTTCTGTTTCAGATGAAGTTTCTTCAGATGGTTCGGCAATATGTTCCGAAGTTTCTGTTGTCTGCTCATCAGCCGGTTGTTCCGGCTGAACTTCTTCTTTCTCCTTTGCAGCAAGATCTGCCTGCTTTTTAGCTAACTTTGCTGCTCTTGCCTCATTAATCTTCTTCTCAGCAATAATCCTTTTGCTTAGTTCATCGTCGTGTGACTTTTCAAGACCTGATTTTTTTGCTTCGATTTTGGCTTCATTCTGTTTCATCCATTCTTCAAAGCGTTTTGTAGCTTCAGCATCATCAAAGGCGCCTTTTTTAACACCTTCAAGAAGATGTTTTTTCAACAGTACACCTTTATAGGAAAGGATAGCTCTACATGTTTCAGTAGGTAAGGCGCCGTTTTGCAGCCAACCAAGGGCTTTATCGAAGTCAAGTTCGATTGTTGCCGGGTTAGTGAGCGGATTGTACAATCCGATCTTTTCAATATATCTGCCATCCCGTGGCGACCTGCTATCTGCTACCACAATGTGGTAATAGGCTCTTTTTTTACGGCCTTTTCTAGCTAATCTGATTTTAACTGCCATTTAATTGTTACGCATTTATTTAACCTACTTAAAAAAATTGTGGGTGCAAAGATAACTAATTTTATTAACGATACAACTTAATGAATACAGTTATAAGTTATAATTCTTACTGTATAATAAACTGGCTGCATCAGGAGGCACTTTGTTTATTTTCACCCTTGTCTCTAAAGCTTTCGGGACTCCCTGTGGGGGCGGGGGTTAAAACATAACTTCTGACACAGCCTCCCCATATCAATACCGATTAAAAGATTATTTTAATATCCTTCATTCTGTTGTTGTGCCAGCTTTGGATTAGCTTCAGTCTCTCTTGCAGGGATCGGGAATACAAGCCGGGGATCATTGTAAGACAATGATCCGACGTTTAAATGCAACCGGCGCTGGTCATGGATTCTGAATCCTTCAAAAGAAAGTTCAAGTCTTCTTTCAAGCAAAATATCCTCAAGAGTTACGGCTAAAGCTCCTTTTAGGCCGGCGCGGGTATGAATGGCATTATAGTCGTTAACAGGTTTATCACCCACTTCCGTATTCAGGCGAATATTGCATTCAGCCCTTATGAGATACATCTCTGCGAGCCTGATCAGGTTGACAACCCCGTACATATTGTTCCATTTTCCGGATCTCATACCCCCATTGCCCTCGAAGAAAAGCTCTCTCCGCTGATCACCGGGAGAATAAAGGTTAAGGTGGGCCTCAAGTATCTCAACATCACCGTCCCTTCCTCCAAATTCAGGGACTGAAAAGAATTCAGTCATGGAACTCATACGGTCCTGTGAAGTAATCTGTGTGGCAAAGATATCTTCTGATGTATTATCGTCATTATTAAATACTTCCTCGTAAGTTGGCATTAATTTATATTTACCTGACTCAATCACCATACTTGCGGCATCACGTGCATTTGCATAATCACCCTTCTGAAGGTAAACACGGGCTAGAAGCGCATTGGCTGCACCTTTGGAAGCATATACGCCGTTATTCTCAGGCAGTTTCAGGGCTGCTGTGCCAAGGTCGGTGATCACCTGATTATATACTTCCTCAACAGTGCTTCTTCCGACAAAGCTCTGTTCATCAATTCCCCTGGTTGGTTTTAGTACAAGAGGTATTCCGTACTGGGTATTGGTTTCGCCGATTTTGTACTGCTGGGCATAAAACCGCACAAGGTCGAAAAACATCAGGCTTCTTAGAAAGAGGGCCTCACCTTCCACCCGCTCACGGTCTTTTTCATCTACAACTGACAGTGCGCTAAGAACGTTATTGGCTATATTAATCACTTCATAGCTGTCTAACCACTGATTCGCTGCATCTTCATTTGATGCATTCATCTGCTTGTTAAAAATCTGGCGGGGACCTGTATATGTTCCTGTCCACAGACATTCACCTCCGGCGCCAAGAAGTTCAGCATTACGCAATATACAACCTCCATAAATACTTGGATCGTCAAACTGAGTGTAAGCTCCGTTAAGTACTTTTTTGACATTCAGATCTGATTCAAGAGTTATATCCTCACTTATGCTCTGATAGGGCTCAAGGTCCAAAAGTTGGTCACAAGCTGCAGAGAACAGCATTAATGCAACAAATGATATTACTGAACTTATCTGTTTCATTTTTAAATAATTTTTCATGATTATAAACTGATACTGATACCTGCAAGAATGGTTCTTGGCTGCGGGGCAGAGTAGAAATCAAGTCCTGATCTCACATTATTGACTGCAAAGTCAGTCGAGACTTCCGGATCCCATCCCACAAATTTTGTAAAAGTAACCAGGTTCTGACCTTGTAAATAGACTCTCAACCCGTTAAGCTTAAGCTTGCTTACAACAGATCGCGGCAGATCATAACTTAATACAGCCGTTCTTAGTTTTATGTAATCACCGTCCGAGACATATCTGCTGCTCCTTCCCTGGTCGCCGTTGCTGTAACCCAGCCTTGCCTGAGGGACACTTGTTATATCTCCCGGCTTTTTCCAGCTCTTAAGCTGATCCGTTGTCTGGTTGTCAAACCAGGTAGCATTGGCAGCCATATATGAGTCGCCAGCCATATGGATCTTGTTCCCGTTAACTCCCTGGAAGGTAAAAGACAGTTCAATACCTTTGTATGTTAATGTATTGGTAATAGCAAAAAGGACAGGAGGATTGGGATTTCCAAGAACTACAAAGTTGGCCTTGGAAAAATCATTTGTCGTTGTTGTATGATCAATAACGTTCCCTTTTTCATCTTTTGTATTTATGAACCAAAGGGCATCACCGTTTGCCGGATCAACACCTGCATATTCGGCTCCGTAAAATACTCCAAGCGGCTGACCGACCATAACAACGTTCATAAAACGCGAGCTTCCCTCATCGATTATTTTCTGACCCCCGAGATCGGTTACCTTATTTTTGTTGATAGAGAAGTTTAAGTTGGTTGTCCACCCAATTTTACCTGAAAGGTTTGTGGTATTGAGGACTAACTCAAATCCCCTGTTCCTGACCGACCCGACATTTTGTGTCTGGACAGTATATCCTGAAGTCCCTGGTACCGGAACATCAAGAAGAAGGTCGGATGTGTTTTTCATGTAATAATCAATTTCTCCCGAGATTCGGTTCTTAAACAAACCGAAGTCCAAACCGAAATCTGTCTGTCGTGTCGATTCCCACCCAAGATCCTCGTTTGCAATCTGAGTCGGTATTAACCCTGAAGTCCCGAAATAGCTGCTTGTACCAAAGAGCCCGAGATGTCTGAAGTTCCCGATACCGGCATTACCGGTAAGACCATAGCTCGTTCTTAACTTTAGAAAACTGATAGTTCCAAGACCGGACATGAATTCCTCCCGGGTTAAAATCCAGCCAAGTGAGGCGGCCGGGAAGATCCCATAACGAGAGTTTTTACCGAATCTGGAGGAACCATCGATCCGGGCTGCAAGGGTAAACAGGTATTTTGATTTATAATCGAGGTTCACCCTTGAAAAGTAGGAAAGGAAGCTGTATTCGGTCTTTGTTGAGGAGCCACCGCTTATCAGACCAGCGCTTGCGAGTGTTTTTAGTGCATCAAGCGGGAATTCCTGACCCTCCACCCAGGCATTGTCTATAACAGTATGTTGATATTCAGTCCCCAGCACACCGCTGACACCAATCTTTCCAAAGGTTTCAATATAATCCAGATATGATTTTGCGTTGATATTCTGCGTTTCACCGTAGTTAGCAAAACCATAACCACCTATTCCCGATCCATTGTCAGTTCTTTCGCCATATCTTGCATTTTCCTTAAGACTGTAAAGATCAAAACCAAGTTCATTTTTCAAAGTAAGGTTCTTCCATAACTTGATATTAAGGTAACTGTTAGCGAGAGTTCTGAAATTTGAAATATCCCTTGATGCTTCCTCAACATCTATCAGCCCGTTGTAATAAGTAGTCGTCGGTGTATTATATAATCTGCCGTCAAGGTCCCTTACGGGTGTGATGGGGGCAAGAGCAACAAGCTGCATCGGGTTTGAAAAGGCATTGTCGGCAGAGACCTGATCAATAATGGTTTTTGTCAGACTTAAAGAAACCCCCAGATCGACGTGCCTGTTAACCTTATTATCGATATTAAGCCTTCCTGATATTTTTTGCAGACCATTGGAAATAAGGATGCCTTCCTGGTTACTGTATGAACCGCTTGCAAAGAACTTAAGCTTGTCATTTCCTCCCTGTGCCGAGAGATCTGCCGTAAGGAGGTTTCCGGTACGGAAAGCCTGATCCTGCCAGTCTGTTTCGACTGCAAGTTCAGGATCGTTATATGTGGCCCATCCCGAGTAACGGACAAAACGCCTTCTTACAAATTCAAGCCATGAACCTGAATAATCATCAGGATTGTTTATCGGATCAATCCCTTCATAGAGGTCGCTGTTATAAGCAGCTTCTTCAAAATAACTGACAAATTCTTTAGAGTTCAGGAAATCCCTCCGGTGTGAAGCCTGGCTGAATCCTCTCTGGAGATTGAAGTTAAGCCTTGTATCACCTGAGAATCCCTTCTTGGTAGTTATTATTACCACACCGTTTGCACCTCTTGATCCAAAAATAGCAGCTGAAGCTGCATCTTTAAGGATTTCCACTGATTCAACGTCATTAAAGTTGAATGAGGACAACGGATTGATTGAAGCTCCCGACTGATTAAGGGTCTCCGTTGAAATGGGGATCCCGTCAACGACAAAGAGCGGTTCGTTCCCTGCTGTGACCGATGATGCACCTCTGATCCTCATCCTTGTTGAACCGGTTGCTTTTCCATTCAGCGATTCAATAAAGACACCTGCGCTCTTTCCCTGCAAAGCGAGTTCAACTGTCGGCACAGGTGAATTCCGTAGATTCTCACCGCTTACCTTTGTAATGCTGCTGGAAACCTTCGATTTGATCTGTGTCCCATAGCCTACCACAACAATTTCATCAAGGCCTATCTGTTCGAGTTCCATGGTAACATCGTACACATCTGACGATCCAACAATCACTTCTTTGGTCTTCATCCCCACATAACGGAATTCAAGTGTAGAACCTAAAGGGGCATCAATCTGATATTTTCCATTCAGATCTGTCAATGTTCCGGTTGCAGTTCCTTTTATCAGGATTGTTACACCTATTACAGGTTGCTTATCCTCCGCCCCGGTAACTATACCGGTAATGGCCTTCTGCTGCCCCCAGACCAACATTGTAAAAAAACTATAAATTACAAAACACAACAAAAAAAACTTCTTCATGAACATCAGTTTAGGTAATTAATAAATTGCCTGGATTTACTTCAACTCCTTCTACCAGACCTGAAGCTAAAGATGAGTCGAGATGCAAAAATATACTTTTTAATGTATTTTTACTTTCAAGCTGATATCTTTCCAAGTATTTTTTGATCATACAATAACTATTAACTTCTTTAAATTTTAATTTATTTTAAAAGAAGTGGCCGACTAAAACAAACTCTAAAACTTAACACAAGGCTTATCAGAAGCATATTTACCCGGCAACCGGAGTGGGCATCCTCATCTTTATCCATACATGTTTTTTCCTAACCCTGAGCAAATTCATTTCTGACCATAATCCTGAAGAACATATTTTTAATTAGATTCCTGTCATTATTATCAGATATTCCGGTTATGTTGCCATCGAGGCATACAAAAATGTCATTGAAATCTGTGAAATAGAAATCAGATCTGTCAGATATTTTACCATGGGTCACCTTGAAGACCTGACCGTAAGAAAAATAAAAATAGGTTGATGATCTGATTATAGATAGTTTTCAGGACAGCATACCACAGTTCATAAAAACATTTTTCAACCTGTGTTTAAATGATCGCGGAATACCGGAAGCTGATAAAGCAATTTTGAGTATTTTTGCTACCAGTCAAACTCAATTATTCAGCCTCAGTACATGACAGCTTTTTCCCATTTACATGTTCATACACAGTATTCTATCCTCGACGGGGCATCCAATATTTCAAATCTCCTCGATAAGACAAAACTATTGGGAATGGAGTCAGTTGCCATAACTGATCATGGCAATATGTTCGGGGTAAAGGAATTCCATGCTGCTGCGCTTAAAAAGGGGATTAAGCCGATAATCGGATGCGAGATTTATGTTGCTAAAAGGTCAATCTCGGAAACAACAGGGAAGGAAGACAGGTCGGGAGATCATCTGATACTGCTTGCAAAGAATCTCACGGGGTATAAAAATCTTGTAAAACTTGTTTCAACAGCATGGATTAAAGGGTTTTATTATAAACCGAGAGTGGATAAAGATCTTCTGAGAAGATATCATGACGGATTGATAGCATCGTCAGCCTGCCTGGCCGGTGAAGTTCAGTACGAGATACTTAACAATAATTTTACTGGAGCTGAAGCTGCAATTGAAAGCTATAAAGAGATTTTCGGTGATGATTTCTATCTTGAAATCCAGAGACACGAAACTTATGATCCGGAAGCTGACAGAACCGTTTTTCCCATGCAGCAGAAAGTAATTGAAGCCTTTAAAAAACTCTCAGTTAAACATAATGTAAAAATAATTGCGACAAATGATGTTCATTTTATCAATGCAGATGATGCTGAGGCACACGACAGGCTGATTTGCATAAACACGGCAAAGGATATTGATGATCCTGACAGACTGCGCTATACCAAACAGGAATATCTTAAGAGCGAGGAGGAAATGCGAAAGATATTCAGCGATATACCTGAAGCAATAGACAATGTTGGCGATTTAACAGCAAAGATCGAAAAATACAAGCTCGACCATGACCCTATAATGCCTGATTTTCAAATACCTGAAGGATTCAAGGATAAGGATGATTACCTGAGGTACCTTACATACGAAGGAGCCAAGGAAAGATGGGGAAAACTTACATCTGAACAGATCGAGAGGATTGATTTTGAACTTGAAACTATCGCAAAGATGGGATTCCCCGGGTACTTTCTTATTGTCCAGGACTTTCTGAGAGCTGCAAGGGAAATGGGAGTATCAGTCGGCCCGGGAAGAGGTTCTGCAGCAGGTTCAGCAGTTGCCTTCTGCCTCAGAATTACAGATATCGATCCTATAAAATACGGACTCCTGTTTGAGCGATTCCTTAATCTCGACCGCATTTCAATGCCCGACATTGATATAGATTTTGATGAAGACGGAAGGGAGGATGTACTGAAATATGTTGTTAACAAATACGGTCACGACAAAGTTGCTCATATCATTACTTTCGGAACAATGGCCGCAAAAATGGCAATAAGGGATGTTGCCAGGGTTCAGAAGCTGCCACTCCCCGAAGCCGACAGGCTCGCCAAGCTGGTACCTGAAAGGCCGGGAATTACTTTATCAACTGCCTACTCTGAAGTGCCTGAACTTGCAAAAGAGAAAGATTCGCCAAACAAACTGATAGCTCAAACCCTTAAATATGCAGAAGTGTTGGAAGGATCCATAAGGCAGACCGGAGTCCACGCATGCGGAATAATTATTGGCAAAGATTCACTCGATAATTACATACCCCTCTGCACCGCAAAGGATACCGACCTTTATGCCACTCAGTATGATGGAAGCCAGGTGGAATCCGTCGGACTGCTCAAAATGGATTTCCTTGGGCTGAAAACTCTTTCAATAATAAAAGATGCCATAGAGAATATTAAAAGGTCTAAGGGGATAACTATCGATATCGAAAAACTGCCCCTTGAGGACAAAAAGACCTTCGAACTTTTCAGCAATGGAGAGACAACCGGGATATTCCAGTTTGAATCGACAGGAATGAAGCGTTACCTGAAAGATCTCAAGCCCAACAGGTTCGAGGATCTGATTGCAATGAATGCCCTGTACCGTCCCGGACCAATGGAATATATTCCCAAGTTCATCAGAAGAAAACACAGGATAGAACCAATTGATTATCCGCTTCCGGTGATGGAAAAATATCTTAACGACTCTTACGGTATCACCGTTTACCAGGAACAGGTAATGCTACTCTCTCAGGAGCTGGCCGGCTTTACAAAAGGTGAAGCCGATACTCTCAGGAAAGCTATGGGGAAAAAGAAGAAATCAATTATGGATGAAATGAAACTTAAGTTCTTCGAGGGGTGCAGCAAAAAAGGTTACGATGAGTCGATAGTTAATAAAATCTGGTCCGACTGGGAAGCTTTTGCCCATTATGCATTCAATAAATCCCATTCCACCTGCTATGCCCTGATCGCATTCCAGACAGGCTATCTAAAAGCCCATTATCCGGCTGAATACATGGCTGCCGTGCTCAGTCGCAATATAAGCGACATGAAAAAAATAACAATTTTCATGGATGAATGCAGAAGAATGGGAATAGAAGTCCTTGGACCCGATGTAAATGAAAGTAATGTTAAGTTCACCGTAAACAGAGATGGCAATATAAGATTTGGCCTTGGTGCAATAAAAGGTGTTGGAGAAAATGCTGTTCTGCAGCTTATTGAGGAAAGGGATAAGAATGGTCTATTTATAAGTATCTATGATCTGGTTGAAAGGGTAAACCTCAATTCGCTCAACAAGAAGAACCTTGAAGCTATGGCCGTTGCCGGTGCTTTCGATTGCTTTACCGATATATCAAGAGCCCAGTACTTCTCAATAGATAACAAAGGTATCAGCTTTATCGAAAATCTTATCAGATATGGGAATAATGTGAAGAATCTAAAAAATTCAAGCCAGCAGACACTTTTCGGATCTTCAGGCGGATTCGACATAGTCAAACCGGAAGCAACTCCCTGCCCCGACTGGCCGAAGCTTGAAAAACTGAACAGGGAGAAGGAAGTAATAGGTATCTATCTTTCTTCCCATCCTCTCGATGAATTCAGGCTTGAAATAGACAATTTTACAAATGCAACGTTAGCAGACCTTCAGAATCTGAGTGACTGGTATGATAGAGACGTGATTGTTGCAGGTATGGTGACCGATTCTAAAAACGGTATAGGGAAAAATGGAAAACCTTACGGATCATTCACCCTGCAGGATTATTCCGATACATTCAGATTTGTGATGTTTGATAAGGAATACCTCGAATTCAGTAAATTCTTTGTAACCGGTTATTACCTTCTTGTCAAAGGCAAAGTGCAAAAACATAAATTCAGAAATGATGAACTTGAATTCCATATTAAGAGCATTAACCTCCTTTCAAGTGTGAAGGATGAACTGATCAAGTCGGTTACTCTGAAGATCAATATGGAAACCGTAAATCAGGCAATGATCAATGATCTTCTTGAACTGATGAAGGAAAACAAAGGTGAAACAGAATTGAAGTTCCTGTTTTATGACCAGGAAGACAAGATTTCGCTTTCAATGTTTTCGAGGACAATCAGAGTAAGGCTGAACAATGAATTAATTTCATATCTCGACGATTATCCAGGAATCGAATATAAAGTTAATTAGCTATCTTTGTCACAGTGGGAAATAAAAAAAATTAGCAAAAATGGCACAAGAGGTAAATGACAGCAATTTTGATGAAGTGGTTCTCAAATCTGATAAGCCTGTACTGGTTGATTTCTGGGCAGAATGGTGCGGCCCATGCAGAATGATTGCACCAATAATGGAAGAAATAGCAAAGGAATTCGCCGGGAAGGTGGTCGTTACTAAATGTGATGTCGACGAGAACCCCGCTATAGCCTCCAAATTCGGGATCAGAAATATTCCTACAGTTCTTTTTTTTAAAAACGGCGTTGTGGCCGATAAGCAGGTTGGTGCTGTTCCCAAGGCAAATTTCGTCAATAAACTGAATATAATTCTCCAGTAATAATCTGAGAAGTAATTAAGAGGCTTAATTAAAAGTCCATTGAGTGACATTGTGATCACTTTAGCGTATCCTGTCTGACGGGCTTAAGCCAGACAGTCTCTGTGGTAAAACATAACTGTCTGAACCACAAAGTGTCAAAAGGGAGGGTGCAAAGTAAACCACTGCTAAAGGTCTTGATTTGGAGTCTTTTTATACAGCTATATTTTATTATTATAAATGACAGTTTGTGTATTTGCAGCATCAAGCAGCCGGATCGACAGAAAGTATGGCGAAGCAGCCGCAGAACTTGGATCTCTGTTTGCCAAATCGCATATAAATGTTATTTACGGCGGTGGAGGCATTGGCCTGATGGGTATCCTGGCCGATGCTGTAATTGCCTCCGGGGGTAGGATCACCGGCGTGATCCCGTCTTTTATGAACGATGAAGGATGGGGACACCCTCATGTGAGAGACATGATACTTACAAGCGACATGGGAGAAAGAAAAAAACAAATGTTCGCAAAAGCCGATGCAGTAGTGGCATTACCTGGTGGAGTCGGAACCCTTGAAGAGCTTACAGAAGCAATAACTCTTAAGCAGCTGGGTCTGTTTGACGGACCAATAGTGGTTCTGAATACTCTTGGATTTTATAAATCACTTATAGATTTTTTCGATCATATGGTAAAGGGCGAGTTCCTGAGAGTTGAGCATAAAGCAATCTGGACTGTAACAAATACTCCCGGGGAAGTTCTTGCAGCACTGGCTAATTATACAAGCTGGCTCGATGATCCAAGAAGAATTGCAAAAATATGATGAATTAATTGATATATATCAACTATATTATTGATATATGCTAATTAATTAATTGATATTTATTACCTTATTAATTGATTTATATCATTATCTTTTAAAAATCCCCACAGATAAAGCCCTGTTTATTTTTCATTTAGTAATATATCCAGGTTGCTTCGGCTGTATGATTCCCGAGATAAAAGCCTTCCGGTGATTTCAGGGGCCTTTACTCCTGCAGCAAATGGCACAAAACCAGTGAATATGCGAGCTTCATCCCAATATCCTGTTCTTATAAAATGATCAAACACCTGTGATCCTCCTTCAATGAACAACGACTGGATACCCCATCCAAAAAGGGCTTCAGAAATCTGCCTGGCTGCCGGTTCGTTGTGATTAAGCCTGATTACAACAGAACCAGGCAATGAGACCTTTTCGGGATAAAAAGTAAAAACAATAATGGATCCTATTGATTTTGTGACAGCAGGATTATCGGGTAAAATACCTGATCCGCTCAAAATAACCCTTACGGGATTATTCCCCTTCCATTCTCTGACATTCAGTTGCGGATCATCGGTCCTGATTGTACCCGCTCCAACAAGGATTGCCTGATCAGACGCTCTCCATTTGTGTACGAGAATCCTTTCTGTCTTTCCTGTTATCCAGTTTGGCTCAATTCTGTACCCCTCCTCTCTTACCCTGTCAATAAATCCATCGCTGCTTTGAGCCCACTTAAGAGTGATGTAGGGTCTTTTCTTCTCATGAAAAGAAAAGAATCGTCTGTTCAGACGCCTGCATTCTGTTTCACAAACTCCTGTAATTACCTCGCATCCGGCTTCCATAAGCTTCGCCACCCCCTTACCGCATATCTTCTCGCTTGTATCAATTGTACCAACAACCACCTTTGGAATTTTACAGGAAATTATCAAATCAACACATGGGGGTGTTTTACCGAAGTGGGGACAGGGTTCAAGGTTTACATACAAGGTGGAACCTGAAAGCAATTGCTTGTCGGCCACCGATTCAATTGCCTTTACCTCTGCATGGGGAGACCCTGCCTTAAGATGATAACCTTCTCCGATTATTCTGCCCTGGTAAACAATTACCGACCCAACCAGAGGATTTGGATAAGTCATTCCTTCTGCCTTAATTGCAAGATCGAGACAGCGCCTCATGAATTTTATTTCATCGTCACCAGCCATTAATTTGAAAGTACTAAATTTGAAATATGGGTTTGAATTTACAAACATTTAAAGATATCAGGAATTTTATTGCCGGTGAACTTAAAGATATCTATCCCGAACAGGAAATTATAAGCCTGTCGGAAATTCTGATAAAATGGATATCAGGCACCGACAGACTGTCATTGCTGACAGATCCTGACAGACCGGTAAGCTTAGCGGAAGTTGAAAAGTTTGTATCTGCCTGCGCTGATCTCAGGAGAGGTAAGCCCATTCAATATATTACCCGGGAAATCCTTTTCTACAGATGCAGGCTGAAGATAAAGGAAGGGGTATTTATACCAAGGCCCGAAACTGAAGAACTGGTTGATATTATTATAAATGAAAACAAGGATTTCAAAGGGAAAATTACAGATATCGGCACCGGATCGGGATGTATTGCGATAGCCCTTGCAGCAAATCTTCCTGCCGCCCGTTTAACAGCAACCGATATCTCTGACGATGCTCTCGCTGCAGCCAAAGAGAATGCTGTTATTAACAATGTCAAAATAGATTTTGTCAAATCCGACATATTAAATAATGGCCTGACTGAGCTTGGTAATACTGATATTTTGGTCAGCAATCCGCCTTATGTACTTGAATCCGAAAAGCCTCTGATGCATATTAATGTTCTTGATTTTGAACCTCATGAAGCCCTTTTTGTACCTGATGAAGATCCGCTTTTGTTTTACAGGGCTATACTTGAGGGAGGGAAGATGATCCTGAATCGTTGCGGTAAGGTTTATTTTGAGATAAACGAAACTATGGGAAATCGTATGTTGATGCTCATGGAATCCATGAATTTCAGCAATATCAGCTTAATTAAAGATATTAACGGCAAGGAAAGAATAATCAAAGGAATCAGAAATGGATGAAGTCAATAGCATAAAGAGTGCACTTTCAAAAGCCATGGCACTGTGTGCAAGTCATGAGTATTGCAGCTCGGACATCAGGGCAAAGCTGACATCCTGGGGGATCAGAAATGAAGATGCTGAAAAAATAATCTTAACACTGAAAAAAGAAAAGTTTATTGATGATTCACGTTATGCTTCGGCATTTGTCAAAGACAAATTAAAGCAGAATAAATGGGGAAAGGTCAAGGTTGCAGCGCATCTAAGGGCAAAAAACCTCTCAGGTGAGATTATCCAGAATGCACTGGATGAGATAGATGACGGTTTCTATATTAATATGATCAGAGAAACAATCAATGCCCACAGGAAATTCGTAAAAGCAAAGAACCAGTTTGATATGAAGGGAAAATTGCTGCGGTTTGCATTGTCAAAGGGATTCGAGAGCCATCTTGTGTATGATATTTTAAATGAATCTGACAGTTAAAAGCCTGAAAAGAATTTTTTCCTTCTACAGGAGAGCTGCCGCCTGTTTGATTATACCTACAAAATAAGGCAGAAAGGAGATAAGGAACAACATTAAGGAACTGCCCGAATCATACAAAATAATCTGTTTACGTATTCCCGGATTTTTTATGTAGAATATTGTAAAAACCGCCCGCATTAATAACTGACCGGCAAAAAAGATAAATACCCGTAATCCATAGATATTCCACTCATGTGCTTCTGCCAGTCTTCCTCTTACAATAAGTGAGAAACTGTGCGACAATCCGCACGAAGGACATGGCTTACCTGTTATCTTTTCATGTACGCAGACGATGGGATAATTGTCTTTTTCAGGTGAAAATATCCCTGAATATAAAAAAACAATCAGAAGTAGAGAGGAAAGAACCAAATTTATGATCAGGTAGGGTTCTTCTCTCAGTCGGACACTTCTGCAAGTGATCACTTTATTTCTTTTTTGCTTACTTCTTTCCGGTATCCAGGGAGTCGCCCTTTTCAAGTTTTTCAAGCACTTCGATCCTGGCTCCGTTTCCGGAATTTGCATTTATTTCCACTGTCGCACTATCAGTTTTAACCTTGATTGAAACGTTTGCATCCTCAAGATCCTTAAGGACATCTTTCTGCACGTCCTTAATCACATTTTCAATATCGCTTCCAAAGCTTTTTTTGGCCTTATCGGCTATTTTTCCTGCCACAAAAACCTGTGATAATGAGATTATTGAAGCCACGACTGCAATTACCAGGCCCGCAACCAGCACTCCCCGGGGTGATCCACTCCTTGAAGCCTGTGACAGTCCGACTGAAGCAAGGACAATTGCAATAATACCCGGAATTATTGCTATAAGACCAACACAGGGAATCACTGCAAGTACAAAAGTCACTATTGCAGTAATAAGGGCTGCAATTCCGAGGTTCTGACCGGCGGTTCTTCCAGACTTACCGGTTTCAGGTGATGACGAACCACCAATATTCTGTCCTGTATTGCTATTAAGATCTTCCATGACAAATAAATGTTTTAAATGTTATTCATTCCTGGTTAATATATTCAATAAATCTTTTTCTAAAGACGTCACCGGATTTTCAATGATGCGTCCAATTTCAACTTTATTTTTTTCGATTATGAAAGTAGGCACACGTTGAATATCAAGCATGTCAAAATTGCCTATTGGACTAAGCTTTGCATTATCAACCCCGATAAAGGTTAATTGTTCGGCAGGGAATTTACAAAGATCCATGATTTTCATAAACCTGGGGACCTCTCTCCTGCTGTCGGGGCACCAGGTACCAAGCACCACCTTGACAGTTAAGTTTTTTTTATCGATGTTGGAAATCTTTTCAATAATCTCCGTGTCGGGCTGATATTCATTAAATCCTTTAAGGTACCAATCCGAGTACGGAGGTCTTTCAAACTGGAGTGGATTAAGATAACCGAGTAGCCATGTCGACTGTTCTGAAAAATCAGTGACTGATGGTTCAGTTTGTGCTGCTTCAATTAAATGATCTGTTTTCAGCGCCATCTTTTTTGAAGCACAATTTACATTAACCATTAAAAGATAAATAATCAGAAAAAGTATTGTAAATGATCGCGTCATTTAATTTTCAGAGTTAAATTTTGTTTTTTGTGTTTAAGCAATTTACAAATTTTTTATTCAATATTATGGAGCAATATTTTCAGGATTTGTTTTGCAGCCTTTGATACTGATGTGCCTGGCCCGAATATTGCAGCAACACCTGCATTGTGAAGAAAAGTGTAGTCATGAGGCGGTATAATCCCTCCTGCAATAACAAGAATATCTTCTCTGCCAAGTTTCCTTAATTCATCAATGACCTGGGGTATAAGTGTCTTATGTCCGGCGGCAAGGCTTGATATACCCAGAACATGAACATCATTTTCAACAGCTTGTTTGGCAGCCTCGGCGGGTGTCTGGAACAGAGGTCCAATATCGACATCAAAACCAATATCGGCGTAACCGGTGGATACTACCTTTGCTCCCCTGTCATGTCCATCCTGGCCAATTTTGGCTATCATGATCCGTGGTTGACGGCCCTCTTTACGGGCAAACTCTGACACCAGCGCCCTGGCTTCATTAAACTCTTCATCCGATTTATATTCAGATGAATAAATTCCTGAAATGGTTCTTATCACGGCTTTATACCTCCCTGTTATTTTTTCGCATGCAAAAGATATCTCTCCAAGGCTGGCTCTTTTTTTCGCAGCCTCAACCGCCAAAGCCAACAGATTACCTTCACCTGTCCGTACACACTCCGTAATAGCATCCAGCGACTTACGGCATTCCTCCTCATTTCTTTCAGCCCTCAGCCGGGCAAGTCTTTTAATCTGAGCCTGGCGTACGGCTGTATTATCAACCTCCAGAGTTTCAATAGGTTCTTCTTTATCAAGCTTATACCTGTTAGTCCCGACAATTGTCTGAATGCCTGAGTCTATTCTTGCCTGGGCCCTTGCTGCAGCCTCTTCAATACGCATTTTTGGAAGTCCTGTTTCAATTGCCTTTGCCATCCCGCCCATATTTTCAATTTCTTCAATAAGTTCCCAGGCTCTGTGAGCTATTTCATGGGTCAGGTTTTCAACATAATATGATCCGCCCCACGGATCTATTGCCCTGCATATTTCAGTCTCGGTCTGCAGATAAATCTGGGTATTCCTGGCAATCCTGGCAGAAAAGTCTGTAGGAAGGGCAAGAGCCTCATCAAGTGCGTTGGTATGAAGGCTCTGTGTATGACCCAGGGCTGCTGCCATTGCTTCAATGCATGTCCTTCCGACATTGTTGAATGGATCCTGTTCCGTTAAACTCCAACCCGAAGTCTGACAATGAGTTCTAAGGGCCAGCGATTTAGGATTTAACGGATGAAATTCCTTCACAATCTTTGCCCAAAGCATTCTTGCGGCCCTCATCTTTGCAATCTCCATAAAATGATTCATGCCTATTGCCCAGAAAAAGGAAAGCCTTGGTGCAAAATCATCTATATTCAGTCCCGCGTTAATTCCAGCTCTCAGATATTCGAGGCCGTCGGCCAGAGTATAGGCCAGTTCTATGTCGCATGATGCACCTGCCTCCTGCATATGATATCCCGAAATGCTTATCGAGTTGAATTTCGGCATGTTTTCAGATGTGTACCTGAAAATATCTGCAATGATCCTCATTGAAAAATCGGGAGGATAAATGTATGTATTCCTTACCATGAACTCCTTGAGGATATCGTTCTGAATTGTTCCGGACAGTTCATCGAGCCGGGCACCCTGTTCCAGGGCGGTTACTATATAAAATGCCATTATGGGAAGCACTGCTCCGTTCATTGTCATCGACACCGACATCCGGTTCAGAGGGATCTGATCGAACAGTATCTTCATGTCCAGTACCGAGTCGATGGCAACCCCGGCTTTTCCCACATCACCGGCCACTCGTTCATGATCGCTGTCATACCCTCTGTGCGTTGGCAGGTCGAATGCCACCGACAATCCTTTCTGACCCGCAGCAAGATTCCTGCGGTAAAAGGCATTTGACTCCTCGGCAGTGGAATAACCAGCATACTGCCTGATAGTCCAGGGCTGCAACGTATACATTGCAGAGTAGGGTCCGCGAAGGAAAGGTGGCAATCCCGCAGCATAATCCAGATGTTCCATCCCTGAAAGGTCATCACTGGTATAAATCCTTTTTACGGGTATTTTTTCAGCCGTGATCCAGGGATTGGTACCTGTTACTCCAGCCACCCCCGGGGCAGGAGATTCACCTGTAAAACAGGAATTAAGATCATCATATTTGAATTCAGGTCTCATGATTCTTTTCAATTTTCCGGTTTGATCAACCGGCATTCGCTCCATTCTTTTCCTGACCGCTCATCAAAGAATGGATCAGTCCCGAGCTAAATGCTTTCAGGAATCCGCCATTCTCCTCAATCTGAAGGAAAAGCTTCCAGGCATTCTCAGCAATAAGTGAAGTTATTGTCTCAATGTAATAAGACCCGGCGGAAGGATCAGCCACTTTGTCAAAAAGTGCTTCCTCTTTAAGAAGAAGCTGCTGGTTCCTGGCGATCCTTTCCGCGAAATCTTCAGGCTTGTCGTTAATACCCCTGTAAGGGTGAATAGTAAGGGAGTCGGTTCCGCCTATGACAGCCGACATGGCTTCGGTCTGGGTTCTGATCATATTCATATAGGGGTCGCCGCTATCCTGATTATTAGTAACAGTCTCACAATGGATTTCCATCCTGGATGATTTTCCGGAAACTCCGAATTTCCTGCAAACTGCGGCCCATAGAAGGCGTGCTGCCCTGAGTCTGGCTATCTCAATAAAATAGGATGGTCCGATGCCAAAACTGAACCTTATTGATTTGGCCACCGATCCGGGATCGAGGCCCCGTTCGGTCATCTGGCTCATATATTCAACTGCCATTGAGAGAGCAAAAGCCAGCTCGCAGACTGAGCCTGATCCGGAATTCTTAAACCATTTCCCGTTTATGTGGATGCAGCGGTAATTCTCCAGGATGAGTGTCTCCCTGATAAGTGAGGCAAGATAGTCAAACCCCGAATCAACAGGAATGCACAACTTGCCATTGATTACCAGCCGGATAAGTGGATCGGCCTCGACAGCTCCTTTTATCAGTGAAAGGTTATAACCGTTATTTCTCCATATCCCTGAAATGGATTTTATAATTTCAATAGCCTTTCCTTCAGGGTGAAAGTTTATTTCAGCACATTCAGGATCAATGCCGCTTAGAAGAATTTTAAGGTTTTCCTCATTTACAGTATCGGCATCTGTTAAAATGAATCCAACCGAATCAACACCTTTCATGAGTATTGAAACAGCTTTTCTGTTGGCTGCGTGACAATCACCGACTTGTATATCCTGTCGGATGAGCCATGAATTGCTGTTTTTTTCCGTTATGGACGCATTTTCCTGCCCGGGATGGTCTGCAATGGAATATCCTGGTGCAGCGATATCTCCCCTTTCACTGGTAGTTTGAACCCCTCTGTCCGTCGGTTGGCGGACATCTCCTATTTCACTGGTAGTTTGAACCCCTCTGTCCGCCGGCTGGCGGACATCTCCTATTTCACTGGTAATTTGAACCCCTCTGTCCGTCGGTTGGCGGACATCTCCTATTTCACTGGTAGTTTGAACCCCTCTGTCCGCCGGCTGGCGGACATCTCCCCTTTCACTGGTAGTTTGAACCCCTCTGTCCGCCGGCTGGCGGACATCTCCCCTTAAGTATAAGGGGAGAATAAATCCTATATGGTTGAGTTTTTCCAGGTCTTCCCTGCGGTAGAACGGCATCAGGTCGAAACCTTCGCCGGTTTTCCAGACAAGCTTTTCAATGGGATCAGCCCCCTTCAGATCGTCCCTGAGCTTGTCGATCCATTCTTTTGTTGTTATTGGAGGAAACTCTTCAAACAATCTTTTCTCTTTCAAGGAAATGCTATATTGAGTAATAATTCTTTTACATTTAATTTCCGCCGAATTCCATAAGGTAGGATTTGATAAACGAGTTCAGGTCGCCGTCAAGTACAGCAAGGACATTTCCCGATTCAAAGTTGGTCCTGTGGTCTTTTACCATTTTGTAAGGATGCAGGGTATATGATCGTATTTGAGAACCCCATTCGATCTTCTTTTTGCTGTCTTCGATCTTTGCCTGTTCTTCTCTCAGTTTTCTGAGCTCAAGCTCATAAAGCTGCGACCGAAGGATCCGCATAGCATTTTCCTTGTTGTTCAGCTGTGATCTTGTTTCCTGGTTTTCAATAACAATTCCTGTGGGATGGTGCCTAAGTCTTACTGCTGTCTCAACCTTGTTTACATTCTGGCCGCCTTTCCCGCTTGACCGGTATGTTTCCCAGGTGATGTCTGCGGGGTTGATCTCGATTTCGATGTTATTGTCGACAAGCGGCGACACAAAAACAGAGGCGAAAGTGGTCTGGCGTTTTCCCTGGGCATTGAAAGGGGATATGCGAACAAGCCTGTGGACACCGTTTTCGCTTTTCAGGTATCCGTATGCTCTCTCGCCTTCTATTTCAAGGGTGACCGATTTGACACCCACTTCATCGCCGGGCTGAAAATCGAGTTCCTTTACCTTATAGTTGTTCCGTTCGGCCCAGCGAAGATACATTCTCATAAGCATCGAAGCCCAGTCGTTGCTTTCAGTACCACCGGCACCGGAGTTGATCTTCAGTATTGCACCGAGCTGGTCCTCCTCCTTCCTGAGCATGTTGCGGAGTTCAAGGTCCTCGATCATTTCGAGGCAGGTTTTATACTGGGCATCGGCGTCCTCCTCGGTTGCTTCTCCCTCCCTGTAAAAATCATATATTACAATAAGATCCTCAAGGCTTGTGTTAACCTTATCAAACTGTGTGGTCCAGCTTTTTATCTGTGATATCTCCCTGAGAATTTCTTCTGCTGCCTTTCGATCGTTCCAGAAACCCGGCTGCTGTGTGACCGCCTCCTTTTCAGTTATCTGCTGCAGCTTTCCATCGACGTCAAAGATACCTCCTCAACGCGTCGCGGCGTTCCGTAAGGTCTTTTATCTGTTCGTTGGTTATCATTGGATTTAAAATTTCCGCAAATTTAGTCTTAATTGGTGTTTCTAACAAGAGTACTGGTGAGATTAAAAAAATAGAGATTTAGCCGTCCTTTACAGCTATGTTAATATCAGGTTAACTATCTGTTCAAAACATGTTGAAATGATGTGTAAACACACTAATTATGCAGATACTATTAATATGTTTACAAAGGTATTATAACCTGACGAGGCCCTATACTTCATTGGATTTTTAAAGCAATACACATACCTGTTCAGACTCTGCGTAAAATACGGTGCATGAACATGATTATCAGGACTAAGGAACTGACCAACCAATGGATCATAAACCCTTCCGTTCATGTTTATAAGATTGAACCATGGCAAGTGCTCCCGCCTTCGCTGAAGCTTCGGCGGGCAGGCATGCCCCGTAAATCCTCTGCCCGCAACGAATAACGACGGTTCAGAACCGGGAGCATAACTAGTCCATGAAATAACGTTCCTCATCCTTCCCCAGGGATCATAGCTGTATTCATAAAGCAGAGTGTTATTCGATGCATTCACCACATGAGTTATACTGCAGAGATGAACCCTGAGCAGATTGCAATATGTAGTAGTGCTATTCTGGGTTATTGCCGCAACAGGCGTAGAATAAGCATTACCTCCGATAAATGTGTAATCCTTCGTAACGCCACCTGCCGTCTCCCTTATGAAGCTGCCACCCGGGTACCACCTCGTCAATATCGTATTCCCGCTTTGCTTTACCTCCATCTTCGCACGCTCATTTTATTCATTAAAGCCGAATGCTTTAAAGTCCATTGTCCCCGGTAACATCCGGGGTAGTTACCTGACTTGCTGACCAACCGCGGAACGGTTGAAGCTTCTTTTCTTCAACACCTCCGGCGTTGTTATCATTCTGCCTCCTTTAACCATGAATGTTACCATGGCTATTGGACTTGCAGCCCTCCGGGCTGGCGAGCCATTAAATAATTATCAATTAACCTCAGATTAGCAATTATTTTATCACCATGGGCTGAATGGTTTTCGTTCATCCTTTACAGGGTTCTCACTAAACGGAATGTTATGCACTTAATCGAATTCAGAAAGAGAGCCTCAATTACAATGGATAGGATAAAAAGAAAAGATACCAGCAATTTGCATTAAGCATTACATTTTTTCGGCCGGGTTTAAGTATTGACTGGTTGCATTTAATAAATTTATGGCTTTTTAATAACTACCGATGCTGAAATCATTCCTATATCATAATCTCATCGAAGCCGGTTGTGATGAAGCGGGGCGCGGTTGCCTTGCGGGACCCGTATTTGCAGCTGCCGTTATCCTGCCTAAAAATTTCCGGCATGACGTGCTTAACGATTCAAAAAAGCTTACTTCAGCTCAACGTTTCCACCTTAGGGATGAGATTATTGAATCAGCAATCGCCTGGAATGTTGCGTCTGTAAGCAATGAGGAGATCGATGAACTGAACATTATGAGAGCATCGATCAAGGCCATGCACCTGGCAATCGATGGGCTTTCCAGAAAGCCTCAGTTCCTTCTCATCGACGGAAACAGGTTCTTTCCATACAAGGACATTGAACATAAGACAATAATCAAAGGCGACGGCATGTTCTTTTCCATAGCCGCCGCTTCGGTGCTGGCAAAGACATTCCGCGACGAATTCATGGATAAGATCCATAGCGAATTTCCGGAATACGGATGGAACAGGAACAAAGGTTATCCTACACATCACCACAGGGATGCTATTTTAAGGTTTGGGATATCACCTTATCACAGAAAATCATTTGCCCTTTTCAACACCCAGCTGTCTATTGATTTCTGACAGGACATGATGAATAAAAACCTTATCTTTGCCGATCAATTCTCAAACAAAAAACAAAAATCGGTACAGTATGAAAAGATTTATTTCTCTTCTTGTTTTATTAATGATTTTTTCCGGGTTCAATATAAAGGCAGACGAAGGTATGTGGCTTCTGCCTCTTATCGAAAGACTAAATATGGGCAAAATGACAGAGCTTGGACTGAAGCTTTCGGCAGAGGACATTTACAGTCTCAACAAGCCCAGCATAAAGGATGCAATAGTAATATTTGGCGGAGGGTGCACAGGAGAAATAGTTTCTTCCCAGGGACTGCTTCTTACAAATCACCACTGCGGATATGGACAGATACAGGCTCATAGTTCGGTGGAGCATGATTATCTTAAAGATGGATACTGGGCTATGACAAGGGAAGAAGAGCTTCCCAATCCCAATCTCTCTGTCACTTTTCTTATAAGCATCGAAGATGTTACTGAAAAAGTACTTGCTGGAGTAAAGCCGGGTATGAGTGAGCAGGAAAGGAATTCCGCGATTAATGAGACACGCTCAGAAATCGAAAGGAAAGCCGGAGAAGGGAATAACTACAGGACCACAGTTGCTTCCTTTTATGGCGGCAATTATTTCTATCTTCTTGTATACGAAAGATATACTGATGTCAGGTTTGTCGGGGCCCCGCCTTCTTCGATTGGAAAGTTCGGTTTTGACACCGACAACTGGGAATGGCCAAGACATACAGGCGATTTCAGTGTTTTCAGGGTTTATTCAGGTCCTGACGGTAAACCTGCACCATATTCAAAGAACAATATTCCTCTTAAACCAAAATACTGGTTGCCTGTCTCTGTCAAGGATCTCAATCCAGGTGACTTTGCAATGATCCTCGGGTATCCCGGAAGAACACAGCGTTATGCAACCTCGTTTGAAGTTGATGAGCTTCTGAAGATCACTCATCCGAACAGGATCAAGATCCGTGGTTTAAGACAGGATATTCTCATGGCCGATATGCAGGCTGATCCTAAAGTTAATATTCAATATGCCTCCAAATATTCAGGATCATCAAATTACTGGAAATATTCAATTGGCCAGAAAGCCGGGCTGGAGAGACTCAATGTAAAAGCAAAAAAGGAGCAGATTGAAAATCAGTTCAATGAATGGATTGCTGCCGATGAAGGAAGGAAATCAAGGTATGGAGGAGCTCTGGATCTTATCAGATCTGCAATTGAGGGCAGGGCAGAGTATGCCAATGCACAGCAATACATAAATGAATGCTTCTTTCAGGGATGTGAACTTTTAAACCTGTGCACTGCAACCTCCATGCTGGCCTCCACCCTCAGGTCAGGTGATGAAGAGAAAGCGGCAGGGTATGTTTCAAGGATAAGAAGCTTCGGTGAATCATTTTATAAAAACTATAATGCACCGACAGACAAGAAAGCAACAAAAGCTATGATAGACCTCTACAGGCAGGATGTCCCTGCAAAATTCCATCCTGACTTTTACAACACTCTGATTAATAAGAAATTCAAAGGCAATATTGACAAATTTGTAGATGAAATTTTCGCACGTTCAATTTTTGCAAGTGAAGCAAAATTTAATTCATTTCTTGATAATCCTGTTCTTAAAACCCTTGAATCCGATCCGGTTTTTATCATGTCAACATCTGTCAATAATATGAGTGCTTCTGTATCAAAAAGTCTCAGCCAGTTTGATGAAAACCTGGCAACAGGAAGAAGGTTGTGGATAGCTGCACTGAAAGAAATGATACCTGAAAAAACACTGTATCCTGATGCCAATTCGACGATGCGTCTGACTTACGGGACCATTAAGGATTATGATCCCAGAGATGCAGTGACATATAAATATATAACAACTCTTCAGGGTGTTGTTGAAAAATACAAACCCGGTGACTATGAATTCGATGTTCCGCAAAGGCTTCTGGATCTTAATGCAGGGAAAGAATTCGGGAAATATGGTTCTCCCAAAGGATTTATGCCTGTATGCTTTCTCACAACAAATGATATAACAGGAGGAAACTCGGGAAGTCCCGTCATGAATGCAAACGGAGAACTTATAGGACTCGCATTTGATGGCAACTGGGAGGCTATGAGCGGTGATGTGGCCTATGAACCTGAACTTCAGAGAACTATTGTTGTGGATATCAGATATGTACTCTGGGTGATGGACATCTATGCCGGAGCAGGTCATCTGGTTGATGAGATGACTTTGGTACGGTAGGAATAAGTTCCTTATCCCCAAAATCCTTCTCCTGAAAGAGAAGGGTTTAAATAAAAATTAAATGGCCTGCTCCGCTGGGAAATATTCCTGAGAATGGTTAAAGTATTATAAATACCTTTGCAAAAAAATTTGAATCATGAATTTCAGTCTGATGGAGATTCTTGCCGCTTTCATGGTATTGTTCGCCATAATTGACATACCTGGATCTATTCCGATCATTGTCGATATAAAAGCAAAGTCGGGAGATGTTCATCCCATGAAAGTCACAATCGTATCATTCCTTATATTACTTGCATTCCTTTTCATTGGAAGTCCTCTGCTTGGAATATTCGGGGTAGATATTTCATCATTTGCCATAGCCGGTTCCTTCATAATTTTCCTTATTGCTATGGAAATGATCCTGGGAGTTGAACTTTTCAAGCAGGATGCCCATGGAAGCGGAGCCGTATTTCCGATAGCATTCCCCCTTATTGCCGGGGCAGGATCAATAACCACGGTTCTTTCGTTAAAGGCAGAGTATGAAACGATCAATATCTTCATTGCTCTGGTCCTGAATATGGTTATCATTTACCTTGTCCTGCGGCTCACCTCAAGGTTTGAAAGGATACTGGGGAAAGGAGGGCTTCAGATACTGAAAAAAGTTTTTGGAGTGATTCTTCTTTCCATTGCAATCAAGCTGTTTCTCACCAATACCGGGATAATAATAGGCAATGCCAGGTGAGATAACGATATACACCGACGGTGCTGCAAGGGGGAATCCGGGTCCTGGAGGATACGGGGTTGTTCTTATCTCGGGAAAACACCGTCTTGAAAAATCGGAGGGATTCAGACTTACAACAAACAACCGGATGGAACTTCTGGCAGTCATTACAGGTCTTGAAGCTCTAAAGATCCCGGGCAGCAATGTGATGGTTTACACCGATTCGAAATATGTTGCCGATTCGGTTGAAAAAGGATGGGTGTTCCAGTGGGAAGCAAAAGGATTCAGAAAGAAAAAGAATTCAGACTTGTGGATCAGGTTCCTTAAGGCCTACCGGAAACATAACGTTAGATTTGTATGGTTAAAGGGCCATGCCAGCAATCCGGAAAATGAGCTTTGCGACCGTATGGCAGTGGAGGCCTCAAAAAACGTTAACCTGTCGGAAGACACAGGATATAAACCTGAAGAAAGTGATAATGAACTTTTTAATGATTAAAACAAATGAGAGGTCAGAAAGAATTATATGAGCTGCTTGAAAAATTGTCTATATCATTTGAATACCACGAACATCCGCCGCTCGCCACTATAGAGGATGCAAAAATCCACTGGAAAGATTATAATTCGGGAAGGTGCAAGAATATTTTCTTCAGGAATCATAAGGGCAACCGGCATTATCTTGTCATCCTCGAGCACCTCAGGCAGCTTGATATTCATGATCTGGAGAAAAGGCTCAGGCAGGGGAAGCTCACATTTGCTTCAGATCAAAGGCTGAAGAAATATCTGGGTGTTGAACCAGGATCCGTATCACCTTTCGGATTGATTAATGATACTGAAAAACATGTTCATGTTTTTATTGATGAAATGCTTGGCGAATATGATCGTCTTGCATTCCATCCGAATGTCAATACCGCATCAATAGTCGTTTCAAAATCTGATTTTCTGAAATTCCTGGATTATACGGGCAACACTTATGAGTTTATTAAACTCTATGATTAGATTCTTTTAAATGATCCTGAGTTCTGTGAACCACGGTGTTACACGGAGTGAAAGAAGTGACCTGCGCCACCCGGCATAATGTTACCTCATGAAAGTCTGCTCCCGGTATTCAGCGAACTTTTCTATAAACGGGCTGGCGCAATTCCTCTGCAGGCTCATATTTGCTCATACATGCCCAGAGTATTCCGCGCTTCTGGATTTCAAGTGCCTGGGGCACTGAAAAATCAGCGGCAACATGCCCCAGTGAGGAATAGAAAACCCTTCCTTTCCCATAATATTTCTTCCATGCAACAGGGATCACATTGCCTCCTATCCAGCTGGCGTACCTGTCACTGAAAGTGGTTGTTGCAAGCACCTTCACATTTGGATCCACATGCATATAGTATTGTTCTGAATGCATGTCAAAATCAGACAATCCTGCAGTTACCGGATCCCTGTGGTCTGTAATGTTTACCCTGTAGTCGATTACACCTCCGGGGTGGGCAACCCATTGTCCTCCCACCATGAACTGATATTCCGTATTGTTTCTGAAAGAGTCTCCAAGTCCCCCGTGCCACCCTGCCAGACCCGTTCCAGAAGATACGGCATCAAGCAGCGCCTTTTCCTGCTCACCTTCAATCTGACCCATGGTCCAAGCCTGGATAATAAGGTCAATTTCATTTTTCAGATCAATTATCACGTATGAATCCAGAGTATCGGAAACTGTTACAGTTGCTCCTTCCGATTTAAGCCATGGGACGAATATATCACGGCATTTGTCAGGTTCATGACCCATCCATCCTCCCCAGACGAAGAGAACTTTTTTGCCTGCCAGGGGTGAGGCTCCGGCCAGAGGAACCGTGCGGCCCATCGATGAGTTTGCAATCAATGCAGCTGATGCGGCTGCTGCGCCTTTTAACAGGAATGACCTTCTTGATAACATTGTTGTGAGATTTTAGCCTAAGATAAAAAAAATTAATATGAAGTCTGCCGGCACAGGCTGGTAAATACTTCCGATAGGGTGAAATTTTAAAAGGACCGGGGTTAGTTTTGCCTGCACCCCGGTTACTATATTGAATGGTATTTGCCCTAAAACAGCACCTCTTCTGATCGGACATCTGGTACTTAAAAGAGGGTGTACCACAAGATATAAAGAACTTTCATAACCCCTCCCAACCCTTTTCTTATTCTATACTACCTTTTATACAAATCTTTGGCAAGAAGGATTTTAATGTGAATTGTAATTTTTGAAGGAAAATAGTTCAGGAAGGAATTATGGATAGAAGATTAACAGATGCCTGTGGCATCAAAGCCTAATGTCCATGGTCACATCCATGGTAAATTGTTTACCATATCTTGCAACACCTGAGGTGTTGAATAAAAATAATTCACAGTAATACTTCTTCAACCCACACCGGAGTTGATAAGAAAAATCAGCATCCTGCCACTGATGTAACCGTGGATAACGGGATTTAAAACCCAGCCTGAGCGGGGCAGGCTTTCCGGTTTTAAGTTGGAAGACCCATTCAAGTATAGAATCGGTTTAAATCATAGTTACAGGGTATACCGGTGTTCCATATTGCTGAAAAAAGTTTAATTCCTCAAAAACCTTAGATATGTATAAAGATTAGTAAACAATAAGGGGAGGGCTTAGATATTATAAATGATCCGGATCTTTCCCTTGTTGTTTAAGAAGGAAGAGCATAAAATTCTGACAATGTATGTCTGGACAGGGAGGAGCCAGCCTGCAGCAAAGGGCAGGTATAGGGTTAGTAAGTCAACTTAAAGACATACTCATTATTTAACCAGTCATTTATTGACCTAAAGTTAACTCCTTCGGCCGATAGCCAAATCTGTAAGCTAAACCGGAAAAACCAATGAAAATAATATGATAGTCGGAAATGCTCATAAAATGAGAATTAGAGTAAATTATTACCAGGCTTGAAAAACTTAGAATGATTCCAAATAACTCTTTTTTTGCATCATTTTAATTTTCTGAACGTCATTAAACCGAAAGTAATCCGAATTACCGACTTCCTATGAGAAGAATGCCATGAAAAGAATTCATATATATATTTTTTGTCTGATTTTTATCTTCCCGGGTGTAACTGGACAGACATCCGGGAAGAAACAATACAGAGCTGAAAGGCTTGCGGCAATCCCCGTAATTGACGGGATCCTCGACGATGAAGTCTGGGAAAATACCGGTACCTGGATTGATGATTTCACCCAGTATGAACCATTTAATGGAGGCAGGGTTTCGCAAAGGACTGAGTTTAAGATCCTCTATGATGACAATAATATCTATGCAGCTTTTAAAGCCTTTGACACAAGCCCCGACAGTATCGTCAGCCGGCTTACCAGGCGCGACCATGCCGATGGAGACCTCGTAGGTATCATTTTCGACAGCTTCCATGACCTCAGAACAGGATTCCTTTTCGGGATAAGCTCTGCAGGGGTCAAATACGACCAGATATTCACAAATGACGGGCAAAATCAGGACTCGTCGTGGGACCCGAACTGGTGGGCTAAAACATCCATTAACAATGAAGGATGGGTCGCAGAAATGAAGATCCCTTTCAGCCAGCTCAGATTCGAAAAGAACTCCGGCGATATCTGGGGCCTGGAGGTGGCCAGGATTTTGTACAGGAAGAATGAGACCAGCTTCTGGCAGCATATTCCCAAAGATGCCCCCGGTCTTATTCACCTTTTCGGTGAAGTGACAGGATTCGAAAAGATAAAACCGAGAAAGATCTTTGATATTACTCCATACGGAGTTGCAAAGGCAGAGACGTACAAGACAGATCCGTCGAATCCCTTTCTGCAGAAGGGCAGCAGGTATGGCCTCAACGGAGGGATTGATGCTAAAATAGGGGTCACAAACAACATGACTATGGACCTCACTATCAATCCCGACTTTGGACAGGTTGAGGCAGATCCGTCCGAAGTGAACCTTACAGCCTATGAAACATTTTTTAAAGAGAAGAGGCCTTTTTTCATTGAAGGAAACAATATTACCAATTTCAACCTTGGGGTAGGCGACGGAGATGTGGGAAATGATAACCTGTTCTACTCGAGACGGATAGGCCGCAGACCACATGGAGACCCTGATCTGGATGACGGCATGTATTCCGATGTGCCAAGATTCACAACCATTCTGGGAGCGGCCAAACTTACAGGCAAAACAAGCGACGGACTATCGGTCGGTTTCATTGAAGCAGTAACAGCAGAGGAAAGGGCAGAAATTGACAACGGAGGCAGCAGATCTTTTGAGATGGTAGAGCCACTGACAAACTACCTTGTCGGAAGGGTGCAGAAGGACTTTAATGAAGGGAAGACCCTCATTGGAGGCATTTTTACAGGAACGAACAGGGATCTCGATGATAACCTGGCAGAATTTATGCATAAATCAGCCTATACCGGTGGATTGGACTTTACACAATATTTCAGGGATAAAAGCTGGATGTTGGGTGTAAGCACGGCTTTCAGTCAGGTAAAAGGGACAAAAGAAGCTATTGAAAATACGCAAAAATCATCTGCACGTTACTATCAGAGGCCGGATAAAGATTATGCAGTACTTGATCCGGACAGGAAATCCCTTACAGGAACAGGAGGGCGGGTACAACTGATGAAACTAAACGGACATCTGAACCTGATGGGTGTGATGACCTGGAAATCTCCGGGCTTTGAAATAAATGACCTTGGCTACAGCCAGAATTCGGATCAGATCCTTGCAGTTCTCTGGGCCGGTTACAATGAATGGGAGCCCAAAGGTATTTACAGGAGATATAACATCAATGCAGATGTATATTCATTCTGGGATTTCGGCGGAACAAATGCCGGTAAGGGATTCGAGACGAATGCAAGCATGACCCTTAAAAATCAATGGAACTTCTGGACGGGGGGAAATGTAGGGACAAGTTCGCTTGATGCTGGTATCCTGAGGGGCGGACCAATGATGAAGCTGCCCGGAAGGTTTCAATGGAGAGTCGGATTCTCATCCGACAGCCGCAAAAAAGTCGGACTTCAGTTTTTCACAAACTATAACAGAGGCTTTGAAAGATATAATAAGAGCTCATATACCAGTTTGGAATTATCATATAAACCGACCAATTATATTTCATTTTTCATCGGACCTACATATAACAAATCATTTAGCGAACTCCAGTATGTTACCACCCTGCAGTATAACAACAATGACAGGTATATCTTTGCCAGCATAGACAGGGAAACAATCAGCGCTTCACTAAGGGTAAATTTCAACCTTAATCCTGAACTTACTCTTCAGTACTGGGGCCAGCCGTTTATAGCGTCCGGAAAGTACTATGCGCATAAATTCATAACGAATCCGGTTGCTGATTCATACCATGACCGTTTCAATACTTATGCCACCAGCCAGATAACATCCGGTATCGATTATTTTGATATTGATGAGAATCTTGATGGCACAGTCGACTACAGCTTTGACAGAACTGATTTTAATGTTCAGCAGTTTCTTTCCAACCTGGTGTTAAGATGGGAATTCTCGCCCGGATCCACTTTTTATTTTGTATGGAGCCAGACAAGAAGCGGATTCAATGACTCAGGAAGGATGGATTATTTTAATGATCTTGGCGACCTGTTTGACAATGGGATAGATGATCTTAACAATGTTTTCCTCGTCAAATTCAGCTATCGTTTCGGCCTGAAATAGATTATGCTTTGCCTGTTCTTCGAGAATCAGACGGCGGCATGTCCGGATATCAGCTCAGGAAAGGATTTCCATTTCTATTCCAATTTTTTTTAAGGCATAAGCTGATTCCTTAAGATAATCTCCATAAGCTGTTATCCAGTGGAATCCAGGCATTTCTTCTGCAACCTTCCTGCTGTCGCATGTAAAACTTACGTCGATCTGCGAGCGGCAAATATCGAGGAAAGGATTGTCAATTATCTTTCCCAGCAATCCGACATTTCTTTCAAATTTAAAATCGGGCATAATATTGGTTACAGTCTGTCCGAGAAGCATCTCCACTTTGGGGGCTGCTCCATAGTCGGATTCAAAATGAGTAAGTATTCGTGCCGGTTCAAGCCGATTCCCGTCCATACGCCGCGGAGCAGTGCAATGGGCAAGTGTTATAAGTCCGTCATGAGGATATGTCGGATCATTCAAAAAGGAAGGTTTCCCTGAGATATTGGCAAGAAGTATTCCCGCGGGAACAACAACAAAATCGGATTCACAAAATGCCAGATAACCTGCATCGTTGAGCAGACTCAGTGTAAGGCAGGCGGTGGTCTCCGATATGGGCATAATTGTCCCCATGCATTCATTTATTGTTATGGCTCTTGTCCCTGCTTTCTCCATTATCCTTATCAAAACATCCTCCAGCATAAAACAGTTTTCAACAAATTGCTTTTTAGTCTCCAGCCTTATCCCATTGTCAGCAAGATACTTTTCTGTCTGTTCTTTAGCTTTTGCAATTACGGATTTATCAGCTTTTGCCGATTTGATGAGATCACCCAGTTCATCGTATGACACAGTCCGGATATCCATCCTGAATTTCTTACGGACAAGATCGGGCACAACTCCTTCAGGCTGAGCCCAGGCTCCGGGGCCCCCTATTGCAACGATCCGCGAATCAAGAGTATTCTTAAGACCGCAAAGAGCCCTCAGCCTCCATACTATTTCATCCTGGCTGTCGATTACCACATCATTTTCATTAATCCCCTTTACAGCCAGTTTATCGGTATGCTGCCTCAGAAACCGCGGACTGATAATTTCGTACCAGAGATAAACGGGACCTGACCTGTGCCTGCAAAAGATAATAATATCCTTCCCTTTTTTGTTAAGCTGATCAAATATATCCATCCCTGCACCTGCAGCATATATGATAAACATATCTGCATCATTGAGATCTGAGACTGAATTCAGGTCAGAAGTTTTTAGAACACCTGAAACGGGAAGAATTTCCAGAGGGAAATCGGCTCTGGAACGGATTACACGCAATTCATCCTGTATACGCTTTATCTCTGCAAGGGCATCGGCTTTTGTCTGAATGCCTCCCCATGCGCGCCAGCTCGTTTGTTCCCTGCGTGCGGGCAGATCATAAGTGAAAACAGGTTTTACAATAAGAGGTTTCCTTTTGGGAGCTCCTGTCTCCGACTGAGGTGAAGCAGACAATGAAGCCCAGGTAATTGCTGGCATTGCAGCAGCGCCTATTGCCGTAGTTCCTGCAACCTGAACAAATTTTCTCCTTGTAATTTCATTTGAGGTACTACCTGAATTTGTACCACAGCAATGACAACTCCCTCCAGAAGCTTTTACTGAATTAATTTCAATTGATTTATCCATATTGACCTTTCTTAATTTTAAAATGCACAAACACTAATTCAATTGTCCCATCCACCCCATTTCGCAGAAGGATCCGGGCCCATTACAAACACCAGTGAACCTCCCTGAAGAATATCATTATGTTTGAAAAATGGAGTTGCGAGGGGAATCCCGTTAAGTGTAACTTCCTGAATATAAATATTCTCAGGAGAATTATTTTTGGTCTCAATCACAAACTCTTTACCGTTTTCCTGTTTTATGACCACCCTGTCAAACAACGGACGCCCAATCGAATATGTAGGATCGCCTGGTGAAACAGAATAGAATCCCATTGCACTGAGTACGTACCACGCCGACATCTGCCCGCAATCCTCGTTCCCCGACAAGCCATCAGGATTGTTATGGTAAAGTGTGTTAAGTATCTGGTCAACCAGCTTCTGGGTCTTCCATGGCTGACCTGCATAATTATAGAAATACACTATATGATGACTTGGTTCATTGCCATGCGCATACTGACCTATGAGCCCCGAAATATCGGCCGATCTGTTCTCTCCTTCTATTGTTGAATCAACAGTAAAAAGGGAATCAAGTTTCATTATGAATTTCTCCCTGCCGCCCATCAGGTCAATCAGTCCCATCGGATCGTGGGGTACAAACCAGGTCCATTGCCAGGCATTTCCTTCCACATAGTCAGCATAAGTATGGTCGGAATACCTTGGATTAAAGGGGGTTCTCCATTCACCTGTCGACATTACACCTCTCATGAAACCTGTAACCGGATCAAAATACTTCTTATAGCGCAATGCCCTTTCTGAGTAAGTTTTGTACTCATTTTCTTTACCCATCGCCTTAGCCATTTGTGCTATGCACCAGTCATCATAGGCAAATTCCAGCGCCTTTGCCACTGACTGATTGTCCTTATCACCCGGGACATACCCCAGAGTATTATTGTAATATTTAGCCATGGGCATCAGCGACATTAAAATGTCTTTTGTTGGAACCTTGATATTTGCAGTATCAAAATTTGATGAACGAACCATGGCATTGAAGGCCTTCTCTGCATCAAAATTACGGATGCCCTTCATATATGCATCTACTATTACCGGCACAGAATGATATCCGATCATTGTGCCAGTGTAGTTGGAAGCAAGATCCCACATTGGCAGCAGTCCGCCTTCATCTGATTTCCTCAGCAGGGCATTGATCATTTCTGAGTTACGAGTGGGATTTATAAGGGCAAGAAGGGGATGCTCTGCTCTGAACGTATCCCAGAGTGAAAAAACTGTATAGTTCAGAGCTCCATTTGAATTGTGGATCTTATGGTCCATTCCAAAATACCTGCCATCCGCATCAGAAAAAGTATTTGGACTTATCATTGAATGATAAAGTGCAGAGTAAAAGATTTTTTTCTGGTCTTCAGTCCCTCCTTCTACTTTAATCTTATTAAGCTCCTTATCCCAAGCTTCCTTTGCCTTTTCCCGGATCCCGTCAAAATTCCAGTCGGGGATCTCACTTTCAAGATTGTTTTTTGCCCCTGAAGCATCGACAGAAGAAATACCCACCTTAACAAGTATCTGTTCATCCTTTGAAGTTTCAAATGAAAGGACAGCTTTGATGTTCTGACCTTCGGCCTCCTTCAGTGAATCATTCAGGGTGTCATTAACAGCTATGGTGCACCTGAAGGGCTTTGAAAACCGTGCATAGAAGTAAACCGGATGATTTTTGGCCCATCCCCTTGTTATTTTGACTCCCTCTATTTCCGTATCATTTATTGCCTTTATCCTTAAAAGCAGGTTAGGATGGTTTTGAAGGGTGTGATGCAGGTCAACAATAATGTCCGATTCTTTTGATTCAGGGAAGGTGTAGCGATGGAATCCGGCTCTGGTGGTGGATGTAAGTTCGGCTTTGATATTGTATTCATCGAGAATAACTGAGTAATAGCCGGGAGAACCCTTTTCGTTGCTTTTGGAGAAGGCCGATCTGTAACCCGATCCTGGCACTCCCTCCTCTCCCCTCACCAGAACTTTTCTTCCAACAACAGGCATCATCAATATATCACCGTAATCTCCTATACCTGTTCCGCTGAGATGAGTATGGGAAAATCCGATTATTGTGCTGTCGGTGAAATGGTACCCTGAACAGGCATCCCAGCCTTCCATTCTGGTATCGGGGCTCAGTTGCACCATGCCGAAAGGAACAGTAGCTCCGGGGAAAGTATGGCCATGACCGCCTGTACCAATGAATACATTTACAAGTGCTGAAGGATCCTTCTTCTCAGTGCAGGAAAAGACAACCAGCAGTAATATTATTATAATTCCGGCTTTAAATAGATTTTTCATCAGGTTTAGTTTCTATAAATATAAGTTCTTTATCAGAAATATTTTTCTTTTTTGATTGGAATTAGTTATGGGTAAAAGACAATTAGTGTAAATTTAAAAACCATAAAAGAATTCAGTAGATATGAAAAGGAACCGAAGAAATTTTATCAAGGTTGCCGGTGCTGCAGGAATAAGCTTTGCCGGAGGCAGCTACCTGAATTTTGATTACAGAACCTCAGAAAATATCTCAAATAAAATCTATATGAACTCGATAAATAACACCAACAAGCCAACGACAGAGGGAAATGGGGATATTAGTCTGATTGGGATTTATGGCTCATGGGCTGCAGGTCTGTGTGAAAAAGATCTTCCGTCTCTCTCTTTCCGCCGGAATGAATGGAAAAACTTAAATAAATGGAAATTAAAAGCCATTAAACGTCTTGAAGAAAGGCTTGCCATTCCCCAAATAGCTTCTGATCCGGAAGTAAGAATCTTAAAAAGTTACTCTTTCGACGGTCTTTATATTGAAGAATTATTATGGCAATTACCATACGGCAGGCCAACGGAGGCGATAGTCATGAAGCCGTCTGACGCCAAAGGCAAGCTGCCGGGAATTCTTGCATTTCATGATCACGGAGGCAACAAATATTTCGGTACCAGGAAGATCACAAAGACTTCAGACTCACAGCATCCGCTTATGGCGGATCATCAGAAAGAATATTATGGAGGAAGGGCATGGGCAAATGAAATCGCTAAAAGAGGATATGTTGTTCTTGTTTCCGATGCTTTTCCCTTTGCAAGCAGGAGGGTAATGATGCAGGATGTCCCGGCTCATCTGCGGCAGGGACTTACCGATGATGATCCGGAGAATCCGGCAAATATAACGGCATATAACAACTGGGCCGGTGAGCATGAGCATATCATGGCCAAATCGCTTTTCAGTGCCGGCACAACATGGCCGGGTGTTTTTCTTGCAGAAGACAGAATTGCCCTCAATATTCTGTGCAAAAGAAATGATGTCGATAGCAGTCGTATCGGATGTGCGGGTCTGTCTGGGGGAGGCATGAGAACTGTTTTCTCCGCAGGATCCGACAGAAGGATCAAATGCGCAGTCTGTGTGGGATTCATGACTACCTGGCGCGATTTTGTTTTAAACAAATCATTCACCCACACCTGGATGACATATGTGCCCCTTCTGCCCAACGAACTTGATTTTCCAGAAATACTCGGACTAAGGGTGCCGCTTCCTACGATGGTGCTGAACGATATTGATGACGATCTTTACACTCTCCCTGAGATGAAAAAAGCTGATGAAATCCTCAGGGAAGTATATGATAAAGCGGGCGTTCCGGAAAAATATAAATGCTCATTTTATCCGGGTCCTCATAAGTTCGATACGGAAATGCAGAAAGAAGCGTTTGACTGGTTTGACAAGTGGCTGAAATAAGCTGTCCTGAATGAAAAGCACCTGGGCCGATCAGGTCAGTTTTCTTATTCCGATACCAGGCCGGTCAGGGAGCGTGACTTTGCCGTCGACGATCTTTAATCCATCAAACACATCATTACTTATAAGAAGGTTCCCGTCAAGATCGCACCAGTCAACCAGAGGAGAGAGCTGGGCCGCAGCAGTCACTGCACATGAAGTCTCGGCCATGCACCCGATCATGACCTTAAGTCCAAGTCCTCTTGCAAGGTTGATCATGTTGCGGGCCGCATGCAATCCTCCACATTTCATAAGCTTGATGTTGACACCCGAATAGATATCCTTCTGACTGATGATATCATTAACATTCTGAATGGCTTCATCACCGATTATTGGCAAAGGGCTGTTTTGTTTCAGCCAGGCGATATCATCTTTCTGGGATTTGGGCATCGGCTGCTCAAGGAATAATACCCCTTTCTCATGAAGCCAGTGTGCCATTTCAAGCGAATGATTCCTGTCGGTCCATCCCTGGTTCACATCGACGCACAGAGGCTTGTCAGTCAGTGATCTGATAATTTCGACCATTTGCCTGTCATTATCCCGTCCAAGCTTTACTTTAAGGATCTTGTACGGTTCTGCTTCCTCAACTTTCTGTTTTATGACATCAGGAGCATCCAGTCCGATAGTAAAGCTTGTAAGGGGTGTTTTTGCAGGATTGAGTCCGAACAGCCTGTAACAGGGTTGGCCCATGATCTTTCCGATTAGATCGTGGAGTGCAATATCTATTGATGCTTTTGCAGCATAATTACCCGGCATCACATTATCAACATAAGTAAGTATATCCTCGAGCAGGAACGGATCCGAAAACCTTGAAAGGTCAACCTGAGCCAGGAATTTCAGCACCGACTCATGGCTCTCTCCAAGATACGGAGGCATCGATGCTTCTCCATAGCCGGTGATACCTTCAAATTCTATTTCTGTAAGTACAACCGGGGTTGTGGTCCTTGAACTTGTAGAAAGCGTAAAAGTATGTTTCATTTGCAGGGTATAAGGAACATACCGCATCTGAAGCGTGCCTGATTTTTTCATCTTGTTTTTATTAACCGAAAAAGCTGATGCTGAGCCGGTAATACTGATGTTGCACCAGGATAATCCGGCCAGAGCCGTACAATATTTTAAAAAAGTCCTTTTATCCATATTTTTATTTATACCAGGGATGTATGGCTACAGGCCTGATCCCCTCGCCGTATGGTGTCCCGATAATTCTTCTAACGCCTATGAATGTATCTCTGCGATATCTGCTGAAATTGGGCCTTGCCGGATCGAGGCTGTTAATTCTGACCATTCCGGAAGCGTGAATATACTCTGTGTCGCCTATATACATCGCAACATGAGTGGCCCTGGGCTTTCCTTCCCTGACTGATCCGAAGAACAGGAGGTCGCCAGGTTTCAGCGATCCGGGTATGTTTAGGGTATCTGTTTCAGTTCCGTGCATGAACTGGAGTGAAGCATCCCTTGCAAGGATAATCCCGCTGAGATAATACACTGTCTTAACAAACCCGCTGCAGTCAAACCCTTTTACCGATGTTCCGCCCCAGAGATAAGGGATTCCCATAAATGATTCAGCCCAGTAAATAAGGTTTTCAGGTGTAAGCAGCTTGTAAGGATCAAGCTCATCAAGGTTCATTGCATTGGATACAGGGATAAATCCAATCCGTCCGTCGGGCAAGAGAACTCTGTAATCGTTTCCGGTGATACCACATATCCGGAGGATGCATCCGGCCACTACATCAGATATAATTTTTTTCTTTTCTGAATCTCCGAAAATGTCCCCTGTTTTGCTTCTGTAGTAAATCCTTTCCGACGATTTCCATCCCAGAAAATCATCAGCGGACATGGTTGAGATTGCATCACTGTCGACCCAGCCGATATAGCGGTCGGGGGTTTGAACCATTAACCAGCCTTCATCCTTTTTAAGAAGCTTTACAGGGGTTCCCATCAGGGCCTGTGAAGTCAGTTCGGCACTATAGGACGGAATAAGCCTGATATTGCATACACTGACATTTACCAGTCCCCAATGATCTTTAAGTGCCACACTGTCAGGCAAAAGAACCAGACTGTCAATAAAGTGAATACCTTTTCTTTCAAGGTAATCCAAAACTGATTTTCTGGCATCCGGATTGTCCGTTTCACCTTTAAGAATTAATTCCTTACCCTTTCCATAAAGCTTGACATGATATATTCCCTCCCTGACATCCGGGACGAATGCCGATCCAATTGAATCAAGCCCGTCTGACAGTAAGCCCGAGGCCTGTGGTTTGCAGCCGGGGAACAACATCGCCAGAACAAATCCTGTCAGAAGGACCGGCAAAAACCATTTCAGCTTTAAATGCTTCATTCCTTCATTAATTAGTCAGCTGCAGTTGAGGCTTATTAACTTTCATTGAATAACTTTTATCCTGATATTCAATTTCTATTTCATAATTCCATTTGTCAAAATAGAGGTTGCCTCCTTCCCATTCAACCTCGCCTCTCTGGAAATCGTTTGGTTCACTTCTTAAGAATCGTTTCTCCGGATATAATTTTCCTGCCACACCATCATTTATTATCATCCGGTACGAATCGATCCCGGAGATATAGAATTCCCTTATTGCACTGTTATCAGAGTATTGCAACCCATACGACATATCAACCGGTACCCAGCCGGGTCCTTCAAAATACACTTCACACCAGTCGTGTAGGTTTTCATTGTCCGGAGGCATCATCCATCCGCTCTGCCATCTGACCGGAATTCCCTTATACCGGAGCATTGACATCAGAAGAAAGGTCTGCATTCCGCAGTCACCTCTCCTGTTTGTCAGGACATATTCCGGGATGTTTGGGATAATGGAATATTCAAGAGCGCCGGCCCAGGGAATATTGGAATCTATCCAGTAATAGATCTTTTTCAGTATTTCAAACGGTTTTGTTTCCGGTCCCGTTATGCTGTCGGCAAAATGACGCACTTTTTCTGTGAAGCAAATATGAGGCAGCTGCTCGGAAGTGTATTTTTTAAATGTTTCCGAATTTCTGTCATAAGGTAAAATTTCTGTCCCGGCAGGATCAAAATAAAGGGCTGATGATTCAAAGCTGAATGAGACCCTGAATATTGCAGGCTGGTTTCTGACAGCCCTCTCCTCCATGTAGATGGTCCGATGAATGGCAGAATCGGGAGCAATAATGAAGTTTTCGTGAGAAGCGGAGATGAATTTTACCTTTTGCTGGCGCTGATGGTTTTCTTTGGGATAAGGAAGCCAGCATCTCACAATCCTTCCTTCGGGTACGGCATCGGGTTTTACCGTGAGGATGTAACTAACTGTCATCTGAACAGGCATTACAGGTTTTCCGCTTTCCCGCGAGGCACTGATCACCGATGCGATATGTTTTCTCCTGAACCGGTTCTCATCTGAAAGCGAATTTACCGAGTCGGTAAAGTCTCTGCTGAAACTGTGATTCTTCAAAAGGACGAGATTTGAAGCTGCTCTTTTAAAGTATCTTTTTTCTCCGTTGATCAGCTTCCATTCAATCCATCTGTTTTTATCCCATGATTCGAACTCACTCTCAGAAAAGCCTCCGGTCTTTTCCCTCAGCTGTACCCTGAAAACATCTTCAAGCACCGAAAAATCAATTTCCGTTCTTCTTGCTATCTCGACAAGTGAATCAACAATTACAATTAACTTAGTATCAGTCGGATTAAGCTTTTTTATCGAATCGGCAAGAATCCTCATTCCGGTAAAATTGCCTTCGATCAGATCACTTTCAAGTTTTTTGAGAAGACTTTCAGGATCGGGGCTTTGCCTGCAACCTGTGAATACAGCTATAGCAGCCGCTGCAGCAAGAAAACGTATGGATTTCAAACCGGTTTTTTTGGTCATGAGGCTAATGATCATTATTTCAGCGAATCCCTGTTTTTGTAGATTTTTGCAATAGCATTTGCAATATCGTCCATATCTGATTTGGATCCCAGCAGTATGCTCTGATAAAATGCCACTGCCTGATCGCACAGCTGATCATTTCCGGGAAGAACGTTCTGTTCGCGCCACTGCCTGAGCCTTGATTCAGAGAACAATCGCTTATAGCCTCTTGAAGTGAGTGCCTCTTCCATCAGGCCGTCCCTGTTCTGCCTGCCGTAACCTGTAACTGCAGGTATTCCTTCAGCGTTAAGCGCCTGGATGAATTTCTCTTTCGGGATATTATTGAACTCCTCCTTTATATATCTGAAAGGATAGAGATGATACACTGCCCGGGTGGCTCCGTTGGCCAGTTTGTATGGAATAATACCGGGTATCTCCTTTAGTTTTTTGTCGAGATAAAGGGCGTTTGAAAGACGGATGTCGTTATCTTTCTCAATCCTTTTCATACCCGATAAAAGTATCAGAGCCTGTGATTGCTGCATTCTGTAGTTCCTTCCGCGGTAGGGATATCCCGGGCCCGCTTTCATGGCACCCCTTGCTCTGCCGCAATTATGAATTGCGTAGCACTTATCAATGAGCGCCTCATCCATACTTAGAATTGCACCTCCTTCACCTGACGGAAGATGCTTTGAATTCTGAAAGCTGAAGCAACCAAGATCCCCAAGTGTTCCTGTCTTTTTACCCCTGTATTCTGCCAACCAAGCCTGACAGGCATCTTCAATAACTTTAAGATTATGTTTTCTGGCAATAGCATTTACACTGTCCATGTCAACAGGCAGACCATAAATATGAACGGGGACAATTGCAACAGTCCTGTCGGTTATCCTCTCCTCAATCTTCTTAGGATCAATAAGGAAAGTTTCAGGATCAGAATCCACAAAAACAGGCAGGGCTTTATGTGCAAAAATTGAATTATAGGTGGCAATAAAGGTATAAGGAGAAACCAGTACCTCATCACCTGCATCAACACCCAGTGCCTCCATGGCAACTATAAGTGCAGTTGTTCCGCTGGCAGTGGCAAGGCAGGCTTTTGCACCCATAAGTTCGGCATATTTCTTCTCGAATTCGGCAACATGTTCCCCTTCGCCTCTCCACCATCTTCCGGTACGGAACATATCCAAAATGCCCGGTTCGGCTGTTTTGTCCCATACCGGCCAGTCGGGCCAGGTACCTTTATGAACTTTCTCTCCCCCGTTAATTGCCAATACCGACTGGGTCGTATTTCCAATTGTGAACGGCTTAAACGAATAGTTAAGCATTGATCCCAGGACTCCTGCCGATGTTGTGGCGATGACTTGGCGGCGTGTGAATTTTCTTGATTTCATTTCTTATCTGGTTTAAGTTTCATATTAAACATCGCAAAAGAAGAGTTTGAAAGTTATAATGAATTGCAGCAAAATCCAATAAAAGTATAAAGATAGAAAAGTAAAAATTAAAAAACAGATTATTGAATATCATAATTGCCAGACTTAATCCAGCCATTATTACGTAATTATTTACGTATTTAATTACGTAAATTATTATGTAAATGGCCAGGGTTGTTTCAAAAGTCCGTTACGGCCTTAGTGCCAGCCTTTGTGATAATTTGTGCTTCAGTAATTTATATTCAACCACACAAATACTCATAAGGTTGCAAAAAGACACATTGGGGACTGTTGACACAGGCCCGGTATTTTATAACAGTCATGATATAAACCTATGCAGCCTTTCAGGTACTTGTTGAAGATTTTGAGTAACTTTGCTTTCAGCGCCAGGTTTGGAAGTGACGGATCCGGGTAGCAAGGAATAGCCCAAATCTTTAACCGAATATATTAGAGAATGAGTACCAGAGTGTTTAAGAAAAGATATCTTATCATACCGGGTATTTTGCTTTTAATTGTTTTGATTCTTTTTGCGGCTCCCCGGCTTGCAAGGCACTATATTGTGAAAAACAGCAGGGAGCTGATCGGCCGAAGGTTATCAATTGACAGGATCCGCATCAATTATCTGACCGGAGCTTTAAGGGTCAGAGAACTTAAAATGTTTGAATCCGATGATAGAACTGTTTTTGCAAGTTTCAGACAGCTCAGGGTAAGAATAGACTACCTGCCATTGCTGAGGAACGAATTTGTAATCCGGAGTATTTCGCTTGAAGATCCGTTTGTTCAGGTAATGCAGGATGGCAGCAGGTTTAACTTTTCCGATCTTTTAACCTCCGATTCCACAGAAATAAAAAAAGATACTACCCGGAGCACCCCAACAAAATATACAATTCATAATATCAAAATTGCCGGAGGTTTTGTGAAATATACTGATATCCCTCTCCAGCATACTATTTCACTCGACAATCTCGATCTGATTATTCCCGGATTTACATGGAACAGCGACTCGGCTAATTTAGATGTCGGTTTCAGGTTTGTTGACGGTGGCGGATTAAGCTCCGGCCTTGAAGTCAACCAGGCTGACAGCACATATTCACTTAGACTAAAGCTTGACAGCCTGAACCTTAACATTATTGAACCTTATGTTAAAAACATCATGAAGATATCTGCACTTTCGGGATATCTCACAAGTAACCTTGTGATCAATGGCAGCATAAGCAGGATACTGGATCTTAATCTAAGCGGGGAGAATCATATCAAAGATTTCCAGATGATGGATAAAGATCAAAGAAAAGTAATTTCATTCAGTGATCTTTCCGTGAATATTGACACCATCGATCTCAGAAACAAGAGGATAAAAATTGACAAAATAGTGTTGCAGGATCCTTTTGTCGTGTTTGAACTTATCGATTCGACAAATAATCTTGTGGCCATGATCAATCAGGCTGCAGGCAGCAAACCCGATTCGTTAAGCCATAGTCCTGATACAAGTTCAGCTTCCGCCGGATTTCATTATAACATTCCGCCTGTGAATATTTCAGGCGGATCGTTGCATTTTGCTGACAGAACCCTCAGCTACCCCTTTGAATACAATATTGATAATTTAAATTTTATTGTCGCAAAAACCGATGAAGTTTCCGGAAAAAGGCTTTTTAATGTTTCAGGGAAATTAAATGGTACCGGAACATTTAATGCCAGTTGCATCCTGGATCCTGAAGATCCTGAAAAGGAAACCGATCTTTCGCTTGAAATCAGGCAATTCAGAATGAAAGATATGGATGCATATTTCAAGCACTATTTCGGATTTCCAGTTACAGGAGGCATAATGAATTTCCGGACTGAGAACGAACTCAGGACAAAATCGCTTACAAGTAAAAATTCAATCTATTTCAGAAGATTTACTCTTGCCAAAAAACTCCCAGCCGAAACTGAGTACAAAATACCTCTGCGCCTGGCACTTGGTGTGCTGACGGACAGAAACGGGATCATCGATCTTAAGGCTCCGGTTAAGATGAAAGGTGATGAGGTAAGGATTATAAATCTTGGAAGGATTATCTTGCGTATCATTGGAAATCTTTTTATTAAAGCAGCAGCAACTCCTATTAATCTCCTTTCGGGGCTTGTTCAGGCTGATCCAGCTTCACTTCAGATAATCCGGCTGAACCTGGCAGAGATAGCCCCCGACAACAAAGGAATAAAATCGCTTGATGTCATAGCCGATATTCTCGAAAACAAACCTCTGCTGAATGTAGATTTCATCTATTGCATTAATATTAAAAAAGCAGCTGACACACTAGCCTGCTTAATGACCAGAAAAGAATTGTTAGATTCGGGTATTGCAAAATCAGGGGATATCAACGACATAGCCGATACAGTTATAATTAGATATATTAAAGAAAAACTGTCTCTCCAGACAGGATCAGACAGTCTGCCGATGACATCTCTCTGCAGAAAATATATAGGGGAAGAAAAGTTAAGTTCAGTAATCGATTCATTAAAGGCTGGGCATACAGAATTTGTGAAAACATATCTTGACAGAAAAAGGAATATTCCATCTGAAAGATTCAGAGTTGTGGAGACTACCCCTGATTCAATTATCCCCTTAAAGAGTGATCCTGTGATAAGGATTTATTTTACATCAGAAAGCAGGTAATGAAACACTAATAATAAATATTATGAAAGCAATAAAGTTATCGTCGATCGTTATGGCTGCATTGATTATAATAAATGCGTGTAAAACTTCAGATAACATTAAGGATTCTCTTTTATTAAGAGACAACTGGGCTATACAGTCATCTGTTAAGGTCAGGGAATCCGGTAAAACAATCTCGACTGTCGATTTCAAGGCTGAAAATTGGTTTCCCACCACTGTACCTTCAACTGTTTTCGGGACACTTGTGGAAAACAAAGTTTATCCTGATCCCTATTTCGGTACCAATATAATGACCATTCCCGGCTATATTGCAAAGAGAGAAGGCGAGATCCCTGATGACAGCCCCTTCAAGGCAGCATGGTGGTACAGGACAGTCTTTAGCATTCCTGACGATTACATGTCAAAAAATGTCTGGATCAAATTCCACAGCATCAACTACAAAGCAAATATCTGGCTGAATGGTAATCTTGTAGCAGATACCAATACGGTTAAGGGGGCTTACAGACTTTACAACTTCGACATTACACAAAATGTCAGGCCCGGTAAACAAAATTGTCTTGCTCTTGAAATTTTTCCACCGAAGGGTAATGATCTGACAATTACATGGGTTGACTGGAATCCAACACCTCCTGACAGAGGTATGGGGATCTGGTACGATGTGTCAGTAAATTCAACAGGCCCGGTCGCGATCAATAATCCACAGGTTATCACTAAGTTAAATCTTCCATCAACCGACAAAGCAACTCTTACGATATCGTCTGAACTTACAAATTACACTGATAAGAAGATCAAAGGAGTGCTTAAGGGCACTATTGAGGATATTGTCTTTTCGCAGGAGATAGTTCTCGGGGCAAAAGAATCCAAAAAGGTAATATTTGATCCTGCGAACTTCAGCCAGCTGGCAATTTCAAATCCCCGTTTATGGTGGCCTCACACAGTCGGACCACAGAACCTTTACGACCTTAATCTGACATTTGAAACCAGAGGCAGCATCTCCGACATAGAGAGAGTCCGTTTTGGAATCCGTGAGATAAGTGCCTGGATGAATGATTTTGACGGGAAGCATACAAAAGTTTTTCAGATCAACGGTAAAAATATTGTTATCAGAGGAGGAGGATATGTAGAGGACATGATGCTTCGTCCGTCTGCTGAAAGGATCGACACAGATATCCGTTATGCAAAGCATATGGGACTCAATGCTTTAAGGTTGGAAGCTCCACGGGGGCCCGATTATCTTTTTGAAAAATGCGATGAGGAAGGGATCCTTCTGATGGTAGGATGGTGTTGTTGCAGCGCATGGGAGAGATGGGAAGAATGGACGCCCGATCTGGAGATCATTGCACTTAAGAGCTGGGAAGATCAGATTATCAGGCTCAGAAACCACCCTTCTGTATTCACCTGGTTCTATGGAAGTGATATGCATCCCTCAGAAAATGTTGAAAGGATGTACCTTAGGGCACTCCAGGAGCTTGATGGGACAAGACCTTCCCAATCATCAGCCACTCAGGATTCAAGTGTCGTAACTGGTAATACCGGGGTATGGATGGGTCCATATCCGAAAGTTTATTCTTACATGCCTCCGGTTTACTGGTATAGTAAGCTTGAATTCAACACTGAAGCCGGACCTTCAGGAGAGCAGATCCCTCCGCTGGAAACCATGAGGAAAATGATGCCTGAAAATGATTTATGGCCCATTAGCAGTTCATGGGATATACGATTGCATAAGGCATTTTATCCCGATGCCCGGAAGGCACTCTATTCAAGGTATGGGAAGCCTGAAGGTGTAGAAGAATACAGCATGAAATCGCAGGTTCTTCAGTATGAGGCGACAAGAGCTATGTTCGAAGCATTCGCAGGAAACAAATATAAATCGAGCGGTATCATATACTGGATGTATAACTCTGCGTGGCCAAGCATGTACTGGCAATTATATGACTATTTCTTTGCTCCTAATGGTGCATTTTACGGTGCAAAGAAAGCCTGTGAGAATTTACATATTCAATATAATTATAATGATGGTTCGATATATGTAGTCAATGGTAATTATAACGGTTTTACCGGTTTAAAGGCCAATGCAAAACTTTACAATTTCAATATGCAGGAAAAATATTCAAAGGACGTACAGTTAGATATTGCCGCTGATGAGAGTAAAAAAGTCATGTTTCCTGATTGGCCGGGTGCCCCGGGAAGCGTTTACTTCCTGAAACTGGTTTTAAAAGATGCAGATGGAAAAGAAATATCTTCTAACTTTTACTGGCTCTCATCCAAAGGGGACCAAAATGCTGACTTCACAGCATTGAATAACCTTCCGGAGGTTGAACTTAACTTATCTGTATCATCATTTAATCTTGAAAACGGGAAATACAAGGCAGTGGTTGACATTGAGAATCCATCGGCTTCTCTTGCCTTTTCTGTAAATCCAAAGATCATCAAACACAATTCCAGAGATCTTGTATTACCTGTCTTCTGGGAAGACAACTATTTTGCATTGCTTCCAAAAGAAAAGCGGAGCCTGAAGGTTGAATTCAGTGCCGCAGATCTGAACGGTGAGACGCCTTTACTGGCAATGGATGGATGGAACATAAAAAAGTCGGAAAAAGAACTAAGGTAATTTCGGCATTCGAGATGGGATTTTGGATTTCGGATTAAAAAAATCCGCAATTGAAAATCCCTGTCTGCCGACAGGCATGCTCAATCCTATATAACTTTCAATAACCCACATTCAATTATTATTTCAGGAGAACTGCACATAGGAACGTCCGGATGGAGTTACAGACATTGGGAAGGTGTTTTCTATCCGCCTGACATAAAACCTGAGAAATATCTCGAGTTTTATATGACAAAATTTCAATGTGTTGAACTTAACTCAAGCTTCTACAACTTACCCAGGGAAACAACTGTTGCCGGCTGGCTGAACCGCACCCCACTCACATTCAGTTTTTGTCCAAAACTCAGCAGGTATATAACTCATCAAATGCAATTGGTAAATATTGATGAATCGCTTGATAAGTTTTTTGGAGTTTTCAAACCAATGAAAGAACGGCTCGGTCCGGTGCTTATTCAGCTGCCACCAGGATTGTCTTTAGACATAACATTGATTAGCAATTTTTTTAACCTGATACAAAGTCATTATTGCGACTTCAGGTTGGCTGTTGAAATAAGAAACAGGTCGTGGATCAAAGATGAATTTTTTGAGCTCCTGGAAAAATTCAGAATAGGTTTTGTAATCGCCGATTCAGGGAACAGGTATCCAACATCTGAAAAGATATCCACGGATTTTGTTTACCTCCGATTCCACGGACGTGAGAATTTATATGCTTCTGATTATAGTGAACGGGTCCTGAATGAATATGCTGACAAAATTATAAATTGGATTAAAGAGGGAAAGGATGTATGGGCTTTTTTCAATAATGATTACTATGGTTATGCAGTAAAGAATGCATTAAGACTAAGGGAGATTGTGGAATTTCGGATTGGGGATTTCGGATTGCGGATCTGAGATTACTGATTTGAGATTACCAATCAAAAAAATCCAAAATCCTTGTCTGCCAACAGGCAGGACTAATCGAATTCCTAAATCCCAAGCTCATGATCATCAATTTCATGCCCTGAAATTAACAGCTTAATATTCAATGCTGAACTCTCTGTAATTGACAGGAGGATATTGATCAATGGTCACTGAATCTACATGCCCGAAGCCGGGGCCTTTTTTACACCAGTTAACAAATTTGTCAAGCTGTTCGGCCGATCCTTCAGCTTCGATATACACAGATCCGTCGGACATATTCCTGACAAAACCTTTTATACCTGTAATTTTTGCTTCTCTGACAGCGTTCCAGCGAAAGCCCACGCCCTGAACACGGCCCTTTACATGAATTTTGTAAAGTAGTTTCCTTTCCATGGATCTTTATTGTCATAATCCTGAAACACACTAAAATTACGAATAAAAATCAATTATGCTCCAGACATTTTTAATTGGAAAGTTTTAAAGTTCAGGATTCACAAAACCGTGGAAAACAACTTAGGTTCTTACATATTTTATTTATAAGCAGACTAATTTCAGAATGCCTCTTGACAGATTTTTAAAAATATGTGCTGCTAAACTGAAAATCATTATATTGCTTTTTATTAAATAAACAAAATCCGGTGAAATGAAAAGTGTCTCTTCAATTCTCCTACTAATATTAACCTCATTATTTTGCCTCAGTTTTGTTAAACAGGATAAAGAAATTACCCGTAAGGATAAATCCCCGATTTTTGAGACAAGGGGAATATATGGGAGTCCCAATCCATTCTGGAACAAGGGTATAGAGCTGAGCCATATCAATGTGAATTCAATTTTCATGAACTGGAAGGCTATTGATGAAAAGATAATGGAGCATGCAGCAAAAGAAGGATTGAAAGTATATGCCGAGTTTCCCGTCCTCAACGGTGAGGGATACGTCGATAAGCACCCTGAGGCATGGGCAATCGACAGGAATGGAAAGAAAGTTGAACCGGCCTCGTGGTTCATGGGAGTCTGTCCGACAGAACCGGGATTCAGGCACTACAGGATGGCTGAGCTGAGACAGCTGTTAAAGAGATTTGACCTCGACGGGATATGGATGGATTATCTCCACTGGCACGCACAGTTTGAAGAGCCTGAACCCATTCTGCCCGAGACATGCTTCTGTGAAAACTGCATCAGAACGTTTGAGGCTGCCACAGGTATTAATGTGCCTGAGATGGAAACATCACTGCAGGCGGGTTGGATCCTTGACGATCATGACGGGAGATGGCGTGAATGGAGGTGTTCGGTAATTGCTGACTGGGTGAGGGAGACAAGGGAGGTTGTCAAAGAGGAAAGGCCGGATGCACTCCTGGGTATTTACCATTGCCCGTGGGATGATGAGGAATTCAATGGTGCCAGGCTTCGGATCCTTGGACTGGATTATGATCTGCTTAAGGATCTGGCGGATGTTTTCTCACCGATGGTTTACCATGGCCGGATGGGCAGGGATGCAGTATGGGTTAAGGATAATATTGAATGGTTCTGCAAAAGGATGGATATAAAACCGGGTGTTTTTCCGAAGGTATGGCCGATAGTTCAGGCCTATGACGATCCCCGTGCAATTTCACCTGAGGAGTTCGGTGAAGTGCTGGGTTATGGTTCAGGTTCAGGAGCAACCGGAATTATGATGTTCACAAGTTATGCCGTGGCAGAGAATCCTGCAAAAATTGAAATGATGAGAAAAATCTATTCTGAGTTGATTTCCAGGTAATGGTAACAAATTTTTTTTGCCCTATTCTTTCCTGAAAAATTGACTTCTTTATTTTGAGGGTGTAACTTGCATATAAGTAAAATGATTGTGGCTGGCTAGTTGTAAAAACCTTTAGTTACAACTTTATCGTCATCAGCTATTTTAAACTGTGAGCCGCGTAGCGGCGGAATGTCTGTAGCCGCGTGGCGGCGACATGTTTGAAGAAACCGAATGTTATTTACGGTTGTGAGCCTCGTAGAGGCGCCATGTCTGTAGCCGCGTAGCGGCGATATGTCTGTAGAAACCGAATGGCATTTACGGTTGTGAGCCTCTTAGAGGCGCCATGTCTGTAGCCGCGTGGCGGCGACATATTAGTCATTGAATAAAGGCATAATACCAATAGAACTATTTAGTAATTTTATTAAATTAACAACTTATTATAGAACCTGAATAAACTACCATTACAATCATGAAATACAGAACCTTCGGAAAAACAAACTGGAAAATCAGTGAGATAGGTTACGGTATGTGGGGAATGGCCGGCTGGACAGGCTCTGACGATGAGGAATCATTTCAGTCGCTTCAGCTTGCTGCAGATATGGGCTGTAATTTTTTTGATACAGCCTGGGGTTACGGGGCAGGAAAAAGCGAACATCTTCTCGGTGAGCTTGTAAAAGCCAACAAGGATAAAAAGCTCTATACAGCCACCAAAATACCTCCAAAAAACTTCAAATGGCCCAGTATCAGAGAATACAGCCTTGATGACTGCTTTCCTCCCGAACATATTGAGGAATATGTTTCAAAAAGTCTGAAAAATGCCGGACTCGACTCTTTTGATCTGATGCAGTTTCACACATGGGAAGACAGCTGGCTTGACGATGATCGTGGAATAAACAAAATGCTCGATCTGAAATCACAGGGATTATTTCAAGCGATTGGAATAAGCATTAACCGATGGGAGCCCTGGAACGGGATCCGGGCCGTTGAAAGCGGATTGATTGATTCTGTTCAGGTAATCTATAACATTTTTGATCAGAATCCCAGAGATAAGCTGTTTCCTGCCTGCAGGAAGATGAATGTTGGAGTTATTGCCCGTGTCCCTTTTGATGAAGGTACACTTACCGGAACATTGACCAAAACATCGAAATGGCCTGACGGAGACTGGAGAAATACATATTTCGTCCCCGAAAATCTCATCCCGAGTGTTGAAAGGGCTGATGCGCTGAAACCATTAATTCCGGAAGGTATGACAATGCCAGAGATGGCTTTGAGGTTCATCCTTGGAGAGTCTGCAGTCAGCACAATTATTCCTGGAATGAGAAAACCGGGACATGTAAAATCGAACCTTTCAGTAAGTGATGCGGGCCCCCTGCCTCCTGAACTTATGAAAGAGCTTGAAAAACATCGCTGGGACAGGGTCCCTCAAAAATGGTCCCAATAATTCTGAACCAAGTTTAATTTAAAACGATCAAACCTTTATGTAACTTTATGGATGATTGCTCAGGCATAACAATAAACTCCGGGATTAAATATCAGTTCAGAAATATTTACATGACCTCTCCGACTAATTTGCTAATATTTATTGCGATGTCAATGTCAGGTTTATTATTGAATTCCTGTGAAAAGAAACCTGATGTTCCGCTTCTGAGCACTTCTGAGATAACTAACATCACTCAGACCAGTGCTGTGACAGGTGGTACTATATCAAGTGATGGAGGAGCTGAAGTTACCGCCCGGGGAGTTTGTTGGTCAACTGCTCAGAATCCGACGATATCAGATAACAAGACCTCAGATGGTACAGGAAAAGGGTCATTTGTCAGCAATATTACCGGATTGACAGCCGACACACGTTATTATGTTTGCGCCTATGCTACCAACATTATTGGTACTGCTTACGGAAATGAGGTTTCTTTCACTACAAGCCCCGTTATTACTGCTACGGTTATCACAGCAGAGGTTTCTTCTATCACTTCATCAACAGCAGTATCAGGAGGAAGCATATCATCCGACGGAGGAGGTCAGATAACAGAAAAAGGTGTTTGCTGGTCCACTTCCGAAAATCCAACAATATCAGATTACAAAACTTCAGATGGTACCGGAACTGATTCATTTATAAGCAATATGACAGGATTGGAGCCTGCGACAACCTATCATGTACGGGCTTATGCCATAAACAGTGCAGGAACAGGATATGGGAATGAGGCTATCTTTACAACTTTAGCTGCCCTTCCTGTAATATCAACATCTCCGGTTTCCAATATCACCCAGACATCAGCTGAATCAGGCGGTATTATTACTTTTGACGGTGGAGCAGAGATCACAAACCGGGGTGTATGCTGGAATGAATCCGGAAACCCAACCATAGACGATGCGAAAACATCTGATGGTGCAGGTACGGGAAGTTTCTCAAGTGCAATTACCGGACTTACCCCAAACACTATTTACTATGTAAGAGCTTTCGCCACAAACAGTATTGGCACTGCCTATGGTAATGAAATCAGCTTTATCAGTGCCGGAATTGAAATAAAAGGAGATTTCCATTTAAAAACATTTATCTCCCCTAAGATGAATTTTGGTAAATAATAAATTAATTTAAGAGTTAACTGCAAAACTTTTAATCATTTGAACAAGAATCCAGTATGTATGAGAATAATACTCTCCCGCCTGAGCTGATTAATGTAATTGGTTCTGACCCACACGATTTTATAGTAAAAGCAAAAAGAAGCCAGCCCCCCAAGGTCTCACTTGCAATAATCATTTTTGGAGCTGTCTGGCTTGCATTTTCGACTATTTTCTTATTTGTCTTCCTGGGGCCGCTTTTTCAGGGCAGGGAGGTCCATTTTCTTGCCAATGATGTCCCGACAGTAGCTGGTCCGGGAAACCTTAAACCAATTCTTTTACCAGCTCTTATAATCGGATTGTTTGTCTTTATTGGAATTGTAATGCTTGGTGTCGGATTACGAATGCTGTTTAAAAAGGGCGGTTATTTTATTGGTACTCCCACAAGGCTGATAAGCTTCAAAAATGGAAGTTACAGGTCAATAGACTGGGAGCAATTCTCAGGTGACATTGAGGTGACGGGAAATGAAAAGAAAGGAAATATCACTCTTGGAATGAGGACCGGGAAAATGGTAAGCAGCAAAAACGGCCCTGACCGCTATGTTCCGGATACCCTTTATATTTCAGGAATTGAAAATGCTTCTGAAATTGAAAAGCTTTGCAGAAAAAGGATAAAAGAGAACGATCCGACACCATCAACTTATGGAACTTATAACAAATGAACTGAAAAAGGGAAATGCTGTTACCCGGCCGCAAGTAAATTAAGCCAACCGATAGTTATCATCGAAAAGGTTAATTTCAATTTTCATATCAGATAAATTTATATGACACCTTGTGAATAATCTGGATTATTTTTTTCTAATTTTAAATTTAAATCCTGTGAGAATTATTATCTAAACTATTTCCAAGATGAAATCAATAATTAAACTATTCGTATTTCTTTTATTCCTATTTCTTACATTCAATGTAAACAGTCAGATAAAAGTTGATGTCAAAAAGAAAGTTGTAAACCAGACCAACAGCCGGGTAAATCAGAGAACGGATCAGGCTATTGACAGGGGACTGGATGGTATCGAAAGCGGGATAAAGGGAGCTTTTAAGAAGAAGGATAAAAATGAAGATAGAGAGTCTTCTGATAATGAAGAAAAAGGCAATGAAGCTGAGAGTCGCAAAGGTGAAGACAACGGTAAAAAGGAAACAGAACAGAAACCGGCACAACAGCAGACAGCTCTGGAATCATATTCAAAATATGACTTTATTGCAGGTGAAAAAGTGATTTTCTTTGACGATTTCAGCCAGGATGCTGTAGGTGATTTTCCTGCACTCTGGAATACAAATGGAACCGCAGAGGTTGTAACAACCAACCTGTATACCGGCAAGTGGATGAAGTTTGTAATGAGAGAATGTGTGTGGACCGATGCACTTCTAAACCTGCCCGATAATTACACAATCGAGTTTGACATTATACCGATCAAAGGTGAAGAAAATTATATGGGAGGCTATTATCTGCGACTTATGCAGGCCAAGAATGTAAAGGCGTGGGATTCCGGTTCATCACCGGGAAATGGAGGTTTTTGCCTTCATATAGAGTCAAGCGGCAGACCAACCTATCACACATGGTTTCTTAAGGCAGATTGTCAACCGACCAACCTGTCGGGGTATAAAGATGATAAGATCTATTATCAGAAGGAGAACCAGAAGTATCATATTGCAATGTGGATCCAGAAATCAAGGATCCGTGTTTACCAGGATCAGAACAAGATGATCGATCTTCCAAGGGCTTTTCAAACCGACTGTCTTAAACCTGACAGGATCAGGTTTGAAAATGGTGCGGCCATGATAAGCAATATACGGGTAGCAGTTGGTGCTCCTGATATGCGCAACAAACTTTTAACCGAGGGGAAACTGGTAAGTTATGGTATCTATTTCGATGTTAATAAAGATGTAGTCAAACCCGAATCATATGGAACACTAAAGGAAATTGCAGCCATAATGACTGAAAATCCTGATTTGAAGGTAAAAATTGTTGGGTACACGGACAGTGATGGAGCTGATGCTGCAAATCTTGACCTTTCAAAACGCAGGGCTGCGTCTGTTAAAAGTGAGCTTGTTAAGAGTTTCGGGATTGACGCTTCGCGTCTTGAATCAGACGGAGCAGGTGAAGCACAACCTGTTGCACCAAACGACACACCTGCCAATAAAGCTCTTAACAGAAGAGTTGAATTTATTAAGCTTTAAATATAATTCAGGTATGAGAAAGTACATTCATGTATTTCTGACATTTATTATCTGCTTTATCAATTCCCATCTGGAAGGTCAGAATAAGGATAAAGCAATTTTCAGAGTATCGCAACCAGGTTTTTACCAGAATTCCATCCTTAAAGATGACCGTGAAGTGCAGGAAAGGCTTGAACCTGACAAACCTGTTAAAATATTCGCAGTTGACCTTTCTTCAGCTGCACTGCCAAATAAAGTTACCCTCTACAAGAATCAACAGTGGCATAATGCTCCTGTTTCACAGGGGAATACAAGTACATGCTGGTGCTTCAGTACAACATCATTGCTGGAATCAGAAATCTACCGGATCCACAAAATGAAGGTTAAGCTATCAGAAATGTATACTGTTTATTGGGAATATGTTGAAAAAGCAAGGAGGTTTATACAGGAAAGAGGGAACTCTCTTTTTGATGAAGGATCTGAAGCAAATGCAGTTATCCGTATCTGGGGAAAATATGGAGTAGTTCCAGAAGATGATTATACAGGGCTGCTGAATGGAAGGAAATATCATAATACTGAAAAGATGAGACAAGAGATGCAGAATTATCTTGAATCGCTTAAAAAGAGCTCCTCATGGGATGAATCTGCAGCTGTTGAAACCATTAAATCAATAATGAACCATTATATGGGTAAACCACCTTCTGAAATAACTGTTAATGGGGTAAAAATGACACCGATGCAATATCTGAAGGAAGTAATTAAAATAAATCCCGGCGACTATGTTGACATTCTTTCTTATACTCAGGAACCTTTTTACAGCCAGGTTGAATATACAGTACCTGATAACTGGTGGCACAATGCTGATTATTATAATGTACCTCTCGATGTATTTATTACAACACTTAAGAATGTTGTAAGGAAAGGATATACCGTAAGTATCGGAGGAGATGTATCAGAACCCGGTTTTGACCGCATAACCCAATGCGCCATAATACCTGATTTCGATATACCTTCAGCTTACATTAACGACGATGCACGCCAGTTCAGGTTCTCAAACAGGACCACAACTGATGACCATGGTATGCACCTTGTCGGATATATGGAAAAAGACGGTAAAGACTGGTATCTTATCAAGGATTCAGGATCAGGATCACGCAATAATGATCCTGCAGCAAAGGAATTTGGATACTATTTTTTTTCAGAAGATTATGTAAAGCTTAAAATGATGGATTTTATGGTCCACAAAGATGCAGTCAGGGATCTGCTTGAGAAATTCGCAAAAAAATAGAAATTACTTTAAGGAACTTAAACCTAAAAATATATTCTAACTGTTATAAGCTAGGGAGAGTAATTATACTTAATAAAATAATCACTTAATTCTCTACTGATTCTAAGTTTCTCATCATCAGAGAGGATGAAAATATTTTTTTTAAATCCCTTTTTCTCTTCCAGGAATCGGGAAACAGCTGACTCAAACCTGTCTGTGAATTTTAAATCAAGTTTTTTGTAAATTTCACTTACACTTTTAATCGGGTTTGATTCAAGGTCCTCAAACCTGATCTCAGCAAATTCATTTTCCTTTAATTTTGCCCTGCTTGCTTCAGTGATCTTGTTAAATTCTCCTATTATCTTTATTAAATCTTCAATTTGTGGCTTTTCCCATCCTTCCTTGAATGAATTTTCATTTGAAATAATATCCCACATGTTAATTGATGAGGGAATTATTTTATAAGGATGACGGACAATATGTACAAATTTGGCTCCGGGAAACATTTTCGCAAGCAGTTCAACCCTGGGGGTATGAAACGGGTTTTTAAGAACAATTTGTTTTTCAGTAAGCCATGTTATTTTTTTTAGGAACAGCTTCAGGTTCCTTTTCCACTGAACCAGGTCTTTGCCTTGTGGAATAAATTCATTCATGTCCGAAAGAAATTTTTTACGGCCTGAGGGGAAAAAGATCTTTTCAAGTGGACTTGGAGAGCCCATCCTTAAGAGTGCAAATTCATCTTCCATGGGAGAATGAGGCTTCATTTCCACCTCATCCATCGGGCGTTTTGGGGGCATCAATCTGTTTAGAACAGGAGTGTAGTATTTTGTCCCGAATATGAAATGTTCAGGAATAATAGTTTGTACCATAGTCGGTACTGTCAATTGGTCATCCAAAGCAAACAGCTGGTGCAAAAAAGTTGTTCCTGAACGCCAGTGTCCGATAATAAAAACAGGAGGTTTAATTATTTCAGTTTTTGAATATTTCTTACTGTATTTCAATCTCTCTGCAATAATAAGTATCTGGGAAATAACAGCATTCGGCAACAAAGCGATAAATCTCATTAAATAAACAGGTTTTAAGCTTATCCCGTTACGGATGACCAGTTTTAAAAGGGAAGTTAATTTAATTCCCATAATAAGGTTGGTAAACACTTTTGGCAAAGTACTGGTCATTGGAATATAGTACAGAAACAGATAGTAATCAGGATTTGTTGTTTTGTGAATAAACAAACTCGGCAACTGTATTGACGGAGTTCACAATATTTCTGGCAAGATTCTGGTCATCAATTTTCACATTGAAACGGGTTTGTATTGCCACCACTATTTCAAGCACATCAATAGAATCGATCTTAATAATATTTTCACCACTAAAAAAGTTAGCATCGTCCGGAATATCTTCAGGTTTGATATTTTCAAATCTAAGTGTTTTAATTATCAGCTCCTTAACTTCCTTCTTTATCTGTTCCAGAGTATATCCAGACATATCAAATCACTTTAGTCTCGGTTGATCAATACTTCTTTTCTTAGTTTTTTAAAAAACACCTCTTCCAGATCTGCTTTATGCCTTATCTTATCACTCAGCTCAAGAAGCTTCTGCCTGCTAAAATCCCTGTTCTTTGCAATTTTAGAAGCTAAAAGGGAGACCTCTCTCCAGCCATCTCCTATTCCCATTATTTCTTTTGATAAATCATTTAATTCAGGATAGTTAAGAATTTTTGAAGCCTCCTGGAGAAAAGTAGCATACAGGAATCTGAATCCGCCTCCGCCTGTCCCCTGATCTTCCAGTAGTACTGTAATTCTGAAAATCTTGTCTGCGAGCTGATTTTCATCCCTTGCATACGACGGCCATTCAACTATTTTATCGGCAAACCGTCTTATTCCCCTGACACCAATGAAAGGTAAGGGTATCTTAAGCATATTGAAAGTTGCACCTTTAATTCCGCTGATTATTGCCTTTCTCATTTCTATTTCACCAGGGATAAATACCGGATAAAACATAAAACCTTTTGGAGCCATTGACCCACCGGCAAACCGTCCTTTTAGCAATGATTCCCTGTCTATTTCAGCAATTGTGGGATGGTAACTGTCACTTACAAGGTATTTGTCACCCTCCCGTCCGATCACAGTAACGAAATGTACATTAATATGAACCCTGTACCAGGCGGGAAAATAATTCATATAAAAGAAATCCACCTGGACAGCAACAGGCTGGTTCTGATCAATAAGCATATCAAGTTCTTTTTCTGCTTCTACAGGGCTTCTGTAAGTTCGGGTCCTGAACTTTACTCCGGTTCTTTCTGCAAACTTGTTTCGTATATCTCCCGGTTTACTTCTGACTGCAAAAATCGGAAAATCCATCATCGGAGTTTTAAGGTATGCAAAAAATATTCCTCCCGCTATTCCGAACACCATCGGTTCAGTGATATTAAGACCATGATGGTTTACAATTGCTGCAATTGTCCCTGATTCACAATGTGCCGCCATAACATGCCGGAAAGGTATCTGAGTCATTTTCGATTCTCTAATATTTTTGTTTCAACAAGAAGAGGATTGCCGGTTGCTTTCTGTGTTATATGAAATGTTCTTTCCTTATATAGATCTTCCTGAAATCCTGCATTCCAGTTCCTGTCTTCTGCGGTGGTTATCACCTGAAAAAAATTTGCAACAGGGATATTTAAAACATCTGCATAGCGTTTTAAAACCGATATCCTGATTTTTTTAAATCCTGATGGAGTCAGGTGTCTGCTGACTCTTGCTTTTGAAATTTTAACCCTTGCTGCAAGCTCAGGGACGGTTAATCCTTCAATCATCATATAATAATAGACAGGACTTATGGATCCTTCTTTAAGCCGGCTCAACAAAGACTGAATAAGATCGCCTGTTATTTTATAATGCTCTGAAATATGGGTGCCTGCCATATAAGATCCTGTCTGAATGGGGCCATAGGTACCGTCGCTTTTTTCAGCATATAGGATAACCTGTTGATAAGGGCAATCGACAATCAGATCTTTCTCTTTCATCAAAGCATTATTAAATATCCCTGCAGAAGCTTATTAAATTCCTCCATTAGAAACGTCAAATGTAATTCTTTTATTGATCCGTCTTTCAGCTTCTTCTGAAGGTTTTTGCAGAGATAAAAACAGAAATAATGAAAAATACTGATAATAAGCACAATTGAATCCAGTTCTCAGAGAATCCCGGTTTACCTGCAAAGATGCCAAGCAATGCGTCAGTACCCCATCTTAATGGTGATATAATACTAATTTTTTTCAGGAATTCAGGAAGCATGAATGATGGTACAAATATTCCGCCGAGCATTGCCAGAATGACCACCATTACTGATCCGAATGTGGCAGCCTGACCATGGTTTGAAGCAAAAGTACCGACCATAACACCGAATCCTATTGCAGCCAGGCTGCAGGCAACTACTGTAACAATTAGAGATAAATAGCTTACATTAAGGTTCAGCTTCGATATCTCACCAAGCAAAGGCATTATGTATACTCCTATCATAAGTAACATAATAAACTGAAGGATACAAACCATCAGAAAGACGGAGACCTTTGCTAAAAGAATATCAATGTAAGAGACTGGGAATATCTTTAGCCTGCTATATATTCCCTGATTCTTTTCATTGATAATACTCCCTGCAAGCGGGATTACAATAAAAAACATGGCAAAGAGAGTAAATGCAGGAATATTATTCTGCAATGCTCCTGACTTTAAGCCACTTATTTTATTTTCACTTAGTGTTTTCTCCTCAATATCTATTAATTCATTACCAGGAAACTGACTTGCCGGAAGGATTCTTTTTGCCTTTTCAATTTTAGTAATTCCTGATATTTCATTTCTGAGATTACTGATGAACTCCTCTTTATATGGAAAATCAGGAATTTTATCTGCAAAATCATCCGTTAGAATTTTTTCAGATAATTTATCTGTTAATTGCTCAAATCGCTGGTTAACAGTGTCTTTAAAGGCTTCCATCATCACTCTGACTGCACTAAGTTGGATAACAAGTCTCAGGGGAGTCGTTATAGCATTTCTGAATGTAGTCTGAAGAGTCGGGCTGAACATGAAAAGAATCTTTTCATCGGTTTCATGATTTAGACTATCATTGACAAGTCCAGATCCGGGATCATGGTCAAGGAATTTAAGCAGATTTTCAGTAGAGCTATCGGGAATAATCACGGCAACCTGAGATTTACCCTTTAAAAGTTCGTTTTTAGCTTCCAGAGTATCAGTCAGCATATTGAATTTAAAATAACCTGAATTTTTAAGGTCATTTATAATAGATGTTCCAAGTTTTGAAGAGTCTGCATCAACTATAATAATACCCGTTCCGGAATTCTTCACGGGATTTGAGTTTTCCTGAATGAATGTAATAATGACAAGCAAAACAGCAGGCATAATGAATAAGATAGCCAACCCTGGCCAGTCCCTCAGTAAAAGCAGTGAATCCTTTTTTACTATTGAAATGAATTTTGTCAAACTTCAGTATTTATCTTGATTCAATCACGTAAATCTCTTCCTGTCATCTTTATAAAAACCTGGCCCAGATCGGTGCATCCTTCGTTTGAAGCTACAAGTTCTGAAGGTTTGCCATCGGCGATTAAAAGGCCATTATCAATAATATGGATCCTGGAGCAGAGCAATTCTGCCTCCTTCATATAATGAGTTGTATATATTATCGTTGTTCCATTTCTGTTTAACCAGGTAAGATATTCAAAAATCATTTCACGCAATTGGGTATCAACTCCTAAGGTTGGTTCATCAAGTATCAGTAATTCCGGTTCATGAATAATTCCTGCAATCAGGTTGACTCTCCTTTTGATACCTCCGGAGCATCTGCTAATGATTTTGGACTCGTGTCCTCCAAGGTTAAATCTTTCAATAAGGTTATTGACTTTTATATTCAATTGCTCTCCATGAAATCCGTGTAAATGACCAAAAAAAAGAATGTTCTCCCTTACAGTCAAAGTGCCGTAAAGTGCTATTTCCTGGGGAACAAGTCCTATTCTTCCCTTCACATCATCAAATGAGCTGGTTATCTCTTTATCAAAAACTGTTACTTTACCGGAAGTAGGAGCCAGCTGGCCGCAAATAATTGAAATAAGTGTGGTTTTTCCTGCCGCATTAGGCCCGAGCAATCCAGCAAACTCCCCTTTTTCCACTATGAGATCTATTCCCCTGAGAGCCTCAGTTCCGGTCTCTTTGTATATCTTTTTTAATTTGTTTATGTTAATTAAAGGATTCAATCCCAAATATGATTTAATACCATGAAAAGTTTTTCCCTATTCCAAATAAAGATAAATTTCTTTATAATCCAATCACTAATATTACTGATTAATATCTGGCATTAATCTGTTATTTTCACAGGTTCTGCAATTATCAGGCTCAGAGGAGATATTGTCTTTTTTATTTTCGTTACGGCAAATCCCGAGTTTAACAGAAGTCTTCTATACTGTTCTTCGGTTCTTTCCTTTCCTTCGGTGGCAGCCATCATTATAAGATCGGTCATTTTCCCCCATGATGACCTTGCGTGGTTGTCAATAATAATTTCAATAATTAAAATCCTGCCTTCCTTCCAGATAACTTTTCTTATGTTACTGAGTATTTTCAATGAATCTTCATCGGACCAGCTGTGAAGAATGTTTTTCAGAATATATAAATCCCCTCCTTCCGGAATAAAATCAAAAAAACTGCCTGCAACAGTGTTTAACCTGCCAATAAAATCTTTTTCCCTGTACAATTTCTCTTTATCATTTATCACATTGGGAAGGTCGAAGAGTGTCCCTTTAACATTTCTGTATTTCATAAGAATTGCGTTAAGGAAGTATCCCCAACCGCCTCCCACATCAACTATATGGTAGAATTTTCCGAAATCAAATGAATTGACAAGTGAAGCGGCCTGCATTCTCGAAGTATTTGTCATAGCTTTGTTATAGAGTCTGTTAAGCTCTTCTGATCGGGCGATATGATCAAAGACATTGTTCACGGAAAATTGTTCGGTTAGTTTTTTTCCGCTTTTGACAGCTACTGGAATTTCAGAACTTAGTTTAAACTGCATACTGTTAAGAAAATAACAGATAAAATATCTCAGTTCATCCTCCTGCATAGATTTTGAAAATGGAGTATTGGAAAACAATCCTCCAGGTGATTCTTTAAAAATGCCCTCTGAGGCAAGAGCTCTTAAAACCCTGTATAATGATTCTGACGTGGTTCCTGTAATCTCAGCAAGGTCAGTCACTGATTTTGGTCCTTCGCTGAGGATATCAGCTATACCCAGCTCTGCTGCTGACCGTATTGAACCAAGTAACCAAAGATTCTGAAGATATCCAAGCATAATGACATTCGGATGAGTAAACTTCCGGCTTAATCTTGATAGAAATCTTCTTACAGAATCTGCTATACCGGCAAAGAATAAAGGCGGATAATGTGGAAGATCGATTTCAGTATTCATTCAATCATGGTTTTTTAAGTAATTTAAAACAAATCCGGTCAGAAGTTCTGTCGATTCATCTATCGTTTGTTTATCAGTATTGATTATCAGATCAGGTGACTGGGGTTCCTCATAAGAAGAATTTATGCCTGTGAAATCGGGTATTTCTCCGTTCAAGGCTTTCTTATACAAACCTTTGGGATCCCTGCATATACAAGTTTCAAGAGAAGCTTTGACATAAACTTCAATAAAGTTTGATTTCCCGGCCCTTTCTCTTGCAAAATCCCGCATTTTTTTGAAAGGGGAAATAAAAGCGGTTATAGTTATTATTCTAGCATCGATAAGTATTGCAGCCACTTCAGCCACTCTTCTAATATTTTCATTCCTGTCGTTATCTGAAAATCCCAGATCTGAATTTAGTCCTTTTCGTATGTTATCCCCATCGAGTACATACGCCATCCTGCCCATCCCTAAAAGCCTTTTTTCGAGTTCATAAGCAAGGGTTGATTTTCCCGAACCAGACAATCCGGTCAACCATATTACAATTCCCTTGTGAGCAATAATTGAGCTTCGAAGATTATTCTTTCCGGGCAGTTTCTCCATAAAAGTTAAATAATGCTAATTTGTTTAAATTAATTATTTTAAAAAACCGACTGACACTTTTTTTAGTTTTATTTGCAGCTCACTGGTAAAAAAGTCCTGATTTTACAATGATATCCCTTGTTATTAAATTAAAAAATCTCATATTAATAAGTTCACTTCTGATCTTTTTTTTTCAGACATTATGGGGGAAAGATAGTTCAAATTATCAGCAGGATACGGTTACATCAGGAAAAACTGTGGTAAAGCAGCCCGTATATGTAACATCCCGTCTGACAACACCTAAACCGGTTATAGACGGAAGGCTTGATGATGAATGCTGGAAAAAAGGCACATGGGCCGGCAATTACACTCAGTTCATCCCGAATGAGGGAGCAAAACCCACATGGCCCACAGAAATCAACATTCAATATGATGACAGGAATATTTATGTGGCTATAAGAGCTTATGACGGGGAGCCTGAAAAAATTCTTCGATTGTCGGGGCTTCGTGATGAATTTTCAGGTGATATGGTTGGAATCAATTTTGACAGCAACCGTGATTACCGTACCGGTTATGAATTTAACCTTTCAGCCTGGGGCCAGAAAGTTGATTTGATATTAACGAATCCGGAACATGTAGACACCAACTGGAATGCAGTTTGGGAAGGCAAGGTAGGCACAGAAGACTCAGCCTGGGTGGCAGAGATGGAAATACCACTTAGCCAGCTGCGTTACAGTAAAAAAGAGGAGCAGGTATGGGGTATGCATACCTGGAGGTGGATATCAAGGATTCAGGAAGAAAGCAACTGGAACAGGCAAACAAGAACCGGGGCAGGTGTACTTTACAATTTCGGTGAGTTCAGGGGCATTGCCGGACTTAAAAAATCAAGGCGTCTTGAAATTATGCCATTTGCACTCGGGGAGCTTAAAACCATGAAAAAAGAACCCGGAAATCCGTTTTTAAGTAATGGCCGTAAATTGGGCGGGAATGCTGGAATAGATGCAAAAATTGGTATCTCCAGCAATTTTACAGTTGATCTGACTGTAAATCCAGATTTTGGACAGGTTGAATCGGATCCTTCGATTATGAATCTTACTGCTTTTGAGACTTTTTATGAAGAAAAGCGGCCTTTTTTTCTGGAAGGATTGACAATCTTTAACTTTGATTTTGACAACCAGAGCCTCTTTTATTCACGGCGGATTGGTCATGCACCCTCACTTTCAATTAGTGCACCTGACGGGGGATTTGTAAAAACGCCGGATAAAACTACCATTCTTGATGCAGTCAAATTCAGCGGTACGACGTCGGAGGGTTTGTCTATCGGTATCATTCAAAGTCTTACATCGAATGAATTCGCCAGAGTGAGCGACAGTGAAGGTAAAAAGACCATAGAGGAAATAGAACCTCTTACCAATTACCTTATTGCACGTGTCCAGAAAGGTTACAATGCAGGCACAACTACTGTAGGTGGAATGATTACATCAACAAATCGATTTATAAATAACCAGAAACTTGAATTCCTTCCTGCAAATGCTTATACAGGAGGCTTTGATCTGCTGCACCGATGGAATGATAAAAAATATTTCATTGATACCAAACTGATAGGAAGTTATGTAGACGGCAGCCATGAGGCGATAACGGAGCTTCAAAGATCATCGGCCAGGTACTATCAGCGCCCCGGAGCGGATTATCTCAGATATGATACAACATCTACCAGCTTGAGCGGATTCGGCGGCAAATTCAGAATCGGTAAAGGAGCAAAAGGATTATGGAAGTATTCAACCGGCATAACATTTATTTCTCCCGGACTGGAGCTGAATGACGCTGGTTATATGCAGTCAGCTGACGAAATAAACCAGGAAACGGAAATCACTTATTTCGTAAATCAGTCGGTTGGTATTTTCAGAGGATTTAATGTCACCCTTGAACAATTCAACTCATGGAACTTCAACGGAACATTTACCGGTTCCGGATTCCATCTTTCTGCCAATGCTGGATTTAAGAACCAATGGGATCTCGGTGCGAACCTGATATATCATTCAAAAGCCACCGACACCAGGATCCTCCGAGGTGGTTATGATATGATGGTCCCTTCAAGTACCATGTTTTTTGGTAACTTAAAAAGCAATCCATCAAAAAAACTGGTAGCCGGTTTGGAGTACAGACATGAAAGATCAGGCAACAATTCAGGATCAAATTTTGAAGTTGAACCGCAGATTACAATCCGCCCAATTCAGACACTAAGAATAAGATTAAGCGGTAATTATTCAGAGAATATTGACAGGCTGCAATATGTGGCCACCAAAGATTTTTCTTCTGAGAAGAGGTATATACTCGGGAAGATAAATCAGAAAACTCTTGGCCTGACCTTCAGGGTTGATCTTAATCTGACACCTGAGTTTTCAGTGCAATATTACGGAAGCCCGTTTGTTTCAATGGGGAATTATAAAGAATTCAAGAGAATAACAGATCCATCTGCACAAAATTATGACGACAGGTTCTCTGTTTATGCTAGTCCTGTTCTCAACAACAATATTTATTCATTTGATGAGAACAACGATTTTATACCCGATTATTATATTGACAACCCTGATTTCAATTTTCATCAGTTCCGTTCTAATCTCGTTGCAAAATGGGAATACAGGCTGGGGTCATTTATCTATCTGGTATGGTCAAGTGAACGCACCGGCTATACAGCTAATCAAGGAGCATCCATTAAAGAATCCTTTAGAGAGCTTGGGAAAATTGTCCCCAACAATATCTTTCTGATAAAATTAAGTTATTGGTTTTCGTTGTAATAAGGTAAAGGATTTCAATATTATAATTACTTCAAAAAAAAGCTTAACTTTATACAAGGGGCATTTAATATTTTAACTGTTTTCACAGAACAAAATAAATATACACTGACATGGCAGTAAAGAATTTTACCTTTCGCTTATTCGGGATATTGATATTTCTGGCAACTTTTCAATCTACATATTCTCAGTTAAAAGGACTGAAGACCATTACGGAAAGAGAGCTCAGATACCATCTCGAATTCCTCGGAGCTCCTGAATTCAGGGGCAGGGAAACGCCGTCACATGAGCTTGAGATTGCGACACTTTACATAGGGAACTGGGCAAGGCATGAAGGGCTGAAACCATTAATGAAAAACGGATCTTTCTACCAGGAGGTACCTCTTACTGTCATTTCGGTTTTTCAGCCTGAAACAAGAATAAAAATCTCAAGGGATGGCACTGACAGGATTTTTTATTTTGGCAGGTCATTTGGAGGCAACTTTACTGCAAGTGGTTCATATTCAGGAAATATTGTTTTTGCCGGACTTGGGATCAGTGATCCGGAATCGGGATGGGATGATCTTAAAGATCTTGATCTTTCAGGCAGGATAGTTGTTATTCTGGATGAGCCCAGGCCGGGTGATAAATACATATCCGGTTCAACTTATGCTTCAAGGTTAAATTCAAGAATAGCTGAAATACGCAAAAGAGGTGCTGCTGCCGTACTGTCGGTAATACCTCCTGAGAGAGAAAAAAGAAAATCTGAAGGAATCAATATCTTTGATTACATACCAACAGGAAGGCTTGAAACAATCTACGATTCCCAAAAAACAGTCTTATCCTTTGGCACGGAGCCATCAAGTTCAAAAAGAAATACACGCCCGGCGATTCCCTTTGAAAAGGCGGAAATAGATCATGCTTTAGCTGCGGAAGCGCTGGGAATTGATAAAGATGAAATAAAGGATATGTTCAATATCATAAGGAAAGGTGTCCAAATACCATCAAGAGAGGTGAAAGGAATAAGTATACGACTTGATGTGGAAACTGAATCATTCCAATCGACCTCGCGAAATATACTGGCAGTAATAGAAGGATCAGATCCTGTTTTGAAAAATGAATATGTCGTCATCTGTGGTCATCATGATGCCCGCGGAATAGACGACGGGCAGATAATTGCAGGAGCTGATGACAACGGAACCGCAGTCGTTGCACTGATGGAGATTGGACAGGCTCTGTTAGCTGAAAGGCCCAAAAGATCAGTGATACTTGCATGGGTTACAGGAGAAGAACAAGGCATGAACGGCTCGCATTATTTTATAAATAATTGTCCTGTTCCGGTTGAAAAGATAAGTGCCTGTCTTGATATGGATATGCTTGGACGAAACAACCCCGACAGCCTTTTCCTTGTGGCTTCAAACCTTTTAAGCTCAGAACTGGATGCTTCCATTAATAGGGTTAACAGGAAATTTGGAATTAATTTTGGCTTTGATTACCGTTATTCAGATATATCACATCCCCAAAGAGTCTACTACAGAAGTGATCATTATCCGTTCCTTAGATTCGGAATTCCCTCTGTTTGGTTTTTTTGCGGATTCACCCCTGATTACCATACAGAAAGGGACATACCGGAATTCATTGACTATAAGAAATTTATTAAGGTTACAAAACTTGTCTACCTTACAGCTTTTGACATAGCAAACAAGGAACATCTGCTGCGACTTGATGTAAATCCAGCTGTTACATCCCGCGGGAAACAAAATTTAAAAGAAAAAAGTCTGTTTGAAATTCCCGATAAGTAGTCAGGGAATTTAGACATTTTTTCTTAAAATAAGGGATTTGAATTAATTGAAAACCAATGATAATTGCCCAAATCAGCGGGTATTTTTGAACAAAAAATCGTTTAAATCTGTTTAAATACGTTCCCAAAATACAACCATATAATTATGAAAAAACAACACATGCTAATTTCAGGTACTGTTATCCTTGCCGCTTTAGTTTTTGCAGGATTCAGTCAGTTCAGATATGACGGTGATTCTGCTGTTGAATCACAACAGAGGACAGCTGCAATGAATTATCAGACATATTGTGCCGGATGTCACGGTGCTAATCTGGAAAAATTCGCAGCCAAGAAATGGATGGACGAAGAAGGAACTGCTTCGGCTGTCAGCAGTATTACAAATGGTATAATAAATATTGGAATGCCTTCATTCAGAAAGACTTTTACTGATCCGGAGATTGAAGCGCTGGCTGAATATGTGAAAAAAGGCATACCTGAAGATAAAAGCAAGCTATTGCCGTCGGTAACACCCGGCGGAATAGTTGAATCGGAATCTCAGAGGTTCGTAGTTGATACTGTAGTTACGGGAATGAATGTTCCATGGGGTCTGGCATTTCTTCCCAATGGTGATTTACTTATTTCTGAAAGAGCGGGAACAATGCACATATTTTCAAAAGGGAAGCTATCAGCCCCAGTTGAAGGTGTTCCACCTGTTATGGCATCCGGACAGGGCGGTCTGTTAGATATTGCCCTTCACCCGGATTACAAGAATAACGGTTGGATATATTTTTCCTATTCAGCTGTTTCCACTCAAAACGAAAAGACTGTTGGCAATACCGCAATAATGAGGGCCCGGCTCAAGGACAACAAACTTATCGATCAGCAGGTCATTTATACGGGGACACCTCTGACAGAAAGAAATTATCATTTTGGATCAAAGATAGCGTTTGACGGAAAAGGTCATATTTTCTTCGGCAATGGAGACCGTGGTCAGCACTTTGATTTTCCGCAGAAACTGGATAATACAAATGGCAAAATTCACCGGCTTAATGATGATGGCTCTATTCCCACCGATAATCCATTTGTCAAAACTCCGGGAGCAATAAAATCAATATACAGCTATGGCCACCGCAACCCCCAGGGGACATGCATCCATCCTGAGACTGGTGAACTATGGATAACAGAACATGGGCCAAAAGGAGGAGATGAGCTTAATTTGATAAGACCGGGATTAAACTACGGATGGCCCGTTATTTCTTACGGTATAAATTATGACGGAACAATTCTCACTCCGATAACGGAAAAAGAAGGGATGGAACAGCCGGTTTATTACTGGATACCATCAATAGGACCGTGCGGGATGACATTTGTCACTGGAAACCGATACAAAAACTGGCATAATAATATTCTTATCGGCTCACTTAGTTTCAAGTATCTGGAAAGACTTGTTCTGAAGGACCATTCCGTCATTCACAGAGAAAAGCTTCTGGACGGGATCGGAAGAGTCCGGAATGTAGTAATGAGCCCTGACGGTCTGATTTATGTGGCAATAGAAAATCCGGGGAAAATACTTCGATTGATACCGATAGAGTAAAACTAAATCAGATTAAGTGCGTTATCTGCTGACTTTGTTTTTTCCCCTGTTGCTGGTTAATGCACAGGCTCAATTGGCTGACACATCATCATCTCTTATTAATCAACAGGATTCAGCAATCATCCTTGAAGAGATAAGGATCGTTGCTTACAGGGGGAGTGGAAGACTGCTCAATGTACCAGGCAGCTTATCAGTGTTGAACTCAGACGAGTTGAGAATCTCTGATGGAAACAGCCTGGCTTCAGCAATAAATAATCTCCCGGGAGTAAATATGCAGACAGGGACTTTCCTTACAAGCCGGCTTGTAATAAGAGGAATGGGAAGCCGTACTCCCTATAATACTAACAGGATCAGAGCGTATCTTAATGATATCCCCCTGACTTCATCCGACGGTGTTTCGACCCCCGAAGAGATAGATCTCCTGGGGCTTGATAAGATCGAAGTTATAAAAGGACCTGCATCAGCGCTCTATGGATCGGGTCTGGGAGGAAGTTTAAACATGTATACACGAAAGGCCTTAAAAACAGGAGGTTCTGTGACTGCTCAATACGGAAGCTTTAATACATTTAAAGGAAGTGCATCCGGTACGGTCAAATCCGGGAATCTCAGACTTTTTGGAACACTGAGTCATCTGAATTCAGGAGGTTATCGGGAAAATAACAGGTACAAAAGAACATCTTTTCTTTCAACAGCCGGATGGGATCATGAAAAGTGGTCCTTAAATTCAATTTTACTTTTGATTGATGTCGATGGAGAAATTCCGAGTTCCATAGGACGAACTCTTTTTGACACAAATCCGAAAGCTGCGGCCCCAAATTGGATGGCTGTGGAAGGCTTTAAAAAATACAGAAAAGGAGTTGCATCCATATCATTGACAAACAACTTTAAAAGAAAGTTTTCCAATGATTTTTCACTTTTTGGCAGATGGAATGACAGTTTTGAAAAACGACCGTTCAACAATCTTGACGACGAGTCTTTCAGTGCAGGAGTAAAGGAAAAATTAACATGGATTTCAGAAAAAACAGAAATAACAGCCGGAGCCGAATTGATTTCAGAAGATTATAAATGGAAGCTTGACAAAAACAATATAAGACTAAACCAGAATAAGGAATCACGTAATCTTCTGAATATTCATGCGATGGCTCTTTTTAAACCGGTTTCAAACCTGAATATTTCCCTGGCCGGAGCAATGAATAGAATAAATTACAGACTGACAGATTTGTTCCCCTCAGATGGCAATCAATCAGGAGAAAGGAACTTCCCGGTTATTTTTTCTCCAAGGATCGGGGTCAATTTTTCACCTGCGGACAATATGGCATTTTATGCCTCTGCAAGTCATGGGTTTTCTCTTCCTTCACCAGAGGAGACTTTATTGCCGGAAGGATCTGTCAACTCCGAAATAAAACCTGAACATGGATTCCAGTATGAGATCGGAAGCAGGTTCAATCTGCTGAACAGAGCGTTGGAAATTGATGCTACTGTTTACCTTATTGAACTGAGAAACCTGCTTGTAACCAAACGTATTACAGAAGATGTTTTTACAGGTATAAATGCAGGTAAAACCAGACACAAAGGATTTGAATTGAACATAAATACAAGAATTTTTGATTTCGGCAGATTCCCAGGAAAACTGTTGTCATCATTCAGTTATTCAGGATCAATCAACATGTTTGTGGAATTCACCGATGACGGTCGTAATTACAATGGGAATTATCTCCCGGGAATCCCCGACCAATCTTATAACCTCCAGATTAAGTGGCTTCCCATTGGTAATATGGAAATACTTTGTCATCTCCAATATACGGGCGATCAATATCTGAATGACAGCAACGAGATGAAATACCAGGATTATTTCCTGACTAATGTAAAAATGTCATACGATTTCCGGATCAGTAAGAAAGTCCCGATAAACCTATATGCCGGGGTCAATAATCTTTCAGATACCCATTATGCTTCGATGCTTATTACCAATGCAATTGGATTCAATAATGCCGAACCGCGTTATTTTTATCCCGGATTGCCCCGTCATTCTTATGCAGGAGTACAAATCCGATTCTAGGAAACAGGATCAGCAGATCTTACCTGAGGGGTATTTCAAAAATGCTTATGCTTACAGGTTTAACGGGTATGAATTTAGATGATTCCATTGTTTCCGGGCCCGTTATTGTCACGTTAGGCTCCTGCCCTGGTTCATTTGTAGACATTTCATCAATCGCTGTGACATTCCATTTGGTAATTTTGCCATTTACTGATGCACCTTTTAATGATAAAGGAACTTTTAATTCCCTGTAAGTTGGATTGACCACAGAAACAGTTAATGTATCACTTCCACTTGTAAGAGTGGCTCCCACGTCGAGAGGACGCAATTCCCCTGTAATTTCAACAGGTATATTTCCGAATTTATGACGGTAAAGCTTCATGACCATCCCAGTGGCATCAAGAACGGCATCGGTTGTATTTGTTTTAATAGCCCCGATTACATTAACAGTCTGTGCATAGTTGGCCATATAGATTATATCGGTATTCTTTGAGAATTCGTTAAATCCGGCTGCTATGCCCATTGCATCACGCATAAAATATCTGGTTCCAAGTTCCCCGTAAATATACGGACCGTACCAGTAATTCCATTCGTCCATGCAAATACGAATATCCTTGCCTGCAAGAGCAGTTATCTCCTTTCTGTAGGAACGATGGGCATCTGCCTTTTCCTTAATAGCATCGGGAATCTGTCTGACATGGGTCATAAGACCCCCGCCATTACCTTCTCCCCTGTAAAAATGTTCGCTTATATAATCCATATTATCTGAACAGTTTTTAAGGATCATCCGGTCCCACTCACCAAGATCTCCTACGGCGATTACTTTTATTTCAGGATCTACAGTCCGCATAGTCTGTACAAATGAGTTGTGCTTATTTGTAAATGCCTCCGCAGGCATGTGCCCCAACTGCCAGTCGCCATACATCTCGTTCCCGATCGACCACCACTTCACTTTCCATGGATCTGGATGACCGTTAGCGCTCCTTAGTTTTCCCATAGGAGTATCTGACGATCCATTACAGTATTCGACTTCCTGCTTCGCCAGTGTATAATCACCAAGTCCGGCATTGACTGCAATATACGGTTCAGTGTTAATTAATTCACAGAATCTCATGAATTCATGGATACCGACATCATTATGCTCAACTCCCAGCCAGGCTGGATTTTTCCTGGGAGGTCTCTTGTCGCGGTCACCAATGCCGTCTTTCCAGTTATACCCGCTTACAAAGTTTCCTCCGGGCCACCTGTAGACCGGTGAATTAAGCTCACGCAGAAGAGCAAGTACGTCAGCCCTGAAACCTTCAATATTATCAGAAGGCATTAGGGAAAGAGTACCAATCCAGACTCTGCCCCTGCCTTTGGTGGTGATCCTCAGAGAAACATCTTTCGCATTGACAGGAATTTTAAAATCGAGCGGATACGATTTATACCCCTGATCAAGTTCTGTCAGGAAAACCTTCACCGATTCACGGGCTTCAGTACCCCATGAAAGAGACACTTCTGCAGACATTTTATTCCCTGAAGCTTTCAGCACGATATGACCCACAACATCTATTCCGGCCCTGATCCCCAGCCCTTTCTGAACGAGGGAGGCTGCAGACTGTCCGTCTGTTATCAATACCGGGGTGTGGCTGCCTACAAAAGGATCTGATGTGTCGATAGAAAAGAATTTTTCCTCTCCTTCTTTCTGCCATGGAGAATACTGCTCTCCCGGTTTATACCAGAACTTGCGGTCTTCAACCATTTCCGACCATATCCCTCCGTAAATGCATCTGCCAAGATGTTCGATGAACTGTCCATATATATAAACCGGCATTGGTTCAGAACGTTTTGTGACGTCAATATTCAAAGAGGTGTTGATCTTCTCCTCTTTTAAGAGTTCCAGCGACATATCGTCAAACCAGACCCTTCCTTTGGCTTTGCCATCCAAATTCAGCCGGCATTCAATTGTCGCACCATCATTACCCCCAGTCGAAAACTGGTATGTCACTTTGGTCCACTCGTTGTCGCCTGTAAAACCTTTTAATTCCAGATCCATCCCACTTATGCTGAATCCTGCTCCCCTGCCCTCTGAAGCGACCACTCCACGGGTACGGATCCATCCCGTGAACCGGTATTCAGACCATGGTTTAAGTAGCACCCTGCTATACCATGCTCCCTCAGCAAAACCCGGAGCATCAATAAAAAGGCTTTTCGTCCCATGATGGGCAATATTGTCATAGAAATGGACCGCCTCACGGTAACGATCGCTGGTGGTCCATCCGGTAACTGTGGAAGATTCAACCAGTTCGGCAGAAGGATTCTGTATAAACCCTGTGGCGGGTTTAAAATCGCTCCCGTTTCTATCACAGCAACCAGTCAGGTAGAAGATTGGAAGCATAATTATCAGGGCTCTCTTTTTCATCGGCTGATATTTAATTTATTTTGGAAGAAGTGGAACTGCACTTATTTTTTTTGTCCATAATATGCACCGTGACCATGCTTTCTGAGGAAATGCTTATCAAGAAGGTTTCTGTCGATGGATTCTGTCGGGGCAATTGAAAGAGTCAAAGCTGCCACACGGGCAATTTCTTCAAGAATAACTGCATTGTAAACGGCTTTGCTGACATTCTCTCCCCAGGTGAAGGGACCGTGTGAAACGACGAGGGCAGCCGGTATAAGCATAGGATCAATGCCGCTGAAACATTCCGCTATGACAAGTCCGGTGTTATACTCATAATCCCCTGCGATTTCCTCAGGTGTCAGCTTACGGGTTACAGGAATGTTTCCGTTGAAATAGTCTGCATGGGTAGTCCCCAGGCAGGGAATTGGCTTGCCTGCCTGAGCCCATGCGGTTGCATGAGCAGAATGGGTATGGACAATACCGCCTATTGCGGTAAATGATTTATACAATGCTGCATGTGTCGGCGCATCGGTTGATGGCAGCATGTCTCCCTCAACAATGTTGCAGGAAAGGTCGGTCACGACCATATCATCAGGCTTCATATCCTTGTAAGAAATTCCCGAGGGTTTAATGACCATAAGGCCGTTCTTACGGTCCATCGCACTTGCATTTCCAAAAGTGAATATTACCAGGTTATGTTCAACAAGGCTTAAATTGGCCTGGAAAACCTCTTCTTTAAGTTTCTCGAGCATTAATTTAAGGTTTAGCGGAAAAATAAGAGATCATATCATTTTCAGATAATTCTTTCACAACCGGTAAAACAGATCGTTCCAGCGCAATTCTTTCTTAAACTCTTCGATCCTGCAATTCTTATCGATAACCACACATTCAATGCCTGTCAATTCAGCGAAATCTGCAAGATGACTGTTTTTAAGAGCCTGGGAGAAACCTGTATGGTGGGCTCCACCTGCATAGATCCATGCAGTTGCTGCAGTTTTCAAGTCAGGTTCTGGTTTCCAGAATACACTTGCAACGGGGAGTTTAGGCATGTCAGGGCAGTTAATTACTTCTACGTTGTTTACTATCAGCCTGAACCTGTCGCCCAGATCGATCAGGGATGCATTAAGAGCATTTCCCGGCTTTGTTTTAAAAACAAGTCTTGCAGGATCGTTTTTTCCTCCTATACCTAGAGGATGAACCTGCAGGGAAGGCTTTCCGTCGGCTATTGAAGGACAGACCTCTAGCATATGAGCTCCAAGGACTGCAGTGTTTTCCGGATCGAGATGGTAAGTATAATCTTCCATGAATGAAGTTCCGCCTTCAAGTCCTTCAGCCATCACCTTCATGCTTCTTACCAGAGCGGCGGTCTTCCAGTCACCCTCGGCACCGAAGCCATAACCGTCGGCCATCAGACGCTGCACAGCAAGCCCTGGAAGCTGAACAAGACCATGCAGGTCCTCAAAGGTTGTAGTAAATGCTTTAAAATTTCCTTTCTCCAGGAATCTCCTCATCCCAAGTTCAATGCGGGCTGCTTCTCTTACCGGAGTGGAATCAAGAAATTCTTTTGAAACCAGGTATTCATCTCTGTATTGTTCAAGAAGTGATCTGATTTTTGTGTCTTCAACATCATTTACTTCTTTTACCAGATCTCCAACCCCGTAGCCATGAACTTCATATCCTAGCATAAGCTGAGCGGATACTTTATTGCCTTCCGTTACGGCCACCTCTCTCATGTTGTCGCCAAACCGTGCAACCTTCAGAGATCTTGCCTCAACCGAGGCAACAGCGGCACGGGCCCAGATGGCAATTTCACTGATTGCATTGTTATCCTTCCAGTGACCGGTGACGACCTTCCTTTTCAATCTCAGCCGTGAGCAAATATATCCGAATTCCCTGTCGCCATGGGCCGACTGATTAAGGTTCATGAAGTTCATGTCTATTTCACCCCAGGGAATGTCGCGGTTGAACTGGGTATGAAAGTGAAGCATTGGCTTGTTGAGTTTGCTCAATCCTGCGATCCACATTTTTGCTGGTGAAAAAGTGTGCATCCAGGTTATTATTCCGGCGCACAACTTATCGCTGTTGGCTTCCAGGCACAGTTTTGTGATTGCTTCCGATGTTGTAAGCACGGGTCTGAAAACAACTCTGACAGGTATCGCAGGGCTGTCGTTAAGGGCTGCTGCTATAGTGCGGGAATCATCGGCAACCTGTTTCAGTGTTTCTTCACCGTAAAGTGACTGGCTGCCGGTTACAAACCATATTTCATAGATATATTTCCTCATATTATTTGGGGTAATGATTCTTATATTTTACTTAAAGCAATTTAAAAATAATAAATGTATACCGTAAACTTTTTTCCCTGGCCAGGGATCTCTAACCAGGTGAAAGTCACACACAGACAAGCCGAAAAATAAGTGAGACTTACAAAGGGTTAATAAATAAATCAATGTTTCTTTTTATTTCCTACTACGTCACTCTGTGTAATAAAGTGTCATAAATGAAATGAAGCGGACAATATTCCGGATTCAGACAAAGTAATGTTCAGCTTAATGCACTTTGGCGTTTGCATCATCCTTATCGATCATGTTTGCCACGTATCCTTCCGGGGCTTTGCAAGCCTGGAATGGTTTTGCCATGTTCCCGAATCCATCGCCATCCTCATCCCTGAAAAAAGTTGTGACAGGACAGTTACCTGCTTCGAGGGTCTGATAAAGGGCCTTCATCAATGAAAGGTCGCCTTTTGTATCATAAGACATTTCCCAGATCATAATTCCTCCGAGGGAATTCTTTGCCAGCTCTGCCTTCTTAACCATAGTGGGGATCCCGTTATAATAATATCTCGTTCCTACTGAATCCTGGTATGCATAAGCGGTATTTATCCTGATTATTTCGTCGTACGATATGTATCGGGCAGGAGGGTTGAAATCAAACCCGTAGAATGGCACACCAAGGGTTATTCGTTCGGGAGGGATCCTTCTGTCAACTGTCCAGAATTTAATGGCATCTGTTGCGTATGAATAAGGTGAATGAGGTCCGATATCATTTGGTCTCCATACTCCGGTTTTATCGTAGACCATTACATTAATGAAATCATAGGCTTCAAGAGCTTCCTGACCCACAGCTTCATGGAAACTTACGGCTCCGAGGGCTGCAGTTATCCCTTTCCCCTTTGCATGAAGAGCTTTCCTCAATTCAAGCACAAACGGATTATAGTTATTATCGAGATAAGGAAGCAGATTGCCTTCAATGTCCACATCTATTCCATCGAGATTGTTTTCTTCGACATAGGCAACCAGTTTTTTGATGAATGCCGATCTGTTTTTTGGTTGAAGAAGGTCATTCCAGATAACTGTATCAGGTCTGCCTCCACCGGCCAGTGAAATAAATACTTTGACATTCAGGTCGCGGCATCGCTGAACCACTGACTTTATGTCGACGTTTCCGTCGGGTATGAGGTTGCCTTCTGCATCGGGGTTGCCGAATGCAATGTTAAGATAGGTAAGCTTGTTAAGCTCAATTGAATCGAGATAGTCAAAATTTCCCGTCGATAAATAGCCTACAACTTTAAAAGTTGTGTCGGGGACATAAATATCCGGACCATAGTCCGGGGGCCTGTTTGTACAGGAACTACTAATTATTGCGCTAAATGACAGCAATGCCAGGAAACGAATTGAGATTAATTTCATAACTGGAGTTTTTATGGATTGATGATCAGGTTAATATATCAAAGATAAAAAAATGAATAAAAAAGTATACTGTTGGTAAGTAATACATCAGAAATAGCGAAATAATTTTTATTGTGGCAGCGGTCTGTTTTTATAATGAAGCAACTGCCTGCATCATTGCTTTTGTGTAGGCCACGTTATATGTCTGTGCCGCATATCCGCCGCCTCCGGGATACTGGTTCCCGATACCGCCCGGGTGTTCCTTGTCATAATCAAGAGCCCTAGGATGTTCGGGATAGATACCGAATTTATAACCCAGCCTGAATACCTCCCGCATCACTTCAAACATGTTCACCTGTCCCTCATCGAAAAATACCTCCTGGTATTTAAGATATGGCACCTGGACCGTCACATTCCTGTAATGCATATGGTTTATCCTGTCACGGGATCCGAGATAATGAAGAACTTCAACAGGGTCTTCTCCGATTTCCCTTGACACGCCACAGTCGTATGTCATGCCATTAGCAGGACTGTCCACAATTTCTATAAGCCTTTTCCAGTCGTTAAAAGTTGCCATTATCTGCGCATGACCATGTGAAACCGGGACAGGAGGATCGTTGGGATGAAGTGCCATCCTTACACCTGCTTTTTCAGCCACAGGAATCACAGCCTTAAGAAAGTATGTGATATTTGCCCAGAGCATATCTGCAGTCTGAGCTGCTCCTTCTTTTGGATCATGCGGAATATCCTTTCCCCTGTCGTAGTCGAATGCTGTATTCCCGGCACCTCCCCGGGCAAGCTCTTCATAATATCCATCCATGAACCTGTGAGCGTAAAAATTATATTCAACTATGGGAAGACCTGCCTTTCCGGCTGCAACAAGCGAATCCTGAACCTTCCTGATCTCTTCATCGCGTCCTTCACGCCCGTAAATAACATTGTTAAAGCCTCCGATCATCATGTTGATAACTGTAAGGCCTTCTTCCCTGAAAGGATCCATAATTTCCCGCAGACTTTCCTCAGTCCATGGTATTCTTGGCCCACCCATAAGAACATAGTCAACTCCGATCTGTTTTATCTTCTTCATTAGACTCCTGTCGCCGGGTCTTGCTCCTACACAGATCTTGGGATGATCCTCGCCGAATATTACCGGCCAGTCGACTTTTTTTTGTTCCTGCACCCCGCCAGCAGGTGGTTTTCCGGCTTTTGATTTTTGCTGTCCCGTTTCATTGCATGCGCTTAATCCCGCCAGTGAAATTGCGGCAGCAAGAGAAGCGCTTTTTTTAATAAAATGCCTGCGGTCGTTTTTCATGGTATTAACTGTAAATGATTATAGAAATCTGAAGATTTATGATTAATTGGTTAAATTTATGAAGATCATATGATTAATCCAAATGGTAATTTATCCGCACTTACCTTTTGTTCAGGTATCAGGTATAAATTTTTACATACAATTATTGATCAATTCGATAATCAGCAATAAATTTGAGTTGAACAGGGAGAAACAAATCATATCCAAAATAAATAAGCAAACTTAAAAAACATGGGAAATTCAGGAATGAAAAATAAATTATCATTATGCATTACAATAATGATAGCAGCAATTACAGTCTCATCATGCACTTCAGGAAATCAGGGCAACAAAGAAGAATCAGGCAAGCCTTTAATCTCGCTCATGGTCTGGGATGAAAAGTCTAAAGAAGGATCAGATGCTGCTGAAATGCTGCTTTATCAGACGGGTGCAGTCAGGACTGACATACCCGTAAAACTTGAAATCACCGGCACGGCAATCAATGGTTATGACTTCAGAATCCGTGATGTTATTATATTAAGAGACAAAAGAGAGTCATTAATCATTAAACCTGTTGATGATTTGCTTGTTGAAGGTGATGAGTCAGTAACAGTTTCTCTGATTCCAGATCCGGGTTACTCAATTGATAATAATAATTCAAAAGCAACAGTTATAATCCATGATAATGAGCTTCCGGACGTTGAGTTTCTTAATCCCTGTTCATTTGGACCGGAGTCTTCCAGCGGGAAAATAGATGTAATCCTTTCAAAACCCTCATCAAAGGATGTAAATATCGGATTCAAAATATCCGGTGCGCTGACACCTGACAGTATTGGCGATTACAGGCTTCTGCCGGGAAATATTACCATACCTGCAGGGAGCACTGCGGGTGCAATTGTATTGAATGTTATAAATGATTCCAGGGCAGAGGATGATGAAACCATAATTATTGAAATAGTAAAAGCTGAAAATGCAAATATAGGGCTCAATGAAAAACACTATTACACAATTTCAAATGATGACGGTGAGATAGCACGAAGTTCGGTTTATGATAAGATTTATGGGATTTTGCTTGGGTCAAGAGGCGGATCTTCCCTGGGAGCTGTTGTTGAAGGCGTGGACAGGATGGAAGAAATCGAAAAACTTTATGGGGTATTCAATGAGTTCCTCCCATACAACCATTATGATGTATACTGGTCCCATCCTGCTGGAGCGACTGAAGATGGTATTGAGCGTCAGAAAAGCATATGTACAGCCATTATTGAAAAACAGGACAGGATCAAAGCCGAAGACCTGTTAAGAATCTGGTTTCGCGACTTTGAGATTGAGGATATGTATTTTATGACACAGCCATATGATAAAACACTTATGTCATATGCAAAATGGGGTGCCTTTGCAGAAGACCTTCCGGCATGGAAATATGGCATGCCGGATGATCTGGGGGAACATATTCATCTTACTGCCAGAGTTTTTCATCCTGTCCCGATAATTAATGCAGGGGACCCTGAAGGAGCTATAGAAGACACAAAAGAGATTGGCAGGCTCTTTTATGAAAATAAGAATGATGATGCTTTCAAATGGGGTGGAGTTTACAATGCAGCCATAAGCCTTGCCATGATGCCGGGGGCTACCGTAAATTCAGTTATTGAAGGTGCCCTTAAATATGCGACACCCGAAATGGCTGCAGAAATAAGGCATGGCCTTGAAATTGCCGACAAATATTCAGATCCTATGGATAAAAGATTCCGGGAGGAGATGAATGATATGTATGAGAATCCTTCAAGTCCTTATTATGTGAATAAAAGGATAACTAAATATATTGCTTCATCAGTTTATGAAAATGTCACATGCGCTTTTGCAATTTTTAAACTAACCAAGGGTAATGTCGAACAGGCTGTATTGGTTGCCAATAACCGAGGGCGTGACACTGATTGTACAGCAGCAAGTGCCGGAGGTCTGGCCGGTGCCCTTACCGGAACAACAACAATACCTGCAGTCTGGATTGATCAGTTGCAACAGGGACTTGAGAAAACTCCATATTCCAATTCTCATATCACCATTAAAGCAACCGCCCAAGGTTTATACCGGGCCCTTCAAAACAGGCTGAGGAAAATGGATATGGAGATCAAAGACTCGCAAATACAGTCTGGTAATAACCTTCCTGAACAAATTGTAAAAAGGAAAAACTATCTTGACCTTATGCGTCAGACAGGGGTGATATAAATTAAAAACAGATCTTTCCGATAAAAAGGAAAATACTAAATCTAAAAAACATTAACATGAAAAAGAGGGAATTCATTAAGAAAGCAGGAATGGTGTCAGCATCGTTTTTTGCAATTTCAGCCGGTGCTGCTGAAAGAATGAACAATTCGGGATCCACAGACTCAGGTAACGATGATTCTGATGTTAATAATTCTGACACAAAGGACACAACAAGAGCACAGAATAATCAGGATAAGACTCAGAACTTAGTCATCGGAAGTGATCATGCAGGATTTCCCCTCAAGGGACCTTTGATCAAGCTGCTGAAATCGTGGAATTACACTGTTAAAGATGTAGGATCATTCACACCCGATCCTGTTGATTTCCCGGACATTGCACTGCTGCTCGCCGATGAAGTATTAAGTGGCAGGGCCGACAGGGGCATAATGGTTTGCGGCACAGGTGTGGGAGCAGCGATAGCATGCAATAAGATCCAGGGGATAAGGGCCGCATTGTGTCATGATACTTATTCAGCTCACCAGTGTGTCGAACATGATAATGTAAATGTTCTCTGTATTGGGGCGCAAATTATAGGACCAAGCATTGCTGAAGAGATACTGGCCAACTTTCTTAACGCTAGATTCAGCACTGCAGAGGAGTTTCGCAGGAGAGTGAGGAAATTGGATCAGTTTGATCTGGTTCCGCCAAAAAAATAGGAAAATTCGGAATTTCGATTTATACAACAGCCAGGGGAAAATGTGTAATAAGTACTAATGGATGACCATCATCCACTGAATCTGACCAGGACTGAGATATTGAACAGGGGTATTGATCCCCTGCAGGTCAATTCCTGTCCGCGAAGCCATTGCTATATATCCTCCGTCTGCCAGATCATCGGGACAATTGACTTCCCTTATGCAAAACTGTCCGGATTCAAGACCAAGTTCCTTTAAGCTTTCAATCACACCTTCAACAAAATATGCATCGGTTACAATTCCCATCGATCGTTCGATAGTATATGCGGAACTGCTTCTTGCCCGGCATGTCAGGTTTGGTTTAATTACTACCTTGTCGGTAAGAGGGATACCATTAATCTCGTCGTCTGTAGCACAAAAAACCGAACGCCCAAAATCCAGACCCGCCTTTTTAATTGCCGAAGAATTTGTTTTTACGTCGACATTGGTTTTCATAATGAAAACCGCATCCTGATTCGTCAGGATAAATGGATGGATCCCAAAGTAAGCTGAGGCCTTTTCATCACCAAAACCATTTCCCGGAGATAACACAAATCCGGCTCCTGCTAACATCGATGACCGGATAAATCCTCTGCGGTTGATCTGCATCTGGTTGCGATTTTCAGGTTAATGTACCCAGAGATAAACTGATCAATTTCTGAATAAAAGTAATATTTTAAACGGCTGCCTTGGAATTATTACATTCCTGCTTTGCCCAATACATTTACACCTCAATCCCTGTATGAAATGTCGAGATATGCCAGTTTCTCCCTGTAATCAATTTTCCTGATCTTGACATTTGTTACATCTTTCCCGGTAAGAGCAGAGATTTCCTTAATTATTTTCTGTTTTTTGGCCGATTTAAGCAAATCAAGGTCTTCAAAAACAATTGTATGTCTGACTACATTGTGTTTAAGTGTAAATTCTTCAAGGATAAGTGCTGAAACTATGATGATAATATTGAAAATAACAACGCCCAGTACAGGGAAACCAGTTAATTTCAATGAATTAATTACTGAGATCCCTATAGTTGTAAAGATATAAGACATATCCTTAAGGCTGAAATTTCGAGTCCTGAACCGGAGGATTGTAAAAATCGCAAAAAGTCCTATGGCCATTCCAAACTCAATAAAGACTGATTTCAGCATCGAACTGATGAAGAAAACAGTTATTCCTGTAAGAAAAAAGGTGAACAAAAATTTCTCCTTTTGTGAATACCTGAAATAAATAACTCTTATCAGAATGAACAGAAAGAACGTATTAATGACAAACCGTACAAGGATCCAGAAAAAGTCAGGATTATTCAGATTAAAGATATTATCAGACATTGCAATTATTTTTTAGGTTAGGGGTTATCAGATTCTTTGATAATTAATTTGAATTAACTGCTTCAATAAGTTCAGAACTTGAAATTATTTTTTACCTTATATTCCTGAAAGGTTTAAATGGAATAAAATGTTTTCAGTCAAATTTCGTAAAAAGCGGAACATTAAGCAAATTATTTTGATTTTGGCATTATTGAGGATTAAATTTGATGCGAAAATTAAACAGTTAAAAGATAGTCTCCTTGAATCTGGGCTCATTAATATCAGCATTTACTTTTCTCATTCTGACAGGATGCACTTCGGACGGCACTGAAAAGAGATACGGATTGGGATACAACCTGAGCAAGCCTGACGCAGCTTTTATTTTACCAGGTGCATTGTATGAAGTATCAGGAATAACCTATCTCGAAGGCAATAATTTTGCCTGCATTCAGGATGAAAATGGCATAATCTTTATTTATGATGTGATCAATAATAAGTTAGTCAGGCAATTGCACTTTAATATTAATGGGGATTATGAGGCGATTGCAAGAGTTGACAGTAAGATATATGTACTTAGAAGTGATGGAGCTTTGTTTGAGATATCAGATTATAAGTCTGAAAAATTTAAGCTGGATGTTTTTTTCACAAATATCCCTTCGGTTAATAATGAAGGACTCTGCTATGATCCATCCGGCAACCGTCTGCTTATTGCATGTAAAGGACAAACATCTAAAGGCTCAGAGTATAAAGATAAAAGGGAGATTTACGGATTCGATCTGAAAACAAAAACCTTAATTAAAAAGCCCATCTTTGAATTTGAACTTGATAAGGTCAGGCAGCTGGCAACCGAAAGGAACCTGAACCTGCCCATGAAGGGAAAAAAGAAAGGCAGGAAGCCTGAACCCAAAGTTGAATTCATGACATCTGATATTGGCATTCACCCGGTAACAAATAAGCTTTTCATACTTTCTTCTTCAGATCACCTGCTTTTAATTTCCGATATGAACGGGAATATTGAGGATATTGAATTGCTGAATCCGATTATTTTCAACAATGCTGAAGGAGTTGCATTTTTCGATAATGGTGATATGGTTATAACAAATGAAGGAGGGGGTAAAAATCCAAGCCTTTTACGATTCAAATATCATATAAAGAAGTAGGGAATTCCGGAGCTACAAATTGATAATGATCCTTTTGCAATTATTTTTTATTGTTTCAAGCAAACCGTTTTCAAGTATAAGGTTTGTTTGCCAAATCAAATATCCCCCTGGTTATTTTTGTCGCTGATCATCAATTTTGACAGCATTTCCGGTGAATTTGTTATTTTCAAGTGTAATCCGTTGAGCCTCAGAACTTATCCTGATTGAAATTTTCTGAGGTCCACCTTTTGTGTTTTCGAAATTGCAGTTTCTGACTGTTATGTCGTTTGTTTTCCACTGGATATCAATTCCAAGTCCGGGTCCAGCTTTACCATTATCTCTTATTGTGCAGTTTTCAATAATGTTGCGGTCACCTGTTCTGTATTCATTTTCCTCCTTGCGGAAGAGTATTCCGACCTCTTCATTATTTTCTATTATGCAGTTACGTAGAATATTGTCGGTATCGCGATGGCCGAAATTAACCCCGTATTTTTTGTTTTCCGAAGCAGTGCAGTCTTCTGCAACACCAAAGCAGGCTCCCCAGCACCAGAAGAATCCCTGGCTGTTGCCCCGGGATGTACAGCGTTTAAATACCGGTCTCTGCGAGCCGCTTCCCGGATGGTAGCCAAGATCATAGTTGTTCAATGAATGGCAATCTTCAAAATGAATGTCATCGCAAACCTGAAAGCTGAATCCATCACCGTTGTAGTTGCGTGCTGTCACATTTTTAAATGACCAGTTGTCGCAGTATTGCATGAATACCGCTGCTGCATAGTTATCATTCACGTGTTCATTCTCTGAAAGGTTACCGTCGAGGACTATGTCTTCAATCTTTACATTGTTAACATTCAGGGCATGGATTATTGAATATCTTGTTGTTGCCCGTGCATCATCCATGGGCCAGAAGTTTTTTTCAGTGCGCCGGTCGAGGAACAGGATATTTTCTTTTATTGCCGTGATAGTAAAAAGGCTTACTTCCTGATCATTTTTCTTATCGGCGCTGAGGGCCAGGCCTCCTCCTACTGTGAATCCTTCAGGATTTTCAACCTGGACGCAGTATTCATACCAGTCGGCTTCACGAATTATCTTGCTGCTGACGCTCGGTGATTTGCGAAGGATGGTTTTCTCACCCGATCCTTTTATTGTCACACCGGCTCTCGGGAACAATGAATTGCGCATTTCATAGATACCTGGAAGAATATGAACGGTACCTCCTCCAAGCTGAGCAACATAATCGACTGCAGCCTGAAGGATTTTATTGTCCTTACCCTGAAGGTCTCCTTCGCCCTGGCCTACAGTTATTTTTATGGGAGCTTTGATACGAAGCGGACGCATGGTGCTGAAATCGTGTTTAAGCGCATCTCTGTCAGCCACTGCAGGCTGGGTAATGATATTTTCAGGTTTAAAAGCTGGTTCCGGGTTCATCAATCCGGAAACTTTATTCTGCATCTCATTTCCCTGAGGGGAAGCAATAACAGGCAGGACAGATACGCCGGCACCGGTCATCACTGCTTTTTCTACGAATTTTCGTCTGGAGAGTGGGGCCATATTGGTGAAATTTGTTTGATTTATTTAGTAAAAACAACTTCTTAAATTTAAGAATTTATAATTTACAAGAATTGTTTTATATTGTTGCATCATTTACATTGCCTGATAATCAGTATTGAATGGAACATGAATGGTTTTACTTATAACCTGTATCAGTAATTGACGAAACAGAGTAATGACTAAATTATTAACAATAAGCATTATACTATCATTGGTGCTTGGAAAGGGCCTCTCAGGTCAGCTCTCAGAAACAAAAAAATACAAACCCGTAATTGCCAGTGATTGGTGGCCCGTTGCGGGAAATCCCGATCTGGGAGAACTGACAAACCCGGGGCAGCAGCCTGTTGACTTCGGTATCTGGCAGGCACAGGACAGCAGCTGGCAGTTATGGTCATGTATCAGGGCAACAAATGAACCGGGAAAAACCAGACTCTTTTACGGATGGGAATGCAAGGCACTTACAGATTCCAACTGGACACCCGCAGGTATAAAAATGAAGGCAGATCCACTGATAGGTGAAACTGCCGGCGGCCTTCAGGCTCCATATGTATTCAGGCAAAAAGGCATCTGGCATATGTTCTATGGCGACTGGAATTCAATATGCCATGCAGTAAGTAAGGACGGGAAGAATTTTGATCGGATAATTCAGCCTAACCAGGAACAGGTGTCCGCACTTTTCACTGAAGGGTCAGGTACAAACACAAGGGATCCAATGATAATTAAGGAAGGTGATATTTACTACTGTTACTATACAGGGGGAACCGGTTTCAGGGATGAAGGTGCGGAAGATAAAACAGGGGCCGTTTATTGCCGGACATCGAAAGACTTAAAACACTGGAGCATTTCAAGGATTGTCTCCAAAGGAGGAAGGACCGGGGACAGCTGGTATGCTCACGAATGTCCTTTTGTTGTTAAGATCGGAGCTTTTTTCTACCTTTTCAGGACACAGAAATATGGCCGTGACAACATTTCATCAGTATATCGTTCATCTGATCCCATGAATTTTGGAGTAGGAACAGATGAAGGATATTTTGTAACGCATCTCACCGTAGCTGCACCTGAACTGATCCATTATCACGGCCGGTGGTATATCGTTGCATTAAATACCGGACTGGACGGAATCAGAATGGCCCGTTTAAAATGGATCGAGGATTAAGAAATCTTTTCAGACTTTCTTAAGTACTTTGTACAACTCCTGGATCTGATTGTTAAGGTCATTCAGCAGCCGGTGATTCTGATCGACAAAACGTGCTGTCACATACTGAATATACAGTTCAAGATTGTCTTCAACGTTCTTTAATCCTGTATCCCTGAGGAATTCTTCCCTGAATTCATTGAACCTGTTGCGCGAACCGATGAATACCATTGCATCAATTATTAAATTGGTTATTACTTCTTAACTCCTCCTTTAAAAGAGGAATCAGTTTAAGATAAATGTAACTAAAAAATAAAAATTCATAGGTATCAGTCAGTTTATTTTGTTCAAATGATTTCACTTAAGATGAGAGGGTAACCATTTATCAAAAAAGTAACCTGAAAAACCTGAACCAATAAACAATCTGTCATTCCCCTGTCTTAAATAGCCAGCATGTGAGAACCTTGTTAAGGTAAGTCATACAGATTCCGTTTCCGGTGAAAAGTTGCACAAGGCGGTATTTTAAGCATTTACCAAATTGATAAAGTTGTAAAGATCAGACCGAAAGCTTCTTATTGTGTTAAAAATGAACTGGCTCTAAAATTAATTGATTATAATCAGGGGAAAATCAGTTGCAGGGAACCCTAATAAAGTGGGGATTAAATACCCAAAATAATTCTGATATCGTTGCGAGAGCTCTGTGATAATTATATTTATGCCAGCATAAAATAAAAAACCAGCAAAGGGGCATTGATTATTTTACTTTTCCAAGTTAATTTTATTCTTTACTGCCCAATCATGTAACCTGGCCTTAATATTTGTGATTAATGCTGGTTGAAATCTGTGAAAAATCAATCCATGCTGCTCATAGACCTTGACCGTCTTGGACCCTGTTGATTTGTCTATTTCAACCTTATGCCTTTTTAAATCAGCAGAGATGCTGGAAGTGTCAGCAAAGAATTTTTCCAGTTCGGTAAGAAATTTATAAAAATTTTGCGGCGTATCATAACAAATGGTAAAATAATTCTTTAATGTAGGCAACCGGTCGTCTTTAGCATCAAAAGTCACATAAGCAGAGACAAGTGAATCATTATCAAATGTTTCTTCGCAACTCAATTTGCAATTTCCCCCGATGAAAATATCTTCAGTTTTTGTAGTTTGTGCTTTTACCATAAAAGGCATAAGGAAAATGAAGAGGATGATCTTCTTCATGGCATGGAAATTTTGACATACTAAGTTATGAAATTTAATGATAATCTCAAGTAAAGAGTCTCAATTTTCAGTCTATTTTTTTGAAGGAAAACTTCCATTAAACAACATATAATTAAAATACTAATTACGTACTTTCATGGGGATTTTTCTTTTAAAAAATTGACTTCAGCTTGTTGATGGTGTAACTTTGACAATTAAGGTTAATTCAGATTTATGAAAGAATTCTCAAAGACACAACAGGCTGTTTCTGTTTGTCTGGTTTTTTTTCTGTTAATAAACATTTCAGGCTGCTATAGCACTAAAGCTATTTCAGGATCTGATCTTCCCCTGCCATATTCTGTAAAGTATTATTATATGATCCATGCAGGTAAACAAAATTACCGGCTTGAGAAAGTAACAATAATCAATGATACACTTTCAGGGAGATTAAACTCCGAAAAATCGCCCGGAACATCAGACAGGATCATTTTATATCTGCCCTCCGATTCATTATTGAAAGTCGAACCCGGGGACTATGTAAGAATACCTCTTGAAAGTTTTCAGAAGGTGGAACTGAAAGAACTTTCTACAGTAAAAACAATTGCACTTGTAATATTTTGCATCCCTATGCTTATAATTGGTTATATGGCAATCGACCTGGCGATAAACGGTTTTGATATTAATATTGATATATAATATAACGACTTATAGCACTGATTTTTAAATGGTATTTTAATTATAGCATACCGGATTTTCCTGTTCCGGCTATGTCATTTTACGAATTAAAAAGGAAATAAGAATATTATAAAAAAGTAAAATTCTATATAATTTATTTTTTCATTTGAATCCGTTTTCTCATTACGGACCATGTTTCAGTTATCAGAAAACTCTCTTGCATATAGTTTACCATTTTTTCAAACCTTTTATATGGAACAGCAAAAGTAAGAACATTCTCAGGCACGCATGGTCTGGCTGAAGGGTCAAACATTCCGATGACGGCCCTTTTTCTTTCGGATTTGCTTTCGAGATATGGATAGTAAACTATTGATCCGCAGCCTGCAGAAAAAGGTGTGAAAGTGCCGTTTGGTTCGGACTGGTCAAAATTGGCAAGTGTAAACAGTCCGGATAACACATCGGGTGAAGCAAAAAAGATCACGACATCCGGGTTATCGTTTTCATCCATCTTATCCCATCTTTTGAATACAATATTCCTCCCTGCTCCCGGTATTGCCTGCTGATTCTTCATAAACTCCTTCACCAGTTCCGGGGTACGCAGGTATCTTTCACCCTCCATCTGCTCATTACCGCATGAGAGGAAGTATTCAAATCCCGGCCTCATTTTATCTGAATATCCAAGATACCTTTTAGCACCTCCGCACTTCACTCTTTCTGCATCGTATACCAATGACTTTCCGTTTCGCACCTTTCCAAGTTCACAGATCAGGCATCTGTGTATCTTGTCTTTTTCTGCCCACTCGGCACCTCCGTCACCATCAGTATAAAAGAAGATTATCGGAAGTTCAGCATTTCCGAAATATTTATTCCACAGTTCAATGAATTTCTCTTTCATATTAACAATTTTCATTTCAATTCAAAGATAAAAGAGAATCTATCCCTAAGCCGTCTTCCACAATGAGGGTATGCGAACATATTTGAGGTTCCAGGTAATTGTCTTTGTCTCCTGAACCCCTGCTGGTGATGGTATTTTTATAGAATTACTTCTGGTAAGTACTTCAGGATTGGATAAATCTATTTTCCCATTCGCCTGTCGATATTCCTCATAAGTTGTATACTGCTTCCTTGCAATTTATTAACGATCAACTAATAAATTTAATCAACTTATTTAATAAAAACAAATTCTTATTGTACCGTAATGCTTTAAAAGCAGGTAAAATACAGCTTTTATGATTGCTAAAGCAAGAGAAAGTTTCAACAATATAAAACATGAAAGGGTGCTCTTTAAAGACACCCTTTTTCCCGTGAAATCTCTTAGGCTGCTATCATAGTTTAATAATCCTTGTTTCATCGCCACTGGTAATAGTAGCAAGATTATCACATTCGCCGTTACCAAAATCAACTGTCCATGTGCGGTTGTCACTTGTTGTGAAGGTTATAACACCGCTTACAATTCTGTGACACGATACTTTAAACACCAAAGGACTGGTTTCTGATATGGTTTTTGTAATTTTTAATCCGTTTACTCTTGTGAATTCCACGGATCCATACGAAGTAAGAATATTGTCTCTTAATATTCCAGGTTTATTAAAATGGTATTCACGTATTAAGCTGGCTACACGATGGCATTGTCCGGCTTCATCCGGAAAAGTGACAGTGATATTTTCCAGAATCTCGGCAACCCTGGAATGATCCTGGCTGTCTAGAGTTATTGTTTTATTTACCACTCCTTCGATTTTCCGGCCATCCACAAAGAAATCACGGAAACTTATTACCCGTTCCGCGGAGGCATTTTCAAACGATGTCGAAGTGATAATAATTTGTCCTGACCTTACTTTTCCGTCCTTCCCCGTACAACCGGTTCCAAAATCAATTGTTATGATCTTTGGATCCATAGTGTTATCGATGGTAATTACGGAGCAGGAGGTAAGATAAAAATCACCTTCAGCAACATCTGATTTTCCTGCATCCAGTTTTAAACTGACAGCTTCATCAGACAGAGCATCAAATTCAAGAAGTATTTCTTCCACGGTCGTTTCCTGGTTGACAACAGGTATAGCTTCTTCTATTGTCATGTCTGTTTTCTGACAGGCAACAAGAGCTGTAATAACCACTCCTGTCGCAAATAGTGAACTGAAAATTTTCATGATATTGAATTTTATTTGGTTAAACTTGCTAAGCTTTCTTCATTAAGATGCAACTTTATCCTAGAAGTTAAATTCAGGTGAATTTTTTTTCATAAAAACCATATAAATTTTATTTATAATTTAACATTTCACATATTTCTGTTTCAAAGTAGCTAAAGGGTCCGGAAAATTGACAACAGATAAGTCAGACGAGTATATTCTGTCATTGATGCGTGAGCCGATCACAAAAGATAAAGGCTTCAAAGTGATGATGGATACATATAAGGAACGGATTTACTGGCACATAAGAAGACTTGTTGTGTCTCATGAAGACGCGGAAGATATTCTGCAGGAGACATTCATCAACGCTTACCGGTTTATCGGTTCATTTAACGGAAAAAGCAAGATCTATACATGGCTTTACAGGATTGCAACAAATGAAAGTATCAGGATATTAAGGAACAGAAAAAAAATGAAGCAAAACATTAAAGAACTGACTGAAAATCTTTCATCAAAAATAACAATAACTGATATGGAAAGCGGTGATGAAATATTGGTCAGATTCCAAAATGCTATTCAACAATTACCGGAAAAACAGAGACTTGTTTTTATAATTCGTTATTATGACGATCTGCCATATGAGGAGATTTGCTATATACTTAATACATCGGTCAATGCATTGAAAACCAATTATCATTTAGCACAGGAGAAAATAAAGCAATACATGTTAAACGGTTGAAATATGAACAACAACTCTGATTTTGAGAAAATAGGGAAAAAAATGCCATATTATGTGCCTGCCGGATTTTTTAACAGTATAACTGAAAAAACTCTGGTTGAAGCCAAGCAGAGGGAAAAAGCCCTCCAGAGAAAACATGTTTTCATCTGGCGTTCGATTGCGACAGCAGCATCTTTGACGGTATTACTTGTTTTCGGATTTCAGCTAATCCATTTTTTAACACCCGGAAAGACAGAACAGACTGCTCAAAATATGAGTGCCGGTCCACAGATAGAAGTTAAACATGATGATTATAGTGAATCAGTGAATCAAATAGCGGATAAAACAGATTTCGATAACATTAAAACTGAAGCAGATACAATTAACAAATCAATGGAAGGAGAAGGAATAAATGATCTTCTGAAATCACTTACTAATGAGGAGTTAATTGAGCTTGCGGCAGTGTTTGATACAGATATGTTCCTGGAAGAAACCGAAAATATTTTACAATGAAAACGATATTAAAAGCTTTCCTAGTACTGATGGTTGAATTGTTCAGCCTTGGCGCCCAATCGCAAGAATATGAGAGGTTTCCGTTATTGAGAGAAAGGATAGTCCAGGCAAAACTTTTTGAGATAAGGCGTTCCCTGAATCTTGATCAGGCTACTATGCAACATTTTCGTCCCATTTATATACAGTATGAAAAGGAACTTGCGAAAGTCAATATCAGCAACCAGATCAGACTGATGAATGTCAATCACGAAAATCTCACATCAGAAGAAGCAGAAAAACTGTTGATGGTTCAATTTGAAAATGCAAAGAGATTTATTGAAATCCGTGAGAGGTATTACAATAGATTCAAAACTGTACTTACACCTCAGCAAATTGTAAAACTCTATCAGACCGAAGCCCAGATCCGTCTGAAAGTGATGCAGGAGCTTAAACGCAGAAGAATGGGCAGGTTCAACTAAATAATTAAATTTGTAATTTGAGGTCTTATGTACTACAAAGGTATATGCTCTTTATTGTTTCTATAGAGGCATCTTTATGCACAAAATAATTCTTTTAAAAGACATTGGATTTCTACCGTGAATCAAAATAAGGCATTTTGTTTGTCCTAAAACTATTTAAAAATTCAGAAAATTTTGAGAAGCAGTCAATGATTTTATTAATTATCATTACCACATAAAAAGAGTAATTAATTACTTCCCATTATTTGCCCCAAAAGTCCCAATGTTTATCCCACAACAAAAAAACCCCATTGATAATCAAGGGGTTTTAGTGGGGTTGAGGTCGGTGGCGGATTCGAACCGCCGTAAACGGTTTTGCAGACCGCTACCTAGCCACTCGGTTAACCGACCTTGTTTGTTTATTTAAAAGAACTTCAAATGACCTCTCGAAGCATTATTGGTGGCGGATTGTTCGGCTCGCTTCGCTCACCTCACGAGCTCCTTCACTCTGTTCAGTCGGTTGTTCGGCTCGCTTCGCTCACCTCACGAGCTCCTTCACTCTGTTCAGTCGGTTGTTCGGCTCGCTTCGCTCACCTCACGAGCTCCTTCACTCCGTTCAGTCGGTTCGAACCGCCGTCTTCGTCCTCCGTAGCTTTCTTTGATATCCGTAGCCCTGGCGAAGGAGGTAGCGAAGGAAGAACCCGGTTTTGTCCCGAGGACCCGGGACTACCTGGCCTCCCGATAGCTATCGGGACGGTTAACCGACCTTGTTTGTTTATTTAAAAGAACTTCAAATGACCTCTCGAAGCATTATTGGTGGCGGATTGTTCGGCTCGCTTCGCTCACCTCACGAGCTCCTTCACTCTGTTCAGTCGGTTGTTCGGCTCGCTTCGCTCACCTCACGAGCTCCTTCACTCTGTTCAGTCGGTTGTTCGGCTCGCTTCGCTCACCTCACGAGCTCCTTCACTCCGTTTAGTCGGTTGCTCGGCTCGCTTCGCTCACCTCGCAAGCTCCTTCACTCCGTTCAGTCGGTTCGAACCGCCGTCTTCGTCCTCCGTAGCTTTCTTTGACATCCGTAGCCCTGGCGAAGGATGTAGCGAAGAAGTAACCCGGTTTTGTCCCGAGGACCCGGGACTACCTGGCCACCCGATAGCTATCGGGACGGTTAACCGACCATTACAGGTCTGCAAAAATAACAAAAATTTATATTATCCAATAAAGCACTGGAAATACAAAAACATGACCTTCATTACTGGGCCTGTTGATGCTTCAGAATCTCTTTAGCAAATACCGATCATGATATCCGGTACATTAATGAAATCGAAGCCAGAATACAAAAGAAACATTAAGTGATTAATTATGGTCAGCTGTTTCAAATTCATTCATTTAGACTCTATAATCATTATCGGTCGGAAATAATCATTGGAGTTATGCTTCTGAGTTTGCTTGTTCCGTCATAAACAGGTTAAATTAACGTGAGTTCGATATAAAGTTAAAAAGATAAAGCCATTGATTCATCAATA
>CAZEUL010000012.1:0-126709 GCA_964514725.1 uncultured Rikenellaceae bacterium
ATACTTAAAGTAGCCAGAACTATTGCAGATCTGGATGAATCTGTTAATATTAATGCCACACATTTATCAGAGGCAATAAACTATCGCAACCTCGACAGGGAAGGCTGGGCAGGATGAAAAAATGTATGATCTGTAAAGGACAGATAATAAGATAAATATAATCAAATATAGTTAGCATTTTAAAAAATATTAAGCCCTAACAACTTGGAATATGTACTTCAAAAGTATTTTTAACGTTATTGTTAAACAACAGCGAATTTTAACTTAATAACCTTTCAATATTTTATTATGGATCTTGTTCATTCAATTCATAAAAGGATGGTAAATGAACAGCTCATGTTTGCATTCAGGGGCCCAATAACAGAAAAGAACTCATTACCTCTTGTAAGTCTGATTGAAAATGAAATGATAAAATATTCGTACGGAATTGCAGGTCGTAAAAGGTTGTTTATGTTTGTTCTTGAGAGCCTTCAGAATATAATAAGGCATGGCGACCCTAAATATGCAGATATGTCAATCATAACATACTCCCGAAAGGATGATGGCTATTCAATAACAACCGGTAATATGATTGAAGCCAGCCAGGTTGAAGACCTTGAGAAAAGACTGAATCAAATAAATACACTTGACGGATCTGCCATAAAAGCACAATATCTTCAGATATTAAATAATTTAGGGTTAAGCAAAAAGGGAGGGGCGGGACTTGGTTTGTTTGAAATGGCTGTTAAAACAGGTAATAAACTTGATTACGATTTTATCCCTTTCAATAAAAATCATTCTTATTTTGTTCTTAGCAAAACTGTAGACTCCTCAGGAAAAGGAGTCAGTTCGGGGGACAGGATAAATCATTTCAAAAGTGTCTCTGTTACCAGGATCCAGAAAATAATGTCGGAGAATAATATTTATATGATCTGGTCAGACAATTTCTCCCAGGAGGTTGGAGATGATGTCCTTACAATCACCGATAACAGGCTGACTGAGAATGATTTTAAAAACTCATTAAGAAAGAAAATATTTAATATTCAGGTTGAAATACTTGAAAATGTAACAAAATATAATCCGGTTCGGAATGCAGATGAAAAAATCGGTTTACCGATAATAATGGTCGGCCTGGATAACGGAAAGTTCTTCCTGTCATCAGGAAACCTGATTCATACAACTGAAATAGATAATCTTAGATTCAAGCTGGATTCAATAAATGACAAAAACAAAACGGAACTTAAAGAATTCTTTAAAAGATCATTATCGGAACAGACTATAGATAACGACAGAACAGGTAACCTTGGACTGATTAATATTGCCCTGAAATCAGGAAATCCGCTGAATTATAATTTTGAACAGGTAAATTCTCATTATTCATACTTTACTCTGACGGTAAAAGTTGAAAAAAACTAAAAATCAGCATCAATCAGAGAAAGAGTTCTCCCATCCCAAACAGCATAACTTCCATTTCTGACCCAATCGCCAAGAAATATGATTTCAGGCCCGGTTCTCAATTTATATTTCATTGACAGATGCCTGTGCCCGAAGATAAAGTAATCAAAACTCTCATTTTCCAATACTGATTTTGAATGTTTTATGAGATCTTCTTTTTCTTCTCCCATAAAATCCAGAGTAATTCCTTTGCCAAGCCTTGAATGCAGTGACCATCTGTGTCCGAATCCTACTCCCAGCCAGGGATGCAATGCTGAATAAAGAATTCTAAGAGGTTTATTTCGGAATATTGCGAGCAGTACCTTGTATGCTCTGTTTTCAGAACCGAGGCCTTCTCCATGAGCAAGATAAAACCTGTGGTTGTCAAATGTAACTTTATAAGGTTCAGTATGATATATGATTCCGCATTCTGATACAAGATAATCTCTGATCCACATATCATGATTACCGGTAAAAAAATGAACTGGTATTCCGGCATCTGTGATGGCTGAAACTGTGCCAAGAAATCTGGTGAATCCTCTGGGCACAACTAATTTGTATTCCCACCAGAAATCGAAAATATCACCCAGGAGGTAGATTTCTTTTGCCTCCGCAGCTATCATATTGAGCCATCTGACAATTTTCTTTTCCCTCTCACGGGGATCTTTACCCGCTCTAAGCCCAAGATGGAAATCAGATGCAAAGAAGATTTTGTTTGACTCTTTTAAAACAGACATCAGTTATTAAACATTTGTTCAAGTTTAATCTGAAGGGATTTGCCGAAAAGGTTTGTGGCGACAATAGCACCCGTCCTGTCAAAAAGATAGTTGGCCGGGAGGGTTCTTACATTGAAAAGTCTTGCATTTACAGGATTATTAGGATCATTTTCCCTTGTGTTTATCCATGGCAGATCATCAAACCTTACTCCTTTTCTCCAATCATCTTCACTCTCATCAAGATTTATCTGATATATTTCAAAACCCAGCTTCCTGTATTTTTTATAGATATCTTTTAAGGTCAGGTTATCTGCAATGCATTCCTTCGATTTTGCAGACCAGAACGCAAGAAGCACTATTTTCCCTTTCAATGATGAGAGCGATATCGTCCTGCCATTAATATCTTTAAGTTCAGGATCAAGTTTTAATTCCGGCTGTGAATTGGCAATATTCTGAATCTGCCTGGCATTCATCCTTGCGAGTTCATTTTTAAAATTTTCAGCAAGAGCTTTGACATTAATAGAATTTGGATATTTACGGGAAAGAGAATCAGAAACAATCTTAAGATATTGAAGGTCACGAGGATCATAGAGTACATACGTATTTTCATCAATTTTCTGATACAGCGCCATCATTGACGACATTGATTTAAGATTTGAAATAATGAACTCAATATTTTTCTTTCGCAGGTCTTTAATAAGAGTTATGTATGCATTATTTATTTCAGCCCCCTTTTGCTCAAATCCTGGCAGTCTGGATGCTTTGTCAAATTCAATGGTAAGCGAATCCAGTTTACGTTTTGTTTCAGCAAGACGGTAGTCCAGCATCCTGATCTTTTCCGATCCTTCAGATCCCTTTACCGAATATCCACCAAGCAGGCTTTTTCCTTTGAATTCAATGGTTATTTTCTCTCCAGGCTCAGCCAGTAGTGTAACAAATTCTGCAGGAGAATACCCAAGCTGATAGAAATCAGGCTCTTTTGATCTGACCTTGAAATGGAATTTCCCCTTCCTGTTGATTTTTGCAGAATCAATAAAAGCTAGTTTATCTATGATCACTTTATTTAGGGAAATCGTTTTCCTGCTTTTTTCATTAATGATTCCCTTAATAGTAAAAGTCTCTTTTTTATGGCATCCTGTTATTATAAGAAACGGGACAAGAAGGATCAGGAATTTTCTCATTAGAATTATTGAATTATAAATTTATAATTTCGAATGGTGGTTTATTTAAATAGTTCAGCAAGCTTCCTTTGCAAGGCTTCTCCCCGTAAATTGGATCCGATTATCCGGCCTTCCTTGTCAAGAAGATAATTAAAAGGAATAGATTCAATATTATACAATGGAACTACAACTGAATTCCAGTATTTAACATCACTGACATGGATCCAGTCTCCCAGGTGATCATCCTGAATTCCTTTTATCCAGGCCTCTTTTGTTTTGTCTAGTGATACCTGGTAGATCTGGAATCCCTTTTTATGATATAGCTTGTACACATAAACTAGATTCGGATTTTCAGTCCTGCAAGGAGGGCACCACGAAGCCCAGAAATCAAGAAGCACAATAGATCCCCTTGTTGATGAGAGTTTTACGGTATCTCCTTCAGGTGTTGGAAGTGAAATCTCAGGTGCCTCAATACTCTTTCCTCGTCTTTCAGATAATGTGCCCTTACTTTCTGCAATGGCAATAAACTCCTTCACCTGTTCATGAAGAATGATTACCTGATCATATTCTGGATACCTTGAGTAAAGTGAAGAATCTACTTTCCTGTAGTAATCCAGATCTCTTGAGGGATCCAGGACATACACATTTGGAGAAACCTGCTGATAGAGCGCCATCAGGCTTACTAGTGATGAGATGTTTTTATCAATATATTTTTTAGTATAACTATTGATCTCATTGAGATATGTATGAGCAAGCTGGTCAAGAGAATCAATTACTGAAACCAATTGGGGTTTGCCTACATATTTGTCGTAGATGTAACTCAGTTTACCCAGCTTGTTTATAGATTTTTTCAATTCCCTGTTATATTCAATGAGTAGTTTTGTCCCCTCTGAACCCGTTATCTCTGACGGAAAATTCAGGGAATCATGCAGTGCTGTTATTTTTATTTTTTCACCTGGCTCCAGGAGCATTGTCAGAAAGTTATTTTGATTAATTTTGAGCAGGTAAAAAGATGGGTATTTTACATCTTTTTTAAACTTGAAAGTACCTTCTTGTGAAATAAGTATGGAATCAACGGTAATAAGTTTATTGCCTTTAAGCTCATCAAGGAATATATACTCTCCCGCTGCCGGATTTATAAATTTACCTGAAATTTCGACAGGGTTTTTACCACAGGATGCTAAAGTTATTGCCGTAAGGAAGAATATTTTTAAGTAATGGTTCATTAAAAAATTTTATGACATTAGAACAATTTTTGAAATGCAAAGTTATTCTTTTTTTTAACTGCCAGGTTCCATGTATTGATATTCTAAGTTCTTGATGAAAGTGGAAGGATTAGAAAACAGTTTTTGATTCTATTTCATAGGAATGGTTCTTTGGCGATGTAAAATAAAAAGAGTATCTTAAAAGACTTTTTAATACCTGAATAAAAAGATAAATTTATGAGTTACATTAAGTTTGATAAGGAACAGGTTGTAAATCTTGAATACTCTCTTTCAAGGGAAATAATCAGATCAAACAGGGCGGGTTCTTATGCATCCACAACAATTGTAGGCTGTAATACACGGAAATATCATGGTTTATTGGTTTGTCCGGTGGATGCTTTCGGTGGAGAAAGATATGTCCTGCTTTCTTCTCTTGATGTAACGGTAGTATATAATGACAAAAGTTTCAATACCGGGATAAGAAAGTACAAAGGTGATTATTACAGTCCGAAAGGACACAAGTATATTGAGGCACTTGAAATGGAAACAATTCCATCGCGTATTTACAGAGTTGGAAGTGTGATCCTTAAACAGGAAAGACTCCTTGTTCATTATGAGGAACAGTATCTTGTCAGATTTACAATTTTGGAAGCCTCGGAGCCCATGAAACTTCAGATACGTCCTTTCCTGGCATTCCGTAGTATACATGAGCTGACTCATGCAAATATGATTGCCAATACCAGGGTTGATTTTATACCAAACGGTATTAAATCAAAAATGTATGAAGGATTTCCGGAACTTCATATGCAGTTTTCAACCAAAGTAGAATTCATACCAGTCCCTGACTGGTATCTTGGGGTGGAATACCCTGAAGAGCAAAAAAGAGGTTACGATTATTCTGAAGATTTGTTCACTCCGGGTTTTTTTGAACTAGATGCACAGGAGGGCGATGTTATAGTATTTTCCGCATCAACAAAAGAGGAGAAACCCTCTGGTCTTAAAAGTAAATTTACAAAAACCGTTGCTGGAAAAACACCAAGGAACAGCTTTACCCATTGTCTTGAAACTGCGGCCCAGCAATTTATTGAAAAGCGTAACGGGCAAACATTGATTATTGCAGGGTTTCCCTGGTTCGGATCATGGGGAAGGGACACATTCATAGCGTTACCCGGTCTGGCGCTGGCAAGAAAGAATAAGCTGGAACTGTACAGAGAGGTCCTGGATACCCAGGTTTCCAGGATGAAGGATGGATTATTCCCTAATATGGGTTCTGTCGGTAATCCTGCTTTCAATTCGGTTGACGCTCCTCTGTGGTTTTTCTGGTCAGTTCAGCAATATCTTGAAAGAGGTGGTAATGATGCATGGGTTCGTTATGGTGATGCACTTAAATCAGTTATTAATGCTTACAGGAGCGGAACTGCTTTCAATATATGCATGAGGGAAAATGGCCTTATTTATGCTGATGCTCCTGGCAAAGCACTTACATGGATGGACGCAGTGGTAAATGGAATCCCGGTAACCCAGAGAAAAGGATATGCTGTTGAAATAAATGCTTTATGGTATAATGCCGTCTGTTTTGCTGTTGATTTGGCCATGGAGGCAAAAGACCGGAAATTCGTAAAAGAATATGAGAAGTTGCCTGAACTGATCAACAAATCCTTTCATGAGGTGTTCTGCGATCCTCAACGCGGGTATCTTGCCGATTATGTAAACGATGAAGAAGGTAAAAACACCTTTGTCAGACCAAATATGGTAATAGCGGTATCCCTTCCATATTCAATGCTTTCAAAGGACGAGATGAAAAGAGTGCTCGATATTGCTGATAAAGAGCTGGTTACTCCACGCGGATTGAGAACATTATCTCCTGGTCATCCGCGATATAAAGGGACGTATGCAGGCAATCAGGAACAGCGTGACAATGCTTATCATAACGGCACTGTCTGGCCTTGGCTGCTGGGCCCTTTCTGCGAAGGCTGGCTGAAAGTCTATGGCAAACAGGGGTATCAGAAAGTAAAGAAATTGATTTATGGAATGGAAGAGGTAATGAGTGAACATGGAGTTACCACAATTTCAGAGATATATGATGGCGATCCTCCTCATGCTCCAAATGGTGCGATCTCTCAGGCATGGAGTGTTGGCGAAGTGCTTAGGATAATTGATCTGCTTGAAAACAGGTATGCTAATTTATAATTCGGGTAAGATATGCGTGTTTTAATGTTTGGATGGGAATTCCCACCTCATATTTCGGGAGGATTGGGTACTGCCAGTTATGGATTAACAAAAGGAATGTCTGCCCTGGAAGACCTCGAAGTCATTTTCGTTGTTCCCAAAGTATGGGGAGATGAAGCTAAAACAAAAGTCAGGCTGATAGGGGCAAATCAGGTACCGGTTGCATTCAAACACATTCATTACAAAGGGGCAAAACGTCCGATTGAAAAAATAGAAGTATCATCAAGAATTATACCCTATACCGATCCCGAGGAATTCTGGAAGAAAATAAGTTCAGAAACGACTGAACAGAGAATGGTAATACAGACCAATGACAGGGGTACTGTTGATTTTTCGGGCCGGTATGACGGCTCGCTTATGGATGAAATCTATAAATACTCAGTTGTTGCATCAGTAATTGCCCAGGAGAATGAATTTGATATTATTCATGCCCACGACTGGCTTGCCTATCCTGCCGGGATAGCAGCAATGGAAGTGTCAGGAAAACCTCTGATAATACATGTGCATGCCACCGATTTCGACAGAAGTGGTGGAAATGTAAACCCTGATGTTTACAGAATAGAGAAACAGGGAATGGATGCTGCATCAAAAATCATCACAGTCAGCAACCTGACAAGAGATATTGTTATCAATAAATACCACATACATCCTGATAAGGTTGAGACAGTTTACAACGCCGTCGAACCTGTTAAAATATCGCAGGATGTTGCAATAGAAAAGGGATTTGAAGATAAGGTTGTAACTTTCCTTGGAAGGATAACCATGCAGAAAGGCCCTGAGTATTTTATAGAGGCCGCAAATAAACTGCTGAAAGTCCTGCCAAATGTGCGGTTTGTTATGGCCGGATCTGGCGACATGATGGAAAAAATGATGAGAAGGGCTGCAGCCCTTAAAATAACCGACAGGTTTCATTTTACCGGATTCCTTAAAGGAAAGGATGTGTTTACGATGCTGAACCTCAGTGATGTCTATATCATGCCTTCAGTTTCTGAACCATTCGGGATATCTCCTCTGGAAGCTATGCAGTCGAATGTTCCCGTTATCATAAGCAAACAGTCGGGCGTTTCAGAAATACTTACTCATGCGGTGAAAACTGATTTCTGGGATATTGATGCTATGGCTGACGCAATTTATGGAATTCTGACATATCCTGCACTTGCTAAGATGTTTATTAAGAATGGAAAGGAAGAAGTTGTAAGGCTGAAATGGGACAATTCAGCAAGACATGTCAGGGATATTTATTACAGAGTTATTTGGCAAAATAAGAACAAAATATGAGTGCATTAACAAAGAAGGCAATATGCTTTTATTTCCAGGTTCATCAGCCATTCAGGCTAAAACGATACAGGTTTTTTGACCTCGGACATGACCATTATTACTATGATGATTTCTCGAATGAATCAATCATGAGAAAGGTTGCTGAAAACTGTTATCTGCCGGCAAATGAAATAATTCTTGACCTTATTTTAAAGAACAAGGGAAAATTCAAAGTCACTTTTTCACTTACCGGCCTTGTGATAAATCAATTCCGGCTTTATGCCCCTGAGGTTCTTGAATCATTTAAAAATCTTGCCGATACAGGGATGGTTGAATTCCTGGCAGAAACAGGATCACACTCACTTGCCTCATTGAAGACCAGAACCGAGTTTGAAAAACAAGTTAATGTTCAGAGGAAAATGATCAGGGAATTTCTTGGAGTGGAAACAACATCGTTCAGAAATACCGAACTGATCTATTCAGACCAGATAGGCGCATGGGTGGCTGATATGGGTTTTAAATCAATACTTACAGAAGGTGCAAAGCATGTTTTAGGATGGAAAAGCCCGAATTTCCTTTATTGCAATTCAATAAACCCTCGATTGAAAGTCCTTCTCAGGAATTTTGTGCTAAGTGACGATATAGCATTCCGCTTTTCCAATACGAGATGGAATGAGTGGCCTTTGACTTCTGATAAATATGCCACATGGCTTAATAAACTGGCTCCAAAAAGTGAGCTGATAAACATCTTTCTCGATTATGAGACTTTCGGTGAACATAATAAAAAGGAGACTGGTATCTTTGAGTTCCTGTATCATCTGCCTGGATCTGTTCTCAAAAAAACTCCTTATAAATTCATGACTCCTACAGAAATCAGTGATTATCTGCAGCCTGTTTCAGCTATTAATGTACCCTCTCCGATTTCATGGGCTGATGAGGAACGTGATATAACAGCCTGGCACGGAAACGAACTCCAGGTAGCTGCACTTGATAAACTATACCAGCTTGCAGAAAAAGTCAACCAATGTGATGACAATCAAATAAAGAAAGACTGGGAATATCTTCAGGCAAGTGACCATTTCTATTATATGGCAACTAAGTTCTTTTCAGACGGAGCAGTACATGCATACTTTAATCCTTACGATACTCCATATGATGCTTTTATGAATTATATGAATGTACTAAGTGACTTTGAATTACGTTTGAACAGATGTATTCCTGATATCAACGTTCAAAACGAGATATCAAAACTTAATAATCTTTTAAGGGAGAAAGAAATGATAATCGACCAACAAGCCATTGAAATTGAGGCTCTTAAAAAGCAAAAGTCATCAAAAACCCTAAAAAGAAATTTGTCCGAAAAAATTAAAAATTCAATTTCAAATGGGCCTTTACCCAAAAAGAGGGGCAGAAAACCAAAGAATCCATTGAAGAAATAATTTCTTTACAGAATTTTTAAAACCACATCATAGAACCATTAAAATAATCTGAACCAATAGAATAAATAATGAATGTTGATCTAGTTTTTGAGACCAGTTGGGAGGTTTGTAATAAAGTCGGAGGAATTCATACTGTAATCTCAACAAAAGCGCTGAATTTTGTAAATGAACTTGGAGATAATTATATACTTATAGGGCCAGATGTCTGGAGGGAAGAAGTTACAAACCCGGAGTTTATTCCGGATGAAATGTTGTTTGTGGAATGGAAATCCATTGCTGCCAACGACGGGCTCAGAGTTAAAACAGGACGCTGGAATATAGCAGGAAAACCTATTGTTTTACTTGTTGATTTTACACCCTTTTTCGGCCAGCAGAATGAGATCTTTGCAAAGTTCTGGGAAACATATAAACTTGACAGTATTACTGGTCAATGGGATTATGTCGAACCTGCTTTATTCGGATATGCTGTTGGAAAAATAATTGAAAGTTTTACCACATTCTATCGCGACAGGAATAATATAATTGCACAGTTTCATGAATGGATGACAGGTACAGGAATACTGTACCTGGAGAAATTTGCCCCGTGGATTGCCACCTGCTTTACAACTCATGCGACCGTGCTTGGCAGGTGCATAGCAGGAAACAACCGGCCTCTTTATGGAAAAATGAAGGAGTACAACCCGGTACAGGTATCACGTGAGTTCAATGTTGTCGCCAAACAGTCGCTTGAAAAACTTTCTGCATCTGTCGCTGATGTTTTTACTACCGTAAGTGAGATTACATCAAGGGAATGTTCTCTTTTCCTTGGCAAGGACGTTGATATTGTCACTCCAAATGGTTTTGAAGATTCCTTTGTTCCTTCCGCTGATAAATTTGAATCAAAAAGAATTGAAGCCAGGACAAAACTTAAAAAAGTTGCAGAGGCTGTATTAGGTTATCCGATTTCTGAAAACTGTGTCTATATAGCTAACAGCGGAAGGTATGAATATCGTAATAAAGGTGTCGACATTTTTATTGAATCACTTGGAGAACTTAATAAAAGGGATCATCTTACTAAAGAATGCATAGCTTTTATCCTCATCCCTGCCTATCACAAGGGGCCAAGGCAGGATCTTATTGATCTACTCTATAATAACGGGCCGTCAAACGGAGTGGACAGATATATCACCCACTGTCTTCATTACCCTGACACTGATCCTGTTCTTAACAGCATCAACAGCAAAGGACTTACAAACAGCAAAGATTCAAAAGTCAAGATCATATTTGTACCATCTTATTTAAATGGAAACGACGGCATCTTTAATATGTCATATTATGACCTCCTGATTGGCTTTGATCTGACTGTTTTCCCATCATACTATGAGCCATGGGGATATACCCCGCTTGAAAGTCTCATGTTCTCAATTCCCACGGTGACCACTTCTCTGTCAGGATTTGGCTTATGGGTCAGGGAATACTATAAAGATCCCGGCAACGGGATGGCCATAATAGAAAGGACTGATGACAATGAGGCCAAAGTTGTAAATGATATTAAGGATTTTATAAGAAAGTTCGTTAATCTCGACAGTGCCGGAATAGAGGAAGCTCGTCGTAAAGCTCATGAAATATCGAGAATTGCAATGTGGGACAATCTTGTAAAGTACTATTTTACTGCTTATGAGATTGCACTCACACACAGCCGTGAAAGAAGAGAGGAGCCACGTGAGTTTGCCCAGTTTGTTGAAGCTCCGGGGTTACAGATCAGGAAAACACACCAAATTCCTATCTGGAAGGATATTTATGTTCAGAGCGATGTGCCTGATAAGCTGTTGTCTTTGAAAGTACTGGCCGAGAATCTCTGGTGGTCATGGAACCCCGAGGCCGAATCTCTTTTCAGAAGAATGGATCCTTCCTTATGGGAGGAAGTTTCCCATAACCCTAAACTGTTGCTTGAAAAGATTGATTATAAACGACTTCTGGTTCTTGAAGATGACGAGGAATTTGTTGATGATCTGGAAAAAGTCTATAGGGAATTCAATGAGTATATTAACAGACCGGACGACAAGGATAAACCATCTGTAGCATATTTCAGCATGGAATTTGGAATTCATCCATGCCTTAAAACATATTCCGGTGGACTTGGAATACTCGCAGGCGATTACCTCAAGGAAGCAAGCGATTCCAACTTCAACATAATTGGTGTAGGTATCCTTTACAGATTTGGTTATTTTAAACAAAGATTAGGACCTAAAGGGGAACAACTAACTATTTATGAACCTGAGGAATTCTCCCGTCTTCCTATAGTGCCAATTAAAAATTCTGATGGAAAAAATCTTACAGTGAGTATTGTATGGCCAGGCCGTACAGTTTATATCAGAGTGTGGGAGGCAAAAGTTGGTAAGGTCAGACTTTTCCTTCTGGATACTGATTTTGAGGACAACACTCCTGAAGATCGTTCAATAACTCATTATCTCTATGGTGGGGATCATGAGAACAGGCTCAAGCAGGAATTATTACTGGGAATTGGTGGTATAAGAGCTCTTACAGCACTTGGCTTGAAACCGGATTTATATCACAGTAATGAGGGTCATTCTGCATTCATAAGCCTCGAACGCCTGAGGACAATGATCCTGGAGAACCATCTTACCTTCAGCCAGGCAATTGAGGCCATAAGATCATCAACTTTGTTTACCACACATACTCCTGTTCCTGCCGGGCATGATGCATTTGAAGAGGATATGCTCAGAAAGTATATCTCTCATTACCACACCCGTTTTTCAATTTCATGGGATGAACTGATGGCACTCGGAAGATGCGAGGGCGAAGCTGACAGAAAATTCAACATGAGTTACCTTGCAGCTCATATGTCGCAGGAACTTAACGGTGTAAGTAAGCTTCACGGACAAGTTACGCAGGGTTTGTTTAACAAGTTGTGGCCCGGATACCTTAAAGAGGAACTATATATCGGCTATGTGACAAACGGTGTACATTATCCTACATGGCTTGCAAATGAATGGCGGCAAGTGTACAAAAAGCTTACCGGAACTTCCAATTTTGACCAGACTGACAGGAGCCAATGGGAGAAACTTTACAATCTTGATGATAAGACTATATACGAGGTTAAAACTACACTTAAGAAAAACCTTTTTAAGAATATAAGGAAAAGGCTCCAGGAAGAAATGATGGATAAACACGTAAGTCCGCGTACTTTGCTCAACATCAGCACACATCTTGATGAAAAAGCATTAACGATAGGGTTTGCAAGGAGATTCGCCACATATAAACGAGCTTCACTTCTTTTCCGCGACCTTGACAGACTATCGAGAATAGTAAATAATCCGGAAAAACCTGTACAGTTTATTTATGCCGGCAAGGCACATCCTCATGACGGCGGTGGACAGGACCTAATAAGAAGAGTATTTGAAGTTTCACAAATGCCTCAGTTTGCCGGCAAGGTAGTATTTCTTGACAATTATGATATTGAACTTGCAAAGCAGCTTGTCAGAGGTGTGGATATCTGGCTTAACACACCTACAAGACCTCTTGAAGCTTCAGGTACCAGCGGAGAAAAAGCTGTTATGAACGGAACTCTTCATTTCAGTGTTCTCGACGGATGGTGGGTGGAAGGCTATCATGCATTTGCAGGCTGGGCTTTGCCAAAGAAAAATACTTTTACCAACCCGGACCTTCAGGATGATATAGATGCCGAAACGATCTATAATATGCTTGAATATGAAATTATCCCGGCATTCTATTCATATAATGACCAGGGAGTGCCAGTGGAATGGATCAGCCATATCAAAAATACAATGGTCAAAATTGCTCCGGAGTTTACTATGAAACGAATGCTTGATGATTATTACAATAAGTATTATTCCAAACTCTGGGAAAGAAATAAATATTTAACTGCCAATAATTTTGAAAAAGCCAAAGAGTTGGCAGCATGGAAAAAAACAATGAGAGAAGAGTGGGATAATATTGAGGTTGTAAACTATAATTTTGAACGTCCGGATGGAAATGTTTATCACTCAGGACATGATTACCGGGCTGAAATAATCCTTGATATAAAGAGAATCCCTAAGGAACATGTCGGTGTTGAATTCATTTTTACTCATCTTAATAAGGAAGGCGAATATGAGTTTGTAGATAGCCAGGAGTTTAAAATTGTAAGCAGCAAGAACGGGAAATGTCTTTACAGAGCCGACCTCATTCCGGAAAAGGCCGGTACCTTTTTCTATGGAATAAGGATATATCCAAAACACAAAGATCTTCCTCATAAGCAGGATTTTTACCTGCTCAGGTGGATCGACTAGATATCCGTTGCCTTTTTTACGGGTTCCCTTTTAAGTACAAGACCGGTTCTTGACGGCAGGTACAGATACAGATAGAAAGGCTGATCGAGTTTGGGCTTTTCTGCTTTTCTGGTTGATGTGTAAAATGATCTCCTGTCAATTCGGTCAAATCCTCCAAATTCAGGATCATCTGTATCAAGAATAATCCTGAACTTCCCTTTAAGGGGAATCCCATAATCGGTAAATGAGTTGGTGGGGTGAAAATTGAAGACGATTAATAATTCTCCCCTTGTGAAAGCTATGACCTTGTCATAATTGTTTTCATAAACTTTATTAACAATCATATCATCAAGGATCCTGAACTCCTTGTGCAATCTGATCATGGCATTATCGAACTTCAGAAGATAGGAGTACTTAAGGTCTTTATCAAAAGCAAGGTTCCATTGGCGCCTTGCATACTTAAAGCTCCAGTTGTTGCCTTCACGAGGAAAATCAATCCATTCCGGATGTCCAAATTCATTACCCATGAAATTAAGATAGCCACCACCGGCCGTACAGAAAGTTATCAACCTTATCATTTTGTGGAGTGCAATTCCACGATCGATAGTGAAACTGTGATATGATTTGGTCATGCCAGTGTACATCTCAGCATCTATCATTCTGAAAATAAGTGTCTTATCGCCAACCAGGGCCTGATCGTGAGATTCGCAGTAAGAAATGATCTTCTCCTCAGGCCGGTGTTGAGTGAGCTCATGTAGAAGATGTCCCATCTCCCAGTTTTCATCAGGAGTATCCTTTACAAGCTTTATCCAAAAATCAGGAACTCCCATTGAAAGTCTGTAATCAAATCCAAATCCCTTCCTGGAAGTATCGGCAGCCATCCCTGGCATTCCGCTCATCTCTTCGGCGATAGTCAATGCTCCCGGTTTAAAATCATGGATCATTTTGTTGGCAAGATAAAGGTAAACCAGGGCATCTTCATCCTGCCCGCCGTCAAAATAATCATTGTAGGAAGTAAAGCTTTTTTCCAGCCCATGATTATAATAAATCATGCTTGTTACACCATCAAAACGGAATCCGTCGAACTTGTATTCCTCCAGCCAGTATCTGCAGTTTGAAAGCAGGAAATGAATAACATTGTCCTTGCCATAATCGAAACATAATGAATCCCATGCGATATGATTCCTCCTCTCATTAGTGTGAAAATATTGTCCGGGAGTTCCATCAAACAGACCAAGCCCTTCATTGACATTCTTCACAGAGTGTGAATGAACAAGATCCATTATTACTCTTATTCCCGACTGATGTGCTTTATCAATAAGAACCTTAAGATCTTCAGGAGTTCCGAATCTCGATGAGGCTGAAAAAAAACTTGAAACATGATAACCAAATGAACCGTAAAATGGATGCTCCTGAATTGCCATCAGTTGAATTGTGTTGTAGCCTGACTGTATGATTATTGGCAGTACATTTTCTGTAAATTCATTGTAAGTTCCCAGCTTTTCTTCAGCTGTAGCCATTCCTATATGGGCTTCGTATATAATCGGGGCAGTTGTCGATGCTGTGAAATTTTCAACCTTCCATTTGTAGGGTACAGAAGGTCGCCAGACCTGGCATGAGAAAATCTTTGTTCTTTCATCCTGTACAACTCTTGTTGCATATGACGGGATCCTTTCACCCTTGCCTCCCGGCCAGTGAACTGAAAGTTTGAACAGATCTCCGTGGTTCAGTGAATCAGAAGGAAGAATTATCTCCCAGTCACCATAAGAATTAATCCTTTCCATCCTGAACTCCTGTCTCTCTTTCCATTTACTGAAAGTGCCAATCAGATAAATATTCTTTGCGTTAGGGGCCCATTCTCTGAAGATCCATCCGGCATTGTTATAGTGGAGTCCGTAATAATAATGCCCCATAGCGAATTGCTTTAGGGAACCATCACCGACAAGATGACGTTCTTTCTCCTGGCATTTGGAGATCCTGCTTTCAATTACGGTTTTAAATGGCTCAAGCCATGGATCAGATATATAAAATTTACTAGGATTCATAGCAGTCAGAATATTGGATAACCATCCATAAATTTACAAAATCTAAATCATAATTTTATTTAACTTTCATCCCCTTTGCTATTTTTGCATCCGCTAATTGGTGCTGTTATGACTATTCATTACGGACTTGAGAAGCTTAGACTTAAAAATCCTGTTGTTACTCTTGGAACATTTGATGGAGTACACGAGGGTCACAGAGCCTTGCTGGATTATCTCGTTACGCGTTCCTCAGAGGTTAATGGAGAATCGGTGGCAGTAACCTTTGATCCTCACCCGCGGCTTGTCCTTTCAAATGGAGGTGAAGGAATATCTTTTCTTACATCTTTGGATGAAAAAATAATTCTTCTTGAAGAAACAGGCATTGATCATCTTTTGATTTTGAAATTCACAAAAGCCCTGAGCAACCTTGAAGCATGTGATTTTGTAAAAAAGATACTTGTTGATAAGATAGGAGTAAGCTTTTTGATTGTCGGTTATGATCATCATTTTGGCAAGAACAGGCAAGGTAATTTCGATGCTGTAAGTGAATGTGCAAAAATTTATGATTTCAAAGTCGAACAGATAAAAGAAGTGATCTGCCAGGACGGTATTATAAGTTCAACTGCCATCCGTGAAGCTCTGCTGTCAGGACATCCTGAGTTAGCAGCCAGAATGCTTGGTTACAGTTATTCAATATCTGGAAAGATCATAAAGGGGCGGAAAATAGGGCGTGATCTCGGATTTCCTACTGCAAATATTAAACCATCCTGTAAATATAAACTTATACCATCCAGTGGTGTTTATGCAGTTAATGTCCAGGTCGATGGGAGAGTTTTCAAGGGGATGCTGAGCATCGGAGTAAACCCGACCGTAAATAATTCATTATCAGAAAGATCAATTGAAGTTAATATTTTTGACTTCAATCAGAATATTTATGGTAGTAAAATAAAGGTTTCTTTTGTTGAAAGAATGAGGGATGAGATAAAATTTGACAGTATGGAACAGTTGACAAGCCAGATGAAACTTGACAGGGAACTTGCTCTGAAAATACTGTCAGGGACTTAAATAATACTAACTTTGCAAAATGGAATTATTATAAAAATGAATAAAATGAACTTAGCTGTAGACACAATTCAATATAAAGTAAAAGATATTTCCCTTGCAGGTTTTGGCAGAAAAGAGATAGAAATAGCAGAAAAGGAGATGCCTGGTCTCCTGGCAATAAGAAGAAAATATGCTGCAGATAGGCCTCTTCTTGGAGCAAGGATAACAGGTTCACTGCATATGACCATTCAGACTGCTGTATTAATTGAAACCCTCTCCGAGTTGGGAGCGGATGTACGATGGGCAAGCTGCAACATCTTTTCTACTCAGGATCATGCAGCAGCTGCAATTGCTGCAAGGGGTATTCCTGTATTTGCCTGGAAAGGCGAGACACTTGATGAATACTGGTGGTGCACTGCTCAGGCATTGTCTTTTCCTGGGGGCAGGGGTCCTAACCTAATTGTCGACGATGGAGGTGATGCTTCACTTTTGGTGCATCTTGGGTATAAGGCAGAAAACGATCCTGAAATCCTTGATAAGACACCTTCCAGCAAAGAGGAAGAAATAATATTTAAAACTCTGAAAGAACTTCTTAAGCAGGAACCAGGGAAATGGCATCGTGTAGTAAGTGAACTTAAAGGAATTTCTGAGGAAACAACAACAGGGGTTCACAGGCTTTACCAAATGCTTGAAAACGGGGAACTGCTTGTACCTGCCATAAATGTAAATGACTCGGTGACTAAATCGAAGTTTGACAATCTTTACGGCTGCAGGGAATCGCTCGCTGACGGGTTAAAGCGTGCCACCGATGTAATGATTGCCGGTAAGGTTGTAGTTGTATGTGGTTATGGTGATGTAGGTAAGGGTTGTGCAAAATCGATGAGGGCTTATGGGGCAAGGGTTATAGTCACAGAGATCGATCCTATTTGCGCACTTCAGGCATCAATGGAGGGCTTTGAAGTAAAAACGGTTGAGGATTGTCTTGACGAAGGAAATATTTATGTAACTGCTACAGGTAACAGAGATGTGATCAGTCTGGAACATATGATGAAGATGAAAGACCAGTCGATAGTCTGCAATATAGGTCACTTTGATAATGAAATCCAGGTCGACAGACTTAATGGGATGAAGGATATAGTTAAAATAAATATTAAACCCCAGGTCGATAAGTACAAATTTCCCGACGGCCATGAGATATTTATTCTTGCGGAAGGGCGTCTTGTAAATCTTGGTTGTGCAACAGGTCATCCTTCTTTTGTTATGAGTAATTCCTTCAGCAATCAGACTCTTGCACAGATAGACCTCTGGAAGAAAAAATATGAAATTGGAGTTTACAGGCTTCCCAAACACCTGGATGAGGAAGTTGCAAGGCTGCACCTTGATCAGCTTGGTGTTAAGTTAACAAAACTTACGGACGAACAGGCCAACTATATTGGTGTAGATCCACAAGGTCCGTTCAAACCTGACCATTACAGGTACTAATCATTACGACAATAGATTATTTAAAAGGAACAAACTAAGTCCGGCAAAGAGCCTGTACCAAACCTTCCTGAATAGGGTCCTGAATTCTTGGTTTTACTTCAGACTCCCAATCTATTTGGACCTGTGTGCCACTTCTGGTTTAGCTGACATGTTTCATCACAAGTATGCGTTGACGTATTCAGGAAGCATTTAAAAGGCAAGTAAAACAACCTCATGGTAAGGTGATAATTATTTATTCCAAACCCTTAAATACCGGTCATCGTCCAGGCGGGTATTGTAATTTTTTAAGGGATAACCATGAGAACCTGATGCAGGTGTTCCAAAAGCAGCCAGCATATATTTCGTACCACAAACCGGACATACTGCCTGAGAAAAATCGACTTTAACCTTAACACTTCGTTTATTTAAAGCGTAATCATAAGGACAGGTCCTGTCGAATGCATAAAAATCATCAGGTCCTGTATAGATTATAATTCCATTACCGTCAAAACCTGCAGCCCTCGATCCCCAATTGTGAGTGGATGCATCAATAGTATCATAACTTCCAGAAATTGAAAGGTTTGCAAATTCAGGGTCCTGGAGGTCTAAAGTAAAATCCACATATACATCCGGTATTACATCTGTGCTTTCTTTACCACAGCCGTTTATAAGAGTTAACAATATTACTGTAAATGAAAAAAGAATTATTTTTGGATTCATACATGCAGGTACAAATTAAATATTTGCAAAAGTAATAATAGCTAATGTAAAAATAAATGTATGCATTTAAACGAGGTTGCAAGTTGATAATAAGAAGTAATTTAAAAAAACTGTTCATTATTACCTTCTTATCCATTTTTGTATTTTCCTCCATCGGTGCACAGGGGAACAAGCATTATGTAAAAAATCCTGAAAAAGACCTGTTCGGTAAATCATTGAAAAACAAAAATGAAAAAATCAGGGAGCCAAGGAGTGTTGTAAAAGCAAAAAAGAAACAGGCTAAGATGAAAAAGAGGCAGAAAAAAGAATATTCGACCTATGTTAAAAAAAACAGAGCTCGTTCACTCGAGATCCAGTCGCCGGAAGTACGTGAAAGAATGAAACAAAACAGGAAAGAAGCGGATAACAATTACAAGGAAAAAAGGAAGAAGGTAAGGGAAAATACAAAAAAGGCCGGAAAGAAATATGAATAATATTCTTTTTGTATGATAATCGATTGTAATATACCACTTTTATAGGTTTTTATTTGGTAAATCCATAAAGAATTTATAAGTTTGTTTTGAAGAGTTCCGGGGAATTCCCCGGGATTCTTTATTTTTTAAATGGGGAGAAAACATGTCAGATGTTATTTACATAACGGAAGAGGGCCTGATTAAACTTAAGGAAGAACTTGATCACCTCAGATTGGTTGAAAGGCCATTGATTTCGAAGCAAATAGCTGATGCAAGAGATAAGGGAGACCTTTCTGAAAATTCCGAATACGCTGCTGCCAAGGAAGCCCAGGGCATGCTTGAAATGAAGATTTCAAGACTTGAGGACATATTAACAAGGTCGCGGGTAATTGATGAATCAAAAATTGATACTTCCACTGTGAGGATCCTTAATAAAGTCAAGATCAAGAATAAGAATAACAACAGTGTTATGGAGTACCAGCTTGTTCCCGAGAGTGAGGCTAACCTTAAACAGGGGAAAATTGCAATAAATTCTCCTATTGCTATGGGCCTTATAGGCCGAAAGGTAGGCGATATTGTCAATATTAAAGTTCCATCAGGAGTTATTCCATTTGAAATCATTGCTGTTTCAATGTAATTATTAAAAGTCTGAAAATGGCAACAATTTTTACAAGAATCATTAATGGAGAGATTCCCTGCTACAAGATCGCTGAAGATGATAAATTCTTCGCATTCCTCGACATTAATCCATTGCGCAGAGGACATACTCTTGTTGTCCCTAAACTGGAAACTGACTATATTTTTGATCTGGATGATGATACCCTGTCCGGGCTTATAATCTTTTCAAAGAAGGTCGCAAAAGCTATAAAGGAAGTTATACCATGTAACCGGATAGGCATCGCTGTAATAGGATTGGAGGTCCCTCACGTCCATATACATCTTGTCCCCATGGATTCTATGGAAGATATTAATTTCCGTAATCCGAAACTCCGTTTCAGTCAGGAAGAGTTCAAATCAACAGCAGAAGAAATAAGAAGCAAAATAATTCTTTAGTATATTTGCTTCAGATAATTCTGCTCGCTGCATGGGCTATTTTTATGATCTTTGGGATGACTTCATAAGTCTTCTTTTTCCGCGGCTTTGTTATGGTTGCGGCAATCATCTTCTCCGAAACGAAAAGCTGATATGTACAGAATGTTTCGTTTCAATACCAAGGACAGACTATCACCTGAAATCTGACAATCCTGTTGCCAGGCTTTTCTGGGGAAGATGCCTCATAGAGAAAGCATCTGCTTTTTCATTTTATTCAAAGGATAGCAGAATTAGAAAGCTGATCCACCAGCTTAAGTATAAAGGAATAAAGGAAATTGGCTATGAACTTGGAAGAATATATGCTCTTTCACTCAGATCATCTGATTTTTTCGATGACATTAACCTGATAGTTCCTGTCCCGCTCCATCCTTCAAAAAAACGCAAAAGAGGCTTCAATCAGAGTGAAATAATATCAGAAGGAATATCAGATGTTTCAGGACTGCCCGTTGATAACATTTCTCTGGAGAGAAAAAACATTTCCGACACACAGACACGGAAATCGAGATTTAGCAGATGGACAAATGTGGAAGGGATATTCAGGATCAGAGACATTGAGAGAATTATGGGTAAACATGTACTTCTGGTAGATGATGTAATAACTACAGGATCTACTATTGAGGCATGCGCAGAAGAGATACTTAAAATAAAAGATACAAAAGTCAGTGTAATTGCCCTGGCAGTGGCAATAATGTAAAAGCTGTTATCGTACTCTTACCCTTTTAGGATTTTTATTCATAAAATCCTTCCAGCTTCCGTAGGTTTTTTCCTTAGTTTGGATTCCTGACTGATAATAATGGCATAGTGCTGCCGCAAGTCCATCAGTGGCGTCAAGCTTCATCTCAGTATCACCGAATTGTAAAATGCGCATCAGCATAGCTGCAACCTGTTCCTTTGATGCAGCTCCTCTTCCCGTTATGGCCATTTTGATTTTTCTCGGAGCATATTCGGAAACCGGAACAGATCTGCTTAGTGCTGCAGCTATTGCTGCACCCTGAGCACGTCCAAGTTTCAACATCGACTGTACATTTTTCCCATAAAAGGGAGCTTCGATTGCCATCTCATCAGGGCAGTATTCTTCTATTATACCAGAAACACGGTCGAAAATGTGTTTGAGCTTTTCGAAATGATCTCCGAACTTTGAAAGATCAATCAGTCCTATCGCAACAAGGGCAGGATTATTACCCTTTATTCTGATAACTCCGTAACCGGTTGTTGTAGTGCCCGGATCGATTCCAAGAATGATCCTCTCTTTTGGAACTTTTTTCAATTATTTAACCTGAATTCTTTTATTTTGTACCGAGCTTATCAAGAAAAATATTGTTCATCCATGAAGGTTTTTCTGAATAATGAGGATACCTGTAAAAATCCGAACCCCCTTTACTGCCGACTGATCCGGTTTCAAAGAAGTGTATTGCCTCCTTAAGGCAAAGCTCATTCCTGTCATTGAAATCATGTGTTATATCATCCGAAATCAATGCATCAGGCGGCAGACCATCAAAATAATCACCCTCATTGTTCTTATTTACATTCTTAAACGTGACAGGATAGAAAATATATTTCTTCAGAAAATCCCATCCTCCCATGCCAACAGGTTTACCATAAGTTGTGTCGCCCAATGAAACAACATTCATATACGGTCTCAGCCCATTTATCACTAACTCACTGGCTGAGGCAGTCGTACGTGTTGAAATGACTGCCAAACGCGTAAGGTTCATCGGATAAGGAGTATTCTTAAATGTATATGAAACATTTTCATTTGTCTTTTTCTTATTGAATTCAAGCTTTACAAATACATCACTTGTTGAAACTGTGTTTCCTGCAATAAAACTGGCCAGAGCTACAGCTACATTAAGATAGCCTCCGGAGTTGTATCTCAGGTCAAGGACCAGATCTTTAACTCCATTTTCTTTAAAGAATTTGAAAGCTTTGGTAAGGGAGTCAATAGATGTGGATATAAATGAATCGAATACTATATGACCAGTTATCCCGGATGAAAGATGCAAGGTGTCGTAATAAATAACGGAGTTGTAGGTGAAAACTGTTTTAGTTGATGATATGGTTTTCTCTGATCCGTTTGGAAGTTGGAATACAAAAACGTTCGTTATTCCTGCTTTGCTTTCTCCCATAACGTTATTATAAGCAGTATAATTCCTGGAAAGGATCAGAGGCGCAATATCTGTTCCATTCACAGATTTTACTATCCATCCCCGTCTTACTCCTTCCTTATATAATGGTGACTCCTTGTAGATCATTGCGATCCTTGCTTTATCTGAATCATCAACGCCTATCCTGATGCCATGTCCTACAAATTCGCCACCCATTTCAGCCATGAATTCCTCGTAATCCACAACAATACTCCATCTGTCGAGAGGTTTGTACCTCATAGCTTCCAATAACTCATAAGGATCATTGTAGTTTTCTTTGTTAACTGAAGGCATAAGGTCGTACCAGTAATAGTTGTCATTCATTATTGTATATAAAACATCCCTTGCCTGTTTTGCTGTTGTATCATTATCTGGCGGGGACTCAGGCTCATCCTTTTTACATGACAACAGGCCAATCAGAATGACATAAAATAACAATAATAACTTCTTCATAAAATGAAACTTCTGATAGTTAAATCTATTTGCAAATATATTTATTTATCTCTTCCCGGTTTCCGGTTCTGGATCATAATGCCTGTAATTATCAGCAATAATCCTGCCAGAGTTGTATAAAAAATGGGTTCATTGAGTATAAAATGCACAAGCACAAGTGAAAAAAAAGGAGCCAGGTAAACCAGATTACTTACCCTGTCGGTAGTAGGTGATAATTGAAGTGCTTTAAGCCATAAATAAAATGTGATCCCCATTTCGAAAAATCCTATGTATGCAGCGGATAGAAATCCCTTTATCGAAATATTTTCCGGCCACTGATCTGAAATTATCAGAATGATTAAAAGGTATAATGATCCAAAAAGAAAATTGAGAAACAGTTTAATAGCTTCATCTCTCTTGTCTCTTACATTGAATATAAAATAAGATGCCCAGAAAACCGAGCTTCCGGTTGCCAGCAATACGCCCTTCAGATCTGATTTCCCGGGATGAACCGGATCTCCCTGTGATGAGATCAGATATACTCCTGCAAAACTGATGAACAGAGCCAGGAAGCTTTTAGGTTTAATTTTTTGCTTCAGCACCGGAACTGAGAGAAAAACAAGGATTACAGGCCAGATCATGTTCAGTGGCTGGGCGACCTGTGCAGGCAGAAGCTGATAAGCCCTTAGCAGTATGATATAATAAAGGAATGGGTTGATCATTCCGAGAGTCAAAGAACCTAAAATTTCTTTCAGGGAACCTTTAAATATCAGATTGATTTTACCCGAAAGCAGCAGTGTTAAAAAGAGGACAATAGAGGATATGACAGATGCGATTGTCAGCATCGGGAGAATCGGAAGCTCTCCAAGGCATATTTTAAATGCTGTCGGTACAGTCGACCAGAAGAATACAGCCAGGCCTGCATAGATATAGGATTTTTTTGCATTATCCATCGAAAAGCCCAATTTCTGCTTTGTCGTTTTTGTCGGCGTAAGTTCCTTTGCAGCTGAAGCAATCAGGATATTAAACCGAAACCTGTATAGGGAATTAGTGCTCTGGGGATTCTTATACCATCTTCTGTCTGATTGTTTTCAAGGAGCGCTGCAACAATTCTTGGCAGTGCCAGGGCGCTTCCATTGAGAGTATGCGCCAGTCTTGCCTGTTTCTCACCCTTATCCTTAAATCTGCATTTCAGACGGTTGGACTGGAAGGATTCAAAATTTGAAACTGAACTTACTTCAAGCCATCTTTTCTGAGCTGCAGACCAAACCTCAAAATCGTATGTCATTGCAGATGTGAATGACATATCTCCTCCGCAGAGGCGTATTATCCTGTAAGGAAGTTCAAGTTTTGCAACCAGGCTCTCAACATGAGCTGTCATTTCTTCAAGTGATTCATAAGAATGGTCAGGATGTGCAATCTGCACTATTTCAACTTTATCGAATTGATGAAGCCTGTTCAATCCTCTTACATGAGCTCCCCACGAACCTGCCTCTCTTCTGAAACAGGGTGTATAGGCGATGTTTTTTATCGGAAGCTGGTCGCCGCTCAGAATAACATCTCTGTAAATATTCGTAACCGGAACTTCCGCCGTTGGTATCAGGTAGAAATTATCAATCCCGATGTGATACATCTGACCTTCTTTGTCTGGTAACTGGCCTGTGCCGAATCCTGAATCCTCATTAACCATTATGGGAGGCATTACCTCAGTGTAACCGGCTTTAACTCCTTCATCGAGAAAGAAATTTATCAGGGCACGTTCAAGTTTTGCTCCCTTCCCCTTGTAAACGGGAAAGCCTGCCCCGGTCAGCTTTATTCCGAGTTCGAAATCGATTATGTCATATTTTTTTATCAGTTCCCAGTGCGGAAGCGGATTTTCTCCAAGGACAGGGACAGATCCTTCTTCCTTTATCGTAACATTATCCTCTGCTCCATGACCCGGAACAACAAGCTCATGCGGGAGGTTAGGAAGTTTTATGATTTCATTTCTTAATTCATCTTCAATCGGACTGACTTTATCCTGGAGAAGCTTTATTTCCTCTTTGATGGAATAGGTCCTTAATCTTGCAGTTTCAGCCTCTTCCTTCTTTCCTGCATTCATCAGGAAGCCAATCTCCCTTGAGATCCTGTTTATTTCTCCCTGCAGGTTGTCCATCCTGATTTGTATCTCCCTGCGTGTTGAATCTAATGAAAGAATTTTATTCAGAATATCACCGGCATCAAAATTCTTTACCCGCAGCCTTTCAATTATGAATTCTTTCTTTTCACGGATCAGATTGATGGTAAGCATAAAATTGTTTTAAATTTATCGGAATAACAGGTTGTAAAAATATGAAAACTCCCGTCAACGCTTTCCTGTTGCAGGAAAGATTTTCGGGAGCGGCAAACAAAAAATAGATATTTCTATTCTGCTGATACCGGTTTTACCGATACGAAAATCTTGTTGTCCTTTTTCTTTGTGAACTCAACTTCCCCATCAATAAGTGCATAGAGAGTATGATCACGACCTATGCCGACATTCAACCCGGCATTGTGTTTTGTGCCACGCTGGCGAACTATAATGTTGCCGGCTTTTGCTGCCTGTCCTCCGAACAGTTTAACACCCAGGCGCTTGCTTTCGGAATCGCGGCCGTTGCGTGAACTGCCAGCTCCTTTCTTATGTGCCATGATAAAATATTTTTATTCTCTGATTTATTCCTTTGATTTTGAAGACTTTTTAGCTGCCGCTTTTGCTTCGGATACTTTCTTTGTCACAGTTTTCTTTTTACTGACTTCCGGAGCTTCCTCCTTCTTTTCAGCTGCTTTCCCTGATGCACTTTTCCTTGCCGAAGGTTTTTTCTCTGGTTCCGGTTCCTGCGAAACTACAGGTTCAACTGCTTTCACTTTTTCTTTTTCTTTCCTCGGTGCCTGTTTTTTAATTGCACCTTTTTCTCCAATGCCTGTTATTTCAAGCTGTGTGAAATTCTGACGATGTCCATTCTTAACCCTGTAACCCTTTTTTCTTTTTTTCTTGAATACTATAACCTTGTCTCCCTTTATATGGTCGACAACGTGCGCAGCAACAACAAAATCCTTAACAACAGGTTCCCCTACCATTACTTTGCCATCATCCTCAACAAGCAGCACCTTGTCAAATTCAACATCTTTCTCCTTTTCGGCATCAAGCCTGTGAACAAAAATCCTCTTGCCTGTTTCTACTTTGAACTGTTGACCAGCAATCTCAACTATCGCGTACATTTTAACTCTTTTTTACGTTTCTCCGTGAGGCGTGTATGTCAAATATCCATACAGCTTAAATAATGCCCCGGCGGATTAATTTAAATTTAGGACTGCAAAGATATATAAAATCATTTATTTCCAATCAATGTTTGAGATTTTTTGAAATGGGATATACTTTTAATATTTTGATTAACCTTGTCATTAAAAAAAAGAAACACAACTCTTTTTGTCTTACTTCTATTATTATCTTTATATTTGCCTGATACAACTTGGGCACACATATTCTTCTGGTTTTTAATTGATTGATATGAAGAGAGTAAAGCTTAAAGTGCTGGGGATATCTTACAGTCAGACGCAGTCGGGAGCTTATGCACTAATCCTGGTTGAAGAGAATGGAGAAAAAAGAATCCCGATAATTATTGGCGGATTTGAAGCACAGGCAATTGTGATCAAGCTTGAAAATCTCGAACCTCCCCGGCCTCTGACCCACGACCTTTTTAAAAACTTTGCAGATAAGTTCAACATAACCCTGATAGAGGTTATGATCTATAAGCTTGAAGAAGGAGTTTTCTATTCACGGCTTCTTTGCAACAATGGAGAAAAAGAACTATCAATAGACAGCAGAACATCTGATGCTGTCGCCCTTGCATTGCGATTCGGATGTCCGATATACATAAACGAGGATATACTCGACAAGGCAGGCATTACAATAACCTCAACCGAACCTCAATCTTCTTCAGAAACTGAGGATGATCGCCTGTACGAGACCGGCAATTCAAAATATGCAAACTATTCGGATGAAGAACTTTACAAAATGATTGATGAAGCAGTAAAAACAGAGGACTACGAACGTGCAGCAGCTATCAGGGACGAAATTGAAAAAAGAAAAAGAAAAAAGTAAACGGCCCCGCTGTTCAATTCCTGACCCTGATGAATACTTTCCTTCAACTTCCCTCTAACCTGTAACCGTAAATCCAATCAATGTCTTCAGTGGTTTCATTGTTATTATACCAAAAAAAAATTAAGTGTTTGTATTTAAATAATCGGGATGAATTAAAAATCCTTTATCCTAAATTCATTTAGTATGAGAACAAGATTTTTATTTGCATTGGTGCTTCTGTTTGCAACAGTTACCTTATTTGCAAAAGATTACAAAGTGTCTTCCCCAAATGGAAAAATCAGATTGACAATTAATGCTGAAAAAGATCTGTTTTGGTCAGCAACCTATGACGGGAAAGAGATTATTTCATCGGTAAAGATAGGAATGATACTCGATGGTAACAAAATACCGGGAATAAATGAATCGGTCAGAAAGAGCACAGCCGGGAAAATAAGCCAGACGCTTCAGCCGGTTGTCCCAAACAAGAAATCATCAATAGCTGATGAATGCAATACCCTGACAATCACCTTCAGATCAGGTTTATCACTGCAGTTCAGAGTATACGATGATGGCATCGGATACCGCTTTGAGACTTCTTACAAGAATCCTGTAATTATAAATGACGAGATTTTTGAAATCGGATTTCCTTCAGGCACTCACTCATGGTTTCCTTTGGAGGAAAGCTTCATGTCGCATAATGAAAGGATTTATATCTACTCCGCAATAGATACCCTTGTCAAAAAACACCTCTCCAGCCTTCCGGTCCTTTTCAACTCAAACGGAATCAATGTTTTGCTGACTGAATCGGATATAGATGATTACCCCGGGATGTGGCTCAGGGGAAACGGCCCCGGAAAGCTTATCGGAGTTCATCCTGAATATCCTGAAAATGAAAAGCTTGAAGGAGACCGGAACCTAATCGTGACAGATACCAGAAATTATATTGCAAGCACAAAGGGTTCAAGGACCTTCCCATGGAGAGTTTTTGTGATCGCACCAACCGATGGTCAGCTTGTGGAAAGTGATTTGGTTTTCAAGCTTGCCGCTCCTCAACAGCTTACAGATACCAAATGGATCAGACCGGGAAAGGTTGCATGGGACTGGTGGAATGCAAACAATATTTACGGCGTCGATTTCAGGGCTGGTGTCAACAACGACACTTATAAGTATTATATCGACTTTGCATCAAAAAACGGAATTGAATACGTAATTCTTGATGAAGGGTGGTACAGAATAGGAGGCAGCGTCCTCGAATCCATACCTGAAATAGATGTACCGGAGCTTTGCAGATATGGTGAGAGTAAAAATGTGGGAATTATACTTTGGGTTGTATTCAAGACCCTATGGGATGAAATGGACAAGGCCATGGCTCTTTATGAAAAATGGGGTGTCAAAGGCGTTAAAGTTGATTTTATGCAGCGGGATGATCAGAAAATGGTGAATTTTTATCGTGAAGCAACCAGAAAAGCTGCTGAGCATCACCTGTTGATAGATTTCCATGGAGCTTTCAAACCTGATGGTCTTGGCAGGACATGGCCAAATGCCCTGACCAGGGAAGGAGTAAAGGGAATGGAAAACAGTAAATGGAGCAGGGACATCACTCCCGAACATGATGTGATCCTCCCTTTTACAAGAATGGTTGCAGGTCCTATGGATTATACCCCGGGAGCAATGATAAATATGGACAGTGTTAATTTTAATCCTCAATTCACAAGACCTTCAAGCCAGGGAACACGTGTCCACCAGATGGCTTTGTACGTTGTTTTTGAAAGCCCTCTGCAAATGCTGTCCGACTCACCTTCAAATTATATGAAAGAACAGGAATGCACCGATTTTATTACCGGGATTCCCGTAGTATGGGACGATATTAAAGTCCTCCATGGAAAAGTGGGCGACTACATTCTGATGGCTCGCCGTTCAGGGAAGAACTGGTTTGTCGGAGGTCTTACCGACTGGAAAAGCCGTCAGATGGAACTTGATCTTTCATTTCTTCCGGCAGGTGAATATGTAATAGAAATTTTCCAGGATGGGATAAATGCAGACAAACATTCTCAAGATTACAAGCATCTTAAAAATAATATCAAATCAGGAGAAAAAATTAATATTAAGTTTGCTCCCGGGGGAGGTTGGGTTGCAAAAATCTCTCCCAAATGACGATGAGATTTTAAAAGTACAGTAAGTAGCTTCGTGATGACCTTTTTAACTTGTCTGACTTACATAAACCAGGCAGGCCTTTTTGAGAAGCCTAAATTACTGAGCTACAAAGTGCCAAAAAGATCGTATTAAAAGAATACCGAGGAGAATCAGTAAAATGATACTTTTACAATAGTCTCATTAAAAGATATTAAAAGGATATGATAAAGATCTGAGTATGAAACAATATCTTGAACTTCTTGACCATGTTCTGAGCAGCGGGACCAGAAAAAACGATAGGACGGGAACCGGTACCATAAGTGTTTTTGGTTACCAGATGAGGTTCAATCTGGAAGAAGGATTCCCTTTGCTTACGACCAAAAAGCTTCATTTGAAATCGATTATTCATGAACTCCTCTGGTTCATTTCAGGTGAAACAAATATCAGGTACCTGAAAGAGAATGGCGTAAGGATATGGAACGAATGGGCTGATGAAAATGGCAATCTGGGTCCTGTTTATGGATACCAGTGGCGGTCCTGGCCGACCGCTGACGGAAGGAAAATTGACCAGCTTATGAATGTTATAGAATCGATAAAAAGTTCACCAGACTCACGCCGTCATATAGTAAATGCATGGAATGTGGGTGAATTGGATAAAATGGCACTCCCTCCGTGTCATATACTGTTTCAGTTTTATGTTGCAGAAGGTAAACTCTCATGCCAGCTTTATCAGAGAAGCTGTGACATTTTCCTTGGAGTACCGTTCAATATCGCTTCTTATTCGCTTCTGACAATGATGGTGGCTCAGACAACCGGACTTAAGGCAGGAGAATTTATTCACACCCTAGGTGATGCCCATATCTACCTGAATCATATCGACCAGGTTAAATTGCAGCTTACCAGAGAACCTTATAAACTTCCCAGGATGTTGATAAATCCTCATGTGACTGATATCACAAAATTCAGATATGAAGACTTTTCACTTCAGGATTATGTGGCGCATCCAAGCATAAAAGGAGATATTTCTGTTTAACATAATTGAGATGATATCAATAATTGCAGCTGTCTCCGACGACTGGGGAATTGGAAGAGATAATGAGCTGCTCTGGCATATTCCCGAAGATCTTAAGAGATTCAAGAAACTTACGATGGGGAAAACCATTATAATGGGCAAAAAGACCTGGGAGTCGTTGCCAAAAAGGCCATTGCCGGGGCGTAAGAACATTATCTTGACCGATATACCAGGCGAGTGTATCGACTGCTCAATAACAGCGTACTCAATTGATGATGCATTGAGCAAATGTGAAAAGGATGAAGAAATATTTGTTATCGGCGGGGGATCAGTGTACAGACAGTTCATGCCCATAGCCGATAGGTTATATATTACTCATGTCCATAAAAGGGCTCCTGCTGACGTATGGTTCCCAAAGATAGACAGGAGGAAGTGGAGAATAATAGAGAAAGAGGAATGTGTATCGGAGGATGAGAACCGGATTCCTTATACTTATGTGGTATATGGAAGGAAGAAAAAATAATCATAGAAGATCAGAGCCCTGTAATATCTTTTTCCATCTTCAAAGAGGTATCTGGAACATGATTTTAATCCTTAATTTTCCTACAGCCTGCGCATGGTCTTTCTCAAGATGCTTTCAGCACCTTCATATCAATCCTTTCAAGTTTCCTGATTGCATAATCAGTTGTAATTGTAAGTTCGCGCAGACCTGTTGATGGGGCATCGAACATTGCATCAAGCATTATAGCCTCACATATCGATCTCAGGCCGCGGGCTCCCAGTTTGAACTCAATTGCTTTGTCAACAATAAAATCGAGGACTCCTTCTCCAAAGGTGAGATCGATATTATCCATCTTGAAGAGCTTGATATATTGTTTGATAATAGCATTTTTGGGCTCGGTAAGAATATCTCTGAGTGCTTTCCTGTCGAGAGGATCAAGGTGTGTGAGAACCGGAAGTCTGCCCACAATTTCCGGAATCATTCCGTAAGCTCTCAGATCCTGGGGTGCTATATACTGGAGGAGATTGTCCTTATCAATCCTTTCTCTTTTTTTTGCAGCACCATAGCCAATAACCTGTGTATTAAGACGGTGGGCAATTCTCTTTTCAATTCCCTCGAAAGCACCACCGCAGATGAAAAGAATATTCTTTGTATCAACAGGGATCATTTTCTGTTCAGGATGTTTTCTTCCTCCCTGAGGAGGTACGTTGACAATAGATCCTTCAAGAAGTTTTAAAAGTCCCTGCTGGACTCCTTCACCAGACACATCGCGTGTTATGGATGGATTATCGCCCTTGCGAGCTATCTTGTCAATCTCATCGATAAACACTATACCTTTTTCTGCAGCCTTAACATCATAATCAGCATTCTGCAGAAGGCGTGTCAGAAGGCTCTCAATATCTTCACCGACATATCCGGCTTCAGTAAGAACAGTGGCATCGACTATGGTAAATGGAACATGGAGCATTCTTGCAACCGTTCTGGCAAGAAGGGTCTTTCCGGTTCCCGTTTCTCCTACCAGAATAATATTTGATTTTTCAATTTCAATATCTTCCGCATCAGGCTTTTGCATCAGCCGTTTATAATGGTTGTAAACAGCTACTGAAATAATCTTTTTTGCAATGTCCTGTCCGATAACATACTGATCGAGAAAATGCTTGATCTCAGCGGGTTTAAGCAGATTGATTGTGTCGAATGAAATGCTTTTTTTTGATCCCAGCTCTTCATTCATTATGCTGTGAGCCTGTTCAATACAGTGATCACAAATATGGCCTTCAAGACCAGCTATAAGGATACTGACCTCCTTTTTTGTGCGTCCGCAGAATGAACACTTATCCATTGAATCTATCTGTCTGTTTTTTGCAGGATCTCATCGATCATGCCATACTCCTTGGCCTCCACGGATGTCATCCAGTGATCTCTGTCAGAGTCCTTTTCAACTTTTTCAACGGGATTTCCTGTGTGGAAGGCTATAATTTCATACAGCTCCCTTTTAAGTTTAAGGATCTCACGGGCCTGTATCTCAATATCAGAAGCTTGTCCTTCAACTCCCCCCATAGGCTGATGAATCATTATTCTTGAATGTTTAAGGGCCGACCTTTTGCCTTTTCTTCCGGCAGTCAGCAGAACGGCACCCATCGATGCAGCCATCCCCGTACATATTGTTGCAATATCTGCAGTTATATACTGCATTGTATCATAAATCCCAAGCCCTGCATTGACTGATCCTCCCGGAGTATTGAAATATATCTGTATATCCTTCCCCGGGTCTGAGGAATCGAGATAAAGAAGCTGTGCCTGAATAATATTAGCAACATAATCATCTATCGGAAGCCCAAGAAAGATGATTCTGTCCATCATAAGACGAGAGAAGACATCCATAGATGCAACGTTCAGCTGCCTTTCTTCAATTATAGTTGGAGAAATATAACTATTCAATATAGAGGTGTATCTATGCATGGTTAAGCTGCTAATTCCATGTTTCCCTCTTGCATATTTTCCAAAATCGTCTAAAGTACTCATGTTGAAAGTTTTAAATTTTCTGAACAAAGATATGAAAATAAAAGCAATTCATCTGAATGCTTAAACTACTGTTCGAACAGTTTGTTAAATTCCTCAAGGGAGACCTTCTTTGTTTCTATTTTCACCATCTCTTTAAGGAGACTTATCACTTTTTCCTCGAGAATCTTTTCAGCAATCCTTTTTGCGTCCTCTTCCCGCTTAAGGGTTTCTTTGGCATAATTGGAAACCTGTTCGTCGGTGGCATAGAAAAGACCGTACTGGCGGAACTGGTACCTTGTAATATTCTCAGATTCTTTCTGGAGCTCCTCTTCAGTTATCTTAACCTCATTGTCCCTGGCTGTCTTGTTTTTGATTAGCTGCCATTTCAGGTCAAGCTTGAATGAGTCAAATTCCTTATCTACCTGCTCACTTGTAGTTTTTTCATTTACTTTGAGCAGCCATCTTTTAAGGAAATCTTCCGGCAGATCGAATGCTGTCTTGTTAATGGCAAGGTCCTTGATATCTATTGCGAGTTTATAATCGCTTTCCTGTTTTAGGTTTGCTGCTATTTCTTCTTCAATCTTCTGTATGAACTCTTTCTCTGAGTTTACAACTCCTTCTCCATAAATTCTGTCGTAGAGTTCCTGGTTAAGGTCAGCAGATATAAACCTGTTTATTTCATTGATTGTAAAGCGAAAGGTGCCTTCAATCCCCTTAATTTCGTCTTTTTGTCGTTTAAGAAGACCGGCTAATTCATAATCATTTGGCAGCGCTTTTCTGAGGTCAAAATCAATAAAATCATTTACTGCCTTTCCTATGAATTGCGCCTTAATGTCATCATCCTTAATTATATCAATATTTAATGAAGTATCATCTGCAGACAGGCCATCAGGTTTTGGATTACTGTTTTCATCAAGTGCTTCAATCCTTCCCCTAAGCATATCTTTTTCATCAGAAAGTTCCATCTTTTCGAATTTGCCGTACCTGCGCCTGTATGAATCGATATAATCATTTATCATTTTTTCATCAGGCTCTATTTCATAGAATGTGACTTTGTTTTTCTTGCTTAATTTAATATCAAAAGCAGGAGCAAGACCAAGGTCGAATGAAAAAGCAAATGACTCCTGCAGGTCAAAATCAATTTTTTCATGTTCTTCTGCTTTAGGAAGAGGTTCACCAAGAATATCAAGTTTTTCATCAACGAGATATTTCTGAATACTTTCTGTAACAATTTTATTGATCTCATCGATTTTCACAACTTTGCCATACATTTTCCTGATAAGTCCGTATGGAACCATTCCTGGGCGGAACCCTTTTATATTAGCTTTTTTACGATAGTCTTTCAGTACCTTTTCAACTTTTTCATCATAATCAATCTTATCGACCTGAATTCGTAAGACAGCGTTCAAATCATCAATATTTTCTCTTGTGATATTCATTTTTATTTTGTTTATCGGATATTTAAAAAACCGCCAAAACGCACAGGTAATGATCGTTACAGGCGGTTTGCAATTTGTGCGGATGAAGGGACTCGAACCCCCACGTCACTAAGACACAAGATCCTAAGTCTTGCTCGGCTACCAATTACGACACATCCGCAAAAAACACCGCAAAATTACTGAAAATTATTATTATAACAAATACAGATAATTACCTTCTCAGCTCGAAGTTCTTTCCAAGATAAACAGTCCTTACATGTTCATCTTCAGCGAGTTGTGTTGATGTGCCTGACATAAGGATACGTCCTTCGAAAAGTAGGTAGGCTCTGTCGGTTATCGAAAGGGTTTCATGAACGTTATGATCAGTAATTAGAATCCCGATATTCTTGTTCTTGAGTTTTGAGACTATGTCCTGGATATCTTCCACGGCAATCGGATCCACACCTGCAAAAGGTTCATCGAGAAGGATGAATTTAGGTTTAAGGGAAAGAGCCCTTGCTATTTCTGTGCGCCTTCTTTCTCCTCCTGAAAGCTGGATACCTTTGCTTTTTCTAATTTTTTGCAGGCCAAACTCATTCAAAAGTGTTTCCACTCTTTCGGCCTGTTCGGCCAGAGGCAGTCCTGACATTTCCAGAACAGCTTTAATATTGTCCTCGACCGAAAGATTTCTGAAAACAGAAGGCTCCTGGGCAAGATACCCTATTCCCCTGCGGGCTCTTTTATAGACCGGCAGCTTAGTAATCTCCTCATCATCAAGGAAAATTCTGCCCTCTTTTGGTCTGATAAGCCCTACAATCATATAAAACGATGTGGTTTTTCCTGCACCATTTGGCCCCAGCAATCCGACAATTTCCCCCTGTTCAACATTTATTGAAACATGATCGACCACCGTTCGGTTATGATATTTCTTTACAAGATTTTCAGTATAAAGCTTCATATATGATTTGCCTTTCAGAAATTGTTAGCTGGCAGCAGATTTATCCGTCATAAATTCATCATGTTCCTTATCCTTGTTTTTCTGAACCCTTTTTGCGATCCATATACTGACTTCATAAAGTGCTAGCAGCGGAATACATACCAGCATCTGTGAGAAAACATCAGGCGGAGTAATGATAGCAGCAATAATGAATATCACTACAATGGCATGTTTCCTGTATTTTTTCATGAATGTTGGAGTAATTACACCAATCTTTGTAAGAAAAAACGTTATGATTGGCAGCTCAAAAACAAGTCCTGTTGCAAGACATATTGATGTAAGAGTACCAATATATGATCTGATGTTTATCTGGTTTACGACATCAGGGCTCACCTGATAAGTATTTAAAAAATGTATTGAAAGAGGAGCCAGTGCAAAATATCCGAAAAGAACGCCGGTGAAGAAAAGCAGAGATGTCGCCAGTACTGCGCCACGGGTGTACTGCTTTTCGTTGTTGTGAAGAGCCGGTTTGAAAAATTGCCAGAACTCCCACAAAATATAAGGGAATGCAATTATCAGGCCAGATACGATGGCGACAGTGATGTGGGTTGTGATCTGTCCTGCCATCTTAATGCTTATAAGATTAAGTGGTTTTGTATTGATGCACAAAGCATCAATATTGACAAGTGCGCCCAGATGGCAGAGTAATCTGTTTGTAATAAAACCAGGGTTTTTCGGAGCCAGAATTATTTTGTCAAAAATAAGGTTCTTGAAGGCAAATGCAATTATCATAAAGACCAATATTGCAATAATAGATCTTATTATATGCCATCTTAACTCCTCAAGGTGCTCAAGAAATGACATCTCACCCTCATTGTTCCTACTTTTCTTTTGTTTAATTGCCATCAGCGCAAAAGATTAATTTCCGGAAATTTCCAGTCAGCAAAGATGATAAATCTTATTTTGCAAAACAATATCTATTTTGAGCGCTGAAAAAATTAGTGGACAACTTTATTTTAAAAAAATATAATAGTATTTAAATAATAAATTAATTAACTTTATTATGCTGTAAAATTCCTGCAGATTGTATAGGTCAAAGTAATTATTAGAAGAAATGATCAGTGACAAGGAGATTCATAATTACTTGAAGAAATATTTCGGGTTCGATACGTTTAAGGGTAACCAGGAAGCTATTATTAAGAATGTGCTTGAGGGCCGGGATACTTTCGTTCTGATGCCTACAGGCGGGGGCAAGTCATTATGTTATCAGCTTCCTGCCGTAATGAAGCCCGGTACAGCAATCGTTATTTCTCCGCTTATTGCGCTGATGAAAAATCAGGTCGATGCTATGAGAAACTTCAGCACTGACGATGATGTTGCTCACTTTCTGAATTCCTCACTTACAAAAACTGAGATTGCAAGGGTCAAAAAGGATGTTCTTTCTGGGAAGGCCAAACTTCTATATGTAGCACCGGAATCACTTACAAAAGAGGAGAATATCGATTTTCTTAAAAATGTAGACATCTCTTTTTATGCCATCGATGAAGCTCACTGCATTTCAGAATGGGGTCATGATTTCCGTCCCGAATACAGGCGGATAAGACCTATTATAGATACAATAGGCAGATCTCCAATAATAGCCCTGACTGCAACCGCAACACCAAAAGTGCAGCATGATATCCAGAAAAACCTTGGTATTCTCGATGCCGGAATATTCAAATCATCATTTAACAGACCAAACCTTTACTATGAAGTTAAATCCAAGCAGGATGTAACAAAGGAAATAATAAAGTATATTAAGAACAACCCTGGTAAATCGGGTATAATTTATTGCCTCAGCCGCAAAAAAGTTGAGGAAATGGCAGAAATCCTTAAAGTAAATGGAATAAAGGCTCTTCCGTACCATGCAGGAATGGATTCAGTAACCCGAACTGCAAACCAGGACAAGTTCCTGATGGAAGAGGCAGACATAATTGTTGCCACAATTGCATTTGGAATGGGAATTGATAAACCGGATGTAAGATTTGTAATACATTACGATATTCCCAAAAGCCTTGAAGGATATTATCAGGAAACAGGCAGGGCCGGCCGCGACGGTGGTGAAGGCAACTGCATTGCATATTACAGTTACAGCGATATCGTAAAACTTGAGAAATTCATGCAGGGCAAACCAATAGCGGAACAGGAAATAGGGAAACAGCTTCTTCTTGAAACCGTATCTTATGCCGAATCTTCAGTTTGCCGAAGAAAATTATTGCTTCATTACTTTGGTGAGGAGTATCCAAAAGATAACTGCGAAGCATGTGATAACTGCCTGCATCCAAAATCGCAGTTTGAAGGAAGCGAAGCTGTTGTTAATGTGCTTGAAACGGTTCTTGCTGTTAAAGAGAAATTCAAAGCTGATCATATAGCAAATATCCTTTCAGGTAAAGTAACCTCTGCAATTAAATCATATAAGCACCATAAACTGGAATACTTTGGAATAGGAGAGGATAAGGATGAAAAATTCTGGAATATGGTCATCAGACAGGCTCTCATAGCAAAGCTTCTTGCAAAGGATATTGAGAATTACGGCCTTCTGAAAGTTACACAGAAAGGGATGGAGTTTATTGAAAACCCCACCTCCTTTATGCTTGCCGAAGACCATGATTACGCCGATACTACTGATGAGGAAAACGCATTTGGTGCACGAACCGCAGCCGTTGACGAAGAACTTTTCAGCATACTCAAGGATCTCAGGAAGAAAATTTCAAAGCAGAAAGATATCCCGCCGTTTGTTATCTTCCAGGATCCTTCGCTCGAGGATATGGCAATCCAGTACCCTATTACACTCGATGAGCTCCAGAACATATCAGGGGTGGGAGCAGGTAAAGCCCAACGTTACGGTAAGGAATTCGTTGATATAATCAAGAAATATGTGGAGGAAAAAGAGATAATCCGACCACTCGACATGGTTGTTAAATCAGTCGTAAATAAATCGGGAATAAAGGTTTATATAATCCAGAGCATCGACATGAAACGGCCCCTTGAAGATATTGCAGAGGCAAAAGGTTTGGAAATGAACGAATTATTATCAGAAATTGAAGCAATAGTTAACTATGGGACCAGAATAAACCTCGATTATTATATAAATATGGTAATGGATGAGGAACGTCAGCATGAAATATATTCCTATTTCAGAGAGGAAGCTGAGTCCGATTCACTCGAAGATGCCATAAAAGAACTTGGAAATGAATTCGAAGAGGAAGAAATACGACTGATGAGAATTAAATTCCTTTCTGAAATGGGCAATTAATTGTTCATTCTCCTGAACCTTAAAAAAGAGACAAAGGCCACTGTAATCACATAGAACGGATAAATAATCTGGGAAGGCAAAAACCATCTCATTATTTGTTTATTGCCATATCTCCGCGAAGTATCAGAAAGTATCAGGAAATCAGGAACCGACTTTAGTACTAGTCCTCCAATTAAAACCTTGAACAACATAACATTATAGAAGCTGCCTATAAAAAGTACTAAAAGCAGGAGATTTGTAACAAATGTTACAACAGATAATATTATAGTTGAAGAATCTCTGTAATATTTTGCTTTTGAGATCCATCTGGCTCTCTGCTTAAGGAATGAAAGAATTCCGGAAGATCCATTCGTGGAAACAATGACCCTCTCTGATTCAAGCCATTTCACAACATTTCCAGGTTCAGCTTTAATGCTGTGAAGCAGAAAAATATCATCACCTGAATTTATCTCAGGGTGAAGCCTGCCTGAATGTCTTAAATAAACTTCCCTGCAAAAAGCAAGATTTGCACCGTTACACATAACAGGCTCTCCTGATACAGCTGCTCCGGCTGTAATTCCCTGCAGGCTCAGAAATTCCAGCTCCTGGAATTTATTGAAAAATCCGGGCCTGCTTATCAGTCTGACCGGACAAATAATCATTTGCGCATGATAATCAGTATAGTATGAAGCAATTGTGGATAACCATTTCCTGCCTGCCCTGCAGTCGGCATCAGTTGTTATTATTAAAATTCCTTTTGATGCTTCAATTGCTGTCTGCAGTGCCTGTTTTTTACCTTTTCCCTTATTCCTCACGGTTAAAAGGTTTTTTATCCCTTTAAAGCCGGAAGCTATCTCCCATGTTGAATCAGACGAGTTGTCATCTGCAACTATCATTTCAAATGAGGACTGGTCATAGTCCTGTACCGCAATATCCGACAGCAGGTTCGGTAAATTCTTCTCCTCGTTTCGGCAGGCAACAATTACTGATATGAAAATTCCTGGATCATTCTCCGCTTCATATACTTTGATCTTTTTCAATCCCCTGAAAATCTTCAGAAGCTGACATATATACGGGATCAGAATTAAGAGCAGTAACCAATGCATTTTTCATTCCCTCATCCATTCGTAGAAAGAGTAGTGTTCAGAGCTCATCCCGAGAGCTTCGTAGGTCTTTTTAGCCCTTTCATTCTTCGTTTCAACATAGAGTCTAAGACCTGCAATCCCATTTTTATCGGCCTGTTCCCTTATGTATGTGTACATTTTTCTGAATATTCCCTGACGACGGAACTCAGGTACCACATATACTGACTGGAACCACCATACATTTTTGTTCCTCCAGTCACTCCATTCGTTTGTTATAAGTAATGATGCAATAAGGATTCCATCACTTTCAGCTACAAAGTACTGGCCTTTCGACGGATCGAGGAACACGGCATTTACCCCCTTTGTGACTGTTTCAGGTACCAGTTTAATCCTTTCAGTCTCCCATGCCATTTTCAGCTGAAAGTCGATTATTGAAGGAGCATCTGCCTGTGCAGCCTTACGGATTGTTAACATAATCAATTCGCTTTGCTTAACCACTGGGAACTTTGATTTATAATCAGATGTCACGAAGTTATAAGTATTATAAAATTCTTCTTTCTCCATTCCTCTATTTTCCTGTTCGTTCAGGCCATTCTTATAGTTCAGTGTACTGTTCATCTTACCTTCTATTTATAGGCATCCCAGCTCTTTATTGCAAGATCTTCTATATTCATCCTGCAGAAAGCCAGTATATAAGCGCTTGCAAGTCTTGCATTTGTTAGCAGAGGAATGTTATAGTCTACAGCACTTCGCCTTATGGAATAATCGTTGTTAAGTTCTGAAGAGCTCAGATTCTTTGGGATGTTTACAACAAGGTCGACTTCGCGGTTTTTGATCAGATCAATTGTATTGGGTGATTTTTTCTCGTCAGGCCAGTATGCGACATGGGCTTCGACTCCTGCGTTTTTCAGGAACTGCTGCGTCCCTCTTGTTGCATAAAGTGTATGTCCCTTTTCGCGGAGAGCTTTTGCGCTGTTCAGAAGTTCCACTTTCGAACGTGCGGGCCCGGTTGAGAGAAGAATGCTTTTCTTTGGTACCTTATAGCCAACTGAAAACATTGCTTTAAGGATTGCTTCATAGAAACCTTCACCTATGCATCCGACCTCCCCTGTTGACGACATATCAACACCGAGAACAGGATCAGCTTTTGCAAGGCGTGAAAAACTGAATTGAGGCGCTTTTACACCGACATAGTCAAGTTCAAATACCGACTTGTGAGGTTTTTCAACGGGCAATCCGAGCATTACTCTGGTGGCAAGCTCAATGAGGTTGGTTTTAAGAACTTTGGAAACAAACGGCATACTGCGGCTGGCCCTCAGGTTACATTCAATTACTTTAATATCATTATCCTTGGCAAGGAACTGTATGTTGAAAGGTCCTATGATGTTAAGCTCTTTTGCTATCTGCCGTGAGATGCGTTTGATCCTCCTTGCTGTTTCAAAATAGATTTTCTGGGCCGGAAAGACAATTGTTGCATCACCTGAATGTACACCTGCAAATTCGACATGTTCGCTTATTGCATAGGCAATTATTTCACCTTCCTTTGCAACAGCATCTATCTCTATTTCTTTGGCATTCTCAATAAACTCCGAAACAACCACAGGGTGCTGCTTGGAGACCTGAGCAGCAAGATCGAGATAATGGGTAAGCTCATTTCTGTTTGAAACAACATTCATTGCTGCACCCGACAGCACATAAGAGGGTCGGATAAGTACAGGAAATCCGATCCGGTCGACAAATTTAAAAATATCCTCTGTTGAGGAAAGTTCTTTCCATTTGGGTTGGTCTATTGAAAGATTATCACACATCTGTGAAAATTTATGCCGGTTTTCAGCCCTGTCAATAGATACTGGAGATGTACCAATTACCGGTACATTACTCATGTAAAGACGCATTGCAAGATTGTTCGGTATCTGACCTCCCACAGAGACAATCACCCCGGAAGGTGCTTCAAGATCAATAATATCAAGTACCCGCTCAAATGTAAGCTCATCAAAATAAAGTCTGTCGCAAATATCATAATCGGTACTGACCGTCTCAGGATTATAATTGATCATTACAGAGCGGTATCCCTCCTTTTTTATTGTGTTAATGGCATTAACAGAACACCAGTCAAACTCAACACTCGAACCAATCCTGTAAGCACCTGAGCCCAATACTATAACAGATTTCCTTCTGTCATCCTCATAAGATATATCGTGTTCTGATGCGCTGTATGTAAGATATAGGTAATTGGTTACTGCCGGATATTCAGCAGCAAGTGTATCTATCTGACGTGAGTAAGGGATTATACCCAGTTTCTTTCTGAGTTCCCTTACTTTCAGCAGATCAGCATGAATTTTCGAGGAATCTGAATTGAGAACATGCCTTGCAATCTGAAAATCGCTGAATCCGTTTATTTTAGCATGGGCAAGAAGATTTTTAGGAAGAGAATCTAACGAATCGTAGCTTGAGAGTTCATCTTTTATATTGATAATATTCTGTAGCTTGTAAAGGAACCACCTGTCGATTTTTGTAAGTTCATTGATCCTGTCAACTGTCAGACCTTTTTCTAAGGCTTTGGCTATGACAAATATTCTCATATCGGTCGGATTGGCAAGCTCTTTTTCGATATCTTCGAAATCCAGATTGTGGTTACCTGTAAAGCCATGCATCCCCTGGCCTATCATTCTGATCCCTTTCTGGATTACCTCTTCAAATGTCCTCCCTATTGCCATCACTTCCCCGACGCTTTTCATGCTGCTTCCTATATTGTGGGATACTCCAGCAAACTTGTTCAGGTCCCATCTTGGAATTTTACATACTATATAATCAAGAGCAGGTTCAAAACATGCAGTAGTGGTCTTTGTAACTGAATTTTTAAGTTCATGCAGACCGTATCCGATGCCCAGCTTGGCTGCAACAAAAGCCAACGGATACCCTGTAGCTTTTGAAGCAAGGGCACTTGACCGCGACAGACGTGCATTAACCTCAATAACCCTGTAATCTTCTGAATCGGGTGCAAGGGCGTACTGTACATTGCATTCGCCAACAATACCTATATGCCTGATTATCTTTATTGATAATTCTCTGAGTTTATGATATTCACTGTTTGTGAGCGTTTGTGAAGGGGCCACCACTATACTTTCACCAGTATGTATTCCGAGAGGATCGAAATTCTCCATGTTGCAGACAGTTATACAGTTATCGTAAAGATCCCTTACAACTTCATACTCAACTTCTTTCCATCCTTTAAGTGACTCTTCAACAAGGATCTGGCTGGTATAGGAAAATGCTTTTGATGAGAGAGCCCTCAACTCCTCAATATCTGAAGCAAATCCGCTTCCCTGACCTCCCAGCGTGTATGCGGCTCTTATTATAACCGGAAAACCAAGCTTCACTGAAGCTTCAACGGCATCTTCAACATTCCTGACTGCAATGCTTCTCGGTGTTTTTATTGCTATTTCATTAAGCTTTTCAACAAAGAGCTCCCTGTCCTCGGTATCCATAATGGCCCTGACAGGTGTACCCAGAACTCTCACATTGAACCGGTCAAATACTCCGGCTTTATAAAGCTCAGTTCCACAATTTAATGCTGTCTGGCCTCCGAATGAAAGAAGAATACCGTCGGGAAGTTCTTTTTCAATTATTTTCTCAACGAAATATGGTGTTACCGGCAGGAAATATATTTTATCAGCAAACTCTTCTGACGTCTGAACAGTTGCAATGTTAGGATTGATAAGCACAGTATTTATTCCTTCCTCCTTGAGAGCTTTTAATGCCTGGGAACCTGAATAATCAAATTCCCCCGCCTCACCTATCTTCAGAGCTCCTGACCCGAGTAAAATAACCTTTTTTATGTCATTTTTCATTGCTTCAGTTTAGTCCCCAAAAATATAATAAATTTTTAAATCATAATTTCTGAATTCAAAAAAATGCATATATTTGCACTCAAAATGCATAAATATGCAAAAACTGAACAGGATTCTCGAAATAGAAAAAATAATTGCAGAAGAAAATATTTCATCTCAGGAACTCCTGTTAAAACGGCTGAAAAAGAAAGGGATAAAGTGTACACAGGCTACATTGTCGCGCAATTTAAGGCAAATGGGAGTAAGCAGGATCCCCGACGGTTCAGGCAATTACAGGTATGCTCTAAACAGCGTGATCACTTTGAACCAGATCTCTGATACCAAACTGAATATTGTTCCTGTGATAAGAGATATAGTGGAGGCACAGGGACTTATGGTGATAAGGACTATACCTGGGAATGCCAATGCAACAGCATATCATATTGATAACAGCGGACGGTATGAAATTGCAGGCACTATTGCAGGCGATGATACAATACTGTTAATACCACGTGATGGTATAACACTTAAGCAGGTTCATGATTGTCTTGAAATCATTCTTCCCGGCTTGCATAAACAAATAAGAAAGGTTACAAGGAACATTAAATAATTGACTATTAATTTTAAAACGTACTGTAATGAAAGAAAAAGTTGTTCTGGCATATAGTGGTGGCCTGGATACATCGGTAATATTGAGTTGGCTGATTGAGAAAGATTATGAAGTAATTGCATTTGTGGCGGATGTCGGGCAGGATGATGATTTTGAAGAATGCCGTAAAAAGGCTCTTCTTCTTGGTGCATCAAAAGTCATAATTTCGGACCTTAAGAAGGAATTTATTGATAATTATGTTTTTAAGGCGATAATGGGGAATGCGATCTATGAGGACAGATACCTTCTTGGCACAGCTCTTGCCAGGCCTCTAATCGCAATGAAACAGATTGAAGTAGCAGTCAATGAAAATGCCAAGGCTGTCGCACATGGCGCAACTGGCAAAGGCAATGATCAGGTCAGATTTGAACTTTGTTATTATGCCCTCAAACCTGACATAAAAGTAATTTCTCCATGGAAGGACAAGGAGTTCCTTGAAACCTTCAAGGGGAGAACCGACTTGTTGAAGTATGCATCAGAAAAGAAAATTCCTGTGAAAGCAAGCATAGACAAACCATACAGTGAAGATGATAACCTTATGCATATCAGCCATGAAGCGGGAATTCTTGAAGATCCTATGTTTTCAATCCAGAAGAGTATGCTTTCAAAGATGGTACTTCCACAGGATGCCCCTGACAAGGAAACAAGGATTGTTATTCATTTTAAGAACGGACTGCCGATAAAGGTTATTAACAAGGATGACGGGACCATTAAGGAAGATTCTCTCGAGATGTTTACATACCTTAATGAAATTGCAGGTAAGAACGGTATAGGATTACTCGACATGGTTGAAAACAGGTTTGTCGGTATCAAATCGAGGGGCGTTTATGAGACACCTGCAGCCACTGTACTTCACGTTGCCCACAAGGACCTTGAAGGTATTGCAATGGACCGTGAAGTAATGAGGCTCCGTAATATGCTGACCCCTAAATTTGCCGAACTGATCTACTACGGATTCTGGTTCAGCCCTGAAATGGATTTTCTGATGGCTGCAATTGAAAAGAGCCAGGAGATAATAGATGGAAGCGTACATCTGTGCCTTTATAAAGGAAATATATTGATCGAAGGAAGGGAATCTCCATCGTCACTTTATAACAAGGAGCTCTCAAGTATGGACATAGAGGGTGGATTTGATCAGACTGACAGCAGGGGATTTATCAGGATCAATGCGATACGGCTTATGGCACACAGGGCTATTGTGGAAGCAAGCAAGAAAAAGCAGTGATATGAAACTCTGGGAAAAGGGTGTTACACCCGAACATTATGTAATTGAGTTTACATCCGGTAAAGACAGGCATACAGATCTCCTCCTTGCAAAATGGGATGTCGCTGGATCAATGGCCCATGCAATAATGCTTGAAAAGTGCGGTTTGTTATCATCTGCAGAGAAGAACGATCTGCTTAAAGGATTATACTCTGTTTATAAAAAGGAAAAGCGCGGAGATCTTGTAATTGAGGAGGGTATTGAAGATATTCATTCCCAGATAGAAAAGGAGTTAACCGAATCTCTTGGCCCATCAGGTAAAAAGATACATACAGGACGCTCAAGAAATGATCAGGTGATGGTCGACATAAGGTTGTTTACAAGAAATGCAATCGATAACCTGGCTGCAAAAGTAGGAAACCTGTTCAACAAACTGCAGGAGCTGAGCGAGAGTAACAAAAACATTCTTTTACCCGGATATACACATATGCAGCCGGCAATGATTTCTTCATTCGGAATGTGGTTCGGTTCTTGGTCGGAATCACTGACTGATGACATAATATTGCTCGGGGCAGCAAGATCGCTAAATAACCGTAACCCGCTCGGTACTGCAGCAGGATATGGTTCAACACTTCCTCTGCAGAGAAGGATTACTACAGAACTCCTTGAATTTGAAGATCTTTTATACAACTCGGCTTATTCCAGCCTGTCAAGAGGGAAAGCGGAATTTGCCACTGCATCTGCTTTAGCTTCTCTGGCAATGACACTTTCACGTTTCTCTATGGAAATCTGCCTCTTCATGAGTGCTGAATTCAGATTCATAGATTTCCCTGATGAACTAGTTACAGGATCGAGCATAATGCCTCAGAAACGAAATCCTGATGTTTTTGAACTTATCAGAGGCCGATGCAACCTGATCCAATCAGTTCCGGTTCAGGTTGCAGCTTTGACATCAAATCTTCCGACAGGTTATAACAGGGATCTGCAGCTTCTTAAAAATTTAATATTCAATGCTTTTAATGATATAAACGAGTGTCTGGACATAATGATGTTGATGCTGGATAATATAAGGGTCAAAAAAGATATAACAGATAATCCCTTATATAACAGTATATTCAGTACAGAGGAGGTCAACCGTCTTGTAAAAGAAGGTATCCCTTTCCGGGATGCCTATAAACAAGTCGCCGATTATGTCAGAAGTGGTACTTTCACAAAGAAATCAGTTTCTGACTATACACACGAAGGGACAATAGGTAACCTATGTAACGAAGAAATAAAAATGCTTTTTCAGCAAAGAACAATTATTTTTAAAAGTAAATCAGCAGACGATCTTATCGATAAGCTTATCCAATCTGCTTCATGAATGAATGGCTTTTTTACGTTACATGCCTTATAATTCAGGGTTGTAATCAGTTTAAAAGTTGATATATATCAAATAAATAGTTGATATATATGATTTATTTAAATGATATATATCAATAATCTAATTGATATATTAACATAATAGTTGATATATGTCATAAACAGAATCGGATTATGACAAGCTTTTTCTAATATTTTCTATAAAATCGTCAAACAGATAGTCTGTGTCAGTAGGACCGCCTGAAGCTTCGGGATGAAACTGTGTTGAGAAAAAAGGTTTGAACTTATGTCTCATCCCCTCATTTGTTCCATCGTTTATGTTAATGAAATAAGGTTCCCAGTCGTTGTTAAGTGTTTCATTATTAACAGCAAATCCATGATTCTGGGATGTTATAAATGCCTTGTTTGTTCCTGCAAGAATTACCGGCTGATTATGACTTCTGTGTCCGAATTTTAATTTATATGTATCAGCTCCTGATGCAAGGGCCATCAGCTGGTTTCCAAGGCATATTCCAAAAACAGGTTTATCGTTCTCCAATGATCTTTTTATATTGTTAATGGTTTCGACACACATTTTCGGGTCTCCCGGACCATTTGTGAGAAATAGTCCGTCATATTCTTCCTGATGGTAATCATAGTTCCACGGAACTCTTATTATAGTAGTATCTCGTCGAAGGAGATTCCTTATGATATTGTATTTAACACCACAGTCGACAAGAATAATTCTGTATTTTCCTGTTCCGTATTTTTTGATGCTGTGAGTGCTTACCTCAGCAACAAGATTTGTTTTGTTAGGGTCGTAGAAATCTATTGAGGAACCTTCCGGTTCAATTTTGCCAAGCATAGCGCCTTTGACTCTTATTCTTTTTGTCAGTGCGCGGGTATCAATACCATAAATTCCCGGGATTTTATATCGTCTGAGCCATTCGTCAAGACTCTCTGCCGCATTCCAATGGCTGTATTCAAATGAGTAATCAGATACTATTAATCCTGATATGTGAATGGAGGATGATTCATAGAAATTATAAAGATTGTTCTCCTCGCTTTCTACTGGAGCGCCGTAGTTTCCGACAAGCGGATAGGTAAGACAAAGGATCTGCCCCCTGTACGAAGGATCTGTGAGGCTTTCAGGGTAACCCGTCATAGCAGTGTTGAATACAACTTCACCGGCTGAAGCAACAGGAGCACCAAATGATTTTCCTTCGTAAACAGTCCCGTCCTCTAATGTAAGCTTTACAATTAATGATTCCTTCATTTATAGTTCAATTAACTGTTTATCTTATTGATGAGATAGCTCTTTCTATCTGCTCAAGTGCAGTTTTTATATTTTCATGTGTTGTTGCAATATTCATTCTCATAAAGCCCTCGCCTCCGGGTCCGAATTTTGAGCCTTCATTCAGGCCTACTCCGGCTCTGAAGGCAAAAAAGTTGTTAAGCTCCTTGCCTGTCATTCCCAGTTTTCTGCAATCGAGCCAGATCATATATGTTGCTTCTGGCCTTACAGGGACAATCTCAGGGATCATCTCCTTGAAATAGCTGATTACAAAATTCACATTTTCATCAATATATGCCAGCAATTTGTCGAGCCATTCATATCCTTGTGAATAAGCAGCAATTGATGCCACAGTACCGAAAATATTACCGTTTCCTATATGAAGATGATCTATTTTTGAATTAAAGTATTTTCTCAGCACAGGATTAGATATAATAACAGAGGCTGTTGACAGGCCGGCAAGATTGAATGTTTTGCTGGGGCTTACGCATGTGACCGTTATTTCAGCGGTTTCATCTGAAATCGTTGCCATGGGCATGTGTTCGAATCCGGGCAATACAAGGTCACAATGTATCTCATCGGAAAGTATGAGTATGTTGTTTTTAAGGCAGATTTCACTCAGGCGTTTTAGTTCATCAGGTCTCCAGGCTGTTCCAACCGGGTTATGCGGGCTGGAAATGATTATCATTTTTACGGTATCATTGACCAAACCTGTTAGTGATTCGAAATCCATAGTCCACCTTCCGCCTTTTTCGATCAGTTTATTGTAGACCAGGTTACGTCCGTGGCTTTCGACAGCAGAAAAAAATGGAAAGTAAACAGGTGGCTGTACAATGATTGAATCGCCCGGCCTTGTAAAGGCTAAAGTGCATAGGTTAAGAGCCGGAACAACTCCAGGTGAAAAACAGATCCATCCCTTATCGATCTTCCAGTTGTATCTTTTAAGATGCCAGTCAATAATTGATTTATAATAAAGGTGTGGCCGGAAGGAATATCCAAGTATCTCATGTTCAAGGCGTTTCCTGATTGCATTGATAATGAAATCCGGAGTTTTAAAATCCATATCAGCTACCCACATCGGAATGAGATTACCTGTACCGAATATTTCGTTTCTCAGGTCGTATTTTACACAGTCGGTATCCTGTCTGTTTACTTGTTCATCAAAGTCCCATCTCATCCGTCTGATAAAGTAATTTTGGGGCTCAAAGATAAATAAAAATCAGTGAAATAACCTGACAGATATTTTCAAAGAGTTGCTTTAAACATAAAACAAGCAATAGGTGTTATATTATTAAATATTATTATTGATAACCTCAAAATAGGTTTGATGAAATGGGCAGTTATATAAATATATTTTATATTTTTATGACCGTTTTTAATGAAACAAATTAAAACCTACATAGTATGAAAAAAGCTTTGGCATTATTGATGCTTCCGGTTCTTGTTCTGGGATTGGCGACCCTGGGATCTTGCAAAGGCAGGGCTGAGAAAAAGGAACAAAAGATAGTTGAACTAAGCCAGGTTAAGACTATCGAAAATGAGATAGAGAAGAATGTCTATCCTTTACCTACCTCAGCAGAGGTCATTAGAATGTTACAGGATCTTGAGGTAGGATATATTATTGGTATTTCAAATCCAGTTGAGAATTCGAGGAAATATTTCACCAGCGCCAAGCGTGCTTTAAATGTTGGTGCTTACGGAGCAGACCTGAGCTATGCAACTCTCTATAATGTTCAGCAGGAAGTAATTAATTATCTGGATGCCATCAGATCTCTCGCGGCAGAATTGAATATGTCAAAGATCTACGATGAGTCACTTTATGAAAAAATCAAAACCAATTTTGACAACAGGGATAAACTTGTTGACATACTTACCGACGCGTTTAATAAAACTTATGCCTATCTGAGCGACAATGACCAGCAGGCTCTTGCACTTCTGGTTGTAGGGGGAGCATGGGTTGAAGGTATGTATCTTACCACTCACGTATCTGAAGCTGCTTATCAGAATGCCAACTTTTCAAAAGTGCTTCTTGAACAGAAGAAATCCTTCGATTTATATCTGGATATTGTTAAACAATATCTTAATGATCCGGGCCTGAAGGATTTTGTCGACAAGCTTGAACCAATGAAAAAGGTTTATGCCGGGCTTGATACAAGTCTGACGATGCAGAATATTAAAGATATTACCAAAGCCATTGAAGGAATAAGGGCACAGATGGTTCAATAAAAATTAGTTTCTTTTCGGGGGCTGTTTAAAAAGGTAAATCTGACAGCATTAGACTTTTTTAAACAGTCCCTTTTTATTTGGTTTCTTTATGAGGGAATCGGTACTGCTCGCATTAATTCATATTTTTGCCATCATTTCCACGATTAATCCTGGTGGAATCTCCTCGAGAGGTAAAAAAATACTCCGCAGTTACCTCAGACGCTACTTAAACAGGGAACTTGAAGAGGAATACTATGCTCTTTTTGAGAACAATCTTGAGTTCTATTCAAATGAATTGAAAAGCGTTGATAAGGAAGATCTGTCGGATGAGGATTCACTTATCACTTTTCAGATCACAAATATCTGCCGCCAGATAAAGAAAGGATTGTTCCTCGAAGAGAGGATGATAGTATTCCTTCAGCTCCTGGAATTTGCTTTTGAGGATGGCACCATAACACAGCAGGAGCAGACGATTATTGATATTGTAGCCCGTACATTCAATATTTCAAAAAAGGAGTTTGACAATGCCTGTTCATTCATGATTGGGAGGGCATATAATGATGTCTCTCCCGACTGCATCCTCATTATTGAAAGTGATAATCCAAAGAAATGGGCAGTTGGGGAATATTCCAACTACGAGCAATGGAGGCATATCAGGGTACGAGGATTCAAAGGCAGGATGTTTATTCTTCATATTGAAAGTACCGGCTCTCTTGTTCTGATATATGACGGTCCGCTCGAACTCTATTTCAAGGGACGAGATATAATCGCCTGCCGGCCCTATTTGCTTGAACGAGGAGTAAATATCAAGGGACAGGGTATTGAGCCCATTTATTATTCAAGGGTATACAAAAAGTTTGTATCCAGAAAATTTCCTGAAAAGATCATATATGAAGGGCATGATATTGAATTCATGTTTAAGAATTCAGATAATGGAATTAAAAAAATGAATTTCAGGATAGAGTCTGGTAATCTTATAGGACTCATGGGTGGCAGCGGAGTTGGTAAGACCACGATGTTTAATCTGCTTCAGGGTAAAATCAGACCTACATCAGGGAATCTTTATATAAACGGTTATGATCTGCATGAAGAGTCGGACAAGCTTACAGGGCTGATAGGTTATGTGCCGCAGGATGATATGCTTATTGAAGAACTTACTGCATTTGAGAACCTTTATTTTACAGCCCGGCTATGCTTCAGCAACTATAATGAAGAGCAGCTAAAGCAGACAGTTGATAAGGTTCTTCTTGATCTCGATCTGCTCGATATTAAAGATCTCCAGGTGGGGGATATTCTTAATAAAAAAGTAAGCGGAGGTCAACGTAAAAGGCTTAATATAGGACTTGAGCTGATGCGCGAACCAGGTATCCTGTTTGTTGATGAGCCTACATCAGGATTATCTTCCTTCGACTCAGAGAAAGTTATGACCCTGCTTAAAAACCAGGCAATGGCAGGAAAACTTGTATTCACTGTGATCCATCAGCCTTCCTCCGATATTCTTAAAATGTTTGATAAACTATGGATCCTCGATAAAGGAGGATACATGATATACGATGGAGATCCGGTAGAAGCTCTTGTTTATTTTAAAACAGAAACTTCGCAGGCCAATGCTGCTGAAAGTGAGTGTCCGAATTGCGGTAATATTGAAACTGATGATATTCTTCATATAATTGAAGTAAAGGTCATAGACAATGCCGGGCTTCCCGGTAAGGAGAGGCAAATCAGTCCAAAGGAATGGTATGAGAGGTACAGAAAAAAAATGATGCCTGAGATTAAGGAAAAGCCGCAAACTGAGATATTGCCAGCCAGCAATTTTCATGTCCCTGGCAAAATATCTCAGATCAGAACTTTCATGAAAAGGAATATCACCAGGAAGTTTGCCGACAAACAGTATATGACAATAAACCTGATTGAAGTACCTGCGCTAGCTCTGATCCTTGGCTTCTTGTCAAAATTCAGTGAAAACTCAGAATACCTGTTTGCTGAAAACAAAAACTATCCGGTTTTTCTTTTCATGGCTATAATTGTTGTTTTGTTTGTGGGACTTACAGTAAGTGCTGAAGAGATTTTCAGGGACAGGAAGATACTGGAAAGGGAAAGGTTCCTGAATCAAAGCTGGATGAGCTATCTTCTTTCTAAAATAAGCTTTCTTTTCATCCTTTCGGCAATACAATCATTATCCTTTCTGATTGTTGCAAACATTCTTCTCGAGGTAAAGGGAATGTTGTTTCAGCAGTGGATAATACTTTTTTCAACCGCATGCTTTGGTAATGTTCTTGGTTTGAATATTTCAGCTGGCATGCGGACTGCTGTGAGTATTTATATACTTATTCCGCTCCTTCTTGTACCTATGTTGCTTCTTGGAGGAGCAATGATAAAATTCGATGATCTTCATAAATCGATAAGCAGGAAGATCTACGTGCCGGTATTGGGAGATGTGATGGTAACCCGATGGGCGTATGAAGCACTTTTGGTTGAGGAATTTAAGTCTAACAAATTTGAAAAACCTTTTTTTAAGTATGATATGGAGATCAGTCAGAATGACTGGTATGTTTCATTTCTCATTCCTGAACTTAAGGTAAAAATCAACGAATCCAAAGCTGCCGGAAAGAATCCGAAATTTATGAATTATTCGCAAAGGAACCTGAGCAAAGTAAATTATCACATCAATGATTTATCAGTCATAACCGGAATCAGACCTGGCAGTTGGATAAATGATCTGAATTATGATAAATACAATGATTTTGTAGCTGGTCAGGCACTTTCATATCTCGATAGCTTGAGTACGACCATAAGAGCCGCAAACAGAATTGTTCAGCTAAAGAAGGATTCTCTTTTCAACCATTTGAGCAGAGAAATGGGCAAAGAGAAGCTGCAGGAGCTTCGGGAAAGGAATTATAACGAAAACCTTGCTGATATTGTCCGTAATGCACTTAATAAAAATAAGATATATGATTCATACTACAGGCTGATTCAAAAAGCTGATCCTATATTTATGAAGCCAGGATCAAAATTAGGCCGTGCTCATTTCTATGCACCATACAAACAACTGGGCAATCTGAAGATTGATACTCTTGTATTCAATGTAATGATGATCTGGATTATGACATTCTTCCTGTTCCTTGCTCTCTATTACAACTTGCTTAAGCGTTTCATATTCTTCCTTGAATCGCTTAAACTGCCCATCTGGAGAAAGTTTGGAAGAGATCTGCTTCAGATCTGATATAGAATAATCGTCAGGAAGCTGGGAGTTCCCTTTATCCTTTGACCTGAAAAAATGGATAAACTTATGAAGAAGGTAAAGCCTAAAAAAAAATTAGGACAGCATTTCCTGAATGATAATATTATTGCACAAAAAATTGTTTCTTCATTCTCTGCAAAAAACTGCGATTCTGTTCTTGAGATTGGTCCAGGAACGGGAATGCTAACAGGTTTTCTTCTTGAAAGGGAGTTCACCGATTTCCGCGTCATTGAAATAGATAATGAATCTGTTCAATATCTGAAGCTGAAATTCCCTGGTCTTAAAAATATAATCCAGGGAGATATTCTGGATCTTGATCTCACTCGTCAATTCAATGGTTCGATTGGGATTATAGGTAATTTTCCATACAACATCTCATCGCAGATCTTTTTCAGGATACTTCATTTTCGCGACAGGATACCTGAAGTTTGTTGTATGTTGCAGAAGGAAGTTGCAGAGAGGATATGTGCAGGACCGGGTAAAAAAGCCTATGGAATTCTTAGTGTTCTGTTGCAGGCATATTATTTAACGGAATATCTGTTCTCTGTTCCTAACAATGTATTTATTCCTCCGCCCAAAGTACAATCGGGTGTTATCAGATTAATAAGGAAAAACGTAAAGATTACTGATTGCAATGAAGATCTTTTTTTCAGGATTGTTAAAAGCTGTTTTAATCAGCGTCGCAAACAACTAAGAAATTCTGTAAGGGCAGCTTTTAGTCTGGATGATTACGATTTCCCCGGAGCTGATCAGCGTCCCGAGCAGCTTTCTGTCAGGCAGTTTGTAGACCTGACAAACTGGATAAATTCCAGAATTAAGGTTTCAGAATGAAAAGCCCATAGCGTCGACCGGATTCATTCTTGCTGCAGCATAAGCCGGAGCATATCCTGCAAATACACCTATTGTTGCTGAAATAAAAACAGCCAGGAATATGTTCCCTATGGTAAGGTGGATTGTAAGGTCATAAAGATAATTGATCACCAGTGTACCAAAGAAGATAAGAAGCAGGCCAAGGATACCACCCACAACCGAAAGAATTACCGACTCGGTCAGGAACTGTTGGAGGATAAAGAACTTTTTTGCCCCGAGGGCTTTCTGAATACCGATAATGTTTGTTCTTTCCCTCACCGAAACAAACATAATATTTGCAATACCGAACCCGCCGACAAGTATTGCAAATCCGCCTATGATCCAGCCTCCGATGTTGATGCCTTTGAAAACAGCATCAAAACCCTGGGAAAGCATGCTTGCCCTGTTTACTGAAAAATTGGTTACCTCAGTGGGCTTAAGACGCCTTGCTGCCCTTAATACCATAGTAATCTCATCTGATAATTCCTGTACCGGCACATCTGGCTTTGCTTTTATCATCATCTGGGTTTCGACAAAACGGTTTCGCAAATTAATGAAAGTCCTGCCGAAATTTAGCGGCACCAGGGTTGTCTGGTCGACATTGCTTAAGCTTAAACCTCCCTGCCCCTCTTTTTTAAGAACGCCTATAACCTGGGTCTTGAATCCTGCAACTGTAATTGTTTTACCTAAAGGGTCGGCCTTTTCAAAGAGTTTTTCAGCTATTTCTGCCCCAATTACCGCAACATTTTTTCCCGATGTGAATTCATAAGGGGAAAAATACCTTCCTTTTTCAATCTCAAAAGAAACTACTTTCTCAAGATCGGCTGTTACTGCACCCACTACTGCATCATTAGCCAGGTTATTTTTATATTTCAGTTTTTCATTCTGAAAAACTCCAAATGCGGCATTTTCTGCTTTTGTTGATTTATTTAATACCGCTCTGTAATCATCCAGCCCTACTGAAGGCCATTTGATTATATCCCACCATGCAAGGTTTGGATCAAACGACCATGGAAACTTCTGAACATAAATAACATTATTACCCATGGAATTTATGCTGTCGCGGATGGACTTCTCCATCCAGTCGAACACAGTGAACACAGATATTATGCAGAAGATCCCAATTGTGATTCCAAAAAGTGAAAGGAAAGTTCTAAGCTTGTTGACTATTACCGAGTTATAAGCGAAAATTATACCTTCCCTGAATAACCTGAAAAACATCTGCATAATATAAAACGATTTTTGAACACCGAAGATAAGAAAATCACCGGGGTTTTTACACCGGAAAAGGGATATTTCACAAAAGCGTACCATTTTAATACCGGATGCTGTTGATTTATTTCTTACCTGGAAGGTGCTTTTAAATTATCATAATTATTTTGTATTGAGGATAATAAAAAAATTTCTATTTTTAACCGCCTGAAAACTAAGGGAAATTCCGATCTTAAAAATCAGATTATGAGCGAAAAGAGAATAAAAAGTGCTTTGATTTCAGTTTATTACAAAGACGGACTGGAAGCCGTTCTAAAATTACTGAGGGAATATGATGTCAGGATATTTTCAACAGGAGGGACTTTCGGCTTCATAAATGATCTGGGTTTCAGGGCTGAAAAAGTGGAAGATCTGACAGGTTATCCTTCAATTCTCGGAGGAAGGGTAAAGACGCTCCACCCTTCAGTTTTCGGAGGTATCCTGGGGAGAAGAGATAATCCTCAGGATCTGGAACAATTAACAAAATATTCTATTCCCGAGATTGATCTTGTTATAGTGGATCTCTATCCTTTTGAAAAGACTGTTCAATCCACTGAGGACGAAGATGAGATAATTGAAAAGATAGATATAGGAGGGATCTCACTTATAAGAGCCGGTGCAAAAAACTACAAGGATGTTCTTATTGTCTCCTCCTGCGAACAATACCCAGGCTTAATAAAGCTTCTGACTGAAAAGAAAGGTATTACGACTATTGAAGATCGACGATTTTATGCTGCCGAAGCATTTAAAACATCTTCTCATTACGATACTGCAATTTTCAAATACTTTAACAGGAAAGAAGGAATAGAAGCATTCAGGGAAAGCATCAACGAGTCATACCATCTCCGTTACGGCGAAAATCCTCATCAGAAGGGTATATTTTATGGTAATCCTGATAAATTGTTTGACAAGTATCACGGTAAGGAGATTTCTTATAATAACCTGCTTGATATAGAATCGGTTTTAGGTCTGATTGATGAATTCAGCGAACCTACCTGTGTAATAGTCAAACATAACAATGCATGCGGTGTTGCAACACGCAGTAATCCTCGGGATGCATGGAAAGATGCCCTTGCATGTGATCCTGTATCTGCTTACGGGGGTGTGGTTGCGATAAATTCTCCCATAGATGAATTGTCTGCTTCAGAAATAGATAAAACTTTCGTTGAAATAATTATTGCACCTGAGTTCTCAGATAAGGCGCTGGAAATATTGAAACAGAAGAAAAACAGGATTATTCTGAAACGGAAGATGGCATACAGGACAAATTATGTTTACCGGTCAATGCTTGGCGGAGTACTTTGGCAGGAGAAGGATAATGCTATTGAGACAGAAGCTGATATGAAACCCGTTACAAAATGGATTCCTGACCAGGATCAGTTAGCCGATCTGGTTTTTGCTAACAAAATTGTAAAGCACAGCAAATCAAATGCAATAGTTATTGCAAAAAACAGGCAGCTTTATGCAAGCGGAATAGGTCAGACATCACGTGTAGATGCCTTAAAGCAGGCGATAGATAAAGCCCGAAATTTCGGGTTTGTACTTGATGGATCTGTTCTTGCTTCAGATGCATACTTTCCTTTTGCCGATTCTGTTGAGATAGCACATAAAGCAGGCATTAAAGCAATAGTAGAACCAGGAGGTTCGATAAGGGATAAGGATAGTATTGATTATTGTGCATCTAATGGAATTGCTTTGGTTTTTACAGGTATTAGACATTTTAAACATTAATTAGAAATTCATAATAACTCATAAATGGGACTCTTTTCATTTTTGACACAGGAAATTGCCATTGATCTTGGCACTGCAAATACTGTCATAATTCATAACGATAAGATTGTCATTGATGAACCATCGATAGTTGCAATTGACAGAAATACAGGTAAACTGATTGCCATTGGTGAGGCGGCAAGACAGATGCACGGGAAGACTCACGAAAACATTATAACTGTGAGGCCTTTGCGTGACGGGGTGATAGCTGATTTCAATGCTGCTGAACTTATGATCAGGGGTATGATAAGGAAGATCAATACCGGCCCTAAATTTTTCACGCCTTCACTAAAAATGGTGGTTTGCATACCTTCAGGGAGCACTGAGGTCGAGCTTCGCGCTGTTCGAGACTCATCAGAGCATGCTGGCGGAAGAGATGTTTATATGATTTATGAACCTATGGCTGCCGCCATTGGCATCGGATTGGATGTTGAAGCCCCAGAAGGATGTATGGTTGTCGATATCGGGGGTGGAACAACCGAAATTGCTGTAATTGCACTTGGCGGGATCGTGTGTAACAAATCAATAAGAATTGCGGGCGATGGTTTTACAGCAGATATTCAATCATATATGAGGCATCAGCACAATATTAAGATCGGAGAAAGAACTGCTGAAGACATTAAGATAGCTGTTGGAGCTGCGTTGCCTGACATTGAAAATCCTCCTGCCGACTATATTGTAAGAGGACCTAATATTATGACCTCTCTTCCCATAGAGATACCGATATCCTATCAGGAGATTGCATACTGTCTCGATAAATCTCTTACAAAGGTAGAAGCAGCGCTCCTGAATGTTCTGGAGCAGACACCTCCTGAATTATATGCAGATATTGTTAACAAAGGGATTCATCTGGCAGGTGGAGGAGCGTTGCTCAGAGGACTTGACAAAAGATTATCGGACAAGATCAATATTAACTTCAATGTTGTTGAAGATCCATTGCATGCCGTAGCCCGGGGCACAGGAGTGGCCTTGAAGAATGTGGATAAGTTCCCTTTCTTAATTCGATAACCCGAAGTAAATGAGGAATCTGCTAAACTTTCTGGTAAAATACAATAATATTATAATTTTTCTCATTCTGGAAGGTATAGCTTTTTACTGGCTCACAACCGGTAACAATTACCATAATTCGGTTATGGTAAAAAGTGCGCAGTCTGTAACAAGGGGTATTGAAGAAAGACTCAGCAATTTAAGGTCATATCTTAATCTGAGAAACATCAATTCCAACCTGGCAGCAGAAAATGATGCTCTGAGAAGCACTATCCAAAGGTTTGTTAAAAGAGAAGATTTTATCTTTCATCCTGTCACTGACACAATTTTCAATCAGCAATATCTGTATACTTCTGCAGAGGTCATTAATAACTCGGTTAACAGGCAAAAAAATTACTTTACCCTGAACAAGGGAAGAAAACAAGGTGTGAATATTGACATGGCTGTTACAGCAAATAATAATATTGCAGGAATAATAGTAGGCTGTTCAGACAATTACTCTGTTGCTGTATCTCTGCTGAACCTTGATTTCAGAGTCAGCTCAAGGATAAAAAGAAATGGTTATTTCGGATCGTTGAGCTGGGACGGACGAAATCCAAGACATGCTGTTTTAAATGAGATTCCTCAGCATATAAATGTCAATGTTGGCGATACCATTGAGACTACAGGATATTCTGCGATCTTTCCTGAGGGAACACTGGTTGGTACTGTCAGCGATCTAAAAAAAAGCGGGAGTGATTTCTACAGAATTGAAGTTGAACTCTTTACTGATTTCAGAAACCTGCATTACGTAAGTGTTATCGGAAATATTAAGAAATCTGAACAGTATAAGCTTGAAAAACAATTTAAATGATTAATTCTGTCCTAAGGTTCAGTCTTATTATAATCCTGCTGATTTTGCTGCAGCTGCTGTTATTTAACAATATTCAGTTCAGCGGCTTTATAAATCCGTATGTTTATATAATGATTGTTCTGCTTCTCCCTTCGACCTTGCCGGCGTGGTTGCTGCTTTTAATATCTTTTCTCACCGGTCTTGTGATTGATCTTTTCATGGGATCTCCCGGGATGCATGCATCTGCCACCTTATTTGCAGGTTTTTCGCGTCCTTATGTTCTTACAATAATTTCACCACGTGACGGGTACGAACCAGGATCGGAGTTATCTATGCAGACTTACGGATTGCGATGGTTTCTTGTTTATACAGGCATTATAGTAATTATTCATCATACTGCCCTCTTTTATCTTGAGGTATTCAGGTTTTCAGGATTTTTCAGAACCGCACTGCGTGTGCTTTTGAGCTCAGTTTTTACAATATCCTTCATCCTTCTGTTAGAAAGATACCGGAAGAGAAGATGAAAAATACCTGCGATGAAAGATCCATACATAGACAGGAAATATATAATAATGGTGCTTATAATAACAGTCTCCTTTATCCTCATTACGAGGCTGTTTATAATTCAGGTTGTCAAAAATACTTACAAATTGTCGGCTCAAAACAATGTTCTAAGGTATGTAACTCAATATCCAGCCAGGGGACTGATCTATGACAGGAATAATAAGTTACTGGTTTTCAATCAGGCAGCCTATGACCTGATGGTAGTTCCTGCCCAGGCGACAGAAATTGATACAGCCAGGTTTTGTGATCTCCTTGAAATTTCAAAAGATATTTTCAGGGAAAAGATGAATTTAGCAAAATCATATTCACGAAGAGCCCCATCCGTTTTTCTCAAGCAGATGTCTGCTGAAACTTATGCCAGGTTACAGGAAAAGCTTTTCCTTTTTCCGGGTTTTTATGTGCAGCCGAGAACGCTTCGAAAATACTCAAGACCGATAGCTGCTCACCTTCTCGGATATGTTAGCGAAGTGGATGAGAACATAGTAAAAAGAGAGCCTTATTATAAGCCTGGTGATTATATTGGAAGGCTGGGTATAGAAGAGGCATATGAAAAAGAACTAAGAGGCAAACGCGGGGTGAAGATATATCTTGTTGATGTTTATAGCAGGATCAAGGGTTCGTATGCAGACGGCCGACTTGACACCCTTGCTGTACAGGGTGAAAACATTACTTCAACCATTGATATGGATCTCCAGGAGTATGGGGAACTTCTTATGCAGAATAAGACGGGAAGCATTGTTGCAATAGAACCAAAAACTGGTGAGGTACTTGCTCTTGTTTCAGCTCCGGGTTATGATCCCGGATTGCTTGTAGGCAGAATAAGAAATGAGAATTTTGCAAAGCTTAACTCTGATTCGATCTGGTTGCCCTTATTTAACAGAGCTTTACAGGCTTCCTATCCACCTGGATCAACATTCAAGCCAATAAACGGACTAATAGGACTGCAGGAAGGTGTTATAAATCCTTCAACACTGTTCGGTTGCAATATGGGTTATTTATTTGTAGGATGCCATTCCCATGCTTCTCCTCTCGATCTTGAAGGAGGCATATCAAATTCATGCAACTCATATTTTTGTCAGACATACAGAAGGATCCTTGAAAACAACAAATACTCATCCATATCTGAAGCATATAATAAATGGAAAAGCTACCTGGATGAATTTGGTTTTGGACGAAAGCTGGGTATTGAGCTTGCTAATGAACTGCCCGGACTGATACCTTCAACATCATATTTTGACAGATATTACGGAAAAAACAAATGGAAAGCACTCACTATTATTTCAATGGCAATTGGTCAGGGTGAAATTGGAACTACACCTCTTCAAATGGCAAATATGACAGCTGCAATAGCTAACCGCGGGTATTACTTTATTCCTCATGTAGTAAAATCAATTGGTGAAAATAAAAGTATCGATCGGCGGTTTATTGCAAAACAGATCATAGGAATAGATTCAGTTAATTTTGAAGAAATAATCCGGGGTATGGAATCTGCAGTTAACGGTGGTGCAGGTGCCACAGCACGAATAGCTGCATTAAAGGGCATAATAGTATGCGGTAAGACTGGGACAGCACAAAATCCTCATGGCAAAGACCATTCGGTATTTGTTGCATTTGCACCAAAGGATGATCCGAAAATTGCAATATCAGTTTATGTTGAAAATTCTGGTTTCGGTGCCACATACGCAGCCCCTGTTGCCAGTCTGATGATTGAAAAATATCTCTCGGGTAAGATTACAAATACCGGCCTGGAACAAAGGATGTTGGAGCTTAACTTAATTAAGAAATGACAAGAAACGTTAATATATGGGGCAGATTGGATAAAATCTCAATATTGATTTTTCTTACGATGGTCATTATGGGGTGGTTTAATATTTACGCTGCAGTTTATAATGAGGAACATAGCAGGATACTAGACCTTTCACAACGCTATGGCAAACAGTTTTTATGGATACTGGCTGCATTTGTCATGGCAGTTTTTATTGTTGTTATAGATACAAGATTTTATTTTTTCTTTGCTTTTTTTATTTACGGGGGGCTAATATTTCTTCTAATCCTGGTACTCTTCCTGGGGAAAAACATAAACGGAGCCCGTTCGTGGTTTGAATTAGGTCCCTTTACCCTTCAGCCGTCAGAGTTTGCTAAGTTCGCCACCGCAATAGCTCTTGCCGGATACCTTAATTTAAAGAGGCACGATTATAAAAGAATATCAGTATTTTTTACTTCAACAGCAATAATACTTTTTCCGGCTTTACTGATTGCTTTGCAACCCGACTTGGGTTCGAGCATAGTTTTCCTTGCTTTTTTTATTGTTTTGTTCAGGGAAGGTATGAGCCCATATATCTTTATTTCAGGGATTCTTATGATAGTTTTATTCTTTTTTACGATCCTGTTTAATGACCTGTACATAAATATAGGTTTAATTTCAATTGCCTTTGTTTTCGCATGGGTTGCTACAAGAAAATCAAAAGAAGTCCTTATTGCGATAGGGATATTTGTCGTAATTGCAGCTGTTTTATACCTTTTAAGAGGCAGTGTTGCAAGAAATATGGATGATAGTCAATTATTCCTGATTTCAGTGGTCTTAAGCGGACTTTCTTTTTCATATTATTTCTATTCAAAAAAGGCAATGGTGTTCCTAACCATTTACCTCTTTCTCCTTGGCAGTCTGCTTTTTGTTAATACAATTGATTTTGCATTTAACAGGATTCTTAAGCCACATCAGAAAGAAAGGGTTGAAATCATGCTTGGAATTAAATCAGATCCTCACGGAACAGGTTATAATGTAAATCAGTCCATTATTTCAATCGGATCCGGAGGTTTTTCAGGAAAGGGCTATCTCAAGGGGACACAGACAAAATTCAAATTTGTACCTGCACAAAGCACCGACTTTATATTCTGTACAGTAGGAGAGGAATGGGGATTCATTGGATCTTTCGTTGTCACAGGATTATTTGTTTTTCTCCTGATCAGGCTGATTATTCTTGCTGAAAGGCAAAGATCGGTTTTTTCGAGAATTTATGGCTATGGAGTTGTATCTGTATTATTTATGCATTTCTTTATCAACATAGGAATGACCATAGGACTGGTACCTGTTATCGGAATACCATTACCCTTTTTCAGTTATGGCGGAAGTTCCTTATGGGGGTTTACAATTCTTCTGTTCATCTTCCTGCGTCTTGATGCAAGCCGTACTGAATATTTGGTGTGATCAGAAAGGTATTGTAATCCTGTGTGAAATCTCAATCCCGAAATCCTTTTCAACAAAATCAATGAGTTGGGGAAAAAACTCCATGAAGTCATCCTGAAGTGAATAATAGTTCTTTTTTAAAGTTTTTATTGCAAACCGTGTTTCATTGGGAAGAGATGATTTTTTACTCAAGGTTTTTAAAACATGTCTTATCCCGCTTAGGGTCTGGTACGATTCTATCCAATTGTTTATTATGAAAAAAGGCATCATTCCCCTAACATTTTCAGGCAGTATTTCATAATTATTGACCATTGCCCTGTAAAAATTGTACGTCACACTTTCAAGTGGCCTTCGTGAAAAAAAATTCCATTCTTTTGTCAGAAAATGATCATAAATAATATCAGTTATAACCCCTGAGTACTTGTGGTACTTCCTTGAAAAGAATATTTTGCTCCTGTGAACCACAGGATGACTGTCGGTAAAAGCATCAATATGACGGTGTAGAATTATCCCTTTTCTTATCTGATCAGGATATTTAAGGTATTCTCTTCCTTTCACATAATCTCCAATATAGTTTCCAATGATTATTTTTTCAGAATCACCGGAAAGATATATGTGAGCCAGAACATTCATCGAACAGTAAAATAGTGCAAAGAAATAAGATATTGTAAGACCGACTTAAAACATTTTCTTTAACATATTTTTCAGACCATCTAATATCTTATTTATATTATTGGCTAACAGTATATTAGACTTATAGATAGCCGAATTAAAAAATGTATTGAAATGTTCGGTATTTATATACGCAAATTATAAATTTGTCGTCTCACTTTAAAAATAAACTTATCTAACTTCTAATTAATTATAAACAAAACAGGGAGGATCTATGATCAGGAAAAATATTATCATTATCGGAGCTGCAGGTCGTGATTTTCACAATTTTAATACCTGTTTCCGCGATAATGGGAATTATAATGTTGTAGCGTTTACAGCGGCTCAGATTCCGGATATCGACGGACGAAAATATCCTGCTGAGCTGGCCGGCAAGTTATATCCTGAAGGGATCCCAATATTTTCGGAGGAAAATCTTACTGATCTTATTCATGATCTGGAGGTTGATGACTGTGTATTTGCTTATAGCGACGTCACATATCAGAAGGTTATGTCAGTGAGCGCAATAGTCAATGCAGCAGGAGCCAATTTTGTATTGCTTGGTCCTGACAGTACTATGGTGAAAAGCACCAAGCCGGTTGTTGCAATAGGGGCAATAAGGACCGGGTGCGGGAAGAGTCAGACCTCAAGGAGAGTAATAGAACTTCTAATGGAGAAGGGGCTTAAAGTAACTGCAATCCGTCATCCTATGCCTTACGGGGATCTTAAAGCCCAGAAGGTTCAGCGTTTTGCTGTTCTTGATGATCTTGCATCTCATAATTGTACAATTGAAGAGATGGAGGAATATGAACCTCATATTGTAAGAGGCAATGTGATCTATGCTGGTGTCGATTATGAAGCGATACTTCGTGCTGCAGAAAATGATCCTGATGGTTGTGATGTGATATTATGGGATGGAGGTAATAATGATTTTCCGTTTATCCGGCCCGATCTGATGATTACTATTACTGATCCCCATCGTGCAGGTCATGAATTAAAATATTATCCGGGTGAAGTCAATCTTCGTCTCGCAGATGTTGTTGTGATAAATAAGATCGACAGTGCTTCTCCTGAATCCGTTCAAATTTTAAGAGAAAACATTGAGAAGGTAAATCCCCGAGCAATAGTAATTGACAGTGCCTCCCCCATAAAGGTCGATGATCCCTCTGTAATCAAAGGTAAGAGAGTCCTTGTTGTTGAAGACGGCCCAACTCTTACTCATGGTGAAATGAAGATTGGAGCAGGAATTGTTGCTGCCCGTAAGTTTGGAGCAGCCGGGCTTGTTGATCCAAGACCTTTTACGAAAGGGAAACTGAGTGAAACATTCAGGTTATATCCTGAAATAGGTACATTGCTCCCCGCAATGGGATATGGTGAACAGCAGCTTAAAGATCTTGAAGCCACTATCAATAATGCTGATTGCGACAGTGTAATTGTTGCGACACCTATTGACCTTAAAAGGATCATAAAGATCAATAAGCCTAGCACAAGAGTTTATTATGATCTGCAGGAAATTGGTATGCCAAATCTTACACAGGTTGTAGATGAATTCATTAGAAAATTCAACCTTGAAAAATCTGTTTAACAAAGATCAGTGTAAATTATACGAAGGATCAGCAGTGAAATTTAATTTTCACTTTTAGAAGGAATATTGTAAATGAAGATTAGTTTCTATCTCATTACCCTTGCGTTACCTTTCCAGATGCTCCAAATCTGTTCTTCATCTGCAGGTTGAGCATAGTCTGTCATCTGGGTTGTGGCAAGAGCTCCGGCAGCCCATCCGAACTGAATCCATTTCTCAGGTTCCCAGCCTTTAAGAATAGCATAAAGTAATCCACCGACAAATCCGTCTCCACCTCCAATTCGGTCGAGGACGGTAATTTCTCTGGGTTCCACTATATGCCATCTTTCGCCTTCCAGCATAATGGCGCCCCAAAGGTGTTCATTTGTGCTAATGACCTGACGAAGGGTTGTTGCAAAAACAGAAGCCTCGTGAAATGTTTCTTTTACTCTGCTAATCATTTCTTTAAAGCTTTCTATCTTGGCTGAAAGGTCATTTCCTCCTTCTTCAGGCCCTTTTATCCCAAGACATAGCTGAAAATCCTCCTCATTACCAACGAGAATATCGGAAATGGAAGCTATTTCCCTGAATGTATCAGCCAGCTCTTTTTCCCTTCCTTTCCAGAAAGAAGCTCTGAAATTAAGATCAAATGAAATCCGTGTTCCATATCTCTTTGCCGACCGGGCAAGTTCCAGACAGAACCTGCTTGTATCTGCCGACAAGGCAGCTATTAATCCTGACAGATGCAAGATTCTTACACCTTCTTTGCCAAAAATACGCTCAAGGTCAAAATCCTTGACATTTAGTGTCCTTCCAACTTCTCCGGCCCGGTCATTATGAACCCTTGGTCCCCTTACTCCGTATCCAGTGTCAGCTATATTGAACTGATGCCTGTAACCCCACGGACCACCTTGTTCGACTTCAATACCTTCATAAACCAAATGTCTGCTAGCCAGGTTATCCTTAATGAACCTTGCAATAGGGCTCCCTTTTACAAAGGTGGTAAGAACTTTCACCGGAAGTCCGAGATATGATGATATGCTTGCCACATTCGATTCAGCGCTTGTTGCCTGCATAAAAAAAGTGTCACTGCAGTGAACAGGCTGATTATATACGGGTGTAATCCTTACACCCATGCTTGTTGGGACTAACAGTGCCCATCTGAAGTCTTTTTTTAATTCAATAATCATAGTACTTGGTTTTAACTTCATTCTCCTCTTCCCCTTTTCTTATATTTCCATGATGGTTAAACAAGTCTTTCCCTGATTTTTCTTGATTCTTCCTCAAACCCAGGTTTATTAAGCAGTGCAAACATATTCTTCTTATAGGCTTCAACACCCGGCTGATCGAATGGATTTACATCAAGAATATAACCACTCACAGCGCATGCCAGCTCAAAGAAATATATCAGCTGGCCAATAAAGTATTCATTAAGGGCAGGCACAGAAATGGTTATGATCGGAACCCCTCCATCAGTGTGTGCAATTGTCGTCCCAAGCTCTGCATTAAGATTTACTTCTGAAAGTCTTTTTCCTGCAATATAATTAAGCTGGTCGGAATCGTCGGTTTCAAATGGGATCCTAACTTCCTTTCCAGGATTTTCTACCGATATAATTGTCTCAAACAAAAGTCTCTGTCCTTCCTGAATATACTGGCCGAGAGAGTGCAGATCAGTTGTAAAATCGACAGCAGCAGGAAATATTCCCTTCCCTTCTTTTCCTTCGCTTTCTCCAAATAATTGTTTCCACCACTCTGAAAAGAAATGTAATCTTGGAGTAAAACCTGCGATTATTTCAGTTGTTCTGCCGGTCTGGAGAATCAGGTTCCGGGCAGAAGCATATAAAAGAGCCGGATTGGAGGCAGCATCCCTGTTGTGCCTTGTTAAATCTTTCATTGATGCGGCTCCCTTTACAAGAGTCCCGATATCAAATCCACTAAGAGCAATAGGTAATAAACCAACGGGGGTCAGCACAGAGTATCTTCCTCCAATATTATCCGGGATAACAAAGGTTTCATATCCATTCAGATCAGCCATCTTTTTTAATGCTCCTTTTCTGCTGTCAGTTATTGCAATGATTCTTTCAGCGCATTTTTCCCTGCCAACTTTCTTCCCAAGGTGATCTTTAAGTATCCTGAATGCTATGGCAGGTTCTGTTGTAGTTCCTGATTTTGAGATCACTACAATTGAATAGTTCCTTTTTTCGAGCAGGTCAAGAAGGTCTGACATATAATCTTCACAAATATTCTGGCCTGCAAAAATGACTTCATGACCGCCATTGTTAAGGAGTGATCTGAATGTGTGTGATAGGGCTTCAATAACAGCACGTGCACCAAGGTATGAGCCACCAATACCTATCACGACTGTTGTATCAGATATAGCTTTTAAACGTTCTGAAGCTTTTTTGATCTTGTCAATCTGCGGAAATATATCATCAGGAAGTGAAAGCCATCCCAGAAAATCGTTTCCGGCTCCGGTTCCATTGTTGAGATTATCAAGATGTCTTACAGATTGCTGAGCCAAGGCTAATACCTCTTCGTAAGAAACATATCTGGTTATATTTTTCAGGTTTAGACTAATAGTATCTTTCATTTTATTCAACATATCAATGGTGATTACAAAAATAAAAAAAACCGGCAGGTTTTCATCTGCCGGTAAATATTAATAGGGGGGAAATATAATGAAAAGAAGCTATCTATGATGTATCCCTCCTGCACTTGATGCATGGGCGTCTAAATATTTGGGGTCCCCCTTATAGTTGATATCTCCGGCGCTTGAAGCTCTTGCTTTAAGGCACTCTGTTACGAAAATATCAGCATCACCTGCACTCGAGACAGAAATATCGGCCTCCTTAACCTTGAAGTTATAAGCATTCAGGTCACCTGCGCTGCTGAGATCTGCTTCAAGGGTGTCAGCCTCACCGGAAAGGGTTATATCGCCCGAGCTGCTGAGATCCGCTTCAATAGCTTTACCATAAACTTCAAGCTTGATATCTCCTGCACTGCTTGCCGATATTCTTAATTTATCACTTTTTACAGGGGTTTCTCCGATCACATCACCTGCACTGGAAGCTGATACAGACACGATGTCTTTCATTGTAACATAAACTCTTTTTCGTTCAGCTTTTCTGATTTCAGCATCTGAATAAACATTAAGGAATCCATCTTTTATCTCGGTCTTAATATAATCCTGAATGTTCTCATCAGCTTCAACCAATATAGAGTTATTATCAGTTTGTTTCAGGATGACATCAATTCCCGAACTTACTTTCAATCCGGTAAAATTACCGGATTGTCTTTCCTTGCTAACCACATTACCGTTTCCGTAAACAGTTTTACGGAGCTGCCCATTGATGCATGAGATTGTTCCTATGCAGAAAAAGACAATCATAAGGGTCCTGAAAATTTTCATAGCTTGTTTTTTAGATTACTTATTAATTCTTAACAAAAGACAGTAAATAATCAATTCTGATGCATGAAATGGGAAAAAACTAATGCCATTTAAAAATCTTTAAACCTGCGGCGAAAAAGAGAGCTCCTGTAGCTGAAAGTATGGTAATTGGTAATGCAATTTCGGTATATCCAGCTCCTTCATTGAAAATACTTCTTACGCCGTCTGTAAGAATGGTCAGAGGGAGTATCTGGATAATCTTTATGCTCCAGTCGGGGAAATTGTGATAGCTGAAGAAAATGCCTGAAAGGACCATCATGGGAAATACTATGGCATTGATCAGTCCGTTGCCAACCTCAGTATTGGATGTATGGGAAGAGACAAAAATTGCAATTCCTGAAAATGCAAAGTTCCCGGCAAGAAAAATCAGAACAAGTGCACTGATATCTCCCTGTATGGTCATTTTAAAGGCGATGACGGCAAAAATCAATAATACAAACGATTCCACAAAATTCATTGCAATCCTGACAGTTATCTGCGCAATCAGGAAATTGGATTTTTTCATTGGAGTTGCAACCAGACGGCGTAAGAGTTTTTTTGATCTCTTTTCTATCAGACCATAACTGATACCCCACATGCACGACATCATTACTCCCATTGTTATAAGTCCGGGAACAAGAAAATCAATGTAACGGGTTCCCTGAACCATCAGCGGTTTTATGTTTTCGTCTGTTTCGTTGAGTGCACTGACACCTCTGCTGATCACTGAGTTAAGTTTAATATATGTCAGCTGGGCATCAGCATTAAGAGGATCGAAGTGGTACTCAGTTTTACCGTCTTTATCAAGAACTACTACATTGACGGTGGCTCTTTTGAGAAGAATCATTGCCTTATCCCAGTCGAGCTGATAGAAATAGAATACTGAATTCCCCAGTTTTTCATTTGAGATCTTAAGTTTCCATTTGTAAGATTCATCATCAGGATAAGGATTTTTTTCACATGTATTTTCCAGGAAAGCATATAATGGCGACGAGTTTTTAATTACTTTGGTTTTATCTGGAGTTTCAATCACAACTGCAACTTTACGCACCACATCTGTTTTTTTTGTGAAAGCAATACCCAAACCTATTGACATCAGTATTGGAAAAAGTATTCCCCAGAAGAGTACTCCCGGCTCCCTGATAATTTCTTTGAAAAGCGCTTTAATAAGCTGCCACAGCTGATTATTTCTTAACCATTTATTCATAAATCTTCTTTCCGGTTAAGCTGGTAAACAGATCATCAAGATTTCGGGGTTTTATTCCTTTTTCCCTTGTTCCAGAATCAAGGAGTTGTTTCAATGTTCCTTCCCTTAAGATTTTCCCGTTATCCATAATGACTATATAACTGCATAGAATCTCAGCTTCTTCCATATAATGTGTAGTCAGGACCATTGAAGTTTCTGACCTTTCCCTTAGGCTGTGCAGTATTTCCCAAATTTCACGCCTTGCATTGGGATCAAGGCCTGTCGTAGGTTCATCAAGCAGTAGTATTGAAGGATTATTGATCAGAGCGATTCCAAGGGCCAGCCTCTGTCTCTGTCCGCCGGAAAGATTTACCACATAAGATCTCCTTTTCTCATCAAGACCCACAAGACCTATTACCTCATCCACCCTTTCACTTCCCAGCTTAAAAAAGCTTGCAAAAAGATTCAGAGTCTCATTCACCCTGAGTTTATCTATGAACCTTGTTTCCTGCAATGAGATTCCTATAAGTCTGTGAAGTTCGTCCTCATTGCCTTTCCATTTCTTTCCCAAAATATTTATCTCACCCTGGTCTGGTTTCTGTATTCCTTCAATCATTTCTACCAGCGTGGTTTTTCCTGCACCGTTAGGTCCCAGGAGTGCGACAAACTGACCTTTGGGAATCTTAAGACTGACACCTTTAACAGCCTGGACAGTCTTGAATGATTTCCAGACATTTCTGACTTCTATGACATATTCAGGCATGCTGCCGGATTAATTTTTCAATAATTGTAAACATATTGGGGGTTAAAAAGTTAAAGGAGATTACATATTTATTTTTATTATAATGACGATAATAAAAGAATTATTGATTCTAAAACCTTTTACTGATTTGTATATAATAGCCTGCAGTTGTTTTTAGCTTTGAATATTCCGAGAACTCCTCATTGATTTTATTATACCAAAAATGATTTGGACCGAGAAGGGATGCATTCAGGAAATTTGGCGTTTATGATCTTAATCCTTCTGGGGATAATATTATCACTATTATTTCATTAGTGCCGGATCAAGCGATCTTTCATTATTCCGGAAAACAACTACAAAAGCATCATTATAACCTGCCTGTTTTAAGCTCTTTAGGAACTCTCTTGCATCTGTCACATTGCTGAATTCTCCCACACATGACCTGTAAAGTCCATTGTAAAAATATTCAAAGGTCTTATGACTGGTGTTATCAACTGTCAGTGTATAACTACCTTTGGGCTTTTGCGAGGAAAAGAACTGGACACGATAAACAATTATATCACCACCGGACGGTTTTGCTGCGGTTTCGGCCACTGCTATCTCTGTCCTGTCAACTGGTTTTGGTTGTGATGTTTCAGGTTTTGATGGTGGCTGTACGGCCGGCTGATTCCCAGCCTGGGGCTGTTTTACAACAGGTGGTTTTCCGGTTTCAGCCGGCGGCAGATCTGATTTCGGAGCTGCTTGTTTCCCAGTCTCCCTTTTTGCAGTAAGCGCAGGGGTTTCTGATTTTGCATCAACAGTGCGGGCCTGTGCAAGAACCGTTGAATCGCCTGAAACCATTTTAAAAGGACTTGTATCAATTCCTGCTACGAATTTCAGAGCATTTGAAAGATTGCTAAATCTGTTCAGCGAATACTGATCAGAGAAAGAAATTTTTAATAATCTTATTTTACGGTCTCCCGACTTTTCTCTTACTGATAGGAAAGCTGTGGTACCATCTGAAGGGTTTATTCTGAGAGCCAATTCATCATTCTCTGAGTTGATGACTTTTGTCATACCGACAGGTTTGTCCCAGTATTTCCCGTTATATTTAGAAAAATATAAATCATAACCTCCAAGACCTTTATGACCGTCGGAAGAAAAATAGAGATTATTATCCTTATCCAGAAGTGGAAATATCTCGTTTCCTCCGGTATTTAATGATTTTCCAAGGTTCTCAGGTGATGACCATGTATTACCCATCTTATGAGTGACATAAAGGTCCATCCCACCTGAACTTCCCCTCCTGTTGGAAGAGAAGACAAGCATATCTCCGGAGTATGATAAAACCGGATGAGTATATGTTGAATTATCGGAGCAGAAACTCAAAGGCTTATCATCACTTATCCAGGATCCGCCATCAGTTCGTCCCGGATTGTATACTGCTTCATAAATCTTTTCAGAATCTTTGTTCTTTGGACGCTTTGCATAATACATTAATGAATAGTCAGGGCTGAAGGTCATTGATTCGGATGGTACAGGAAATGGATCATTATATGAAAACAACCGGTGACCACCTGTCGTAGTATCTGCAATTTCGGCATAATATGTGCCGAGTGTTCCAAAAGATACATGATCGCTTATCATTCTGTCTTCTACCTTGGAGTGAGAGAGAAAGACAATACCTTTTTTATAGAATTGTACTCCGCTTGAAGGAGGAATGATCTCAAGATTAAAAGGAGTGATCTTAACTGGCAGTTCTTTATTCAAGGTGTCAGTATATGATGAAAGGTTTTCTGGGTTTTCCCTGTCTTCGGCCAAATATATGGGTTTTATAGCAGATGAGACAAGGAATGTAATTAAACAAAAAAACGATACTGTTAACAATAACCTTTTCATGATGTGATTACAGTAAGATATTACCAGTGGCCATTTTTACTAAATCCCGAATTATTATGGGGGAGGTTGATTCCGACTGCAATTTCAGTAGTGGGAATCTCTTTGAAGTAGGGCGAATCTTTTGGCAGTGCAAAAAAGGTTCCCACATATATTTTAGGGAACCTGTACTGAAAAAAGAAGGAGATTTTTGAATAGTCATTAAAATAAGTTCCTAAACAAAAATTACCTGCGTATATTTTTAACATTGGTTCAATACTTTCTTTGACATCAAAAGTGAGTGAATCATCGGTATTTATTGTGAATGAAGGTTCTACCACCAATCGTAAGGACCTGCTGATTACAATTTTAGCACCTGCCTGGAAATAGTACTGCCGGGATACCGGGACCATGTAATTATATAAAGTATCTGGGTCTTCCGGGCGCCCCAGAAGGTTTGTTGCTGAGAGACCTGCATAAAAAATCGGATTGTACATATACAATCCAAAATCCGCATTTGGGAATAAGAAATTTTTCGATTGAAGATCAGAATCTTCATCACCTTTGAACTTATGGTAATTCCCTTTCACTGAAGCGCCGATTGACAAAAAAGTAAGTGAATACCTGTTAACAGGTATATGATATGAAAAAGAACCGATCAGACCTGATGTAATTGAAAAGTCATCAAAATTGTTAAAAGCGGCACCACCTATACCAAAATTAGTGAACTCGGTTGTCCTTGAGGAAAGCAAATATCCGGGAACTTTTCTGTATATTCTTGAATTTGCACTCAGTACCTGGGAATAAGAATCCCCCTGGAACCCTGCAATAAAATCAGCAGAAAAAAAATCCTTGCTTCCAACGTATGCGGGATTTATTATCAGAGGACTAAAGATCCTGAAGGATACCGGGTAGAAAGGCAATTGCTGGCTGTATGCTAAAACAGCTGTAAAGAGAAAAACAACTATAAGAGAGAATTTCTTCATGACTTTATCCTCAAGATTACCAATAAAATAATAAAGATTTGAGATATAAAGATATATTTGACTGGTAATTTATTATATCAAATATAGAAAAAAATAAGTCAGAGTTGACTATTTTTTTAACCAACCTTCAACAACCTGTGGATTTATTCCCGGAAGTCCCAGTTTATTTTTTTTATTGTAACTGTTAAGATCATTGGCAAGTTTTCCGGGTTTTTCAATCTCTTTAAGCTTTGCAATGGTAGTGAATCCCAGTCTTTTCAGAGGTTCAATCCATTCTTCAGGTATACCAAGTTCGATAAAGTTCTCTTTGGGATCGTCCGCCTTTAGATTTTGAATTACCGGCTTCATCTGGGGGAACAGCAGAACATCCTGGATTGAAGGCTGGTTGGTAAGAAGCATTGTGAGTCTGTCGATTCCGATCCCCATTCCAGATGTCGGGGGCATCCCATATTCAAGTGCCCTGATAAAATCAAGATCTATGAACATTGCCTCATTATCTCCCTTTTCAGAAAGCCTAAGTTGCTCCTGGAACCTTTCCATCTGATCTATCGGATCATTTAGTTCAGAATAGGCATTAGCAATCTCCTTACCGTTAATCATCAGTTCAAACCTTTCCGTCAATCCTGGTTTACTCCTGTGCATTTTGGTAAGTGGTGATGTTTCAACCGGATAATCAATAATAAAGGTTGGTTGTATATAATTATGTTCGCATTTCTCGCCAAATATTGCATCGATAAGTTTACCTTTACCCATTTCCGGAGTGTGTGCAATCCCAAGGCGTGAACATACATTCCTGAGTTCATCCTCATTCATACCTGAGATATCTATACCGGTATGTTCGAGTATTGAATCAAGCATACTGATACGTTTATATGGCGGATTCAGATCTATAGTCTTATCACCATAAATAATTTCTGTTTTACCATGGAGATCAAGGGTAACTTTTTTGATGATTTCTTCCGTAAAATTCATCATCCAGTTGTAATCCTTATAGGCAATATATATTTCCATGACAGTAAATTCAGGATTATGTGTGCGATCCATTCCTTCGTTCCTGAAGTCTTTTGCAAATTCATACACACCTTCGAAGCCTCCGACAATAAGTCTTTTGAGGTAAAGCTCGTTTGCTATTCTGAGATAGAGAGGAATATCAAGAGTATTATGATGTGTGATAAAAGGTCTTGCGGCTGCGCCTCCCGGAATAGGTTGAAGTATTGGAGTTTCGACTTCAAGGTATCCTCTTGAATTAAACAGCTCCCTCATTGACTGTATTATCATGGTTCTTTTACGGAAAATATTCCTTACCTGGGGATTGACTATCAGGTCAACATAACGCTGTCTGTAGCGCATCTCAGGATCTGTTACAGCATCAAAAAAAATCCCGTCCTTTTCCTTTACTACAGGCAAAGGCCGTATTGATTTGCATAAAAGAGAAAGTTCATTGACATGTACTGTAATTTCTCCTGTCTGGGTTTTGAAAACATAGCCTTTAACCCCAATTATATCACCTATATCAAGAAGATGTTTGAAAACAGTATTGTAAAGAGTCTTGTCCTCACCCTTGCAAATTTCATCCCTTCTTATATAAATCTGTATCCTTCCCGATGAATCCATAATTTCTGCAAATGAGGCATTCCCCATTATCCGGCGACTCATTATTCGTCCTGCCAGACAGACATTCTGGTAATTATTCTTTTCAGGGTCATAATTATCGAGGATTTCCTGTGCAAAAGCATTGGTTTTATATTCAGCTGCAGGATAAGGATTTATACCGAGTTGTCTGATGGCGGCAAGGGATTCTCTCCTGATTTGTTCCTGTTCACTTAAGCTCATTTATCCTTTTGTTAAAATTTGTGCAAATATATGAAAATCCGGATATGTCAGGGGAGGGATGATTTATGTCTTAGGTAACAGATCTCCTCATTGAATTTTCCCTTTAAGATCCTTGTGATTGGCCCAGGCTGCCCGTTGCCTATTGTTATTTTGTCAATTGTGTTTACAGGATGGATCTCACCGGAAGTATTTGTAATAAAAGCTTCTGAGATGTTTTCAATTTTTTTCACACTTATGGGTTTTTCAATAACGCGAATCCCGGCATCAGATGCAATCCGGATTATATTTTTCCTGGTGATGCCTGATAAAATATACTCCGACTCCGGATGTGTAAAAACTGATCCATCTTTAACAAAAAATATGTTTGAATGGGTACATTCGGTTATATTGCCATCCCTTACAAAAGCACATTCGCTAAACCCCGCATCCAATGCCTCCTGAAATGCTAAAGTATTTGGAAGGAGAGCTATTGATTTAATATCACACCTTTTCCACCTTAAATCTTCTTTAAGCATAACGCCAATACCTGATTCCCTCCCCTGATATTCAGGTATAAAATCTTTAGCAAATGCATAGACTGTAGGTGAAACAGGTGGATTGGGAAATGCATGCGATCGGATCGCAACACCTCTAGTAACCTGTAGATATACCAATGATGGTTTTTTTTCAAGCTTGTTTCTTCTGATTAATTCCAAGGCAATATCAGGGAATGAGTTTTCTTCGGGCCAGCTTATAAGGGTTTTTCTGAGACTGGCTTTCATCCTTTCTACATGCCCTTCCATATCGTAAAAGAACCCCTGATACCACCTTACAACTTCATAAATTCCCTCTGCAAAAAGGAATCCACGGTCATCCGGACTTATTCTTACATTTTCTTTTGGAAGAAATTTCCCATTTATAAAAGCAATTTCCATAATAATATGGTTTAACAATTTTTTATTACAGGTTGCAAGTTAAATATTGCAAATTGCAAGTTGTAAGTTGCAGGTCGTTAGCGGGCAGTATTAATTATTTTTCTTATTCAGGAATAAACTTCATTAATTAAAAAATACACGATCCTAAGATCCTGGTAATTTCTAATCTGGTTCCACGATTTCTGTCCGGTAACTTACTGCTGATCTGGCTTCATCCGGTGATGAATAATTTCCGCAGGCAGCCTGGACAAAAAGGGAAGCTCCAAGCACAGTTGTCTCCTTGTGATCTATTAGTTTCAATGGGACACCTGCATATCTTGCTTTCAGCTTGTTCCACAACCGGTTTTTTGAGCCGCCTCCGACACATATTATGCTTTCGGTTTTGAAGCCTCCTGCCTTTTCCAGGGCAGTTTTACCCTCCGCAAGCCTATGCGACAATGCTTCAAGGATAGCCCTGTAGATCTCATCCCGTGTTGACTCCATTGTAAGCCCTGAAATTACACCACCAGGTTTCCCCCTTAACTCTTCATAAAACTTTGGAATTACTCTTACCCCATTACACCCTTCAGGTACCTTTTCTGCTCCTGAAATCATTGTTTCATATACATTGTCGGTAATATCTGCGAAAAGATTTCTTCTGGCCCATTCCAGCACTCCTGACGCTATCCATTGATTGCCTATATTATAAAGACCTGGCATTACATCCAGTTCTGTTGTAATACCGGAAAGCAGTTGTTCCTGACCAGATTTGAATTCTTCAGCTCGGACCATCAATATCTCCCATGTTCCTGAGCTTAAGACAGGCTGATTCTTTTCTGCCCCCGATCCGAAAATAGCAAACTGCGTATCATGCCCCGTTGCAATTACAGGAATACCTGCAGGAATTGAAGTTTCTTCTGCAGCCCTATGGGTGATGGTTCCTATTATTGTACCAGGTTCCACAGTTCTGCCCATAATTTCGGCCTGAATCCCTATTTTCCGGAAAATTAAATCGGAATACTCTCTTTTTGATTGATTATTAAGCATTGAAGTACCTGCCATGGTACAATCATTGACCATCTCACCGGTTAGAAAATATGAGAAGATTGACGGCATGAATAAAAAAATGGAATCCTTTTCTATTAAGTCGGGTTTGTTTTCAAGGAACCAGATAAGTTTGTTTATTGTGTTGAAGTTGAAAGGGAGCACCCCAGCTTCCCGGTACAATTCTTCAATCGAAATATATTTTCCAATATTTGCCATTATGGGATTTGTCCTTTCGCACTGCCACGAAACTACCGGGTATAACATATTGCCACCCTTGTCAAAGAGGGTACCATCAACGCCAAAAGTTGTGACTGTAACTCCAATTATTGTCTCCGGCCTTATTTTTTGCAGTATTTTTTTTGAGGCTCTGCACATTTCATCCCATATCAATTTCACATCCCAGATCCTGTATGAGGAGAAGTAAGGATCAGGAAATACGTTGTTTGGTAAAGATTCCGATGCGACAATCTCACCCTTTCTGTTTATAGCAATAGCCCTGATATTTGTTGCTCCACAGTCGAATACAATAACAATATCTTTTTCAGCCATAATGAGTCAATATAAGTTCCTGACTAAATTCCAATTAAGAATGTGAGAGCTGATCCTGTCCGGATCACGGTTAAAAGATAGAGTGCCATTGCAATTATCAGAATTATTCCGATGTAGGAAAAAAACAATTTCAGGTTTTTAAAAGCCTTATCAAGTTTTCTAATGTCGTGGTTATGAATGGCATCGCGGGTGAATCTGGAGAATCTGAAAAGAAAAACTACTGAAAGGGAATATGCAACAGCAATCAAGATAAGAGCCAGGATCAATGCAATATCATTAATGGCAGGAGATGTCTCTTTAAGTTTAAAAAATGAAAGGAATGTACCGGTAACCAAAATCAGTGCAATAAGCAAACCAATGATAATAAATCCCATCACAGACAGAAACATTGTCCATTTGCGGGTTTTATTAAGGCTGTCCAGGATCTCACGATTGATTTCCATTTTTTTAACCTCACCACCAGGTTGCATATTCTGGAAAATATTGTTATTTATAAAGGGCCCCGTAAGCCTGGCAGGCTCTGTAATCGGCTCCCTCGCTATCCATACCGAAAGCACTCCATAAGCTTGGCCTGAAGATCTGATTCTCCGGCACATTATGCATGCAAACAGGAATTCTGAGAATGGACGACAAGGTGATAAGGTCGGCTCCGATATGTCCATAGCTGGAAGCTCCATGGTTGGCACCCCAGCTGGCCATTACGGAATAAACATCAGTAAACGGGCCCTTACCTGTGAGTCTAGGACTGAACCATGTTGTTGGCCATCCCGGATCAGTACGATCGGTAAGTATCTTGTTAATTTTTTCAGGAAGATCAACTGTCCAGCCCTCTGCAAGCTGCAGTACAGGACCTATTCCCTTGACAAGATTTATTCTTGAGAGTGTTATTGGCATCACATCAACAGTGGTGAACTGTGATGAGAATCCTCCTCCCCTGAAATAACCAGTATTGGCGGGAGACCATTGAGTTGCTTTGAGACATGCTTCGGCATCTTGTCCTGTTATTTCCCAGAATGGTTTAATGCATGCTTCACCTTTTTTCCTCTGTTTTCCTGAAAAGTCCAGTGCGGAAGCACCTGAATTAATAAGGTGGATTATTCCGTTTGATGCCAGCCCTTCAGCTTTCATTCCGGTAACTCTTTTTATGGCTTTGGGACTCCAATAAGTCCTGATATCTGAAAACATCTGGGCAGTATTGGTCAGCAAATAACCAAAAAGCATTGGTACTCCATTCATTGCATCGTTTTCTGTTGCAACCAGGTAGGGAGGTCTGATCCCATTCCAGTCGAATGATGAACAGAGTATTGCTTCAAGGAAATCCCCGTTTGGCATATGATCTGTCCATTGACGCTGTCCCTGGAAACCTGAAAGGATAGCATTATGACCCAGGGCTTCTTCTCCGTATCCCATTTGTTTCAGCCTAGGATTTCCGACCATCAGGTCACGGGCTATTAATGTCATTTTGACGACGATCTCCCATTCTTTGTCTTTTCTTGATCTGGATGATGGTTTATTATTCAGATCGGGACCCTCTTTACAGTATTTTTTTGTCCATTCCAGTGCCTTTTTAAACTCCTCCCTGTCATATATCTCCTCATTCAGCCTTCTTGTAAATTCGCTCATATCAACGTATTCATTGCGCATGCCGAGATATTCCTGGAAAAAATCCTCACGCACTATTGAACCGGCAATACCCATTGAGACTGATCCCATCGAAAGGTAGGATTTACCCTTCATGAAAGTTACTGCGAGCCCGGCTTTGACAAACCGAAGTATCTTTTCCTTTACATCATCAGGAATTGACTTATCCCCTGCATCCTGAACGTCGCGCCCATAAATACTGAATGCAGGCAATCCTTTCATATTGTGGCCTGCAAGGGCTGCTGCAAGATATACTGCACCGGGTCTTTCAGTTCCGTTAAATCCCCAGATGGCTTTAGGCGTCAGGGTATCCATATCAATAGTTTCGCTGCCATAGCACCAGCATGGGGTGACTGTCAGACTGATCCCAACTCCTGTTTTTCTGAATTTTTCTGCACATGATGCAGCTTCAGCCACTCCGCCGATGCAGGTGTCGGAAATCACACACTCAACAGGCCTGCCATTTGGATACTGAAGGTTTTTGCTAATTAAAGCAGCTGCTGATTTAGCCATATCCATTGTCTGCTTTTCGAGGGATTCCCTCACACCCCTTTCACGACCGTCTATCACCGGGCGAATGCCGACTTTTGGAAAATCACCGATCACAGTTTGGTAGCCAGTGTTTATACTGAATTCTCTTGATGCCATTATTTCTGAATTTAGAAGTTAGTAACAATTTTGCAAGCAAACAAATATAGTTATTTCCTTATACTGTATGACTCATAATAACCTAAAAACCTGGAGTAATTTTTGTGAGACCTTCACCAGCGGGGCAACTGAACAAGATCTGACCTGAATTAGGGGAATGTCTGTAATGACTGGCAATGTGTCTTGTAATTTTTAGTATTTTTGCGGAACATTAAATTTGAATATGCAGAGAAGCAGGAGATTGCCGGAATGGCTTAAAATGCAGAGAGCAAGCGGGGAAAACTATTCAAGGATAAAGAATCTTGTTGCAAATCACCATCTTCATACTATCTGTGTAAGCGGTAACTGTCCCAATATTGGAGAATGCTGGAACGCAGGCAGTGCTACCTTCTTGATACTTGGTGATATCTGTACAAGAGCATGTAAATTCTGTGCCACCAAGACAGGAAAGCCTCTTCCTCCTGATGTGGGTGAACCTATGCGTATAGCCGGGATCATCCAGACTCTTGGCCTGAGTCATTGTGTCATTACCTCTGTTGACAGGGATGACCTTCCTGACGGAGGTTCAAACATCTGGGCAGAAACAATCAGAAGTATTAAAAAAATAAATCCGGGCATAACAATCGAAGCACTAATCCCTGATTTTGACGGAAGAACTGAAGACATCAACCGAATAATTGATGCTGATCCTGAAATTATTTCACATAATATTGAAACTGTAAGGCGTCTCACACCTCTTATAAGAACAAAGGCAAAATATGAAATAAGCCTGGGTGTTATTAAATATATCTCAGGAAAGGGGAAAAAGTCAAAATCAGGGTTTATGCTCGGGCTGGGAGAGCGGGAGAATGAAATTCATGAGACGATGAGAGATCTGAGGGCAGCCGGATGCCGAATAATTACAGTCGGGCAGTATTTAAAACCAGGATTAAATCATATGGAACCGGCAGATTATATAACACCAGAAAAATTTACAGAATATAGAAAGTATGCAATGTCGCTTGGTTTCGATCATGTTGAATGCCATCCTCTTGTAAGATCATCTTTTCACTCTGAAAAACAAATTGGAATTTTATAAAAATGACTATATTGTAACCACCAAACACCCAATGATTAATTGAGCTATAGTGTAGTATATCAAGATATTGGAATAAAGGACTATTTAGAAACCTGGAGGTATCAGGAAGAAATCTTTGAAAGACTTGTCGCCGGAAAAAAGAATGATAATTCTAATAAATTATCAGACTGGATGAATGAACCCGGTGCGCTGATTCTTGTTGAACATCCTCATGTTTATACACTTGGGAAAAATGGTTCAGAAAAGAATCTTCTCATTGATAGTATGCAGCTTCAGGCGAAAGATGCCCGTTTTTACAGAACTGACAGAGGTGGAGATATAACTTATCATGGTCCGGGGCAGATTGTCGGTTATCCGATATTTGATCTTGAGAGGCTGAATATTAGTCTAAAAGAATACATTTTCAGGCTGGAGGAGGTTATAATCGTTACACTATCAGCTTTCAAACTGCAGGGATCAAGGCTAAATGGTGCTGCGGGAGTATGGCTTGACGCGGACATTCAGGCGAAGTCGAGGAAGATATGTGCAATAGGCGTCAGGGCAAGCAGATATATTACAATGCATGGTTTTGCCTTTAACGTAAATACAGATCTTACTTATTTTAATTATATTAATCCTTGTGGTTTTACTGACAGAGGGGTAACGTCACTTGAAAAGGAAAAAGGATCAGTTCAGGATATCGAACAGATTAAGTTGCTGCTTAAAGATAACTTCAAATCTGTTTTTGATCTTAGCTGGAGTCAGGAGTAAAGATGGGAAAAAAATGGGTTATTAAGGAGAAGGGTGATACAGCTGTAGTGATTCAGCTGGCAAATGGTTTAGGTATATCCGAGGCTCTTGCTAATCTTATGGTTCAAAGACATATTACGACACCTGAAGAGGCAAAAGCATTTTTTGAACCTGATCTGGGCTACCTCCATGATCCGTTTCTTATGAAAGACATGAACATTGCAGTTGAAAGAATTTCAACTGCAATTAAGAAGAATGAAAAAATCCTTGTTTATGGCGATTATGATGTGGACGGAACTACTGCTGTAGCCATGATGTATTCCTTCCTTAAAGAGCAGTATTCAAACGTGGAGTATTATATTCCAGACAGATATAAGGAAGGTTATGGTGTTTCATATCAGGGAATTGATTTCGGTTATCAGAATAATTGCAAGGTGCTTATTACACTTGATTGCGGGATAAAGGCAGTAGAAAAGGTCAGATATGCCAGGACAAAAGGGCTTGATGTTATAATATGCGATCATCATTATCCGGGTGATGAAATACCCAAAGCAACTGCAGTCCTTGACCCGAAACAGCCTTCGTGCAGTTATCCATATAAAGAGCTTTCAGGATGCGGGGTAGGATTTAAGCTCATACATGCCTTTGCAAGGGTGCATGGAATTCCATTCAGTAAAATTGCACATTATCTCGATCTTGTGGCAGTCAGCATTGCATCAGATATTGTTCCGCTTACAGGAGAAAACAGGGTTCTTGCATATTACGGATTAAAACAGCTTAACGAATCACCGCGAACAGGCCTTAAAGAGATAATAAGGGAATCGGAAGTTTGCAGAGCGCTCACTATTGAAGATGTAGTATTCAAACTTGGTCCCAGAATAAATGCTGCAGGCAGAATGGAAACAGGCAGTAAGGTTGTTGAACTTCTTGTTTCAAACGATTCAAGGATAGCAACAGGAATTAGCAAAGAAATAAATAATTTCAACCTTGAAAGAAGAAACATCGACAGGACAATAACCACCGAGGCAATGCGCATGATTTCGGAAGACCAGCGATTAGTTAATTCAAGAACCACAGTCCTTTTCAATCCATCATGGAAAAAAGGCGTGATTGGAATTGTAGCTTCACGTCTGATAGAAACATATTACCGTCCCACAGTGATATTGACAGAATCAAATGGTTTTGCAACTGGGTCGGCCAGGTCAGTGCAAGGTTATGATCTTTATCAGGCTATTGAAGCATGCAGCGACCTGCTCGAGAGTTTCGGCGGTCACATGTTTGCTGCCGGGCTGACACTGAAAAAGGAAAATATTAAACCTTTTATGGAAAGGTTTGAAAAGTTCGTGAACAGTACAATAACAGAAGAGCAGCTAGTACCCAGAGTATTCATCGATGCTGAACTATCATTTGCTGAAATAAATGAAGAATTCTTTAATTTCCTGAATAAGTTTCAACCTTTTGGACCTGAAAACATGTCTCCGGTTTTTGTTTCGAGGAATGTTTTTGACACTGGCACCGGCAGAATGGTAGGTTCAAGCGGTGAACATTTACGGCTTGATCTTTGTCAGGAGTCATCCGGATCAATAATCTTCCCTGCAATTGCATTCAGTCAGGCTGATCATTTTGATTATATCAAAGGAGGGAATCCCTTTGATATATGCTATTCTGTCGAAATGAATGAATTTAAAGGAAACAGGAATCTGCAGCTTAACATCAAAGACATAAAGATACCAAATAGGGATTCCCACCAGAAACATACCTAGAACCATAATCTTAACTGCATTTTTAATTCATTGCTAAAAACTTCTGAAGGATTAAATCTGTCAATTTCAGATACAGCATATTTGATCCGCAATTCTCCATATCTGGAAAATCTCAAATCAGCCATTATGTAACTCCTGCTCCCTTTACCTGAAAAAGCCGGTATGCTGAGAGTGTATAAGAGATCGTTTTCATATACATAAAGCCTTGACTCCCAGTCATCAGTATTGAAGAGACAATATCTCATCCACAGTGAAAATGGAATTTTCCTGAATTTACAGCATATATCCTGCATAAGCATCATTCCTCTGCTTTCCGAAGGTTCGGTTATTCTGCAGGCAACACGAGTGCTTAACGTTATGAAATTGTATGGTGAATATCTAAATAATCCAATTATTGAGCGACTCAGTGTATTGATCTGTTTCTTTATCCCATCACTTCCCGGGTCATCAACCATAGATGATCTTGAGCTGAAAACAGTTTCAAGATTAATATTATCTGAAGGAAGAAATCTGACTTTTATCTCTCTGGCGACAGATAGCGAAGGAGCGCTGCATCTGTACTTAAGCCATGGATAATGTCTTAAGTCACATCCTGCACTTACAAACATATTTTTTGCAGCTTCAAATGTGAAGTTGGCAAAAATGCCTTCTGTATTGTCACCTGCCGAGCTGGAGAATGGACCTCGCCCGTGAAATGATCTGAAGCCAGGTTCATATCTCCTGTAAAGTATATTAAGATTAAGCCTGTCGGCTGGGCGGAAAGTCAGCCCCTGCACGACCGCAGTATGCAAATGGTAGCCAACTGATAATTCTCCGAAAAAGATGATTTTCCCATAAGATGATTTGTAATAGATTGTAGCAGTCTTTGCTGAATTTCCTTCAAAATCATATATGTCGACCGGATTTGATTTATCTGGTTTTATCGGTAAAGTCAGTAAGGATGAGGTCCATAATGCTCCCAATCTGAAATTCCTTAAGTTAAGCCCAAGGTTAATACCGATTGATTTTTCTGTAACTGCATCTTTCTTTGACAGCAACGAAGGGGTGTTGTGCAAGCCAGTCATGTAAAATGCACCTATCTGATCATTGTTTTTTCCATCCGATGATTGTAATGTTGCATCAATTCTATTTAAAGAATAAAACATGTCAAGTGAAAACTTTTTGTAGAGTAACGATACTGCAGTGCCGCGAAAGAAATTATTCTCATCGGTTGAAGTATAAGGTTTTATTTCATCATTCCCCGATAAGCAACCGGGAGAAGTAAGAGACAATCCTGTCCGCAGCCCTGTATTTATTGAAGTTCCCATCCCAAACCTTCCGCTGAAATCACCTAAAATAATCTTCCTGATTATTCCTGTTCCACTCCAGGTAAGATAAGCTGATATAAAATCTGGTTGTGAAGGATTTCCCGACAGGTATTTTTCTCCACTGTCCTTTTCGGAAGTTATGCCTGCGGAGAATCCTTTTGCAATGAGTTTGTATTTTAAAAGGGTCTTATGGGCCGGCCCAAACTGATCATCTGCTTTGTTGAATTTTGTTGTAAAGTTTGCAAGCAGGGTGTTTTTCATCCTGGTTGAATCATCTGATTGATCGCCAATCGGTTCAATCGTAATAAAAGGAAGTAAAAGCAAAGCGAGTTCTCTGTCAAATCCGGGAATACTGGCAATCTCATACACAGAAAATATTTTACCTGTTGAGCGGATATAATCTGTCAGCGATCTTATCTGGAAATCAGTTAGAAAGAAAAGCCTTGAGAGAGAAGTCTCATCAGCGGAATTCAGGTTTACAGGATTTTCATTCAATTCATGGAGCTTTTCAATGCATGCTGTTACAGCCTCTCCGTCTGTTCCGGATTCAGAGATATCTTCAGCAAATGAAGCTATCGTTTCGGCGAGATTTCCCTCCTGGCATCTGGCATGGAAGCAGCAAATTGAAAAAAGGATAAAAAAACAAAGACAGAAAAGAATATTCTTGTCAGATAAGTTCTTCAAGGTCAGAGCAAAGAGTTCAAAGCGGCAACAAAATAAATTGTAATTCAGTAATTTATTCTTATTCTTAATCATAATACACCTTACGGTTAAAGACTTAATTTTCCTTTGCAAAATGAAATATTATCGATGCAGATGTGGAAATACCCAGTTTTTCATGGCTTGCAAATCCAAAATCCAGCCTTACATTTTTAAGTTTTAATCCGAAGCCAAATGAGAATGAATTATTATTACTGTTGAATCCTCCTCTGATCTTGAAATTTTTTGCTGTCTCGTATTCAATCCCTGTTCTGATGGCAAGGTTGTTTCCTGATATAATGAGGATTTCAGACGAAGCAAAGACCATTTTATTCAGTTGGATTCCTGCGCCTGCACTTATTGATGATGAAAGATTGCTCTTCCTGATAGAATTGGGAACAGGATTGAATACATGTATTCCTATCTTTACATTCTCTGATAAATCAAATATTAAACCTCCTTCAAAGGTGATGGAGAGAATTTTGTAATCTGTACCTGGGGAAGCCTCATTAAAAAAGTCGATTTGTACTCCTGAAGAAATTTTATCTGATAATTTCAGTCCGCATGCCAGGGAGGCAGTCTGGCGCCTGAAATCCTTATAGCCAAAATGGCTGTAAATAGCTCCAAGGGTAGCTCTTCCTGAAGGGACAACAAATCCTAATGTTTTGGTTGCCAACTCATTCATGCCGAACCTGTTTTCATAGTTGATCCCTAAGGAAATAGATTTGTTGAAAGACAGCGATGCCTGATTGTAAAATGAAGACCAGAAATCAGGTTTCATGACGCATGAGTATGCCATTCCGGATTCTGGAGCTCCGGCTGAATATTGATATGCAATAATGCCGGATGTTTGCAGAAAAAGGAAAAAAAACAAAAACGAAACAGTTATTTTGTGCAGCGAGTACAATCTGTTTCAAATAATACATCTAAAATACAAAAAAAATCCGGTTCAGGCAAATGAACCGGTTTTTTTGTATTTGTATGGATGTTTTTTTGAGGAATTCTCAAAGGATCTGTTTGTAAATTTCTGTAAGAAAATTTGTTAAACGGTATTTACAAAGGGTACGAACAGATAACTTTCAATTTGTCTTGTATGGGTACTTAATCTTCTTAAGTTCTTCGTTGGCTTCGACAATCTTATTCTTTAGGCTATTTTTAAATTGTTTAACCTCTTCCATAATCTCGGGATTTCCGGTACCGATTATTTCGGCTGCCAGAATTCCTGCATTCTGCGCTGCATTAACACCTACGGTTGCAACCGGGACCCCGGGAGGCATCTGAAGTATTGAGAAAATAGAATCCAGCCCTTCAAGAGAAGCTTTTATAGGAACACCAATCACAGGCAGGGGAGTCATTGCAGCAATTACTCCCGGTAGATGAGCTGCCATTCCTGCAGCTGCAATAATTACTCTTATTCCCCTGGCTGCAGCTCCCCTGGCAAATTTTTCAACTTCTTCAGGGGTCCTGTGGGCAGAAAGAGCGTTTATCTCAAATGGTATTTTGAATTCATTGAGAATCTGGGCAGCCTTCTCCATAACTGGCATATCAGAAGTACTCCCCATTATTATGCTTACTTTCGGTTCCATTTTAATTATTTTAATTTAACTGCCTGACATGGGCAAAAGTAAAGTTTTATTTTCATATTTTCGCACCGGTTCATAATTCAAAAAAAGTTATGAAGGAAGTGCAAATTCTTGGTAAAAAATTCAGGGAATATATTCCTTGGCAAACATTGCAAGAACGCATAGATGAGATTGCTGCACAGATTAATCATGATTTTGAGAGCAAAGAAGTTGTATTTGTCGGCATTCTTAACGGAGCTTTCATGTTTGCAGCAGATCTGTTCAAGAGAATAGACCTTAAAGCAAGAATTACCTTCATTAAGCTTGCTTCTTACTCTGGAACTGGTTCGACAGGAGTTATAAAGGAATTGATTGGCTGGAATGAGGACTTAAAGGATAAGGAAGTTATTATTGTAGAAGATATTGTGGATTCAGGCGATACTCTTGAATATATTGTTAATAATCTTATTATCAGGAACGTTACAGACATCAAAATAGCGGCTCTTCTTCTGAAACCCGCCAGCTACAGGAAGAATATACATATAGATTATCTGGGATTCGAGATTCCCAACGATTTTGTTGTTGGTTACGGTCTTGATTATAATGGTTTCGGACGTAATCTGCCTTCGGTTTATTCATTAGTAGATTGAATTTGTTTATCAACTAATCTACTAATGACAAGATCGGGAAATTAAGAATAAAATTATTTTATACACTTTTTTAAAACGGATATAAATGGTAAATTTTCTGATTTTCGGCCCGCCTGGTTCTGGAAAAGGCACTCAATCGGCAAGACTTGCCGAGAAGTTCAATCTGACACATTTGTCAACAGGAGATATGCTTCGTGCTGAAATAGCAGCCGGCACAGAACTTGGCAAAAAAATGAGTTCAATAATGTCAAAAGGCGAACTTGTTCCAGATGAGGTAGTGATTGAAATGATTGCTTCAAAAATTGATAGTACAAAGAACAGTGCAGGCTTCCTTTTTGATGGTTTTCCGAGAACAGTGGCACAAACAAAAGCACTTGAAAAAATGCTTAATGAAAGGGGAATGAAGATAGACAGCATGCTTGTACTGGAAGTCGATCATGAGGAACTTGTTAAAAGACTTGTACTTCGGGCTGATCTGTCAGGACGTCCCGATGATAAGGATCCTGCTGTGATAGAAAACCGGATAGATGTTTATAAAGACAAAACAGAACCAATTATTGACTACTGCAGGGAGCGAGGTATCTATCAGCCTGTAAACGGAATGGGAACTATCGAAGATATTTTTGAAAGACTCAGCAGTTGTATGAAGGAATTTCTTTAAACTCATTCTGCTTTGACATTTTTGCAGGATTCTGTAGAACAAAAAGATAAGAAATTACACTGAAGGCACCAGGGGAAGACAGAGTACTGCAGGGAAATCCACATCAAATATGTCAGAATCCAATTTCGTTGATTATGTAAAAATCTATTGCCGTGCGGGCAATGGTGGCCCCGGATCTGCTCACTTCCGCAGGGAGAAATTTATCCCGAAAGGAGGTCCTGACGGTGGGGATGGGGGACGCGGAGGAAATATTGTCTTAAAAGGAAACAGCCAAATGTGGACCCTGCTCCACCTCAGATATCACAGGCATATTTTTGCAGGTAACGGTGGAGCAGGAGGAGCACAGCAATCCACCGGAGCAGACGGGGAAGATGTAATTATTGAAGTTCCTCTTGGTACAATTGCAAGGAAAGAAAAATCTGGTACTTTAATATTTGAAATTACCACCGATGGCGATGAAAAGATCCTGGCAAGGGGAGGAAGGGGAGGCCTGGGCAACACTCATTTCAAGTCATCAACCAATCAGACACCCAGATATGCTCAGCCCGGAGAAACAGGAGAAGAAGATACTTTCATCCTCGAACTAAAAGTTCTGGCAGATGTGGGTCTTGTAGGATTTCCAAACTCAGGTAAATCAACTTTACTTTCTGTTTTATCAGCCGCAAAGCCAAAAATTGCAGATTATCCATTTACAACACTTGTTCCAAATCTTGGAATAGTTCCATACAGGGATTATAAATCTTTTGTGATGGCAGATATTCCAGGAATAATTGAAGGCGCCCACGAAGGGAAAGGACTTGGTTTAAGATTTCTAAGACATATTGAAAGGAACTCTATACTCCTTTTTCTGATCCCTGCCGACAGTAAAAACATAAAAAGTGAATTTGAGATATTATTATCTGAATTAAACAAATACAATCCGGAATTGCTGGATAAAAAACGTATCCTTGCCATATCAAAATCAGATCTTCTTGATGAAGAACTTAAGAATGAAATAAGAAAAGATCTTCCTGAAATTTCCAGGGTTTTTATTTCCTCATTAACAGGCGAGGGGATAACAACTCTGAAAGATATGATCTGGCATACTTTGAATAATTAGTGACATCGATGCTTGAACAGATTGACCAAGAGCTTTTTATCTTCCTGAACTCTCATAATTCACCGTTCTGGGATAATATAATGCATTTCATGAGCCTGAAGCTGGTATGGGCTCCTTTGTATCTAGCAATACTAGTGTATTTAGGAGTGAATTATAAAAGGAGGTTTCTTTTAGTTATGCTTTTTATAATTGTTGCTGTTACCCTGGCTGATCAGTTTTCAGTTCTTGTCAAGAACAGTTTTGACCGTCTCAGACCATGCCATGAACCGTCATTACAGGGTCTTGTCCATATGTTTAAGGAACAGTGCGGAGGTGCTTATGGTTTTGTTTCCTCCCATGCTTCAAATTCTTTTAATGTAGCAATCCTGAGCCTTATGCTCATTAAGAAAAGGTGGTATTCGATTTTTATTCTGGCATGGGCATCACTTGTAAGTTACAGCAGGATCTACCTTGGTGTCCATTATCCCGGTGACGTGATTTTTGGTGCCATGCTCGGGGCACTGGTTGGTTGGAGTATATTCAGGATATATCAGATTGTATCTGATAAGCTTGTAAGGAAAAATGGATCCCCTGGTTCAGAATTATTACAGAAATGATTTTCAGGTGATAATTATTAATAGCTTTAGAAGATCAGGTTCAAAAGAAACCTGGGTAACAAAGACCTGTCATTAATATTATGTTCTGCATTATTCCGGAGTCGAATGACCCTTTTTTCAACCTTGCTCTTGAAGAGATACTTTTGAAAAACAGCCAGGAAGAGTTCCTGATTCTTGGCATAAATGAGAGGTCCGTGATTATAGGTAAACACCAGAGTGCCCACCGCGAAACAGATACTAGATTTGTTACAGAAAATAAAATTCCAGTCATCAGAAGAATATCAGGAGGAGGAACCGTATTTCACGACATGGGAAATTTAAATTTCACATTTATTCTTAACGGTGAAAAAGGGAAACAAGTTGATTTCAAGAAATATACACTGCCGGTTATTGAGTTTTTATCGGCTATTGGTGTGGATGCGAGATTTGAAGGAAAAAATGACATTAAAGTCGACGGTTTAAAAATCTCGGGTAATGCCGAGCATGTTTTCAGAAATCGGATACTTCATCATGGGACCCTGCTTTTTAATACTGATCTGAATATGTTAAAAGGGGTGATAAGAAATGAAACCGGAAATTATTTAACAAAGGCGGTAAGTTCAAATCCCTCGGAGGTTGCAAATCTGAAACTAATATTTAAAAGTAATTTGCAGGATTGTTTGTCCGGTCGAAATAAATTGCCCTGCAATGCAGAGGAATTCAGATCCATAATGCTGGAATGGTTCCTTGAAAATTATCCCAGGGCAGAAATCTGTTCTCTCGATGAAAATTACAGAAAGATGGCGGGAGATCTTGCACTTTCAAAATACAGAACATGGGAATGGAACTATGCTTACGGACCTGAATATCATTTCAATAACAGAATTCAGTTTGCAGGAGTCAACTCTTTGTGGCACCTTTATGTTAAAGAGGGCATTATAATTGAATGTGAAATTAAAGGTTTGAAACAATCTGAAATAATCAGTGCGAGAATGCGAGGCCGCAGGCATATGGTGGAGGACCTGATAGATATTTTAAATGAAGAGAATATATTTGAATCTGGGTTTAACATTTATAATTTATTCTGATATCTCTGAATATTAAAGACATAAACTTAGTCAGCCGTGTAATTAATAATTAACATAGGCTCAAAGGCGAACAGATCTTCAGGAATTTTAACTTTAAGTCACGGATGGATATTCTGAAATCAGCTTTTCTTTGGCTAGTTGGCGTAATAATAATTGTAGTCACATTCCCTATGATATTCATTATATGGCTTATGGCTTTGCCATTTGACAGTGAAAGAAAAGTGATGCACAGGATGATGATTTACCTGAGTTTAATATTGACCTATTTAATGCCTGTATGGAAGGTAAAGATCAATGGAAGAGAAAAGGCTGCAAGGAACGAAACATATATTGTGATCTCCAATCATCAGTCAGTTCTTGACATACTTTTTCTGAACTGTCTTAAGTACCGCTTCAAGTGGGTATCGAAAATCGAGAATCTTAAAGTGCCGGTTGTCGGATGGTACCTTAGAATGGCAGATTATATAACGGTAGACAGGGGGAATAAGGAAAGCAAGGAAAAAATGCTTGAAAGGTGTTATATAACACTTAAAAAAGGGATTTCTGTAATGATGTTTCCGGAAGGAACAAGGTCGTCAGACAGAGAAATAGGATTTTTCAGGAGAGGCGCTTTTGAGATGGCAATAAATGCCAAGAAGTCCATTCTGCCTGTTCTTATTGACGGAACAGGAGGAATACTTCCAAAACACGGGATGGTTTTCAGTACGGGACATAAAGTTAATATCAGAGTATTTGATCCGGTTGCACCTGAATCATTTGGCACAGATGATCCTGACATACTTTCTCAGAAATTCCATAACTTTATGACAGAAGCCCTTAAGGAATTAAGAGCTGGTAAAATATGATGTCGCATCCAGCCTCATACCGGAGAATACTTCACCGAATGGGATATTACAACTATCAGCAGGGACTGATATACCGGCACCTTAACCAGGAGGGCGGATGGAGCACACATCTTAAGAACTGCAGGGCATTTATTCTTAAATCAATTGATCTCTGCAAACCTGATATAATAACGATTCTTGGTACAGGTTGGCTTCTTGATGTTCCCCTGAAGGAAATGGCTGAAAAAGCTGACAGGATTTACCTTGTTGACATTCTGCATCCTCCCGAGGTCAGGAACCAGGTTGCTGGTTTTAAGAATGTAGTGCTGTTGGAGATAGATGTAACAGGCGGTTTGATTCTTAGTGTCTGGCAAAAAACCCGGAACAGGTTTTTCTTTAACAAGCTCAGTTCAATCGGTGATATTGAAATCCCAGAATTCAAAACTGACTTCAACTCCGGAATGATAATATCTCTCAATATAATGACCCAGCTTGAATCTCTTCTATTAGAATTTCTTAAAAGAAGATCAAGAGTTACTGAAGACGAATATCTTGGATTCAGGAGAGAAATACAGGCAAAACATCTTTCCCTGCTATGCAAAAATGAATCTGTCCTAATTACAGATCTGTGTGAAATTGTTACAGATAATTCAGGCAGAAAGACTGAATTACCATCTGTTTTGATTGATTTGCCTGAGGCAAGAATCAGGGAGGAGTGGACATGGGATTTTGATTTCCGTATGTCGGATTACTACAATAAGAGATCAGTTTTCAAGGTTGCAGCATTACTTATTTAATTAAGGATGTTTATTGTAAAAAAACGAACCTCTGGATTTAACAGGTAAGAATGAAGTTAGACGACTGTTATGAACCACACATGAATCGCCGGGTAATTCTTTTATCAACATTTCAGGTTAAGATATAAAATACATTTAATCAGGCAAATATTCCAGAGCCTCAGATTTTGACACTTTCCTGATAAAAAATATCAACCTCATTGTTGAAAAATTAGCGGTCAGCGCCAGCCCTAAATAACTATATTTGCGCAAAATTCTGAAAAATGACGGTTGTTGGATATTCTGAAGAACATATAAAAACCCTGGAATGGAGGGAACATATCAGGTTAAGGCCTGGGATGTACATTGGAAAACTGGGTGACGGATCCTCGCAGGATGATGGGATTTATGTTTTGCTTAAAGAGGTTATGGATAATTCCGTTGATGAGTATATGATGGGATTCGGCAAAAGAATCGATGTTTCGATAAATGGAAAGGAAGTAAGGGTAAGGGATTATGGTCGTGGAATCCCTCTCGGCAAAGTGACTGAGGCAGTATCGAGGATGAACACAGGAGCAAAATATGATTCAAAAGCGTTCAAAAAATCAGTGGGTCTCAATGGTGTCGGTGTAAAAGCTGTAAACGCTCTTTCAAGCAGGTTTATAATCAGATCAATAAGGGATGGTCAGTTAAAGGTAAGTGAGTTTGAGCATGGTAAAACAGTAAAAGACTATCCGGTAAAGGCAACGACCGAGGAAAACGGTGTTGAAGTTATTTTTCAGCCAGATGAGGAACTCTTCGGTAATTACTTCTATATCTCGGAATATGTTGATACAATGCTGAAAAACTATGTCTATCTGAATTCAGGGCTTGTCATCAATTTTAACGGAAACAAGTTCTTTTCGAGGAACGGACTGGTTGATTTGTTGAATGAAAACATGAGCAGGGAAGGCCTTTATCCTGTGGTTCAGCTTAAGGGTGATGATATTGAAATAGCTTTTACTCACGGACTTCAGTACGGGGAAGATTATTACAGCTTTGTAAACGGACAGAATACAACCCAGGGAGGAACACACCTTCTTGCATTCAGGGAAGCATTTGTAAAAACCATACGTGATTTTTATAAAAAGGATTTTGATCCAGCCGATATCAGGTCGTCAATTATAGCAGCAATAAGTGTTAAAATAGAGGAACCTATTTTTGAATCCCAGACCAAAACCAAACTTGGGTCGAAGGATATGGGACCTAACGGTCCTTCTGTAAGAAACTTTATTAATGAATTCGTAAAAAAGCAGCTTGATGATTATCTTCATAAAAATCCTGAAACAGCAAGGATTCTGCTGAAAAAAATTCAGGATTCGGAAAAAGAAAGAAAGGCAATATCATCAATACAGAAACTCGCACGTGACAGGGCAAAAAAGGTAAATCTTCATAACAAAAAGCTCAGGGACTGCAGGATTCACTATAATTCAAATGACCCTCGTAAGCTTGACTCAACCATTTTTATAACTGAAGGTGATTCTGCAAGCGGTTCAATTACCAAATCGAGAGACGTTGAAACGCAGGCAGTCTTCAGTCTGAGGGGGAAACCTTTGAATTCTTTTGGACTTACTAAGAAGATTGTCTATGAAAACGAAGAATTCAATTTGCTTCAGGCCGCCTTGAACATAGAAGACGGGATAGAAGATTTGCGTTACAATAATGTTGTAATTGCGACAGATGCTGATGTTGATGGAATGCATATCAGACTTCTGCTTCTTACATTTTTCCTTCAGTTCTTCCCTGATCTTGTCAGAAAGGGTCATGTTTATATTTTGCAGACTCCATTATTCAGGGTCAGGAATAAAAAAGAGACCAGATACTGTTATACGCCTGAAGAAAAAGTAAAAGCAATAAAACTTCTCGGTCCGAATCCTGAAATTACCAGATTCAAAGGATTGGGTGAAATCTCCCCTGAGGAGTTCAGACATTTCATCGGGAAAGATATGCGCCTTGAACCGGTAAGGATGAAAAAGAACGATACAATTAACGGGTATCTCGAATTCTATATGGGTAAAAATACTCCTGACAGGCAGGATTTTATAATTGAGAATCTGAGAGTTGAGGAAGATCTTGTGGAAGCAGAATTATAGTTTTGACAGAGATTTCATAAAAAATGGAAGATCAGGAATTTGAGGTTGATAAATCTGAAAACAGGGAAGAACTTACCGATGGTCCAGTGGCCCTTCATTCTGTCACAGCTTTGTCAGGAATGTACAAGGACTGGTTTCTGGATTACGCTTCATATGTGATTCTTGAACGGGCAGTTCCTCATATTAATGATGGATTAAAACCTGTTCAGAGACGAATTCTCCATTCGATGAAAAGAATGGATGATGGGCGTTACAATAAGGTTGCCAATATTATAGGGCATACCATGCAGTTTCATCCTCATGGTGATGCCTCGATAGGAGATGCTCTTGTCCAGCTTGGGCAAAAAGATCTCCTCATTGATGTCCAGGGAAACTGGGGAAATATACTTACAGGCGACGGTGCAGCAGCTCCCAGATACATTGAAGCACGTCTTTCAAAGTTTGCTCTTGAAGTTGTTTTCAATCCAAAAACCACCGAATGGAAATTATCATACGACGGAAGAAACAAGGAACCTGTGACTCTCCCCGTTAAATTCCCGCTGCTACTGGCACTCGGTGTTGAAGGAATTGCCGTTGGTCTGGCTTCTAAAATACTTCCCCATAATTTCAACGAAATAATTGATGCATCTATTGATTATCTGCTGAAGAAGGATTTTGTGCTCTATCCCGATTTTCCCACAGGAGGACTTATAGATGTATCTAAGTATAATGATGGCCAGCGTGGCGGAATTGTGAAAGTGAGAGCAAAAATTGAAAAGATCGATAAGAAAACCCTGGTAATTACTGAAATCCCTTATGGAAAAACCACATCCTCACTTATTGAGTCCATTATCAAAGCCAACGAAAAGGGAAAAATCAAGATAAGGAAGATAGATGACAATACCTCTGCAAACGTCGAAATTATCATTCATCTGATGCCGGGTGTCTCACCTGATAAGACAATTGATGCGCTTTATGCACTTACTGATTGCGAGTATTCAATCTCACCAAACACCTGTGTTATTATAGGCGATAAGCCTTCATTCATGGGTGTAAGTGATATTCTCCGGTATTCGACCGATAATACTGTCCGCCTTCTCAGAACTGAGCTTGAGATACGTTTGAAAGAGCTTCAGGAGGAGTGGCACCTTTCATCACTGGAAAAGATATTTATTGAAGAGAAAATTTATAGGGATATTGAAGAATGCGAAACATGGGAAGCTGTTATTAAAGCCATCGATGACGGTCTTAAACCTTTCAAAAAGAGGCTTCTACGAGAAGTAACCAGGGATGATATAATAATGCTCACAGAGATAAAAATAAAAAGGATTTCTAAATATGATTCAAAAAAGGCTGATGAGCATATTAAAGGTATTGAAACAGAAATAGAAGAGGTCAAAAATCATCTGGGCAATATTGTTGCTTTTTCAATTAATTACTTCAGACAGATTAAAAAGAAATACGGAAAGGAACGCGGGAGAAAAACAGAGATCAGGAGCTTTGATACTATTCTTGCTACAAAGGTTGTCGCCAATAATGCAAAACTCTATATTAACTATAAAGAGGGATTTATTGGCACCGGCCTCAGGAAAGATCAATTTGTATGCGATTGTTCAGATATTGATGACATTATAATAATAAGGAAAGATGGAGGATACCTTATTACAAAAGTGGCTGAAAAGGTCTTTGTTGGCAACGACATTATATATGCTCAGGTGTTTCTTAAGAATGATGAGCGCACCATATATAATATAGTTTATCAGGATGGAAAAGACGGCCCGCTGTTTGTCAAAAGATGTGCAATAACCGGATTGACCAGAGATAAGGAATACAATCTGACAAGAGGTACCCCCGGATCTAAAATTGTCTATTTCAGCGCTAATCCCAACGGGGAAGCCGAAGTTATTAAGGTACATCATAAGCCTAAGGCAAGGCTTAAAAAACTTGTTTTCGAATTTGACTTTGGTCAGCTTGGGATCAAAGGTAAATCTTCCATGGGCAATATACTGACCAAGAATCCGGTACATAAAATAACCCTTAAGGAAAAGGGATTGTCCACCCTGGGTGGAAGAAAGATCTGGTTTGATGATGCTGTTTTCAGACTTAATGTTGACGGACGTGGAACATATTTGGGCGAGTTCAGTGGCGATGACAAGTTACTTGTTATTACCAAGAATGGTTATTTCAGGATGACAGGATTTGACCTTTCAAATCATTTTGAAGACAATATCCTGATCATAGAAAAATATAACCCGGGAAAGGTATATTCCGCTGTATACTGGGATGCCGATCAGAATTATTACTATGTTAAAAGATTCACACTGGAAGAGTCGGAAAAACCACAATGCTTTATAAATGAAAATCCCGAATCAAAGCTAATAAGTATTACCGAGGTAGAATATCCGAGGTTTGAAATACATTTTGGAGGAAAACACAAAAGCCGTGACAATGAGATTATAGAAGTAGCGGAATTTATAGGTATAAAAAGCTACAAAGCAAAAGGGAAAAGACTTACAAGCTATATGGTTGAAAATATCCACGAGATTGAACCTGTTGTTAAGAAGGAAGTCTCTGTTCCTGCTGAGGACACTGAATATGATGAACCTCGTCTTTCAACAATTAACAGCGATCCGGCACAAATGAGATTGGAACTATAATGCACCCCGGAAGAAAAATATTTCTTATAGGATTTATGGGTAGCGGAAAATCGACCCTCGGCAGAAAACTTGCATCGCATCTTGGCTGGAAGTTTATTGATCTTGATGAGAAGATTGAGGGTCAGACAGGAATGAAAATCCCTGAGATCTTTTCATCAAAGGGTGAATTCTGGTTCCGGGAAAAGGAATCTGAATTACTTCATACCCTTGCAGGTAAAACAGATATTGTAGTTTCAACCGGTGGTGGTGCACCATGTTATGCCGATAATATCGATTTTATGAATGAAGAAGGACTTACGGTTTATCTCAGACTTACGCCTCAACAGCTTGAATACAGGCTTAAAAAGTCCAAAACCGAACGGCCACTGATTAAAAATATCGAAGAAAAGGACCTTCTTAATTATATAGTTGAAAAGCTTGCGGAACGTGAAAAATGGTACTCCCAAGCAGCTGTCATTATTGATGGGATTGATAATGAAGATTCTTATATAATTTCATTGATCAACGGATCAAATCAGGAGTGATTATTGATTTTAATTTCTTAATTTAGAGAATTAAATTAAATTCTGCCAGTTTTATGGGAAGAAAGCCCATTTTATTACCCATTGAAAAATCGGATCTATATACTGAATCAATTGACTGGAATTCCCTTAAAAACAGATTTTCGGGTAAGGTGCTTTTCGATTCAAATTTATATTATCTGATCTCTGGCAATTTATCAGCCCTTGATAAAATAGAAAATCCTTGGTTTTATGAGGAAATTCTTCGATACTCAGACAGAACTCACGATACGAATTTTCTTCCTGTTTTGAGAAAAATTGCATCGGGAACAATTTACAATGAAAGCCTGAGGCAGCGAGCCATTGGAATCATGGAAGTTATCGAAGGCCAGTCGGGCAAGAAAAGTAACGGTATAATTGCATCATCAATGGATGATGTTGATAAAAGGGCCGAAAATGCGCGAAAATTACTTGCAGGCATAAGATATCCTCAAACTACAGAAATCCTTCGCCTGCTCAGGGATAGATCCGTCGACCTTAAACGACTGGCTATTTATCTTATCGGCAGGTTCAAAATCGCCGATATGATTCAGGAATTATGCGAATGCATCAATATACCGGAGCTTGAGGAAGATGCCTTAAAAGTACTTTCCGAATTTGGAAATGCAGCTGGTAAAGAAATCAGCCGGTTCTATCTTAAACATTCAGGTAATTTAACCACAAGTAAAGCTATCCTTCGCCTTTTTTCTGATATATGTCCGGAGGAAAATATGTCATTTGTTCTTGAAAGAGTTTGGGCCCATTCCAGGCAGATAAAGGAAATAGCAATAAAGTCTGTTTTAAAATGCAATTATAAGGTAAATGAAGAAGAAAAGGATCGGTTGGAAAAACTTATTTTTGAAACCTTCGGGCAACTGACCTGGATACTCTCTGTTATTGTAGCTGCAGAAAGGAGAAATGAAAGTTGCCTTACACTTCAGTTAAGAAAAGAATTTTCCGGATGGCAAAAGTTCCTTCTTAACTTACTTTTACTTTCCTATGGTAAATATTTATCTCCTTACCATAAAGAGAGATCAGGATCAGGCAACTACAGTAAAACCATTCACAAGCTTGCTGAAATAGTCTTTTCTGATCTGAAAGTTAAGAAAGGAAAATCATCTGAAATAGAGACTGAGAAAAAACTATTAAGTAAACTGCAAACCATATTCCCGTTTGAAATTCCCGCTGATGAAACGCTATACGAGGAAATAATAAACTGTGATTATAATATCCTTAATATATGGACAAAAGCATGCGCTTTAAGGAGTATTGAAACAATTGTAAATGAACATCAGAGGGAATCTGTTGCTGCATTAATTTTCAGCCCGGAAAAGATATTGAATGAGGAAGCTCTGCGGTTAATGGCCAGATCAGAATGGAATAAGTATTCGGATTTGATGGAACGAGTACCTGAACAAAACAAGCAAAAAGTCGAAAATATTTTATCATCCAGATTTGATGAGCGTGGCATGGTGTTCGAAAAGACAATTTTTCTTGCTTCAGTTTTCCCTGAAAATAATGAGGAGGACCTGATATTTCTGGCAGAAAAGACTGAATACCATAAGATAGAGAATAAGGAAACCATCAGGCAATTTAAAGAAAGCATCGTATGGTTAGTTGGTCCTGAAAGGAAAATCAGCAGGACAATGATCATTTATGACAGAATAGAATTTGATATTAACAATATAAACTTGATATCACCTGAATCATTTTGTTATGTTTTACCGTTAAAAGTACTGGAATTATACAGAATCCAAAATACTGACAAGGCATACCTGATTTTTAAAAATGTTGATAGTATTAAAGAATAAACTTTAACCGCACATGGCCCAGATGAATAGTAAAGACAAAAAAATCAATCCGTTTCCGGGGTTAAGGCCATTTAATCCTGAAGAGAATGATTTTTTCTTCGGACGCGAAAATGAATGCGAAGAGATAAAGTTGAAATTGATCAATAACAACTTTGTGGCCGTTTTAGGCGCATCAGCTGAAGGCAAATCATCTCTGGTCAAATGCGGGCTTCCTGCAATATTGAAGAAACATTATTCAGATAAAAAGGAATGGAAAGTTATATCAGTAAAGCCTGGTAATGATCCGTTAAGAAATCTGGCCACTGAACTGGTCAAGGATTTTTCTGACCATGACCAACGGGAAGAAGAAACTGAGAACATACTCAATAATCTTAAAATCAATCCGGATGGAATAATAAGCTCTCTGGAAAAACTGTCTGTAAACAAAGGTGTAAGAATTCTTTTTATAGTTGATCAATTTGAAGAGCTCTTCAGATACAGATCAATACAAAGCTTGACAGATTATCAAAAAGAGTTGACGCAATTTATTGAACTTATTACTCATACTCCTTCTTCAGGGCAAAAGGATCTATTTACTGTGATAGCCGTCAGATCAGACTTTATATCGGAATGTGCTCATTATAAAAAGCTTGCTCAACTCATTAATAAGAGTAACTATCTGATTCCCAAGATGAATCTGGAGAACTTCAGAAAAATTATTGAAGACCCTTTGATGAAAACCGGAATCACCATTGAACCGGATCTCGTTGGAACTATTATTTATGATGTTTATGATCGACAGGATTATCTGCCTGTTGTTCAACATGCACTTATGAAATCGTGGGAACGCTGGGCAGAGCTTGATGAACCGGATAAGCCTTTATCATACGCTGAATATGAATCAATTGGCACTGTAAAGGACTCAATCTCAAGGCATGCAAACTCAATTTTTGAGGAATTAAGTCCGCCTGATAAGAAAATATGTGAAAAGTTATTCAAAACTATCACAGGAAAGGGTCCTGATAACAAAGGCATTTCCTATCCTATGACGGTGAGGAGCATCGCTGCTGCATTAGAGTGTCCGGTTGAGAATTTGACACAAGTCATCAACAAATACCGCGATCCATCTGTTTCATTTCTAATTCCTGGATTGGGATTTCCACTAGATGAAGACTCAATTGTTGAACTTTCGCACGAAAGTCTGACGCATTTATGGGATCGTCTTAATATGTGGATCAATGAAGAGGCTGAGTCTGTTCAGATGTATTTGCGATTATCAGAAGCTTCAGAACTGTACCAGCAGGGAAAATCTACCCTATTAAAACAGCCTGATCTCCAGCTAGCCCTTGATTGGCGGGAAAAAAATAAACCATCACTGCCATGGGCAATGAAATATAATCCTGCTTATGAGAGGGCCATGGTGTACCTTCGGACAAGCGAAAAGGAGTTCCTTGAATCGGAGGAGCGAAAGACAAAGCAGAATAAATTGAGGTTTAAAAGGATAAAAATAATCTCTTCCATTCTTGGAGGAATTGTTATTCTTACAACAATTACAATCGCAGCAATGATTGCTGCGAAGGCATCAGCTGAAAGAAGATTTAAGGAAGCAGAGCGTCAGAAAAGCGAAGTTGCAGCTCAAAAGAAAATGGCTGATCAGTTTGCTACTCTTGCTTTAAAGAAATCTATTGAATCCGACTCTCTGGTCATGGATGCGACAAAGAAAGCTCAGAGAGAACAAGAGCTTAAAGTGGAGGCTCAGAAATACGCTGAAGCTGCAAAAAGGGAATCATCTGATGCAAAAAGGGAGAGCCGGATTGCTTTAATTAAGGCAAAGGATTTCGAAGAACAAAAAATTGAGATGAGCAGAAAGCGGATGGTATCATTAGCTAAATCAATGTCGCTTAGGTCGTTGCAGATTTCCGACCAGTCTGACCTGCAATCATTACTTGCCTACCAGGCATATTTATTTAACAACAGAAATGGCGGACAATCCAATGATGCTGACATTTACCAGGGATTATATAATGTAGCCAAACAAAAAGGAAGTAGCCATTATAAAGCTTTCAGAGGTCATGAAGGTAGAATTAAGGGGCTGGCTTTTATACCCGGCAGGAATGAATTTTGCACCTCCGGGGCTGATGGAAAGATTCTTAGATGGAACCTTGATAACAGCGACAAGACATATCAGGTACTCTATTCAGATTCTGAGGTTTTCGGAGTTCTTGCAATCAGCCCCTCCGCAGATTGGCTTGCATGTGGAGGTCAAAATGCAGGAATAAAGATGATCCCTTTGAATGGAAACGGTTCCGAGTATGATCTCAGGGGCCATTCGGGTGAAATAAAGTCACTTATTTTCTCTTATGATGGAAAGTATCTTTATTCTGCAGCACTGGATGGGAAAGTATTAAAATGGGATCTTTCTGCAAAAACTTCTGTTGACTTATCCACAGGCTTAACCTCCATTACCTCGATAGATCTTTCAACAGATAACAAATACCTTGCAGGTATAGGAGCTGACGGCAAGGCTTTGATATGGAATCCTGAAGCAGTATCAGATAATCTCAGTATAACAAAAGAGGGGAAAACAATCAAAGCTTTAAAATTCAAACCGGCTGAAGAAAAGATTGCTGTCGGTTATGATGATGGTACAGTAGAACTTTGGGATATCCCATCCAGGCAAATTATTGCTTCATTCAAAGCTCATTCTGGTAATGTGTCAAATATCCGTTTTAACAGTAAACCACTGCAGATCGCCACTTCAGGATCAGAAGGACTGCTTAAAATGTGGGATCCGAATGATCTGACCGCTATGCCGGTAACCTTCAATGATAATGGAGGACTTATTCTTACATTTGATTTTAGTTCCGACGGACAAATAATTGTATCAGGAGTCGTAACTGAGAAAAACAATATTATAGCCCGGCCTACTTTAGCTGACACATTTGCTGCCGACGGCTGCCTGTATGTAACCCGTAATTTTACTCCCGAGGAATGGTTAACATATATAGGGAAAGATATTGAATATGAGAAAACCTGTTCTGAAAAGGACCACAGCATAAAAATCAGAGAAATACGTTAATGTATTTTTAGGGATTATTTTTTATTTACTTTTGCATGGCAATATAAAAAGTAATAAATTTTTCCTTAATGACAGCGAGGTCTCCAATCAAATAACTGCCTGAAATATTTATTTCAGACGGGTTTTCTAATCCAGTTGAATTTCCTTGGCGATAAATTCAAACAAATATTACTCTACGGTTCACAAGGGATTTTTTTATATTAGCCCAAAACTCTTTTAAACTAATATTGTTAAACAAGTAATAATGTGATTTATAAAATATGAAAAGCAAAAAAACTCTCCTGATGATTCTCGATGGATGGGGGATCGGCGATGGTACAATTGCAGATGTTATAAGCCAGGTGCCTACACCTAGATTAAGTTATCTTAAGACCCACTATCCTAATTCACGACTTCATGCTTCTGGTGAGGATGTGGGATTACCCGACGGACAAATGGGTAACTCTGAGGTTGGACATCTGAACATCGGTGCTGGGAGGATAATCTATCAGGACCTTGTTAAGATAAATATGGAATGCAAGACAGGCGATATTAAGAAAAATCCTGTGCTGACTGAAGCTTTTACTTATGCACGAAATAATAATAAACAGGTTCATTTCTTTGGGTTGCTTTCCGATGGAGGGGTCCATTCGCTTGATAAACACCTCTATACATTATGTGATATGACTAATGATTATAGCATTCGGAACGTTTTTATTCATGGTTTTGGCGATGGGCGAGATACAGACCCGAAAAGTGGTATTGGTTATATGAAAAACCTTATTGACCATTTAGAAAATTCAAATGGAAGAGTTGCATCATTTGTGGGCAGGTATTATGCTATGGATAGAGATAAAAGATGGGAGAGAATTAAGGAAGCCTATGATCTTATTGTATTTGGAAAAGGGACCAAGACAAAAGATATCCTTTCTGCGATGAAGGCTTCGTATGAGATGGAAGTAACAGATGAATTCATGAAACCGATTGTTGTCGTCGATGAGAAAGATAACCCTATAGGGACGCTTAAGGAGGGGGATGTTGTTGTCTTTTTCAATTTCAGGAATGACAGGGCAAAGGAACTTACTATTGTGCTTACCCAGAAAGACATGCCTGAATTCGGAATGAAAACAATACCACTTCATTATTGCACCATGACTCCATATGATGCCACATTCAAGGGCCTGCACGTCATATATCCAAAAGAAAATGCTGATAATACAATCGGAGAAGTTCTCTCTTCAGCTGGCAAAACCCAGCTCAGGATTGCCGAAACGGAAAAGTATGCACATGTGACATTCTTTTTCTCAGGTGGACGTGAGGAGATTTTCAGGAATGAAGACAGGATCCTGATACCATCCCCCAAGGTCCCTACTTACGATCTCCAGCCTGAAATGAGTGCTTACGGAGTTAAAGATGCTGTAATTAAGGCAATTAATACGGAGAAGTATGATTTTATTTGCCTGAATTTCGCAAATGGGGATATGGTTGGACATACCGGAGTATATGAGGCAATTAAAAAAGCTGTTTCCACTGTTGATGAATGTGCAGGTGCTGTTGTTGATGCTGCCAGATCCAAAGGATACGATGTGCTTATTATTGCAGATCATGGGAATGCAGATAAAGCTCTAAATGATGATGGTTCTCCCAATACCGCACATTCACTCAACCCTGTTCCATGTATTCTTATAAGCGATGATTATAAGACTATTAAGGAGGGCATCCTTGCAGATGTGGCACCTACACTGCTTACTATTATGGGGATTTCTGTTCCAAAGGAGATGACTGGTAAAATTCTGATCTGAGAACCTCACACCTACTCATCATAAGTTTTTAGGCAAGAGGTGGAGAATGATAAATTTACTAACTATAAAATTACTCCATTTTGGAGCAAGTATTAAAGGAGAGTGAATCATGCTGCGGATTGGCGACATAATATTCAGTCGGGATATTTTTGAGAAGAAATTCAAATGCGACCTGCCACAATGTCTAGGCAATTGCTGCAGATATGGCGATTCGGGAGCTCCGCTTTCTGATGAAGAAGTGCTTATTCTTGATGAAATATGGCCGGACATGAAACATTACCTTCGTCCGGAGGGGATAGAAGTTATAGAAAAAGAAGGGACAAGTGTTATCGATTTTGAAAATGAACATGTGACTCCTCTTATCGGAGATGAAGAATGTGCATATTCCATTCTGGAGGGGAACATTTTTATGTGTGGTATTGAAAGAGCCTGGTCTGAAAATAAAATAGACTTTCAAAAACCTGTTTCATGCCATCTGTTCCCTTTAAGAATTAAGAATTATTCCGGATTCAGAGCTGTAAATTATCAGGAACTTTCAATATGTTCACATGCCAGAGAACTGGGGAAAAAAGAAAATGTCTTTCTCTATGAGTTTCTTAAGATTCCTATTATCAGAGTTTTCGGGGAAAATATTTATCGTGAGATATGTATTGCAGCAAACGAGCTTGCAGTGGATAAGGGTAAGAAGGTTTAGATAAATATCACCTAAAAAATACCTTACAATTTTTTTACTGGGAACATCTTTTAAACTAGAATGATATGAATGTTCAACGTGTTATTAACAAAAATTCAGCAATTGTTAATAAATATTTCACTTTTTTTTGATAATTTAAAAAAACAGATATATTTGCCCAAGTTAAATTCTAACCTAAAACTAATTTCTTATGAAGAAACTACTACTGCTGTTTGTTTTGTTTGTGTTTGTAGGAGTTCAATGCCTATTGGCACAGACAAAGCTTATTACCGGTACTGTGACCTCAGCTGTGGAGGGTGAAGGTCCGATACCGGGTGTTACTGTTCAGGTTAAAGGTACTACAATAGGTACCGTTACTGATGCAAATGGTAAATATTCTCTTGCCGTACCTCAGAATGCAACCACTCTTATTTTTTCATATGTTGGTATGAAATCGCAGGAAGTTGAGATTGGAGGGCGTTCAGTTATAAATGGTGTTCTTGAATCCTCTATGGTTGGATTGGATGAGGTAGTTGTTACTGCCCTTGGAATTTCAAGGGAAAAGAAGTCACTGGGTTATGCTACCCAGCAGGTTGGTAATGAGGCCATCAATACAATTAAGACCGATAACTTTGTTAATGCCCTGTCTGGTAAAATTGCCGGGATCAATATTAAGGCAAATAATAACATGGGAGGTTCTACAAACGTTATCATAAGGGGTTCCAAATCACTTACCGGAAATAATCAGGCTCTTTTCGTGGTTGATGGTATTCCGATTGATAACTCTAATACAAATAACAGAGGTCAGATTCTAGGCAGGGCTGGTTATGATTATGGTAACGCAGCCGCTGACCTGAATGCAAATGATATTGAATCGATCGATGTCCTTAAGGGAGCTGCAGCTTCAGCGTTGTACGGTTCAAGGGCAGCTAATGGTGTTATTATGATAACCACCAAGAAAGGTGCTGCAAGAGCAGGCAAAGGTCTGGGGGTTACTATCAATTCGAATGTGACTGTAAGTACAATTGATAAAAGCACTTTCCCAAAATATCAGACTAACTATGGTGGCGGCTACGGCCCCTATTACAGTGGAGGAGATCATCCCGGATTGGAAGAATTTGATGTTGACGGAGACGGCATTGATGATCTTGTTGTCCCTTTCTATGAGGATGCATCAATGGGAGAAAAATTTGATCCGAACCTCATGGTCTATCAGTGGGACGCTTTTGTTCCCGAATCACCAAACTTTGGAAAAAAGACTCCCTGGGTAAATTCTCCTAACGGTCCAATCAAATTCTTTAACAAAGGGGTTACATATACAAACAGTATTGATATTAATGGCGGAAGTGATGTAGCAGCTTTCAGGCTTGGATACACAAATATGGATCAGAAAAGCATAATGCCGAACGGTTACCTGAAAAAAAACAATATAGCTTTCAATGGATCCTACAATATGTTTAAAAACCTTAAGGTTTCTGCATCGGCAAATTATACTAATACTGCCGGCAAAGGTCGTAATTCAACTGGCTACAGTGATAACATCATGACTTCCTTCCGTCAGTGGTACCAGACAAACGTTGATATGCTGCTTCTTAAAGATTTGTTTGAAAAAACGGGCAGATCACGGAATATTACATGGAACAGGACATATTATGATGATCCCTATCCTTTATACTGGGACAGCCCATATTGGGTAAGATACAAGAACTTTGAAACTGATGAGAGGAACCGCCTGATTGGATATATGCAAACTGACTGGAAAGTTGCCAGCTGGCTGAACATCATGGGCCGTATCTCGGTTGATACCTATAACGAACTTCAGGAAGAAAGAAAAGCAGTTGGTTCAGTTGCGGGGGAAATGGGTCCGGCTCGTCCTGATGTTACCTCAGGCTATTCACGATTTGCCAGAACATATCTTGAGACCAACTATGATCTGCTCGCTAACTTTAAGAAAGACATTACCTCCAAGTTGAATTTCAATGGTATCCTGGGAACAAATTTCCGCAGGACAAAAGAAGACAGAATTTTTGAAGGTACAGCCGGGGGGTTAAGTATCCCGGATGTTTATGCCCTGAGCAATAGCGTTGATCCTCTCCAGATACCCACGGAATCTTACAGAAGGATTGGATTAAATGGCTATTTTGGAAGTATTTCCTTGGGGTACAATAATATGTTCTATCTGGATGCCACCTACAGAATTGACCAGTCTTCGACCCTGCCCAAAGGCAACTGGACCTATACCTATCCTTCTGTTTCTGGAAGCTTTCTGTTCTCAGAACTTCTCAAACAAAACTGGCTGCAGTTAGGTAAACTCAGGTTAAACTACGCCGAAGTTGGTAATGATGCCCCATGGGCAAGTGTTACTGACACTTATTCTCCTGAAGCACCTTTGAACGGAGTTCCGATGGTTACTGTTGGAGCAACAAAGAACAATCTTGATCTTAAACCAGAAAGAACCAAAAGCATTGAAGCAGGAATTGAATTAACAATGTTTCAAAACAGGGTGGGAGTTGATCTGGCAGTTTATAAATCAAATACTGTTAACCAGATACTTCCAGTTTCTGTTTCTTATGCTACCGGATACAGATCCAAATATGTCAATGCCGGGGAGATTCAGAACAAGGGGATTGAGGCAAGACTCATGCTCACACCGGTCAGATCTTCAGATTTCGAGTGGAATATTACTTTAAACTGGGCCAGAAATATAAATGAGGTAGTTAAGCTGAAAGAAGGTATAACCAACCTTCAGCTTGGAGCACTTCAGGGAGGTATAACAATTAACGCCAGGGTCGGAGAACCTTATGGAACAATTCAGGGAACTGATTATGTATACCTGAACGGTAAAAGGGTAGTCAGATCGACAGGTTATTACCAGGTAAGTACAACTTCAGATAATATTATAGGTAATATTAACCCGGACTGGACCGGAGGTGTTTTCAACAGTCTTACATACAAGAATCTGAACTTAAGCTTTCTGGTTGATATTCAACATGGTGGTGATATTTTCTCACTTGACATGTGGTACGGGCTTGCTACCGGTCTTTATCCTGAAACTGATTTCATAAATGATCTTGGAAATCCTGTTAGGGATCCGGTTGGTGCTAATGCTGCCAATGGCGGGAATCCTCAAAGCGGAGGCGTAATTCTTGACGGTGTAACTGCTGACGGCGCAAAGAACACGTATCGTGTAGAAGGTGGTAATTACCGTTTGTTTGGATATGCAAGAAATCCAAATGCAGGATTTGTATATGATGCATCATACGTTAAACTTCGTGAGGCATCACTTACATATAATCTTCCAAGAACCCTGCTGGCTGATTCCTTTATACAGGGTCTTTCTGTCAGCCTTGTTGGATCTAACCTTTGGATAATTCATAAAAATCTTCCTTATGCTGATCCTGAAGCAGGTCAGAGCTCAGGAAATATTCAGGGATGGCAGAGTGGTGTTATGCCAACTACCCGCAATATTGGTTTCAGCCTTAAATTACAATTCTAACAATGAAAATAATGAAAAAGAAATATTTGATTTTATTGGTGCTCGTTGCCTCTTTTAGTGCCTGTACTGATAAATTTGAGGAATTCAATACTGACATCAAGAATCCCGCTATTGTTGAAGGCGAATCTTTATTCAGTAATGCTCAGCGTCTTCTGGCTCGTCAAATAATGAGTACAAATGTTAATATCAATATATTCAAACTGATGGCTCAATATTGGACAGAGTGTACCTATATTGACGAGGCTAACTATGATCTGACAAACAGATCTATTCCTGATAATGTTTTTCTCGCATATTACAATGGATTTCTCAAGGACTTTCAGGAAGCTGCTGTATTGATAGGAGCAACAACCCCAACCAGTTCAGTCGGGGAAATTGAAAAGAAAAATAAACTGGCAATAATTGATTTGCTTGTAGTATATTCTTATCAGAATCTGGTTGATATTTTTGGCAATGTCCCTTATACCGATGCACTTGATATTGAAAATATCTCTCCGAAATATGATGATGCTGCCACTATTTACCAGGATCTTATAAACAGAGTTAACAAAGATCTGTCAGATCTTGATGATTCTGAAGGAAGTTTTGGATCAGCTGACCTGGTTTATGGAGGAGATGTAACTTTATGGAAGAAATTTGCCAATTCCTTAAAGCTTAAGCTTGGTATTACAATTGCCGATGCAGATGCAGCACTTTCAAAAAGCACTGTCGAATCTGCAATAAGCGGAGGTGTGTTTGAATCAAACGATGAAAATGCACTTTTCCCGTTTATGACTGCAACACATACCAATCCGATTTATGAGGATGTAATACAGAGCGGTCGAAATGACTTTGTTCCGGCAAATACAATAGTCGATATTATGAATACTCTGTCAGATCCCAGAAGACCCTTATATTTTACTCTTTATGAAAGTGAAGGTGTTTACAAAGGTGGCCAATACGGATACGAAAGTCCTTTCAGCCTTTATTCACATATTCCATCCACGATCTCAGCTCCTGACTTTCCTGGGATACTGTTGACATATGATGAGGTCCTTTTCTATAAAGCTGAAGCTGCTGCCAGAGGTTACAATGTCGGAGCTGCCGTTGAAGACATTTACAGTGATGCCATAACAGCATCAATTGAATTCTGGGGCGGAACAGAAGCCGATGCTGCAACTTACCTCGCCCAGCCCTCTGTCGCCTATGCAACTGCTGAAGGTACATGGAAACAAAAGATTGGCACTCAGGAATGGATAGCTCTTTATGCAAGAGGTCTTGAAGGATACACTACCTGGAGAAGAATGGATTATCCGATATTTAATGTTGGTTCTCTCATTACCGGATATGATGACATCCCGGTAAGATTCCCTTACCCTGTAAATGAGCAGACACTTAATAAAGCTAATTATACAAGTGCTGCATCAGCTATAGGCGGAGACCTTATTTCAACAAAAATATTCTGGGATAAATTCTGATCTGATTTAAATTCGAATTTATTAAACGACTTTGAGAGGCTGTCAGTAACGAGACAGCCTCTCTTTTTAAAGAATTTTTATGGTGGCGCCAAAGTGAACTGATAAGGCAACTTTTGTAGATTTGTAAAATTCAGTTTTCTCTCAGCATTATTTTCAGGAAGATCACGGAAAATTTGCCTGTCCGATTTAAACGTGAAATGTACAAACAAGAGATTCAATTCTTAAAAATTCTATTATCAGGCTTTTATCTGTCTCTGGCTTTTCAACTGTACGGCCAGCAGAATACTAAACTTTCAGATGAAATCTTTGGATCTGATCCGCTGTTATACAATGGGCGATTTTATACTTTTTCCGTTCCTCTGAAAACAGGGGGAAATCAGTTTCTACATGGTGCAGAATTTGAAAAAGGATCTGTTTCCATCCGGGGAGTAAAATACAATGATCTTATTTTGAATTATGATGTTTTCAACCAGCAGCTGGTATTAAAATATAATACCAGCTCAGGGGCAGTTAGTTTTATTGTATTATCTGATGCCTGGCTTGAAAGTTTTACTCTCGGGGGATTGTTTTTTGAGCAGATAGTACTTTCGGATTCAACAAAACATATTTATCAGGTGATTGGATCAGGTCCGAACCGTATATTATATTCCTGGACAAAGAAACTAAGCCTTGATAATTTCGTTGGGACCAGAAATCACGTTTTTTCAGAACCCCGGAAAGAGATGTTCCTGTTATCAGATAACCATTGCTCAAATTTTTGGAATAACCGAAGTTTCAGTGCTATTTTTACTGAACGACGGACAGATATTAACAAATACCTAAGAAAGGAAAAAATAAATGTAAAAAAAGCGCCAGATAAGTTAATGTATCAGTTAATTAATTATTGTAATAATATACTCTCAAATTGAGGACCAGGTTTGTAATTCTGTTATTGTTTTTTCTGTCGCGATGTTTTGTTAACGCCCAGGAAAAAAAGGTCATTTCCTGCCATTTCAGGGATAGTGGATTTGAAGAATTCTGCCTGAAAGTATCGCAGATGTCGGGGCTTAAGATATATTACGAAAAAAAATGGATTGTTGGAATTCGTGTTAATCTTGATACAGATTCTATTGATGTTATATCTGCAGTAAGACAGGTTCTAAAGGATTCAGAACTGGAAGTATCATTATGGCATAACGACATTGTCATTTTACCCGGAGTGAAACTATTAACAGAGCTTCCTTCTTATGAGCAGAATGTTGAAACAGGAGGTACTCTTGCCAATAGAGAATCTCTTCTTACTGAAAGTGAACAACGCTATATTAACGGGCGTAAACCTGGTACAGCCGAAAGTGTAACTGTCGGAAAATCCGGAACGAGTGTCGACATTTCAGGCTGCGTTGTACTCGGACGGATAATTGATGCAGAAACCGGCGAGCCTCTGACTTTTGTTCCCATTTATATTAATGAAACAAAAAGAGGTACAACAACTGATCTTAATGGGTTTTTTACCCTTACACTTCCTGCAGGGCGGTACAATGCTCAGATTGATTATGTGGGATATAAAAGCAAGAAACTGCTGATTGAGATTCTTTCAAAAGGCAGCTTTACAGTCAGATTAAACAAAGATGCCATTAAACTGAAGGAGGTTGTGGTGAGTGTTGAACATGAGGTAAATATGAGGCAGAAAGAACCGGGCCTTGATCAGATTTCAATAATGACAATAAGAAAAGTTCCATCTATGATGGGAGATCGCGATCTCATTAAGGTTTCTTTAACCTTACCTGGCATAATAAGTACGGGGGAAGGAAGTGCTGGTTTGAATGTCAGAGGCAGCGGATCTGATCAGAATGCTTTTTATATTAACAAAATTCCTGTTTACAACACTTCTCATCTGTTTGGATTCTTTAGTGCTTTTAACAGCGATATGATTAAAGATTTTTCAATCTACAAAGGCCATATACCAGCTCAATATGGAGGCAGACTAGCATCTGTATTCGATATAAGGGCCCGGCAGGGTAACAGGCAAAATTTCTCGTTTCATGGAGGAATAAGCCCGGTTTCAGGTAATATTGTTGTGGAGGGCCCACTAAAGCAGGATACCGGTTCATATATAATCAGTGCCCGTTCTACATATTCGGATTGGATACTCTCACGTCTTAAGGATACTATTATCAATGCAAGCAATGCGGGTTTCAGGGATCTTGCAGGAGGGATCAACTGGGATTTCAAAAAAACAAGGCTTTCATTATTTTCTTATCATAGCAGTGATAACTTTAATTTGTCAGATATCAGCGACTATAGTTATTCAAATTCTGGTGCGTCACTGATCTTAAATCATAGCTTTTCAACTTCACTTCGTGGCGAACTGGCTTTTATCGGATCAGGATATTCTTTTTCGACCACAGACATGCTTGAAAAATCAGCTGCGTATTCACATTCCTATAAATTGAATCATTATGAAATTCAGCTCAGCTTTAAGCAGATATTGAATGAAAAGAATTCTATTGAGTATGGAGGAAATAGTATTCTCTACAGACTTGACCGTGGCACGGTATCTCCTTATGGAGAAAACTCATTGCTGAGCAAGTATTCGTTGGGTAATGAAAGTGGAATTGAAAATTCGTTGTTCTTCTCCCATTCATACGACTTTAAATCTTGGCTGAACATTTCAACTGGACTGAGATATACTTTATATACTCCGACAGGGCCTGCTACAATATTCAGATATAATGATGTGGGCCCAAAAGATATTAAAAATATAAGCGATACAATTCTGGTCATAAGAAATACCCCTATTCAATGGTATCATGAACCGGATGTAAGAATTGCTTTAAACCTTGAAACTGACAGAGATGGTTCAGTTAAGTTTGCATTTAACAGAATGCACCAGAATTTATTTATGCTGAATACAACAAACACTATCTCTCCCAATACACAATGGAAACTAGCCGATTACCATATTTTACCGGCCAGTAGCAACCAGATCTCTCTGGGTGTTTTCCGTAGTTTTCCACAGAATGGCCTGGAAGCTTCAATTGAAGTATATTATAAAAGAGCATATAAATATCCTGAATTCAGGGACGGTGCTGATTTTCTTATGAATCCTCATGCTGAAACCTCAGTACTGCAAGGAGATCAGAAAGCATATGGCTTTGAGTTTTACCTAAAGAGGAGCAACCGCCGACTTGAAGGATGGCTCTCATATACTTTATCAAGATCACTGATCAGAGTAAATTCTGATTATCCGTGGAAGCGTATCAATAATGGTGAAATTTATCCTGCAAATTATGACATACCTCATGCAATGAACATGGTTTTGAATTATTATATAACGAGAAGATTCATTGCCTCCTCAGTTATCACATATCAGACAGGCAAACCCATAACATATCCAGAATCAATGTATTATATGAGTGGAATGCCGTTTCTTGATTATTCAAAAAGAAATGCCTATCGTATTCCCGATTATTTCAGGGCAGATGTTTCACTTACAATCGAAGGCAATCTGAGAAGAAATAAATTGCTGCACAGCTCTTTAATTCTGAATTTATATAATGCTACCGGAAGAAAAAATCCTTTTTCTGTCTTTTATAAAACCGAAAACGGAAAAATCAGCAGCTACAAATATTCAGTTATAGGGGTCCCGATTTTTACAGTGACATGGCTTTTCAAACTAGGCAACTATGCATCTCAATAAAGTATCTGTATTATTCCTGATTCTGGTACTTTCTGCAGATGCCTGCATTGTCCCGTATGAACCGGATATTGAGGCTAAGGACATTACCAAGTATGTGGTTTCCGGGCAGGTAACAGATATCAGTTCCCATCAGACTGTTACCATTTCAAGGGCTTCATCAGTAACTAGTCCTGAATTTATACCTGTTTCAGGTTGTTATGTAAGAATTTTTGATTCAGCGGGTCATGAATTCATCATGAGCGAATCTGAAGATGGAGTTTATGGAACTGATATAGATTGCGCTTATCTGATTCCGGGCAACTCATTCAGGGTTGATATACTAACTCCTGACGGAACCAATATTGTATCTGATTTTGACCAAATGAACGAATGTCCTGAGATCGATACAATTTACTTCATGAGAAAGAATATTAAAGATGACTTGTCGCTCAGGGAAACAAAGATCATCCAGTTTTATCTGGATGTTGATGGAGGGAACACTCAGAACAGGTATTTCAAGTGGGAAGTTTTTGAAACATGGGAATACCATGTTGAGCACCCTATTCAATGGTATTATGACGGCAGCGTGCATCATGTCTATCCGCCCGATTATTCGAGAAAAGTCTGCTGGTCAACAAAAATGGCAGATGAAATATATGTACTTTCCACTTCAAACCTTGCTGAAAACAAGTATATTGGGTTTCCGCTGAATCACGTTGATAATCACAGCGATAAGTTTATATTTGGATATAGCATGCTGGTTTATCAGTATGCCTTAAGCGAAGCCGCATACCAATACTGGGATCAGATGAGATCAAACAGCTATGGACAGGGAGGATTATTTGAAAAACAACCTCTTTCCATAGTTGGTAACCTTCATAATAAAACAGATCCAACCCAGAAGGTACTGGGTTATTTCAGCTCTTCCTGCGTGAAATCAAAAAGGATATTCATAGACCATATCGATAATTTTGAAATTGATTTTGAAGGATATTGCAGTCCATCCGTTCCCAGACTTGGTTTCAAAGAAGTATATCCTTATGAATATCCTGTATATTTAATGGGCGATGAAAAAAACTGGTACATGGTATTTCTGAATGATGAGTGCGTAGATTGCCTAACTATTGGAGGAACAAATGTCAAACCTGATTTCTGGCCATATTGATTTATTCAGGATCCTAATTTCCAGGCTGATTCTGGTGACTTTTATTGTTTTTTGCCCTGATGAGTCTTCAGGACAACAATCCCTGTTGTCGAATTCTCAGGAGAGGGTTATAATGTTCTGTGATCGAAATCTTTATGTAACAGGGGAGCGGATATTGTTTTCAGCATTTCTCCTTGCTGAGAACAACGAATTATCCGTAGGTTCAAGTCGCGTGCTGTACTGTGAGTTAATAACACCAGATGGTGGAAAAATTGCAGGAAACAAGTTCATAATTGAAAATAATTCAGGTTATGGATCGCTGGCCATACCTGAAGCCTTGCTGACAGGTTTTTACTATTTGCGTTCTTATACAAAAGTGATGCGCAATTATGGCCCTGGCAGCTATTCCTATGTCAGACTTACTATTATTAATCCCTCCAGAACTGAAGTTCAAGCTGGAAAAAATAATATTGTTAATCTTAATGGAAAGCCTTCTATTAACAATTCAAATCTTCTCAGTAACGAAAACACTTTAAAGCTTACACTACATAAAAACAAATATCAGAGGCGTGATACAGTCTGCTTATTGATAGATTTTTCAGGGATAAAAGATTTATCGTCCTGGAAAGGCATGTGCCTTGCCGTGGTTCCCGAATACTCATTAAATGAAGTTGATCCTGGAATTCCAAAAACCCAGCTTTCCGGAAACACGTATTACTACCCTGCTGAAACGCGTGGCTTGTCTGTTACCGGGAAGGTTAAAGACAATAAAAATGGCAAACCCTTACCCGGAATACCGGTCAATTTATCAATAATTGGCCGGGGAAAGGATTTTATCCCGACACGTTCTGATTCTGAAGGCAGATTTTTCATTTATCTCCCTGATTATGAAGGAAAGCGCGACTTATTTATCAGTGCACCAGGGGGCCAGGGTACTGACCCGGAAATTCTGGTTGATAATGATTTTTGCGTAATGCCTGTTGAATTGCCATCCCCATTATTTACACTAACCGATAGTGAAAGAGAATGTGCATATAAAACAGCGGTAAACTTCCAGCTGGAAAGTCATTTCAGAAAAGATGTAAAACTAACTTCAGCTGACGGGACTGATGATGATGAGGACAATATGTTTTATGGAAGGCCGTCAGAAATAATTCAGATTGATAAATTCATTCAGCTTCCGACTGTGGAAGAATACTTCAATGAACTTCCGTCATCTGTCAAAGTAAGAAAACGTCTGGGAGAGAAATATTTTAAGATAATAGGCGGGCAGGCTGAATCGACAGATTTTAAACCTCTGGTTATGATTGATATGGTAGCTGTCGACGATATTTCAAAAATTCTTGCCATATCACCTACCGATATTTCAAGCATTGAATTAGTAAAGGAATTATATGTAAAAGGAGATCAGATTTATGGAGGGATCATTAACTTTATTTCCAAAAAGGGTGACTTTGCAGGGATTGACTTACCGGCTTCAGGCATTTTCATAAACTTTAGGTTTTTTACACAAAAAGAAGATTATAAAGTACCATTGGTACCTGCTAATGAACCAGACACCCGGAATACAATTTATTGGGATCCCCACCTGAACTTTGATATTTCTCCTGATAAAAGGATTTCATTTACCACATCTGATACACCTGGAAAATTCATTGTTATTCTAAGGGCTGTAGATTCAGATGGTCATGTGAGAAGTGCCACCTCCAGGTTCGAAGTAATACGATAAAGTGAAAATAACAATTGAATACCCGTTATTCAATCTTCAGATTGACAAGTTCAATTCTTGTCGGTGTTACCTTTAATATTTTTGAGACAATATTTTTGATTCTGATAATTTCATTGTTCCCCGGAATGCTCCCATGGTAATAAAGAATCATACCAGCGAGAGTCTCATAGTCATCTTTTTCAGGCAAACCGAGGTTGTATGATTCATTGAGGTAGTCAATCTCTAGCCTGCCGGAAAAAATATATTCATTGTTGCCGATCTTCTTCTCTGTAAGTTCATAATAATCATGTTCATCCTCTATATTTCCTACTATCTCTTCCAATACATCCTCTATAGTTACCATTCCTGAGGTCCCTCCAAATTCATCCACAACAAGGGCAACATTCTTTTTTTCATTAAAAAATAATTTAAGCAATTTATTTGCTGTCATTGTCTCAGGAACAATCGCTAACTTCCTGACACCCGACATTATATCAGGCGGCTCTTTAAAAATGTCTTTAAGTTCGAAGTATCCTATAATATTATCAATTGTATCTGAATAAACGAGTATTCTTGAATGACCAGTTTCTATAAACTTTTCCTTAAGGTCACTCAACGGACTTTTAATTTCAATTGCTTCAATTTCCGTTCTGGGAACCATACACTCCCTTAACTTCACATTTGAAAAATCAAGGGCTTTCTGGAAAATCTTGATATTGTGATGAAATGGTTCTGATCCTTCGGCTCCTTGTTTACTGAGGTTTACAAAATGGTCTATGTCAACTTTGCTGAAAACAAGATTTTCCTGCTCTTGCCTGTCTCTGTTTGATCCGAAAAACAAACCGATAAAGATGTTAGACGCTGAAAGAGTTAATTTGCTAATGGGATAAAAAAGGTAAAAGAAAAAAAGTGTCGGGATACTTAAAATCTTAAGAAAAAAATTGGGAGAAATTATAAAAGCAGTTTTCGGTAAAAACTCTGCGACAATAAGTATCAGGCCTGTGGAAATTATTGTATTAATTATAAGTACGGCAATATCCGATCCAATAACAGGAGTTAATAACGGAGTGAGGAGTCGCGAAAAAAACAGTCCGTAAATTACAAGGGCGATATTATTACCTATAAGCATTGTTGCAATATATTGCCCTGGATTGTCAATGAATTTTTTAACAAATCTGGCTCCGAAAACACCCTGTTTCCTGTCAAGCTCGATTCTCAGTTTGTTTGCTGAGACAAAAGCTATTTCCATTCCCGAGAAAAATGCCGAGAAAACTATAGCGATTATTATAACAATAACTATGTTCATGAATGAATAAGCAACTTTTATTAAACGAAGAAATTATTATTCATCTTTTACATAGATTGTTGCACTCAGATTTTTTATTTTCCTTTTTGATAACCGGGGGTCTGATTCCAGCCCATATCCCTGAATAATCTGGTCCTCAGTCGTTATCTTTACAAACCTTTCAGTATATATCAATTCCTTCTTCTGATCCCAGAACAGTAATTCAGTTTCAAGTTTTTCACCGGCTTCATTTATAGCCACAACACTATCCTTCAGTTCCCATAAGTTTTTGTTATCGGTGTATTTTGCATATCCTGCCGTTACTGAGGCAACCGGTTCCTTGTGCCCCTCATAAAACAGTACCTTAATGCCCGATTTGAATTCCGAATAAGCAGGATCAGTTTTATTATAACTTTCCATAACCGGTGCAGAGAGAATCATCTGAATTTTACCTGAATCAGTGTACACTGATTCAAAATTTTTTACAGTAAGGGCAGGTAGTGAGAGAATATCAATCTTGTCAATAGACCCTATCTTTTTCTCACAGGAAATAACACCCAGCGATAAGACAATGAGAAGTATGAAAACATCAGGTCTGTTTCGCATTGTATTCCAAAATATAGTTTAATCCTGTAAGCACAAGATCGGGCTGATAATCAGTTTTATATGCCAGACGATCCTTAAGATATCCGCTGTCACCACCGGTAATAATTACTTTTGAATTAACATTCTCTCCTTTAAAAAGACGTATATATTCATTTATTTCATAGATCAATCCGTCAGTTACCCCCGAAGCAATTGCATTCAGAGTGTCTTTCCCGGGAGATGAATATTTGATAAGTGTTGAAACGAGAGGCAGTTTCCGGGTAAATCTGTGCAAAGCCTTGAACCGCATACTTAATCCAGGTGAAATATTCCCTCCTTTATAAGATTTTCCTGATATAAAATCGTATGTTATTGCACTTCCGGCATCAATTATCATAATATTTTTCCCAGGATACATATGATAAGCACCTGCAACAGCAGCCAACCTGTCGGGCCCCAGTGTTTCAGGAGTCTCATATTCATTGACAAATGGCAGTTTTGTGTGATGCGACAACACATGAACATATGGAATGCCTGTTGTAGCCATATCTATAATGAATTCCGGCAAATCCCTGACTGTCGATATTATGGCACGGTTAATGCTGTAATGCGAGTATATCTCCTGAAGTTTATGGCAGCTTATATGTTTTGTCTTGAGTGAGGTCCTTTTTTCCTCTCCGTCATAAACAGCTATTTTTGTGGTGGTGTTTCCTACATCAAATATAAGATTCATAGTAAAAGTAAAATACAAAAGTAAGAAATATTAAAAAAAATGCCTAAAGTGAGCTTAAGTGTGGAATACCTTAAGTAAAGACTGTTATTTTGGTTCTAAGTGCTTTTAGTACACTGGCCAATTAATAAATAGGCTTCTATTCACTTTCCTCTTCTGACCTTTGCGATTCATTCCAAATATTCATCAGGATTTCAATTGCAGCCTTTACAGTAGTTATCTCTGATATTATAAGGCTCAGCTTTGAACCCTTCTGCTTTACCGACATCCGGCTGTGGGACCTGTTGACATAATTCATTATTGAGACAAATGTCTTGGTGCGATAGAATCCTGAATCAGGGTCAGATATAAAATTCGCAATAAGCAGGTTATTTTTCAGAAGTATCTTTTCACATCCCAGTCTGACGGCTATCCATTTTAATCTGACTATATCCAGCAAATCAGCTGCAGGAGGAGGTAAAGGTCCGAATCTGTCATTCAGCTTTTCTTCAAACTGAATAAGCTTATCTTCAGTATCTATTTCGTTTAATTCTTTGTAAAGTCTTATCCTTTCCGGTATATTCGAAATATAGTCATCGGGAAACATAATTTCCAGGTCAGTATCTATCTGAAAATCACTCACAAAAATTTTGTTTTCATCTTCATTTTCAGAAGATGATATTGGTCTGCCTTGTTCAGATTCACCAATTTCAGATTCTTTCAACTCTGCCATGGCCTCATTCAGGATTCTCTGATAGGTTTCGTAGCCTATATCGGCAATAAATCCGCTCTGTTCTCCTCCAAGCAGATTACCTGAGCCTCTGATATCGAGATCCTGTAAAGCTATATTAAAACCACTGCCAAGTTCTGCAGTTTCTTCAATTGCCTTAAGTCTTCTGCGTGCTTCATGTGTCAATGAACTTAAAGGAGGGGCAAGAAGATAGCAAAATGCCTTTCTGTTTGAGCGACCCACCCTGCCTCTTAGCTGATGTAGTTCTGAGAGTCCAAAATGATGAGCTTCATTTATGAAAATTGTATTGGCATTCGGGATATCAAGACCCGATTCAATAATTGTAGTTGCTATAAGAACATCATAATCGCCCTGAATAAAGTCAAACATTACATTTTCAATCTCCCGGCCTTCCATTTTACCATGGACAATTGCAGTTTTAACATTCGGACAGATCCGTTTGATTTTCTGCTGGATCTCATTTATATTTTTAACTCTGTTGTGAATAAAAAAGACCTGCCCATTGCGTGATACTTCATATTCAATACCTTCTTTGATTATTTCTTCATTGAATCCATGGAGTTCTGTTACAATTGGCATTCTGTTGGGCGGAGGAGTATTTATGACCGAAAGATCGCGTGCTCCCATAAGGGAGAACTGGAGGGTGCGCGGGATAGGAGTTGCAGTAAGTGTAAGTGTATCAACATTTAATTTTAATTTTTTCAGCTTTTCTTTGACAGATACCCCGAAACGTTGTTCCTCATCAATTATCAAAAGGCCCAGATCCCTGAATTTAACCTCCTGTCCAATTAATTTATGTGTGCCGATGATAACATCAATTTTACCATCAGCCAGTTGTGCCAGGATTTTTTTCTGATCTGCTGGTTTCCTGTGCCGGCTTAAATAATCTACGTTACATGGAAATCCCTTTAATCTTGATGAGAATGTCTTATAATGCTGAAGGGCCAGGATTGTGGTTGGCACAAGAATCGCTGTCTGCTTGCTGTCGGCTGCAGATTTAAAAGCAGCTCTGACAGCAATTTCTGTCTTACCAAACCCGACATCACCGCAAACAAGCCTGTCCATCGGATGTTCGGCTTCCATATCCTTTTTGACAGCATGAGTGGCACTCAACTGATCAGGCGTATCCTCATAAATAAAGGATGCTTCAAGTTCATCCTGGAGATAAGTATCCGGAGAAAATGAATAACCTGGCGAAGTCATTCTTTTAGCATAGAGTTGTATCAGATCTTTTGCGATATCTTTTACTCTTTTTTTGGTGCTTTGTTTAAGCTTTTGCCAGGCACCTGAGCCAAGTTTGTAAATTTTCGGTTCGCTGTTATCCTTACCTTTGTATTTTGAAATCTTGTGGAGTGAGTGAATGCCTACATATAATATATCATTGTCACGGTAAACAAGTTTGATTGCTTCCTGGATCCGGCCATTCACTTCTATCTTTTCCAACCCCCCGAATTTACCAATCCCATGATCAATATGTACAACATAGTCACCTGGATTAAGTCCTGTTAATTCTTTAACAGATAAGCTCTCCTTCCTGGTAAAGTATCCTCTGATCCTAAATTTGTGATATCTGTCAAATATCTGATGATCAGTAAATACAGATATTTTAAGGTCATGATCTGTAAAACCTGAATGGAGATTCAAAAGAATCGGTGTGAAGGTAACTTCAGGATTAATTTGTGTGAAAATATCATTTAACCTGTCAATTTGAGATTTACTTTCAGAAATAATTAATGTTCTGTAACCTGAAAGACTGTTTGATGCCAGTTTCTCAGAGAGAAGATCAAAGTTTTTATTGAAAACAGGCTGAGATTCAGTATGGAAAACAATTGATTTTTCATTCTCATATAATCTGCTTTTACCAAACTCAACCGTTCTGAAAGCTCTGCATTCTTCAATAAGTCGGTCTCCAGATATTACAGACTCTTTCTTGCCTTTTATATTCCCCGATTCTTCCCGTTTTATAACCTGATCAAATATGTTGTTGATTTTTTCTTTTATATACAAACCGTCCTCAAACCAAATCAATGTTGAAGGAGGTATGAAGTCGGTAAATGAATCAGTCACCTGCTCAATGGATAAATCCTGAATATTAGGGATCACTGAGATCTGTTTTCTTTGATCTACTGAAAGCTGATCATCAGGATTGAAAGTTCTTATGGAATCAATCTCTTCTCCGAAAAAATCGATCCGGAATGGCCAATCAGCTGAATAAGAGAAGATGTCTGCAATACTTCCTCGGATGGAATATTGGCCAGGTTCGCTGACAAAATCAACACGCTCGAAATTATATTCGTGGAGCATCTCCTCCAGAAATTCAAGGGAAAGCTTATCTCCTTTTGAAATATTGAAAGTATTCTTTTTAAGATTTCCTTTATTGATGACCTTTTCCATCATCGCCTCAGGATAAGTAATTATAATTCCTTTGCGTTTTCCTGATGCAAGGTGATTCAATACTTCAGTCCTAAGAACAATATTTGCCGGTTCTGTCTGTTCAAACTGAACAGATCGTTTATAGGTAGACGGGAAAAAAAATACCGAATCATCTCCGACAAGTGAAACGATATCGTTATAAAAATAGGCTGCATCCTCTTTTTCAGGAATTATTACCAGATGTGTTAAATGGGTTTTCCGGAATATTTCTGATACGGCTACTGCCTTTGATGATCCGTGAAGACCTTCAGCTGATATCCTATGAATATCAGAGTTTTCAACTGCTTTAAAAAGTGAATCTAAAGCCTGACTGCAGGCAAAAAATTTAATAATTTCGTTTTCTTTCATCTTACAGAACGTGGCTGCAAATTTAATATCTATTTCAGAGAAATTCCTTTAACAAAAAACTCACTCTGAAAAGATAGCCCCGAATAAAAAACCTGACACGAAAAATGTACTTTTACGGGAAATTTCAGAAGAGACCTATGAAAGTATACAAATTCGGAGGAGCCTCGGTTAGAGATGCTGCAGGAATTAAAAATCTTTCGGAAATAGTATCAGGTGAAAAGGAGAATCTTGTAATAGTAGTTTCAGCTTTTGGAAAAACCACAAACGCCCTTGAGAAGGTTCTTAAACTCTGGCTTACCGGAGATAAAAGTTACAGAGATCATCTTGATGATATTCACAGTTATCATAATTCAGTGGCAGAAGAATTATTTAAAACAGGAAATAATGCCATAAAAAGAATTGACAATTCTTTCGCTGATCTTGGTGATTATTTGAAATCAGCTGCCAAGAAAGGTAATGATTATGAATATGATCAGATTGTATCTTATGGTGAGATATGGTCCTCTATCATTGTCAACGCCTATCTTTATCAAAAAGGTCTTAATACAAAGTGGATAGATATAAGGGGAAACCTTATAACTGATGACAGATACCGGGATGCCAATATTCTATGGAGTGAAAGTGCATTTAGAGTCAGAAATATATTCAATTTCAGGACAAGCAACATTTATGTGACACAGGGTTTCATAGGAAGTACAATAGCAGGCCAGACTACAACCCTGGGCAGGGAGGGATCTGATTATACTGCAGCTCTCCTTGGCAATATGCTTGATGCAGAAATGGTTGTTGTCTGGAAAGATGTACCAGGTCTGTTGAATGCGGATCCAAAATGGCTTCCTGATGCTGTAAAGATGGATGAGATCTCATACAGGGAAGCCGTGGAGATGACATTTTCAGGAGCAAAGGTGATTCATCCGAAAACAATTAAGCCTCTTCAAAACAAAGACATTCCGCTGCTGGTGAAATCATTTATATGTCCCGACGGAGGCGGGACAATCATAAAATCAGAAATCAATCTAAGGCATGGCTTGCCGGTTTTCATAAGAAAGGAGAATCAGATAATGGTATCCATAATGCCAAAGGATTTTTCATTCGTTCTGGGCGATAACCTGAGCAGGATCTTTTACCTGTTCGTTAAACATGGCATAAAGGTAAATCTCGTTGAAGCCAGTGCCGTAAGCATAAGCGTTTGCATTGATGACGACAGAACAAGAGTCGATTCATTGATGGGAGATCTGAAACCTGAATTCATCATAACTTACAATGAAAATGTTGAGATGCTTACAATCAGACATTATACCACAGAAGCTGTTAATAAAATAACAAATAACTGTGAGATTCTTCTGGAGCAGCGAACAAGGAACTCGGTACGCTTTGTTGTAAGGAAAGCTTTGCACAACTGATCTTAGCTTTTTAATCTTCTGAAGAGGCTGCTTCAAAATCCTCTAATACGAGCCTTTCATACTTATTGTTTGTGACAACCTTTACGATACTCAGTATTTAAACATAACTGTCTGAACCACAAAGCTATTCGCGAAGTTTCCGAATGGATTTTTAACACAACCTCACTGCCTGAGGACATTTGATGCTGAATTTACTTTAACGTTCAAACTGAAGACTTTGGCCCCTGTAATTTTCGTTAAACACACCATTATTGTATACTACAGTGCCATTAACAATCGTTTTTAGGATCCTCGATCTGAAACTCGTGCCTTCAAATGGCGACCATCTGCATTTGTAAAGAATGTTTTCCCCTGAAACGGTCCATGAGGAATCTGGGTCAACGAGGCAGAGGTCGGCCTTGTATCCTTCTCTGATGAATCCTCTTCCCTTTATGTTGAACAGAATGGCAGGATTATGACACATCTTTTCCACTATCTTTTCAATCGATATTCTTCCAAGATGCCATAGTTCAAGCATTGCCACAAGTGAATGCTGAACAAGAGGACCTCCCGAAGGGGATTTTAAATAGCTCCTCTGCTTTTCTTCAATGGTATGAGGAGCATGATCAGTGGCAATAATGTCTATAAAATCATTGTTCACACCATCAGTGAGGGATTCTCTGTCATCCCTGGTCTTAATGGCAGGATTCCATTTTATTTTATTGCCAAGCAAATCGTACCATGTATCATCGAACCAGAGATGATGAACACAGACTTCCGCCGTAATTCTTTTCTTATTAACCGGAAGATCATTTCTAAATAGACTTAATTCATCCCTGGTTGACAGATGAAGAATATGGAGCCTGGTTCCATATTCATGAGCAAGGTCAACTGCATGTGAGGATGACAGCAGACATGCTTTCCGACTTCTTATTAATGGATGCTGACTGACAGGAATATTTTCACCGTATTCATTTATCGCATCATCCATGTTTTTTCTGATCAGGGTTTCTGATTCACAATGGCATGCAACAGGAACAGTAGCTGCAGCGAAAATATCCTTTAAGGCTTGTTCGTTGTCAACCAGCATATTCCCGGTTGAAGAACCCATAAACAGTTTAATACCGCATACTGATAAAGGATCCAGTTTTAGTATTTCATTCAGATTGCTATTTGTAGCACCCAGGTAGAAGGAGTAATTTATGAACGATTTTTCGGCAGCGATTCTGGATTTTTCCTTAATTAGGTCAATGGTTATTGTCTGTGGAAGGGTATTGGGCATATCCATAAAAGATGTTATTCCTCCTGCTGCGGCTGCCCTTGATTCGGTATAGATATCGCCCTTGTGCGTCAGCCCAGGTTCTCTGAAATGAACCTGATCGTCTATTATTCCCGGGATAAGCAAAAGTCCCTTTGCATCAATTATTTCACAACGCTCCGGCGGATTGATTGTGCCGGTCTCTGAAACCGATGCAATTGTTTCATCAATGATATGAACATCTCCTGTGAAGATGCGACCTTCATTTATAACCGTAGCTTTCTTGATAAAAATGTTGCTCATTGTAAATTAAGGGGATGATTAGGCACCTGTGCGGATAAAACTGTGGAATTCCTTCTGTATTTTATAAATAAACTTCTTAGTTTCATCCTTAGTACTCCCCAAAGTGCCTCATTGAATATGCCTCCCGACATTTTTGATGATCCCAGCTTTCTGTCGGTGAATATAATGGGTACTTCAACAATTTTGTATCCGAGTTTGTAGGCAATGAATTTCATTTCAATTTGGAATCCATAACCGACAGATTTGATATGCTGCGGCTTGATATTTTCTATAACCTCTTTTTTATAGCAAATAAATCCTGCAGTTGTATCCATAATTTTCATTCCGGTCACCCATCGGACATAAATTGAAGCGAAATATGACATTAAGACCCTTGTAAGTGGCCAGTTCACAACATTTACACCGCTGATGTATCTCGAGCCGATTGCCACATCAGCTCCCTGGTTGATGCATGCATCATAAAGCCTCACAAGATCTTCCGGATCATGTGAGAAGTCAGCATCCATCTCATATATATACTTAAATCCTTTTTCAAGTGCCCATTTAAAACCGGTAGTGTAGGCAGTTCCCAATCCCAGTTTTGAAGGTCGTTCAATCAGGTGTACATTTGGGAACTTGGGCTGTAGGTTCCTTACAATCTCTGCGGTGCCATCGGGTGAATTATCATCAATTACCAATATGTCGAATGGAACGGGAAGTGAAGATATACTTTTAATAAGTGCTTCAATATTTTCCTTTTCCTTGTAGGTAGGGATTATAACTATATTTGACATAAAGGATTAAATATTTGCGAAAATACTCTTTTTCAGCAGATAGCAATTGTTAAAGAGTTTTAATTTCTTAAGGGGTACAAAAAATCTATATTTTTTTTTGCAAGGAACTTTTGAAGCATTATCTTTGTCGTCCCAAAAGATAAAGATATTTCAGATAGTCTGAATGTCGGATTTTCAGGAAGTTCTTTGACATAATGAAGTAGCAACCAGGCGGGAGTGGAGACGCTCTCGCTAAA
>CAZEUL010000013.1:0-122317 GCA_964514725.1 uncultured Rikenellaceae bacterium
CGATTAATTCATAATTTCAAAGAACGAACTATTATTTTTATTGCCCACTAGTGAATTTTCAATTTAAATTAATTTTGACCAATAAAAGAGTTTAGATTCATTATTATCACTTCTGATTAAAGGTTAAAAACAGCTTTTTATGGTTCAAACAGGTTATAATCAAATAAGAGCAAAGTTTCCAAAATCTTTAAGAGGAAAAAGGATTGGTATCCTTTGCCATTCATCCAGTATTGACAAAGATTTTGTTCACATTGCGGATTATTTTCATAAGTCAGATGAATGCTACCTTTCAGCAATATTTGGACCGCAACATGGGATTTACGGTCAGACACAGGATAATATGATAGAATGGCAAAGTCAGATTCATCCCTTTTATAAAGTGCCTCTTTACAGTTTGTATGGTGAATATCGGAAACCCACGCCTGAAATGCTCAATACCCTAGATGTCTTAATTATTGATCTTCAAGATGTTGGAGCCAGGCTTTATACTTATGTCTGGACTGTTAAACTATGCCTTGAAGCATGTTCTGAAGCCGGAATACCTGTCTGGATTCTTGATCGGCCAAATCCAATCGGAAGGTTACCTTTTGACGGACCAGTCCTTAAAGAGAACTTCTTCACATTTGTAGGAGGGGCAGCTATACCACTTTGTCACCGGATGACGATTGGTGAAATAGCATTATGGTTAAGAGAAAAATACTTTGAAAAATGTGATCTGAATATTATATGGATGAAAGGATGGAAGAGGAATTCCCTATTTAATGAAACCGGACTTCCATGGGTTTTGCCATCTCCCAATATGCCAACAGTGCAGACAGCTATTGTCTATCCTGGAACTGTCCTGTTTGAAGCTCTTAATATTTCAGAAGGTAGGGGCACTACTATTCCTTTTGAATTATTAGGCGCACCTTTTATCAATTCTGAGCTTCTTAAGGAAAACCTTGATTCGCGAAAAATCCCGGGATGTGTGTTCAGAAAACACAGCTTCATACCAACATTTAACAAATATTGCGGAGAATATTGCAACGGTCTTCAGATTCATGTTACAGAACCTGGCATTTATTATCCCGTATCTACTGCTGTCGAAATAATTGATGCTATAATCGAAACAACACCGACAGATTCATTGCAATTCAAACTTCCGCCGTATGAATATGAATATACACTTATGCCTTTTGATATTCTCTCGGGAGATTCAGAAATGAGGAAGGCTTTGATCAACCGTAGTCCCATCTATCTGGAGAAACAACGATGGCAAGATGAAATAGAAAAGTTCAAAAAGGAATTCAGGGATTTTTGTGTGTATCCGGAGTAGGAATAAATAATTTGATCAGGTATTCTTTCTGGATGTTTTTACGAGTTTCTCAATAAGCTGTTGCGGGAAAATAGGTTTAACGATGTACTCATCAAATCCTGAAGCAATGATTTTTTCTCTGTCTCCCAACAGACTATAGGCAGTTTGTGCGATGATTATAAGGTCCTTTCGGAGTGCTCTTATCCTTTTTGCTGCTTCATATCCGTCAATAACCGGAAGCTGGATATCCATCAGGATAATATCTATTGAATGATCCCGGCCTGCTATTTCAACTGCCTCTCTCCCATCGCAGGCATTCACAAGGGTTGCACCTGTCTTTTCAAGAATCTTATTGAGATACAGCCGGCTTGACACATCATCCTCGACGATAAGGATTTTTTTACCTTTAAGATATTCGTTTTCCATCAGAATATTTTATTCGAAAAGCCCTTCATCCCTTAGCAGAAGAAGAATCGCAGACTGAGGTACAACAATGTATTTCTCCTTATTGAATTCAATTTCGATCGCACTACTCTGCAGGTATACAGCCTGATCACCTTCTTTTGGCTGAAGAGGAACATACTTTGGTTCATCAGACCTGTTTTTCCATGGCTCATCAGAATCATTTACTGTAGGAATGGGATATCCCGGACCGACTTTAAGTACGAATCCAATCTGGACTTTCTCATTTTCATTAACACCCGGGGGCAGATATAATCCGCTTTTTGTTTTTGATTGCGGGACTTTGGGTTTAATAAGGATTCTGTCACCGATAACAATCAGTTTCTGAAGATCCTTTTCATCTAATAGAACACCCATGATTTCTTTCTAATAACAGACAAATGTATTATTTTTTCCAATTAATTAGAAATCACCTGGTCTAAATAATTATTATTGCATTGATATTATAACGGTTCCAATTCTTTAATATTTTATGACCGACCCCGACACATATCTGACTATCAAAGGCTTTTCACAGGGAATTTACAGGGAAAAAGGAAGCCGTTTTATTGCACTTGCATACCCTGTTACATCGGTTGATGAAATAAAAATGATTATTGACCATGTGAAAAAAGAATATAATGATGCCAGGCATCATTGTTATGCCTTCTCCCTTGGTAAAAATAAGGAAATATGGCGTTTCAGCGATGACGGCGAACCATCGGGAACAGCAGGGAAGCCTATTATGGGGCAGATAAACTCAAAAAATCTTACCAATATACTTATTATTGTTGTGAGGTATTTTGGAGGTAAGTTGCTGGGAACCAGTGGCCTTATTAATGCTTATAAAACCGCTGCCGCATCAGCCATAGCGAACAGTGTCATTTTAGAGAAGTATGTACTCGACAATTACAGACTTGAATTCCCATATTTGTCGATGAATGATGTCATGAAGGTTATAAAAGAAGAAGAGTTAATACAATATGATCAGAAGTTTGAAGAGTTATGCAAACTTACTGTAAGTTTCAGAAACTCAAAAAAGGAAAAGGTACTTAATGCTTTGTCCAGAATTAAAGGCCTTAAATATGAGTTTGTCAATTCTATTTGAATTATCTTATTCATTTTAAAAGTTTTTAGCAACTTATCAACATTTATCCCTAAAAAGTTCTATCTTGAATAACTTTGTTTGAAATTCAGAACGGAAGGTTAAAACAGCTATTCTAATGAAAAACAGAAGCTTAGTCTCAATTGATGACCTGACAACCGAAGAAATATTGAATATTCTTGATCTTGCAGCCGATTTTGAAAAAAATCCCACCCAACCACTTCTTTCGGGAAAGGTAATTGCAACTTTGTTTTTTGAACCCTCAACCCGCACACGCCTTAGTTTTGAAAGTGCCATCAGCAGGCTTGGTGGAAAGATTGTAGGTTTTTCTGATTCCAGTAGTTCCAGTGTATCAAAAGGTGAAACTCTTCATGATACAATTAGGATGGTTTCCAATTACAGCGACCTTATTGTAATGCGCCATCCTGTGGAAGGAAGTGCAAGGTTTGCAAGTGAAATATCCTCAGTACCTGTAATAAATGCAGGTGACGGAGCAAATCAGCATCCGACACAGACCTTGCTTGATATGTACTCCATAAGGAAAACTCAAGGGACACTCGATAATCTCAACATATTTATGGTCGGCGATCTTAAATATGGCAGGACGGTTCATTCTCTGATGATGGCAATGTCGAGATGGAATACAACTTTTAACTTTATTTCTCCTGATGAATTGAAAATGCCTGACGAATTCAAAATCTATCTTGATAACCTGGGATTACGTTATTATGAGCATTCTGATTTTACTGAAATCATTTCCAGGGCTGATATTATTTACATGACAAGAGTTCAAAAGGAAAGATTTTCTGATCCCATAGAATATGAAAAAGTCAAGAATGTATATGTCCTCAGGAATTCAATGCTAAAAAATACCAAACCTAACATGAGGATCCTTCATCCTCTGCCAAGGGTCAATGAGATAAATACAGATGTTGATACAAACCCTAAAGCGTATTATTTCGACCAGGCTCTCAACGGAGTTTTTACACGGCAGGCCATATTGTGTTCACTCCTGGGAATCAAATAAAAAATTACAAATTATGAAGGAACCTAAACAATTAAGCGTAAGCGCTATACAAAATGGTACAGTAATTGACCATATACCTGCTAAAAATCTGTTTAAGGTTATCCAGATCCTTGGACTTGATCATATCGACACGCAGATTACCTTTGGTACGAATCTGGAAAGCAAGAAACTGGGACGAAAAGCAATTATCAAGATATCAGACAAGTTTTTTGAGGATGCCGACATCAACCGAATTGCACTGGTGGCTCCGGATGCAAAACTTAACATAATAAGAGATTATGAAGTTGTTGAGAAGAAAGTGGTGGAGGTGCCCGATGTTATTATTGGTATTGCTAAATGTATGAATCCCAAATGTATCACCAATTTCGAACCTGTGACCACACGTTTTAAGGTAGTTTCAAAGACAAATGTAGCCCTTAAATGCCACTATTGTGAGAAAATAACAAACCAGGAAAATCTTCAGATCATTTAGTCAGCGAAGTCTGTCAAAGGAACTTACAAGCTTTTCATCCTTTCTAATCCCTCTGTATGCAAGGATCCCCGCAACAAGAGTAACCGGTGGGATAAATATTTTCAATCCGGGTAAAAGGACAGCCTGAAAACCATCTGTGGCAATAAACCCATAATAGACTAAAAGAAGAATCATAATTATTTCAAGAACAACTGCTGCCAATGCCACCTTATGTTGAAACTTTCTCCTTTTGAACAAAAAAATAGCAGTGAAAGAAATCAACGGTATCAGAATTATAGTTATTGAAACAGGCAATAATGACCCCGAAAGTGAAAATTCACCATTTACACTCTTCTGATAAATCCCGTTAAAATTTAAGATTACTTCGTTTCCTGCTTTACTGACAAATCTCAAAATACTTCCTCTAAGACAGAATAGCGGCAAAACTGTTGATATTAATAAATATACCGATTGTATTCTTTGTATCATAGTTACTTGCATTTATTGTGCTGTAAAATTAAGTGAAATTATCCGGATCAATAGTGAATTGAAATAGTTTGAAGACATAATGAAAGAACAAGTTTTATGAAATTTTAACAGTATTTTGTGAACATTAGCCCCTTAAAAATATTCGAATTGAGTACATTTGCCTCCTCAAGTCACCAATTGACCAATCATCGGACACTTTTTTACAATTGAAGCGTTCATCAAGTAGGGCGGCTGACAAAGTTTTCAGAATATGAAAAAAAGATCAAAGATTATTTTAACGATCTCATTAATAGTGGTGCTTGCAGGAATAGTTTTTTATCCCAAAATTAAACCAGTTTTTTTGAGAGAAAAGAAAATGCAGGGGATGGCACCTTCGGCCCCTGGGCAGGTAGGTATGCAGGGAAGGCAGTTGCTTAATGTAAGCGGATTTCTTATCCAGCCAACAGAGCTTAGTGACCTTTACAACAGCACAGGAACATTAAAGCCAGATGAAGAGGTTGATTTGTCATTTGAAACATCAGGAAAAATTGTTGCCATTAAGTTTACAGAAGGAACACGGGTAAGAAAGGGGGACCTTCTCGCAAAAATAAACGATAAGCCATTGCAGGCTCAGTTGCAGAAGCTAGTCGCACAGCAGAAACTTGCTGAACAAAAAGAATTTCGCCAGCGCAGCCTTCTTACCAGAGACGCTATAAGTCAGGAAAGCTATGACCAGATTGTCACTGAACTTCAGACAATTCAGGCAGATATAAATCTTATCAAGGCCAGAATTTCCGAGACTGAACTCAGAGCCCCTTTCGATGGAATAATAGGTTTGAGATACCTTAGTGAAGGAGGATATGCCAATCCTTCCACAAAAATCGCAAGGCTTGTGAAAATAAGTCCTTTAAAAGTAGAATTCGGAATACCAGAAAGATATGCTGGTCAGGTTACCATAGGGTTTCCCGTAACATTTACTGTTGATGGCCTTAACTACACGGCAAATGTTTACGCTGTTAACCCGCAGATTGAAGAGAAGACTCGCACTGTCATAATAAGAGCATATTATCCAAATAAAAACGAAGAACTCAAAGCAGGGCGCTATGCTGCTGTGACACTGTTGCTCTCAAGGATCGACAATGCAATTGCAATCCCCTCAGAGTCATTGATCCCGGAAATGGAAGGTGAGACGGTATATGTTTTCAGGAATGGAAAAGCTCAGTCGGTAAAAGTCTCAACCGGACTCAGAACAGAGTCGATGGTCCAGATTACTTCGGGGCTTAAATTCGGAGATACTCTGCTTACTTCAGGAATACTTCAGTTAAGGCACAATCTTCCAGTAGTGCTTGATACCTTAATTGTTAAAAAGTAAAGTCACTTTTGGTAAAATGAGTTTATCATCAGTAAGTATAAACAGACCGGTATTAGCTACAGTATTTGCTATTATTATACTATTGTTCGGTTTTGTCGGTCTTACTTACCTTGGGGTAAGAGAGTTTCCTAGTGTTGACCCTGCAATAATAACTGTGAGTACTTCATATCCTGGAGCTAATTCAGACGTAATTGAAACCCAGATTACAGAGCCTCTTGAGCAAAACATAAATGGTATTCCAGGAGTCCGTTCTCTGACAAGCGTAAGCCGTCAGGGAGGAAGTAACATAACTGTCGAATTTGAGTTGTCGGTTGACCTGGAAACAGCTGCCAATGACGTTCGTGACAAGGTTTCCCAGGCTATGAGGCTTTTACCCCGCGACTGTGATCCTCCTACCGTTGCAAAAGCAGATGCAGACGCCAACCCCATTTTATTCCTGACTGTGGAGAGCGGTAAAAGATCGCTTCTCCAGTTATCCGAAATTGCCGAACTTACCTTAAAAGAGCAGCTACAGACTATTTCTGGTGTTAGCGCAGTGAGCATATTCGGCGAGAAAAGATATGCAATGCGGCTCTGGATTGACCCCGTAAAACTTGCGGGCTACGGACTTACTCCTATGGATGTAAGAAACGCAATAAACAGAGAAAATGTGGAACTTCCTTCTGGTACAATAGAAGGCACCAATACTCAGCTAACAATCCGTACCCTGGGTTTGATGACAACTCCCAAAGAGTTTAATGACCTAATTATAAAACAGTCGGGCGATCAGATTGTGAGATTTAGAGACATTGGACGGGCTGAGCTAGGTCCGGAAGATATCAGGGGAATATTAAAACGTGATGGCGTTCCAATGGTTATGGTGGCCATTATACCACAACCCGGATCAAACCATATCGATATTGTTGATGAGGTTTACCGCCGGCTTGAGTATATTTCAAAAGATCTACCGGAAGATGTCAAAGTAAATGTGAATTACGATAACACAGAATATATCCGCTCATCAATTAAGGAAGTAAAGAATACAATCTATATAGCCTTTTTACTGGTTGTGATAATAATATACTTTTTCCTTCGCAGCTGGAGAGCGACACTTATTCCAATACTTGTGATTCCGGTATCTCTGGTGGGTTCTTTCTTTATAATGTATCTGGCCGGATTCTCCGTTAATGTACTTACCCTTCTCGCTATAGTGCTTGCAATAGGGATCGTTGTTGATGATGCTATCGTTGTAATGGAGAACATATATGTGAAAGTCGAATCAGGGATGAGTCCCTTTGAGGCTGGACTTAAAGGATCAAAAGAGATTTACTTTGCAATTATTTCAACAACGATTACACTTATCTCTGTATTCTTTCCTATCGTTTTTTTACAGGGAATTACCGGACGACTTTTCAGGGAATTCAGCATCGTTATGGCTGGTGCAGTTGGAATTTCAGCATTTCTTGCACTGTCGCTGACCCCAATGGTATCAACAAAACTCTTGCGTCACGAAAAACGACACAGCTGGTTCTTCAGAAAAACGGAAAAATTTTTTGAAAGTCTAAACAATGGCTATAGAAATTCACTCGATATTTTCCTTAAGCACAGATTCTATGCACTTTTAATTCTGGTGATAGCTCTCTCTGTTGTTGTTTTATTGTGGAAAACAATTCCTTCGGAGATGGCACCTCTGGAAGACCGTTCTCAAATAACTATTAATACTTCTGCCACCGAAGGATCGACATATGATTACATGCTGGCATACGCCGATGACATAGCAAAACTTGTTGAAGAAAAGGTGCCTGAGAGAATTAGCTATACAGAGATGGTAAGGGGTGGAAGCTTTGCTAATATCCGAATAATGCTTACAAAACCTGACAAGAGGGAAAGATCGCAACAGGAAATTGCTGACCAGTTAACATTAGAATTGCGTAAAAAAACAAAAGCACGTTCTTTTGTAATGCAGCAGTCAACATTTGGAGGCAGGCGTGCTGGTATGCCTGTTCAATATGTCCTTCAGGCCACCTCGATTGAAAAGCTCAGGGAAGTCCTTCCAAAATTTATGAGCAAGGTAATGGACAGTGAAATACTTCAAATGGCTGACGTGAATCTTAAATTCACAAAACCAGAACTCAGAATACATATAAATAGAGAAAAAGCCATCACATTGGGAGTCTCAACCCAGAACATCGGACAAACACTTCAGCTTGCTCTAAGCGGACAGAGGTTTGGATATTTCTTTATGAATGGAAAACAATATCAGATTCTGGGCGAACTGGCAAGAGAAAACAGGAACAAGCCCCTGGATCTTAAATCGTTGTATGTTAGAAACACTGACGGTGAAATGATTCAGTTCGATAATCTTGTATCCCTCTCCGAAGAAACAGCTCCTCCCCAATTGTATCGTTACAACAGATTTGTTGCAGCTACAGTATCAGCAGGGCTTGCAAAAGGAAGAACAATAAGTGAAGGTCTTGCGGAAATGGACCGTATTGCCGACGAAGTACTGGATGATTCTTTCAGGACAGCCCTGGCAGGCGATTCAAAAGACTTCCGCGAAAGCTCCTCAAGCCTTATGTTCGCATTTGTACTTGCTTTAATTCTTATCTTCCTTGTACTTTCCGCCCAGTTTGAAAGTTTTAAAGATCCCCTTATTGTAATGATGACTGTTCCTCTTGCACTTACAGGGGCACTTTTATTTATGTGGTACTTCGGAGTTACAATGAATATTTTCAGTCAGATAGGACTGATAATGCTTATTGGCCTTGTTTCGAAGAATGGAATTCTTATTGTTGAGTTTGCAAATCAGAGAAAGAATTCAGGTATGTCAAAATTTGATGCGATAAAATTTGCTGCAGAATCAAGATTCCGTCCAATTCTGATGACAAGTATGGCAACTATCCTTGGAATACTTCCTTTGGCACTCGGACTTGGTGAAGGAGCTCAGAGCCGTGTTTCAATGGGTATCGCGGTGGTGGGCGGAATGTTTTTCTCAACGTTCCTTACACTTTATGTCGTCCCAGCGGTTTATACATTTATTTCAAGTGAATCAAAAAGGAATACTGATGAAAATAAAGTTACTGTCGCTTAGCATTTTACTAGCTGGCATAGCTTTTCCATCCTACACCCAGGTTGTCTATACACTCAATGACTGTATCAAGATCGCCCTTGAGAGGAACTTTTCAATTCTGATTTCTAGAAACAGTGAAAACATTGCTAAAAACAATTATACATTAGGCAACGCTGGCTTTCTGCCTTCGTTAGATCTGTCAGGAAGACACACCGGAACATTAAATGATATTTACCAGAACTTCACTGACGGCACCAGCAGCGAATCAAAAGGTGTACATAACACAACAACATCAGCACAGGCAATTGCCGATATTACTCTGTTTAACGGCTTAAGTGCCCATACTGCTTACCGTAAGCTAAGTGAATTGAAAGAGGTTGGTGAACTTAATACACGATTATCGATAGAAACAATGCTTGGCGATATTATCACAGGGTATTACAACTACATCCAACAAGTTGAGATGCTTAATAATCTGAAATATGCAGTCACACTTTCCAAGGAAAGATTGCGTATCGATGAAGACCGTTACCTTCTCGGATCAAGCTCAAAACTTCAGGTATTGCAATCGAGAGTTTACCTTAATGCTGACAGCTCAAGACTATCAAAGCAGTATGAGGTTGTAAGGGCTTCCAGAATAAAGCTTAACGAGATGATGGCTGTGGAAGATATAGATATGCAATTTGTTACAAGTGACACTGTAATATTAATTAATCATGAACTCTTATATGAGAAACTGCTTGAAGATGCTCTTGAAAGCAATACAAGTCTTCTAATTGCCCGAAAAAACAAAACTATTTCACAATATGATTATAAAATTGTAAGATCACGTTCTTACCCCTATCTTAATGCTTCATCAGGTTATAATTTCAATCTTAATTCCTATTCAAACAGTTCAACCCAAACTCAGACAATTAATGGTTTAAGTTACGGACTTACACTTGGTGTCAACCTTTTTGATGGCTGGAACCTGAGAAGGAATATTAAAAATTCATCCCTTGAGTTAAAAAACAAAGAACTGAAATATCAGGAATTAGAGCAGAGTGTAAGGGCAGATCTCCTGACAATTTATAATGCTTACAGTAATTATTTGCGACTGATTAATCTTGAACAGCAAAATCTCCAGACAGCCACTGAGAACCTCGAAATTGCTATGGAAAGATACCGGCTTGGAAGTCTTTCCGGAATCGATCTGCGCGAAGTGCAGAAAAGTCTCCTCGACGCCAGAGAAAGCCTTGTATCGGTTGAATACCAGGCAAAGGTAGCTGAAGTATCGTTAATGCTTATTTCGGGCAGGATTTTGGATTATTACTAGAGCATGCCATCCTGAAATACTTATCTTTGTTCCTCATTTTTCATTATGGAAAAGAAAACAGAATTAATTACGAATTCAGATGGAAGCATATTTCACCTCAACCTGTTTCCTGAAGACATTGCTGATAAAATAATAATAGTTGGTGATCCTGGCCGGGTTGATATGATTGGATCATTAATGGAGGAAGTTCGTGTTAGAAAAGAGAACAGGGAATTCAGAACCATCACAGGTAAGTATGAAGGAAATGAAGTTACTGTTATTTCTTCAGGAATAGGAACAGATAATATTGATATACTTATTAATGAGCTTGATGCTTTGGTAAATGTCGACCTGAAGACAGGTATTGCAAAGCAGGATACTGTTTCGTTGACATTTATCAGGCTAGGCACATCCGGAGGATTGCGGGCTGATGTGCCGGTTGGATCATACATTATGGCAGAAACAGCTATTGGTTTTGACGGTTTGATCCATTTTTATGAAGGCTATGACTGGCTGCTTGACAATATTTTAGCCTCAGTGCTGGCAGAATACCTTGAATGGCCTGATACACTCTCATTTCCATACGCTGTAAATGCTGATAAATCTCTTATGGAACTATTCCGTAATGAAGGATTCATTGGAGGAATAACTATTTCTGCACCAGGTTTTTATGCTCCTCAGGGGAGAAAAATAAGACTTAATACGTTTGATAATGAGATAAATGAAAAACTTGCCAGTTTCTCTTTCAGGGGAAGAACCATCTCAAATTATGAGATGGAAAGTTCAGCTTTGTACGGATTATCAGGACTTCTTGGACACAAAGCAATTTCAATTTGTGCTGTTATAGGAAACAGGGCAACAGGGGAATTCATGAACGATTATAAACAATTAATCATGGATCTTGCCCGAAAAATAATGATGAATATTTAACCAAAAATGTAACAGATGTTACAAATTATCGAGATACCATTTTATTGCGGCTTCCATTCCCTGTCTTACATTATGTGTTGGTTCATAACCCAGATATCTCTTTGCCTTCTCAATTGAAGCCAGCGAATGAGGAATATCACCTGCGCGTACAGGTCCATGAATGGAGCTTATTTCCAGCACATTTTTATCAAAGAGTGATATTATAGATTTTATCATTTCGAATAGTTCATTAAGACTGGTCTGTTCACCGCAAGCAATATTGTAAACCTGATTTATTGCAGAATGATCCTCAACGAGGGCAGCTAAATGATTGGCCTGAATTACGTTGTCTACATAAGTAAAGTCTCTCGAATAATTACCATCTCCATTAATTACCGGCGGTTCATGTTTCATCAGTTTTCTGATAAAGATCGGTATCACTGCAGCATAAGGGCCTGCAGGATCCTGCTTTTTACCAAATACATTAAAATACCTCAGTCCTATTACATCAATTCCATAAGTTCGTGAGAAGTTTTCAGCAAAAAGCTCATCAACATATTTAGTTATACCATAAGGTGACAATGGTTTACCTATCTTATCTTCTTCTTTTGGCAGACCGGGATGGTCGCCATAAGTTGAAGAACTTGCAGCATAAATAAACCTCTTTACATTTGCTTCTTTCGAAGCGAACAACATCTTTACAAAACCGCCAATATTGACATCTGTTGAGGTGACGGGATCTTTAATTGATCTTGGAACAGAACCCAGAGCAGCCTGATGAAAAACAATTTCAATTCCATCCACAGCCTTTTCGCAATCTTCATAATTCCTTATATCTCCCTTAATTAACTTGAATCGGGGGTTATTGAGAAAAGCCCTGATATTTTCCATTTTTCCGTTTGAAAAATTATCAAGGCAGACAACCTCGTTATCTGCATCAAGAAGTGATTCAACAAGATTAGATCCGATAAATCCTGCACCACCTGTTACTAGTACTTTACTGTTGCTGACTAAGCGCTCCATTGATCTGATGAAGGGTAACTTTAATTAACATTGTACTTTATTGCCCATGAGTGCAATTATCTCTCGAAAAAAAACAGGATCTCATTAAGGATGAATTCAGCAGTTTTTCCATCACCATAGAAGCCCGGATACTCGAGCTCGTGGTCCAATGTCATAAAGCTTCTGAATTCATTTTTTATCCTGTCAGAGTTAGCATCGGTAAGTCTTACAGTTCCATTTGCTACCAATTCGATCCACTCAGTTTCTTTTCGGAGTACAATGCATGGTTTCCGGAAAAAGTGAGATTCTTTCTGAACACCGCCTGAATCTGTTATGATCATCTGACAGGTCTTTTCAAGCAGAGTCATTTCAAGGTATGAAACCGGTGGAATAATTCTAATGTAACTACACTTTCTTAACTCATCATAAAGAGGCATAAGACTGGTCTTAAGGGAGTTCATTGTGCGGGGATGAAATGGCATGACAAAAGGGATTGCACATTCTTCAGCCAATGCCTTTAAAGTGGATAGAATGTTAAGCAAACGAGCAGGATCGTCCGTATTTATATCCCTGTGAATGGTAACAAGAATGAATTTTCCTCGTTCCAATAACAATTCCCTGAAAAGATGTGATTTCTTTTTTTCTGCCAGCTCAGCAAAGAAAAGAGAGTTGTCGTACATAATATCACCTGTCAGATAGATCTTTGGGTTGTCAATAGTGTACGGGGGTTGATTCTCCGGTCTGAAACCTTCATTTATAAGATTCTTGAATGCAGCATTTGTTGGCGCAAAAAGAAGAGTTGAGGAATGATCGCTTATAATTCTGTTAAGTTCTTCCGGCATTGTCTTATTGAACGATCTCAGACCAGCTTCAATATGAATGACCGGGAAATGAAGTTTAGCTGCGGCTATTGCGCCGGCAAGAGTGGAATTTGTATCACCGTATAATAAAACGCAATCGGGTTTCTCAGATAACAATACATCTTCTATACCTGTTATCATCATTGCTGTCTGACGCCCGTGATGAGCCGATCCAACGCCAAGATTGAAATCGGGTTTATGTATTTCAAGTTCATCGAAAAATACCTCAGAAAGCTCTTTATCATAGTGCTGTCCGGTATGAAGAGTTAATTCTTCAAATTTTGTAGTGAAATTTAATCGGATTGCTCTGCTTATTGCTGAGGATTTTATTATCTGGGGCCTAGCCCCAACGATATTCATTAGTTTGATCCTTGACATTATGTGGGTAAACCTGTTGTTTTTGCGTCAAAGGTATAAATATTTTTAAGAGCCAAAACAAACAAAAAATGGACATTATTATTAATTAAGGCCCATCCTCTTGTCAGGCAACTGATTTTCCCCACACCTTGTATTCCCTGAAAAACCAGGTATGAATTCATCCATTAGATCTTTGGCCCTGTAAACTTTATTGTCACCTGCTTTCAATCAACATTTATCAAAACTTAATTCATTATGTCATCTCACAATTATTTGGCATAGTTTACAGCCCTGGTTTCTCTTATTACTGTGATTTTTATTTGGCCGGGGTAAGTCATTTCATTTTGAATTTTCCTGGCAATTTCAAATGAGAGATTTTCTGCCTCTTTATCATTTACCTTTTCAGCGCCAACAATAACCCTGAGCTCTCTTCCGGCCTGTATGGCATAGGTTTTTGTGACTCCCGGATACTGAAGGGCAAGAGATTCAAGTTCTTTAAGGCGTTTAATATACGATTCAATCACTTCTCTGCGGGCACCGGGTCTTGCTCCTGAAATAGCATCGCAAACCTGAACTATAGGAGCGATGAGAGTTGTCATTTCCGTCTCATCGTGATGAGCACCGATAGCGTTGCAAATTTCTGGTTTCTCCTTGAATTTTTCTGCAACTTTCATCCCGAGTATTGCATGTGGAAGTTCAGGCTCATCGTCAGGTACCTTACCAATATCATGCAATAGACCTGCTCTTTTTGCCATTTTTGCATTTAGCCCAAGTTCGGCAGCCATTATTGCACAAAGGTTAGCCACCTCCCGGGAGTGCATCAGAAGATTTTGTCCGTAAGAAGATCTGTATTTCATTTTACCTACCAGGCGTATAAGTTCAGGATGTAACCCATGAATTCCCAGGTCTATAGTAGTTCTTTTGCCTACTTCAAGAATTTCATCCTCGACCTGTTTTCTTGTCTTTTCAACAATTTCCTCAATACGTGCCGGATGGATTCTTCCATCAGTGACCAGATGATGAAGGGCAAGTCTGGCAATTTCCCTTCTTATCGGGTCGAAAGCTGACAGTACAATGGCTTCAGGTGTGTCATCAACAATTATTTCAACACCTGTTGCTGCTTCAAGTGCCCTGATGTTTCTTCCTTCACGACCAATAATCCGGCCTTTCATTTCATCAGATTCAATATGAAAAACAGTTACTGCATTTTCAATTGCATTCTCGGCGGCTACCCTCTGAATAGTCTGAAGTACTATTCTCTTGGCTTCTTTATTTGCAGTCATCTTGGCCTCATCGAGGATCTCATTTATGTAAGCCATTGCCCCGGTTCTGGCTTCTTCTTTTAATGATTCAATAAGGTGATTTTTAGCTTCTTCTGCCGATAAGCCTGAAATGGCTTCAAGCTGATCAACCTGCTGACGGTGTAATTTAGATAATTCCTCATTTTTTTTCTCTATAAGTTCAAGCTGCGATGTGAGATTTTCCCTTATAGCCTCTGCTTCATTCTTTTTTCGCTGAGCTTCCTCAAGTTTTTGAGAGAGTGTTAGTTCCTTCTGCTTTATTCTGCTCTCGGCAAGTGCAATTTTGTTGTTCTTTTCATTGATTACTTTTTCATGTTCAGCTTTTAACTGAAGAAATCTTTCCTTGGCCTGAAGTATCTTTTCCTTTTTAATTACCTCGGCTTCAGCTTCGGCTTCTGCAATTATTTTTCTGCTTTTGTTTTTGAGCGTTTTTTGAAAAAGCAGATAAGCTGCACCAAATCCAAGAACCAGGGTTGACAGGCTTAAAATAAGCGTCAGTCCCTTTATTGTAACGATTAATAATACCATAATTAAAATTGTTTATCATAAAATAAAAACCCGCAAAGTCTCCCCAACTTTTATAAAACCCCATATCTATATGGATGGAGCCTCTAACGCAGTTCGAACGTCCACTGTCACGCACATGACGTGATCCCGACGAATCGGGATGAGGCCTGTCCTTGCTGCATTAAGTTAAACCCCAAAGTTTTAAGTGTTGAGTTTCAAAAATGAATGAAGAAACAATGCGGGCAATAAGTTTAATCTATTTTAAAGAACGCTGTCACTCTTCTGTTCAAGAACTTCATCAATCTTCCTTATCAGTTCTTTTAAGGCTTCAGGGATATAATCATCATTAAGTTTATCCTCGTCTTCCGCTAACTTAATTACATACTGCAGAGCAGCCATAGCCAGGAAATCCTGTACATCTTTGTCCGAATAGCGCTGCCTGTATTGCAGCACTTTCTCATTAATCATCCTGGCAGCTTTTCTGATCTTCTCTTCATTTTCCCTTTCTACCTTTAATGGATAATACCTGTCTGCTACATTTACCCTAATAGATAGTTTATCATCCATTATTATATTTTATCTATTTAAAAGAGTAACACATCTGTCAATTTCCCGCACCAATTCATTTATCTTCTTCCTCGCCTCAACTGCATTCTCACCACTTCCCAGCAATGCACCCGACAATTTAACTCTTTCGTAACTTGTTTCTAACGTCTTTATTCTTTCATCACTTAAATGAAGTTGCTGTCTCAGCTTCTCATTTTCAGTCTTCAGATCACTGTTTTTTAACCTAAGATCATTATAGCGGTCTAACAATTCATCGAGCTTTTTGTTCAGTAAATTAAGCTCTTCATGGCCACGATCCGTCATATTAAAATCTTTATTACAAAGGTAATACTGTTAATGATATTTTCAAAAAATTAACATAAATAGTTTGGAGGAGTTGCCCGGAACAATAGTTTTGCAGATATAAAACTAAAAAAGTTATGTAATAATGTACATACTTAAAACTTTACTTTTTTTGTCGACATTAGTTACTGTTGCTGGAGATGAGCCTTTAAACAGGAACTTCTTTATATCTCCGTTAAAAATACCTCTTTCACTTTCTGCAAATTTTGGTGAATTACGCAATGACCATTTTCATTCGGGGATAGATATTAAAACACAAGGGATTACGGGTAAAGAAGTTATTGCTACAGCTGCAGGTTATGTCTACAGAATTAGCATTTCCCCTGGCGGATTTGGCAAAGCCATTTATCTTAAACACCCTGCCGGTTATTCAACAGTATATGCTCATATCGACAGATTCATTCCTGAAATAGAAGAATATATTGTATCACGGCAGTATGAAGAAAAGAGTTTCATGGTAACCTTATGGCCGCCACACGATAAATTCCGTTTTGATCAGGGTGATCTTATTGCCTATTCAGGGAACTCCGGAAGTTCTTCCGGTCCTCACCTGCACTATGAAATAAGGAAATCGGATGATGAAATACCTTTGAATCCGTTATTCTTCGAATTCGGAATTGAAGATACATCTAAACCTGTTATAGAGGAACTTGTTGTTTACAGGGCAGGCAGAAATACTACCATTGATAATCAGAGCAAGAATCTTAAACTAAATGTCTCAGGAAGTGATGGTAGATACCAGATTTCAAATGGAAAAGAAATAAAAATAAACGGACCTGCCGGTTTTGGATTAAAGTCCTATGATCTGACCAATGGGACCAATAACAGAAGTTCAGTTTATACCATTGAGCTTCGTATAGATTCAGTTCTGGTTTTCTCCTACAGAATGGATTCTTTTTCTTTCAATGAGTCACGATATATAAACAGTCATATTGATTACGAAAAATACGTAAGGGAGAATGATTTTGTTGAGAGAGCTTTTATTCTTCCTAATGATAAACTAAGTGTTTATGGAAAGACAATCAATCGTGGCATATTCAATTTTAATGATAACCAGCGGCATTATATTGAACTGACAGTCGGAGATATATTTAACAATAAATCATCCCTGACATTTTTTGTTGAATCAGTAAGCCCGTCGTATACTGAACCTTCCGACAATATCAATGCTATCATTATGCCGTATAGCAGGAATAACAGGTTTATTTCAGATGGCATTATAATAAACATACCTTCAGGAGCCTTATACGATACTCTTTATTTTGAGTATTCCAAGAGTGAGGGAACTTCATCCACATTCTCCGATATTTATCATGTACATAATCGTTATACCCCGCTTCACAAACCATACACTATTTCGATAAAACCTGATATAGTGCCCCAGGACAAGGCTTCAAAACTTCTTATTGTCCAGGCAGTTGAACCAAAGGGAAGGATCCCTTTGCAGACTCGAATGGAAAATGGATACCTTGTAGCAAAACCTATCTCATTCGGCACCTTTTATATTGGGATTGATACCGTTCCGCCGGTAATAAATGCAAACGGGCTTAGTTCAGGAATGGATTTATCCGGGCGTGAATCAATAAGAATTAAGATATATGATGATTTCTCAGGTATTAAATCTTATGAACCTGTAATTGACGGAAAATGGGCTTTGTTTGAATTTGACCAGAAGAATAATCTCCTGACTTATTCTTTTGATCAAAAACGTATTACAAGAGGATCAAAACATTATCTGACGCTAAAAGTCTCGGATTATAAGGACAATATAAGTCTTTACAGCTGCGAGTTCTATTGGTAGATTCTTGCAGGATAAATCCCTTCCCTTATCATTTTTCTTATACTGTCAATGACAAATGGCTTATCTTCCCGGTAAGTCACCCCAAACCACCTCTCATTACTCATCAGTACTTTTATCGTAATATCACCGCTTTTTACAAATTTGTCGACGGAAGTAGGAATGTCAAGCTCTGATTTAAGATCCATACCATGATTGTTAATGAAATTACGGAATTCTGTGGCGAGAAATTCATAACATGATGGTTTGAATCCCCAAAGATTCATTGAAACAATTTCATTACCTGTAAATAACTGCGGCTTTCCATCAGGTCCTGGTGCCATTGCCCCATTTTTTGTTTTTTCAATCTGCCTTGTCTCAACAATATTTATTAAAAATCCATCTTCTCCGGTTTTGCAAACACCCCTGTTAACATGGCCGTGATCAGACAATGTATTCCCAAGTTTGTAACCTACAATGCAATAGTTTTTAGGATCCTTGTCATTTACCAGAAAATCTCTCAATATCTGAAAGGATTTGGCACCATAAAAATCATCGGCATTTATTACTCCAAACGGTTCCTTGATTTTTGATTCCGCAACGAGTATAGCATGACTTGTTCCCCAGGGTTTTGATCTTTCAGGCGATACCTTTACTCCCTCAGGAAGATTTGTTATTTCCTGAAAGACATAATCGACCTCTATCCTGCCTTCAAGTTTTTCAACAAACCTTTCCTTAACCTGCTCTTCAATATCTTTTCTAATAACGAAGACGATTTTTCCAAATCCTGCACGAATCGCATCAAAAATCGAGTAATCGATAATTGTTTCACCTGAAGGACCAACTTCATCAAGCTGTTTGTTTCCACCATAGCGGCTTCCCATGCCGGCAGCCAGAACCAGAAGAGTAGGTTTCATAACTTTTAGATTTAAGACTAACAATTATAAGGAAAATATTTTTATTTTTAAATTATATGAACTAAAAATGTAAATGGATTGCAAGCTTGAAATATGTGTGGATAGCGTAGAATCTGCTCTTATTGCACAAGCAGCTGGAGCTTATAGGGTGGAACTTTGTGATAACCTTGTCGAGGGAGGAACAACACCCGGATATGGTACAATAACATCAGTCAGAAGCAATCTTACTATTGATGTAAATGTGATTATAAGGCCGCGAGGAAGCGATTTTCTGTATTCAGATCTCGAATTTGATATCATGCGACGCGATATTGAAATATGCGGAGAATCAGGAATTAACGGTGTAGTGATAGGCTTACTGAGAAAAGATGGTACTATTGATTTAGAAAGGACAGCCCGCCTGATCGAATTTGCTCATCCCATGACAGTGACTTTTCATCGGGCCTTCGACATGTGTGCTGATCCTTTCAGGGCTCTGGAAGAATTAATTTCAATTGGCATAACCCGGTTGCTTACATCAGGACAAAAACAGAATGCAGTCGAAGGTATCCCATTGATAAGACAACTTGTCGATAGAGCCGGTGAAAGAATAATTATTATGCCAGGGGGAGGCATCAACGCAAAGAATATTAATACTATTGTTTCTGAAACACGTGCCAGGGAAATTCATCTGACCGGAAGAAAAATCATTCAGAGTGAAATGCTTTTCAGACGTCTCGGGATAAAAATGGGAGGAAAACCTGAAACTACAGAATTTACCAGAAAAATTGCTGATAGTGAGAAAATAAAGGAAATAGTCAATATTCTTAGGCAGAATTGAAAATTATTCTTTGAAATTATATCCTGCTTGTTACCTTTGCACTTCTTGCATTTATTTATAACAATAAAACAAATAGAATAAATATATGAAAAAGCTTATTGCTGGATTACTGCTATTTCTGATTCTTAATGGATTGGGCTTCAAATCCCTAATGGCCTGCACAAATTTCATTGTCACCAAGGGAGCTTCTGTTAAAGGATCAACAATGATTACGTACTCTGCTGACTCACATGTACTTTATGGTGAGTTATACTTCTGGCCCTCACGCGATTATCCACAAGGAACCATGATGGATGTTTATGAGTGGGATACAAGGAAATTTAAGGGGAAGATCAAACAGGTTACGCATACTTTCTCCGTTGTTGGAAACATGAATGAACACCAGCTCGCAATCGGAGAAACAACTTATGGCGGTATTGAAGGGCTTGTAGATACCGCCGGAATTGTAGATTATGGAAGTTTGATATATATTACACTTCAACGCGCCAGAAATGCCAGGGAAGCAATAAAAGTAATGTCAGACCTTGTTTCAGAATATGGATATGCAAGTTCCGGGGAATCATTTTCAATTTCAGATCCCAATGAAGCCTGGATTTATGAAATAATTGGAAAAGGTGCTGGTAACAAAGGTGCTGTGTGGGTGGCACGCCGTATACCTGATGGTTACGTTTCAGGACATGCTAATCAGGCCAGGATTCAAACTTTTCCCCTTGCCACTGGCAAGAAAAACAGCATCGCCATTACATCAAAAGATTTTAGAAGACTTTTTGACCCGATGGTTGAGTGTGTTTATGCCTACGATGTAATTGATGTAGCACGGTCTAAAAACCTTTTCTCCGGGAAAGATCAGGATTTTAGTTTTTCCGACACTTATAATCCGATATCATTTTCCGGGGCAAGATTCTGCGATATGCGCGTGTGGTCTTTCTTCCGGTCAGTAAATAACGAAATGGATCAATATCTGAACTATGTTTCAGGTCACGATCTGAGCAGGAGAATGCCTTTATGGATTAAACCCAACAGGAAAATATCAAACTACGACCTGATGAATTTCATGCGCGACCATCTTGAGGGAACCCCTTTTGATATGAGAAAAGACATTGGAGCAGGACCGTTCGGCGCTCCCTACCGATGGAGGCCATTGGAATGGAAAGTTTCTGATGATCCAAATGCACGTGAATATTGTAATGAAAGAGCCACCGCAACACAACAGACAGGATTTGTTTTTGTTGCTGAGTCACGCAGCTGGCTCCCTAATCCTATCGGCGGAATATTGTGGTTTGGTGTCGACGATGCAGCCACTACAGTATTCAATCCCATCTATTGCGGCATATATGATGTGCCTGAATGTTTCAGGGAAGGTAATGGAGATATGCTCAATTATTCACCAACCTCAGCGTTCTGGCTTTTTAATCTTGTTGCAAATATGTGTTATTCAAGGTATGATATGATGAGCAAGGATGTAATCAAGCTCCAGAAACAACTTGAGACAGGCTTTCTGGATGAAACAGCAACTGTTGATGCTGAAGCATTAAAACTGTATTCACAGGAAGAAAAAGCAGCAAGAGAATACATTACAAGATATTCAATTAATGCGGCTCAAAATACTTTTAATAATTGGAAGAAATTGAGTGAATATCTACTGGTGAAGTATATCGATGGTAATATTAAAAATGAGAAAGATGGGAAATTTGCCACTACCCCTGAAGGATACCCTTTAATGCCTCAACAGCCTGGGTATCCCGATTCGTGGAAGAAGTCTGTAATAAATGACACCGGCACAAAGCTGCTTGTACCCAGCGGAACCAGTCATTGAAAATGTTTATTCTCACTGTTTGATGATCAAATATTTTATTGTATATTTGCGACCTGAATTTTAGCTCGATTTAAAAGAAAAAACTGGTGAGATGAATTTAATGGATGTTGTTGAAAAGGAATTTGCAGTGGCAAATGATTATCCTAAATTTATTGCAGGTGACACTGTTACTGTACATTATAAAATAAAAGAAGGAAACAAGGAAAGGATACAGCAGTTCAGGGGTGTTGTGATTCAGCGAAGCGGAAGCTCTCATACTGAGACTTTTACTGTCAGAAAAATGTCAGGAAATGTTGGTGTGGAAAGAATATTTCCGATAGCTTCTCCTTTTATTGATAAAATTGAAGTTAATAAACATGGTAAAGTCCGCAGAGCAAAAATATTCTACCTTCGTGACCTGACAGGTAAGAAAGCCCGGATACGTGAAAAGAAATTCTAATTTTCTCTTTACAGAATCTAACAGAGGGTGTCTCAAAAGGGTACCCTCTATTTATTTTAACAGGATTGTGCAGATATGAAACTTAAAAATGTCAGAATCTGTATTTCCGGTCTTTGAAGAATATTCAAAAAACTGAGGGATTATACATCACTGATTTTCATTGATTAGTTTGTCGCCCATGGCTTTAGCTTCTTCGACCAGCTTTATAGCTTTATCGTCTGCTTCCTTAATCACCTGATTTGCACGTTTGTCTGCCTCTGACTTTATCGATTCGGCACCTTTTTGAGCTGCCAGTTTGGCTACGGGTCCTTTTGCTTCGGCCTCTTTTATCAGTTTCTGCGCCTGGTTATCAGCCTCCTTTCTTATTTTTTCTGCAGCAGCAGCAGCTTCACTCCTGATTAACCGTCCTTTTTCCTCAGCTTCTTCGATAAGCTTCTCCGCCTGTGCCTTTGCTTCACTTTTGATTTCCTTCTTCAATTCTTCCGATTTGTTTTCCACAATCTGCCTTACAGATTCTTGTGCAGATTCTTTTATTCCGGTCGGACTTTCGGGAGGCGTATCACCGAAGAACGGACTGATGACAGGTTTTAAAAAAGTTCCGGTGACTTTAACATTTATTTTTATCGTTTCCGAGGGCCTGAAAGCAAACCCGAAAGCCGCTGCCTGGGCTGATAAATTGTCAATAAGGGAATTAACCTGTGATCCAAGGTCTGATCTCGGTAATTCGGTTTTGACAATGTAATTGAGGGTCTGATCTAACCCCTGATCACCACTGATATTAACCTTTAAATTACCAGCCCTGGTAGTGAAGGGACTTACATAAACCCTGCCGTCATTAATCTTAAAACTTATATTGATATCTTTAAAGGTATTGCTATAATTTTCGCTTAATTTAAGAACTTCCTTCATCTTTTTATAAGCTGCAGATTCGACCAGTGTTACCTCATTTGAATTAAGTTTCCCTGAACCGCTTATTGTCTGAATTACAGGCATTAAATTCTTACTCAACAAACTGCTGTAGGACAGTTTAATGCCAACTTTACCGTTAATTCCCTTTGATGCCGGTGCAAGTCTTTGAACGGTGTTGAAGGTGTTAAATGCATCCTTTATCCCCATACTTTCCAATGCGAGATCAGCCTTGACAAATGGTTTTAGTTTTTCACGTGTATCATATACAGCATTCATGGTTACTGCACCACCCATTATATTCATTCCAGTCTCCTTAATGATGAGAATACCATCTTTTACAATTATATGTCCCTTAAGATTGTCTGCCTTTATCTTGTTATATGTGAATTGATTTATAAGAGCATTGAAATCAAAATCGATATTTTTTGGAATTTCAATTACAGCGAGAGCAGCAGTGTCTGATTGCTCATTGGTATCTCCGGTTATTGAAGCCATGATCTCAGTCAGATCAAAAATCTTTGACCTTAATAAAAGATTTCCTTTTATAGTTTCATTTTTAAGAATGTAGGAGATATAATTTTCAAACTTACCGCTAAGGGAGAAATCACTTTTAGTGCCTGCAAATAAATCGGCCTGGTTTAATGAGGCATAAGCAGGTGTGAATTCCAATACTGCATCTTCAATTTTTAATTCCGGATATCCAGCCATTGCGATTTGCATCTTACTGATATTCATATGCCCCGATGCTTTAAACTTATCATACTGTTTTTTCTCTAGCGTCGACATCCGGCCTGCCATGTTCACCGAAATATCAATCAGTCCGGAAAGATCGAGGCTGTCCATCGGAATAGCTTTATGCAAAGCATCAAGATCCAGCTTACCCGCCACTGAACCTGAAAAGTCCGGATCACTTACAGGTTTTTTAAGTGTGAATCTCAGATCGAAAGGATTTCCGGCAAGTTCCATGTGAAAGTTACTGACATCGAAGGTGCTTAGATCCATATCCTTGCCATCAATATAGAGGTCTGACTGAAGATTTATTTTTTTAATCTGTTCGGGAAGAGAGGGATAACTTATCAGTCCATCTCTGACTTTAAGATTCAGTGAAATATCCGGCATTGTACTGCCTTTATCACTGTAAATCCCCTTTGCTGATCCGGATAATGAGATATCCCCTGTGGCTTTTAAGCCCTGATATTCTGTCATATAAACAGATGGAATCAGCGATATAAGCGACTTCAGTGATGTATTGTCAGCGCTGAATGTCAGATCCGTCTCAATATCGTCTGCAGGCATGCGCACAATACCGGCAAAATTGAACCTAAGATCATTAAGAAGCAGGTAGTTTTCTTTGAGAAAGAATTTCATGCTATCCAGATTGGCAGATAAATTGATATCTGTGGTTGCTTTTGCATTGTTAAGATATTTGACGCCTTCCATTAAAAAAGAAAGATCATCAGTACTTAATAAAATACGAAGATTGGTTTCGCTTTCTGTCAAATCACCTGTAAGACTGAAACTGACCCCTTTAAGGAGGGCCGCCATATCGGAGCTTATGTCAATGTATGAGATTTTACTATTCAGAGCCTCCACCCTTCTCAGAAGAATTTTCATCGGTGATTCAGACACTTCTGCATAAGAAGTATCCTGCGATTCTTTCATTATATTCCAATTTTCGGACCCATCCGCAAGCACTAAGGCTCTTATATCGGCTTCTTCGATTCTGACAGATCGTATCTCATAACCTGTCTTTTTGAAAATGCTTGAAAGGTCACATACGAGACTTATTGAACTGAAGGCTGCAAGTGTATCGTTTTCAAATTTATCGATTCCCGTAATAGTAACATTATCAACTGAAAAAGTAAGGTTTGGGAAATTTTTAAAGAATCCAAGCTTATAATCACCAAACTGTACTTTTGCATTTACTGATTCATTGACCGTATTTACGACAGCTCTCTTTATTTTGTTCTTGAATAGCACCGGCGTTAAAAATGCGGTTATGATTATTATCAGGATAAATATTCCAGTGATTTTCAAAATAAGGCCTGCTGTTTTTTTCATAAAGCAATATGTTGATATTAATTGCAACGAATCGAAAAATAAAATATTTTACTCATGTTTTAAATAAAACTGCAAAATATTCCTCCAGATAAAATTTCACTATATTTGCGTCGTAATTGCTAAATAGGTCCCGTAGCTTAACTGAATAGAGCATCTGACTACGGATCAGAAGGTTGGGGGTTTGAGTCCCTTCGGGATCACTTGTAGAGACGGTCATTCAGATCGTCTCTTTATTTTTTATCAGCATTTTAATTGAAAGGAGAATCAGAAGGGACTCAAACAGAAGGCCTGGAGGGTTTGAACCGAGGAACAAAGTGACGAGTTCGCAAGAAGGATTAGCTCTGGTCTGCGGGTGGCAAGCAGTCCCTTCGGGATCACTACAAGAGACGATCTGTAAGGCCGCCTCTTGCAGTGAAAAATAAGAACCAGGAGGGTAATAATAACCCTGATGTTTCAACTTAAGGTTTGAATGTTAAAAACCATGGAGAATTCATGCGAAGAACTTTTATAAAGATTTATTATGGCAGTGCAATTTCAATATTTTTTACACAACGAACTGAAAATCCTTGTCTGCGCATGTAATCGTTCCTGGTCCATTCCCCAGAATTGTTGATTAATTTGGCAGCCTGAGCAGGCTCAGAAACAACTCCGGAACTTGTCCACCAGAATCCCTGATATCCTCGGTACAGAAATCCGGTTGAACCTCTTATGCCACCAGGAAGAGCGGTAAAACCACTTGAATTATTGGCTATATTGGGGCTTATCCAATGTTCAGTTCCGGCCTCTTTCTATTTGCTCACTTTCTTTTGGAGGAGCAAAAGGAAGTGACCTAACTAAAAAAGAAAGGGTGCCCTCTTTGACACCCTCTTTTTTGTTTGATAATTTTTAGTTGACATTATTTGTCACATTCTGTGGAGCGAGTGAAGCAGCCTCAAGGCCATCAGGAGTCTGAAGAGGGTTAGTATCAGGCTTTGTATATGCAACGGTTACAGCCTCACCCTTATTCACGGAACTTGAAAGGGTTAATTTTACTACATTGTCTGATATGGCAACTGAGCTGACACCCCTTGCAACTCCGGCAACTGTCACAGAAAAAGCAGATACATCAGGAACAATATTTGCCAGATTCAGGCTATAAGTCATTTCCAGAAGTGACGGAGTAGCATTTTCAATCACTGAACTTACATAAACCGGGAGACCTTTGAGAACAAAATTCCGGGTTGTTTTGTTTCCCGCGACCACAACAACGCTTTCCGCACTGTCTTCCACAAAGTTTTCCTTTGTGGCAGTCATAGAATAGGTACCTGCCGGAACACCAATAAATGCATAGTAACCCGATGCGTCTGTCAACGCTGTAACCTGATCTTCTCCATCTTTTTGAAGTGTTACTGTAACATTTTCAATTCCGAGTTTCTCCGATGAGTTGTCGGTAACAATACCTTCTACTCTGCCTGCAGTAGAATTATTTGCTGCTCTTATAACAGGTTTAAAAATAAATCCATTATGAGCATTATGACCTCTCATTACAAAGGATTTTGAAAGATCAAAATCAAGAATCAATTCAGCTGAAATACCACCCTCAACATGGATAACAGGATTTATAAAAACCTTAATTCCTGTCTGTTCTCCGCTCGGGACTTTCATATTGAATGGTTCATCAATGTTTTTAAGTTTCAGATTTGCTTCATCAACATAAAGTCTTACCAGATCGTAGTTCCCCTGAGGAACTTCTAAATTGACCAGTTCCTCAGTGATGCCGTTCCTGAGTTCAAAGACATTTATTGTCACCGGATCTATGGGCAAATCAAGAAAAGGATCCTGCTCGCCTGCACCTGTCTGTCTTATTTCAATTTTTGATATCGTTATATATGCCGATTCAACAGTACTGATATCAAAAGGGTCATCAGTGATTTTGATGGATAATTTTCCAGGTCCTCCTGTTTCCGTTTTATTGCACCCTGAAATGATTAAAACTGCTGATAAAATTGAAAATAATAGCTTCTTCATAATTTCAAATTATTATATGATTTGACGTTTTCTACTGAATTTGATTCAAATATAGAACAGCTAAAATGAATTTTTGATGAATTTTAAAGCCTTTGAGTCTAAAAGAAACTTGTGCGGGCAGATATTGCTGATTTATTTTATATGATTCCGTAAAACATAATTCTTTGAATAAATAAATGGATATGAAATTTTAGGATTTGATTTTGTATCGGCAAGCTGACTTGAGTTTTAAATTCTTCTGTCATTAAAAATCAGGTTATTGTTCAACAAGAATAATTTGTTTACAAATTTGTGTTGATAAAGTTTTTTAACCGATGAATCAAACCTTTAAATTGATTTCGTCTACCCTTTTCGTTACATTATTTACAACTGAATCTTACAGTCAGGACAATCAGGGAAATCCCTGCCACATTTCCTTTTTCCTTCATTCAGGAAAGGCATTTTTATCATGAATGACAGATCTGAATTTCCTGCGTTGTTAAATTACAACATAGTGGATAAATGAATGATAACTGAAGTGAAAGGAGTCTGCAGATATCCGAAAAATCCCCGGCTCATTTCCAGTATTTTCCTGGAAAACAGACTCTTTGTAACTATTGGAGATACTTTCTATGAAGTTCTTTCACATTAACCGGCAGCAATTTACCTGCAGTGCAAAAGCAATCTTACTCCTGCTGGCAGCGACATCGGGTATGGCATTAAATCAAAATCTTTCGGTACCACCCAATAAACGAGGTTCGAAATGGCTGATGTCATTTATCAGGAAGGAGAGGTAGTAAACATCGATCTTCCTCCCCATATGGAGATTACACCAGCATCAGCTTACCGTGTAAAATGAAACGACAAAATGGAAAAATTCAGCAATAAGAAGGAGTTTCTGAAGCTGTTCCCTGATTATGAAAGTGAGCTTAAGGAATAATCAGGAAGGCGAATATCAGAGTAAGATCTCGCGAGGATGTGATTAAGCTCGGTAAATTCTGCAATCAGATCATAACTGCAAGAAAATAACCTGGTCATTTATAAAGGTCGGTCAGGCTGGCTCAGAATATGATTTTTCAGAAAAGAGGAAGGTAAAAATCGTTCCTGAGTCAGGTTTGGAGCTGACTTTTATATCAATATTATGAAGATCTGCTATAGATTTTGCAATTGCAAGCCCTATTCCCGTACCATCCCCTTCATTATTCCTCCTACTCTTGAAGCGGAGAAACAGCTCTGACAATTGTTTTTCATTCATTCCTTTTCCATTATCTTCTATCTCAACTGTAAATCTGCCTTCTTTAAAGGTGCTTCTTACAACAACTTTCCCACCAGTCAAAGTGTTTCTTAAAGCATTGTTCATTATATTATAGAACATTGAAAAGATCAGATAGCTGTTAGCTTTTATTAGCCTGACATCACTTCCTGCCTCACGCAGCATATTTATACCTTTGTCCTGCGCAACAGGTTCAAGTTCCCGGATTATTTCATCAATTACATTGACGACAGAAAATGAATCATTAAGAATATATTGGTTGCTCTCGATCCTTGCTATGAGCAGGAGTGAATTAATAAGACTTTGTAACCTGTAAAGTGTTTTAAGCGATTCTTCAATTTTTGATGAAGTTTCTTCATTGGAATTTTCCCTTAGGAGAAGATTCTCCAGTTTACTCCTAATTACAGAAACTGGGGTAAGAAGCTCATGAGATATATTGATGGTTATCTCTTTTTCCTTTCTCAAAGTCTCATCCAATCTGATCATCAGGTCTCTCAAGGCTTTATCAAGTCTTGCAAAATCTGTTGTGTTTGTTTTCACAGGATTTAGGTTAAATGCAGAAGGATTCGAAATATCTTTAAGCTTTAATATTATTTTTCGCAGAGGTTTCAGTAACAGACTGGTATACTGTAAATCTGTCATAAGTGTTATTATAATTATTGCTGCCAGAAACAGAAGGATTATCCTGGTTATATTTTTTCTTGTATTTTTTAATGTTGAAAGACTTTTCCCAATTTCAATAAGATATTTTTGACCATCAATTATAACAGTATAGTTTAGTACCCGGTATGTAATTATTTCATCTTCAATTTGTATGCTTTTAATATCAATAAAGTTAAAATCTGGGATAGTATCTGTTTTCTCAAGACTTACATACTCCTCTTTCAAAATATTATAACTTCCGAAGGCATTTGTTGAATCAACGCTTATAAAGGGTTCAATACCAATTCTGCTTATAAGGTCAATTATTTTTTCTCTTTTTCTTATCAGATCATTATCTGCTTGTCTGAGATTGATCCTTTCGACCAGCCATGGTAAAAAAATGAGGAATAATGCAGTGAATCCCAGTTTTGAAACCAGGTTGAATAATGCAAGTTTGGTCTTAAGATTTATCATACAATTCTTTGACTTTCCATCAGATCAGTTGTGATTCTGTATCCAATTCCTCTTACTGTTTCAAGCCAGGGCGTAGAAGAATAATTATTAAGCTTTTTTCTTAAGTTTTTGATATGAACATCGATAAAATTGCTGTCGTATTGATCATCGAGAATATTGCCCCATATATGTTCATAAAGCTGCTGACGAGTAAGGACCTTATCTTTGTTTAAAACCAGATATTGCAGGAGGTCGTACTCTTTTTTTGTCAGGTCTACAAATTCACCTTTGAATGATAGCTTGCGTGATTGAATGTTCATTACAAATTCACCCAGGTTTACTTCCTGGTTGTTGATGGCAAACTTTCTTCTTGCAACAGCATTTATTCGTGACAGGAGTTCGATTAACGCAAACGGTTTTGAAAGATAATCGTCGGCACCCAGATCAAGGCCTTTCACCTTATCTTCAACAGCTCCTCTGGCAGTTATGATTATAAAAGAAGCTTCACTTCCCAGCTTTTTTGCTTCCCGGATGAGATCCAGACCATTGTAATCTGGCAAGCCAAGGTCGAGCAGCACAAAATCATAAAGATTAACAGCTATCTTTTCAGATGCTTCTTTTCCTGTAAATGCAAGGTCGCACAGAAAGTTTTCTGATTTAAGAAATAATGCAATTTCATTTGCAAGACTTACTTCGTCTTCAACAATTAAAACATTCATATATGCAAAATTAATAAACCCTTAAGAAAGCACTCACTAGAAAAACGAATCCTTTAAGTCCGGAAATTGTCTGACTGGCTGATAATGGCATTGTATAATTCAATTCAGCTTCTATTGTCCATTTATCATGGTTAAGTGCGATCGGGATTCCAAAATCCGCTTCCAGAATTCCAAACTTTTTTACCAACGAAGTATTTGTTACTGTACCGTAATTGATGTATTTTCTCCATTGCCTGCCCGGCGATGATGCAATAATTGTTTTTTCTTCACTCATCTCAATTTCATAAATGCTCCCAAACAATAAATTGAAATAAGGATCAAAGGAGATATTATATTTTTTATTGAAAAAATCCGGGGTCTGAAAGAACCTCGAATTTCTTATTTGTAAATAGAATTGATTTTCTTCAGATAACAGTCCTCCAAAGGTAAGTTTAGTATATAAAATCCTCCAGTCAAGACCCGTTGTAAGATCACCATAAGTGAAGCTTGAAAAGAGTGAATCTTTAAGTGAACTTGTGATCTGATAATGGTATGCCCCGGCCGATATATCAAACCAAGAATTGAATACATGATTGTAACTGATTGAACCAACATAAAATGCCAGAAAAGGGTCAGTTCCTGAAAGATGAACCGGGGAAACAGAGGCATATAATTTATTTTTGTATCCATAGGTTAAATTGCCATAAATGTATGGCTGGTTTCCAGAGATAGTTGATCCAAGGTAAACCATATTGCTACCGAAACCTGTTCCGGCAAAAAAGGAGTGTCTTGAATCTTTTAAATCAGAATCCAGAGTATCCGCTGATTTAACCTGAACATGAGTGAAGTTCTGTGCCTGCATTAAAACAGGGATAAATGCCAAAACAATACATTTCCTTATGAGAGATCCAGGAGTAATCATATCAAAGTTGTTATAATTTACCTTCCTCCTTTCCGTCCAACTCCGGCAGGTTTTCCAACTCCTTTTGGGATTCCTGATCCGGAAGGTCTTACAATTGATGGAGGGCGCGCTCCTCTAGCTCTACTCATATCAGGACGGCTGCTCCTAATACGCTTTATTTTACCATAGGAATTCCCACCCGAAGCTTGTAACTGTCTTTCCTGCTGAATTGCAGATTCATTTTTATTTTCTTCTGCCTGAATGCTTTGGGATGGCGTTTTAAGGGTGTCACTCGTTGGAGATGTATTCTGGGCCAGACCTGTTGCTCCTGTGATGAACACTAAAATAAAAATATATATCAGATTACTTAATTCCTTCATTGTCAAATTTTTAAAATCATCAAGATCTATTAAATCACTGATAATGCGACTAATATAAAGAACTTTCTCAACTTTTTGTTTCAAAGATACATTGCTAATATGAAGATCAGATGAAAAAAGAGAAAAAACTTAACCTTCTGTTTTCGTTATTATACATTATATTTATACTTTACTTTCCATTGGCAACAACTCAGTTTAATCAAATGTAAATTTAATAAGATATGAATCAGGGTTTATTTGTAATAGAGAAACAAAGTAAATTTGACTTTGACAAAACTGTTGAAGTGATAATGTCTGAAGCAGAACGCCGCGAATGGAAAATACCGGCTGTTCACGATCTCCAGCAATCTTTAGCAAAATCCGGGAAAAGTGTCTTGCCTGTCAAGGTGATTGAGATTTGTAAACCGGCTTATTCGGGGCAGATGCTTGAACTGAATGACGAAAGGATCATGTCGGTTATGATGCCATGCAGGATCTCAGTTTATGAGAAAGATGATGGAAAAACCTATACTGCATTGATTGACGGTTCATCTCTGGCCACAGGGCAGCCTGAGAAAATAGCAAAGGTGATGAAAGATGCTTCAGATGAAACTTTTGAAATATTGAAAACTGTAGTTGTCTGAATTTTGACCTCAATTTTCAAATCCTTTTGGATCACATGTTGGTACTTCCGGCGATCATGTTTTTAATCTCCTCAGTGAGTGCAAGATCAATGGCACTTCTGCCATCTTTTGTTCTGATGGAGGTACTGGCTCCCTTTTCAAGTAGCATTTTCACTATCGGAGAATATCCATAGGCAGCTGCTATCATTAAGGCTGTTGCTCCCTCCTGATTCTGCAGGTCAATTTTTACATTATAACCAAGAAGAAGCTGAGCTATATTTGTAAATCCTTTCTGGGCACAAAGCATTAATGGATTAAAGCCATCAACAGTTTGTTTATCAATGTCTTTCACTTTTTGAAGCAGTAGTCTGACTATTTCGGGATGCCCGTTTTGAACTGCAACATACAAAGCAGTATAACCTTCAGCATTTGACAGATCAGGATCTGCTCCCTTTTCTAATAATAGCCTGACAGTTTCTGTCCGACCAAATTTTGAAGCATACATTAATGGTGTGGAACCAACACTTGCCATGATATTGATATCGGCAGCATTTTCAATCAATAATCTGACTATTTCTGTAAAACCCTGTTCCGCCGCCATGTGAAGTGCCGTAAATCCCTGTTCGGATTGTATATTAGGATTTGCTTTTCTTTCAAGCAGTATTTTAACTGTTTCCAGGTGACCCCTGCCTGAGGCTGCTGAAAGCGGAGTCAGCCCATCATTCGTTTTCATATTGATATCTGCTCCATTATCGAGCAGCAGCTTAACAACATCTGCATTTCCTTCCTGAGATGCCGTAAAAAGAGGAGTTGCACCTCTTTTTGTTTTAGACTCAATATTTGCACCTCTGTTAAGCAGGTATTTTACAACTTCAATTTTCCCCGCTGTCGAAGCTATAAACAAAGGTGTGGCTCCCCTGGTCGTTTGACTCTCAATCTTTGCACCATTTTCAGCCAGAAGTCTTACTGTCTCCAGATGTCCGTTCTGGGCAGCTATAAAAAGAGCGGAAAACTCTCCTTCGGCCAGAATATCAGGACTAACACCCTTTGCCAGCAATAATCTCACTATTTCAGTGTGACCATTCTGAGAAGCAAGGTATAGGGCAGAAGCCTTTTTATTTGTAAGAATTTTTGCATCTGCTCTCTGGTCAAGCAATATTTTTACAATTTCTGTATATCCGTTACGGGAAGCCATGTGTAATGCTGTATACCCGTCATTAGATTTCAAATCTGTTTTTGCCCCCATGTCGAGAAGTACTTTTACTACCTCAGTACAACCGTTCAGCGAACTGTACATCAGTAACGAAGCGCCATAATTATCTCTGTAATTAATATCACTTAATGAAGTTACAAGGCTTTTTGCGGTTGCACAATCCTTTTCTCTGAGGGTTTTGATAATATGTTCAACCTGTGCTTTCCCCTGAGCTGATAGTTCAATTCCCTGTTGAAACGAAAGACAAATTAGCAGGCTGATTTTAAATGCTTTAATCATTCCGGTATTATGATAATTAAAATCTTGATAGATATTGATTAGGTATATTGGTTATAATTTACCGTAAAAGGGACCATTGTACAAATAGAATTTTCAGGGTATAAACAAATAAATTTACGGTTGTGTTCATGGTAGCCCACCTATTTTAGCAATGATTTCAACCGGATCATGAGCTGTGGTATTAAGTCAAACCTGCTTAATCTGATACCTGTAGCACCTCCGCCTGAAGTTACATCAACAAATTCGGGGTCGGGTTTAAGGCCGAACCTTTTATAAAAAGCGCTTCTAATGAACTGTTTTACCTTTTCAGGATCGTTTTTTTGCGAATCAATATGGACCTGGAAATAGTCGCCCTGCCCCGCTGCATTGATCCTGACAGCAACAGCATCTTTACCAAATGCTTTTTTCAGCATTGCTTCAGCAAGGTCTATCAGTGCAAGTCCGCGGAAGAAATTAGTACCCTCAATTTTGCGAAAAACAGGTTTTAACTCATGTGAAAGTGTAACATCATCAAGTCCTTTATTGTAGTTAAAGGGTTTTGCGCTGAACCTTTCCAACCATAGATTTAATAGATCAGGGCCGTATTTTCCTTTTTCCCACGATAATGTCCTTTCCATTTCAGTTTTATCAGGAAGGATTTCAGGATCAATAATAAAACAACAATCCCCTCTCTGGGATAAGGTTACACTTTCAATCCACTTTTCATGGTGGTGTATCATGTAAAAGTTTTTTGCAACTTCAGCAAAAAGATATGCCACAATAGCTCTTAAAGGCATTCCTGATTCCCTGACTATATTTCCTGATTCATCACTCCTGGAGATTAAAGGATCGTTCCATCCCTCCAAAAGAGATTTGAATGTTTCATCAGTTTTAAAAAGGGCAGCCTGTTTGTCAAGGTTATAGTATTCTTTTATTTGGTTAGTCAACCACTCGTGGTTTGAGTTCAAAGAATCCTCCAGCTCTTTTTTTGTAATTAATAATGGTAATTTTAGTAGAATTGAACAGATCCAGGAAGTATTTTCCTCGCTGAGTTCGCCATCTGAGACAAGATCTTCCTCAATATGCTTAAAGAAATCAGATTCCAGTGGCATACGGACGAGAATTGCTGCTATTTCAGCTGCCTTACCTGTCATTTTCCTGAGCTCTGTTGTTGTTGGTAAATCTGATCCTGCTGACTCTGCATAGGCACCCCAGGACCATCTCCATGCATTGCGATCCCTTTCAACACTATATGGAAAAATAATATGATATCTGTCTCCGGGAACCGGGTATGTCCCTATAATTCTGTAATTTTCCTTGGGATTTGAAGAGATTAATGTTCCCTGGCCAGCACGGCCTTTCTGTTCTGTAGCCTGATCTAACGATCCTGCCCTTACTCCTGTACCATATTCGGCCTGACAGGCGAGGTGTACCAGTAGATCAGGTGAGATTCCAAGCTCAAACAATGAGTTGACAGCATTTTTTATTGCAACAGTCACTGCTGAAGAACTTGAAAATCCTCCCTGTGGTATGTTTCCGGTTGAAACCAGCCGTAGACCTTTAAAATTCTGTGATCCAAGGTTTTCTCTTATTTTTGCACCAAGGGTTCCTGTTCGCAGGGTGCGAAGGGAAGCAATCGCATTTCCAATCAGGGCAAAAGGTCTTCGCATATTACTTGAAATCCATAGTGTTGAAGGTGGAAGAGGTTTATTTCTTCTCCTCCTCTCGTTCAACTCTTCATCACTGAAGTATCCCAGGGAGAGAAGCAGGTCTTCACTCATTCTGGTGCCAAACTTCTCATAAGTATTCATGTCTGATACCTCATCTCCCGGATACATTGGTGTGAAATCCGAAGGAATGGAATTTATGCTTTCGCGATACTGCTGATTCAAGGGAACATAATGAATTCTTCCGTCATCTGCTGATTGCATTATGACCACTATCTGTTCATCTCCTAATTCATTTCTTGCTCCAATAGGCATTTGCCATGCAGGGCCGAAGAATCGAACCATATCAGGGTGCATGAATGCAATCCGCAGTCTGCCTCCTGAAATTCCTATTCCGACAGGTTTATCTGAATCAAATTGAAGTTTTTCATTTCTGATCATTGCAAGAAGATCTCCCATTTGCCTTATTATAGATGCAACCTGTCCGGATGGTTTTCCATCCATAACCGCATTTGCAGCTTCTTCCACTTCCATATCTTCAGGGACAAGCAGACCGGCATTTGATGAGAGAAGCCCTTCCAGCATAGCAAGATCAATTGGTTGGGTAACATCAGAGGTTAAAAGATCATATTCCGGGTCATGCACCGAAGTGGTTATAGTTCTTATTTCTCCACCGGCTACTGCAACAGACCGAATGATATCAGTGAGATAAAACTGACCCTGGGCATTTGCATTCGAAATAATTGACAGATGATCATACAAAGTAGTTGACCTGATGACATAAAGAGGACAATTGCCTTCATTAATGTTTAAAAGCGACTGGCGGGTAAGATCATTTTCTTCGTTATATATGTCACGCTCTTCAATAATCTGCAAAACTTTTCCGCTTTCATCTCTTACAACCCGGCCTTTTCCAGAATTTCTGGGAGGCTCATAGATTGCACTCATAAAAGTCAGATCAGCCTCTTTTGCACCTTCGCAATGCGTCTTAAAAATCTGCCTGAAGATCGAGGAAGGGATCACTCTGTCACCCATGGTAATTACAAGCAACGGATTTTTTTCAAGAAGATCAGGAACACAGAATGATTCAAAAGCTGCAAAGGCGGTTCCTCCGGCAGGATTATCAGTAAGAATGTAAGTAATGTCTGGTCCCAGAGCCTCTGTTACTTCATTATGACGATACCCTACAATACATATTACCTGAGAAGAAACGAAACGTCTGAAAGCATCAATAGAATGCCTTGCAAGCGGCTTCCCGTGAACTTTCTGAATACATTTGGGCTCTTTGCCGAACCGGGTACCTTTGCCGGCCACAAGTGCTATTAGTACCGGAACATCATTGCTAATCGCATCCTTAAGATCCAGACTTTCGGCATTTAAGATTTTATCCTCAGAAATTCTTGCAGCATTTTTTAGCATCAGATGAGATATTAACTTCATAACGAAAAACAGTCCTAAAATTAGTATCGATTGTTTAAAATACAATATTTGTATTCCAATACAATAATATATTCATTACGCTCATGACATTGTTAAAAAAGTTCAGGTTATTTGTTACCTTGCAGCTTGCAATTATTAAATATTGAAAATATGGCTGATTTACCAGAAATAATTGAAAATGAAGAACAGCTTGACGAGCTTATTTCAACTCCTGATAAAGATCTTATAGATCTTTTTGGAAGAGTTGACGGTGATTTAATGGTTCTTGGAATAAATGGCAAGATAGGTCCGTCGCTTGCAAGAATGGCAAAGAGGGCTTGTGAGCTTGCCGGGAAGAATACACGAATAATAGGTGTAGATAGAACTTTTGATTCAAATCAGCTGGCAAATTTTAAAAAATATGGTATTGAAACTGTTGAGGGAGACTTACTAGATGTTAACTTTATCACTGGCCTTCCTGAAATTAAAAATATTTTTTTTCTGGCCGGAATGAAGTTTGGTTCAGTTGATAACCTTCCATTAACATGGGCAATTAATTCATTTTTGCCGGCCCTTGTTGCTGAAAAGTTTAAAAACTCCACAATAGTAGCATTCTCAACAGGGTGTGTTTATCCTTTGGTTTCACCAACTTCAGGAGGATCGACAGAAAGTGATCCTCCTGTTGCAACAGGCGAATATGCCCAATCATGTCTGGGGCGTGAAAGAATGTTCGAATACGGCAGTATTAAATACAAAACAAAAACGACAATTATCAGACTAAATTATTCCGTTGAGATGCGTTATGGCGTGCTTGTTGATATTGCCGAAAAAGTAAAAAAGAGAATTCCAGTTGATCTGAGTATGGGGTATTTCAATGTTATATGGCAGGGGGATGTCAACCGATGTGTCCTGAGGTCACTTGAAATAGCAGAAAGTCCCGCTAAAATAATCAACCTTACCGGACCTGAAATTTTATCGGTAAGAGAGGTTGCCAATAAATTCGGCCAATATCTTGGCATAGATCCTGTTTTTGTCAATACGGAAGCTGAAACGGCTTTGCTAAGCAATTCATCGGAAGCTCACAAATTATTCGGTCGTCCGAAGGTAGGGGTTGACGATATGATTAAATGGATCGCAGGATGGATTAAAGAAGAACGCAGATTGCTGGGCAAACCAACTCATTTTGAGGTTCGCAATGGTAAATATTAGTTTTAAAATCTAAAGAAATATGAGGGTTGCAGACGATATAAGAAGTATTCTGAATAAAGGAACAGTTATTCCTGCATTACCATTGGCTTTAAATAGAAACAGGAAATTTGATGAGCGAAGACAGCGTGCATTAATAAGATATTATCTGGAAGCTGGTGCAGGAGGAATTGCTGTTGCAGTACACACTACTCAATTTGCCATACGTTCTAAGGAAGTTGGTCTGTTTGATCCCCTTCTCGAAATTGCCAGTGAAGAATTTAACCTTTATGAAGAAAAAAACAGGAAACCTGTTGTCAGAATCGCTGGGGCTATCGGTAAAACGCAACAGGCGATCAGAGAAGCTGAAACAGCTCTTAATAAAGGATATGATGCTGTTCTGCTTAGTGTTGCAGCTTTTCAAAATGCCTCAAATAAAGAAATTCTGGCCCATTGCAGAAAAGTGGCTGGAATAATTCCACTGATCGGTTTTTATTTACAGCCAGCTGTTGGCGGCAGAAAGCTTGATGTTAATTTCTGGCGTGAATTTGCATTGATACCCGGTGTGTTAGCTATTAAAGTCGCTCCTTTTAACAGGTATTATACTTTGGATGTAGTCAGGGGAATTGCGGAAGCAGGAAAAGCTGATGAAATTGCACTGTATACCGGAAATGATGACAATATACTTGTCGATCTGCTGTCAGAATACCAGATTAATGTTGGTGATAAGATAATTAAGAAAAGAATAGTAGGAGGGTTGCTCGGACACTGGGCTGTATGGACAAAAACAGCGGTAAATCTTCTTGGATCTGTTCACAGAGGAAAGTTTGAAAACGATGTTCGGAATGCACTGATTCTGGCCAATAAGATTACCGATTGCAACGCTGCATTTTTTGATGCTGCCAATAATTTCAGAGGTTGCATAACAGGCCTCCATGAAGTTTTAAGAAGACAGGGATTGTTTGAAGGAATATGGACAATTAACAGGGATGAAAAACTCTCACCAGGGCAGAAAGCAGAAATAGACAGGGTATATAGGTCATATCCTGATCTTAATGACGACGACTTTGTCAGGGAAAATCTGCATCGATGGCTATCATAATTTACAATGCTTCAATTAATGACTGATAAGTCTGAAATAGTCATAAGGCCAATGTTATTATCAGATCTGGCTTCAGCTTTCAGCCTTTCTAAAGCTGAGGGATGGAATCAGACAGAGAAAGACTGGACTTTTCTGTTGACAAATCCGGGAAATATCTGCCTCGCTTCCTCAAAAAAGGGGAAAATTGTCGGAACTGTAACAGCCCTTGTCCACTCTAAGAAACTGGCATGGATTGGAATGATGATCGTCGATAAAGAGTTAAGAGGGTTTGGAATCGGGAAACAGCTTATGACTTCAATTATAGGTAAACTTTCTCACATAGAGTCAGTGAAACTTGATGCGACCCCTGCAGGGTTACCACTTTACAAAAAACTAGGATTCATAGAGGAATATGATCTGTTCCGGATGATTAATCCTGAGGTTACGCTTACAGACAATCACTTGTCTCCAAAAAAACCATTCGTTATGGATTCAGATGGTTTCACCTCATTGTTGAACTTTGATGAAAAAGTATTTGGTTGCGGCAGAGTATCGCTTCTGAATTACCTTTTTATGAATTATCCAGAAAAAGCATTTATCATAGATAAATCGGGTAAAACAGAAGGTTATATTCTGGGAAGAAAAGGTTACAGGTATGAATATATAGGACCCTTGATCGCTTACTCTCAAAAATCGGCTGTTACACTTTTTAAAGAAGGGTTAAGAAATCTGGGAAAAAGGCCGGCAGCAATTGATGTTCCCGGAATTCAAAAAGGTTTTTTAAACTGGCTTGAGTCTGTCGGTTTCACAAAACAAAGGTCTTTTACAAGGATGTACCTTGGAAAAAATAATTATCCCGGCGAAATAAAAAACCAGTATCTTATAAGCGGACCAGAGTTTGGTTAGAGTTTATGTTTGCTTAACAGATATCAGCAGCTATACTATCTTTCTGTTTATCGGATCCCACTCGACTCTTCTCTTTTCAACATATGCCTTATGCGCCATAAGACATGCAGCACCTTCCTGGAATGCCATTTCAATGTTGGCACTTGGGGTTTTTCCGTTTCTGATGCAATTTATCCACTCTCTGATATGAAGGTGAGTTATATCAACCTGACGTCCGTTTATATTTGTAGTTGTAAGTCCTCTTGCGGCATAGTACTTTTCCGTTGCTGATGTAACAGCATCTATTTTGCCCGAATTGGGATTGAACGATATCATTGGTACAGATGGATCAACCAGACCAGCTTCAATCTGTTTTTTGTACCTTGGAGATTCTCCGTCTGCAGTTATGTTTATGGCACTTCCGAGCTCCATTGATGCGTCATGTCCCATGAAAACCCTTCCTCTGCTCAGACTGCTCCCAAGTGTTGCAGAGTAAAGCAAAGTAAGATCTTTATCGGGATATTCAAAAACGCATTGAAGAACATCGGCCATATCTCTGTTATCTTTCCAGAAATAAATGCCACCTGATGAAACAACCGATTTTGGTATGCCTATATGAAGAAGCTGATTAACTGAATCAAATTCATGCGTAAATAACTGGCCGATCAATCCAATGTCATAGTCGAAAAATTTGGTCCAGTTATAATAGCGGTCGATACTGAATGGCACTTTTGGTGCATGTCCAAGCCATTGATTCCAATCAATGGATTTTTCATCCCCGGGTTTAGGGTTTCCATTCTGATCAAGATGTCTTATCCAGGCTCCATCAGCTGTATTCCTGTTGGTTGTAGTCTCAATAAGAGTGATTTTGCCAAGAATGTTTTTGGCTACTATTTCACGTGCCTGTTGAAAAACAACACTTTGCGGAATTTGATGTCCGAGCTGATAAACAATCTTACTGTTTTTGATCGTATCATATAATTCATAAAGCTGTTCTACAGTATGAGCAGGCGACTTTTCGCAGTAAACATGTTTACCTGCTTTTGCTGCTGCAACTGTTATTGGAACATGAAGATGGTCGGGTGTTGCTACCATCACCGCGTCAATATCTTTATCGTCCAGCATTTCCTGATATGTACGGTATCTTTTTACAGGAAAATTATATACTTTTCCACCTCCTGCCCTTATAGTATTCCTGGCAGTTTCAAGTCCATGTTCAGCATGAAGATCAAATACATCACAAATCCCTGTCAATGCAACATTCAGGTCTTCCTGGAACATCCAGTCTTCAAGAGTTCCATTCTTTTTATTGTTTTCCACATCAACAGGATGCATATAGCCTAAACCATTTGCATGTGCTGTAGCCCTGTTTCCAAATCCTATTATACCTATCCTGAGAACTTCTTCTTTTGCTTCCAATGGTTGTAAAGCCGGCATTTCCAGGTTGTCTAGACCAAGATCTCTGAGTATCCGGTTCTTCTTATCTTTATCATAAGTTCGTTTTCTCCAGAGCTCAAAGCCAAATACCCCTAAAACTGGTATTCCTGCCAATGCTTTGACCACAGTTCTTCTATTTAACGATTTTACATCTTTATTTCCCTGATTTGCAACAGTATTCTGACCAGCGTTAGAATTCTTTTTATCCATCTTACTATTCCTCCATTTTATTAATGTTGCCCTTATTTTTTCCGAAAAGCATATCAAGTCCGAATAATCTCCCTGAGGGGAACACTGCAAGGATCACAAGTGCAGCCGCCTCAATAAGTGTCTTGCTTACAATAAGATAGCTGCCCTCAGAAGGCAGAGTATATTCAAGTCCTATCAAAGGCGGATTATTCAGGTAATAAAGGAGTAAGAGAAATGCTCCACTATAGGATGCGATTCGTGTTAAAAGTCCAATTATAAGTGCCAGCCCTATGGCAATAAGTCCCCAGGTATTCAGGAAATCAACAACACTTAAGACACTGCCGTGTGAGATGATCCAGTCTGAAAAACCGGAAAGAATCCATTTTGATTCCTGGAGAAAGCTTAGTGAGGACCAGTTAGGTACAAGAAGTTTGGAAAAACCTTCATACAGTAAATGCCATCCAATAAGAATACGCAATACTACTAAAGCACCAGTCTGAAGTGGGGTGAAAATGTTTTTATCCCTCATGTTCTGTTTAGTATTTTATGTTTAAGAAATTATAATTAGTTATAAATGAAACATTCATAAAAGAAACCAAAATTAACAATAATATGAAAAAATAATACCAGAAAATATTGCTTACTGGTAATTAGTTGGATTTTAACATAAATAATTCATCAAATCGTTTGCCAGGTTTTGTTATCAATCTGTGGTAACCGGCTTCTTTGGGAGAAATGAAACTATTAAAGCGCCGGTAAGGGCTACGCCTATAAGGATTGAAAATCCAAGGAAATAACTATCCGTTACATCATATAAGGCTCCCAGGAGCATTGGAAAAAGGGATTCTGCAACTCCATCAGCAACAAGAATTATTCCCATTGTTCTTCCAAGCGTTCTTACACCAAAAAGGTCGCCGGCCATCAATGGAATTATCATATAATCACCGCCCAGCCCTAAACCAAAAATTATTGCGAAGATATAAATCCTGCCCGCAAAATCAGGGACCAGAAGCAAAGGTATGACTGATGCCACAGTCAGGTAGATCAAGATCATCACATATTTGCGCTGTATCATATCAGCCAGCCACCCCATTAAAAGTCTGCCCGCAAGGCTTGATAGTAACACCAGGGAAATAACATGAGCAGCTTCTGATTGTGTGAAGTTAAGATCTCGAAGATAAAGTTTCAGATGCTGGTTAATTCCTCCTACAACTCCGATTGCGCACATACTTCCTATTCCAAGTAGATAGAAATTCTTGTTTGTAAGAATGTTTCTCACAGGAACTGTCGGGTGCGATTTTGTTTCAGGGTTGATTTTCACAGAAGATCCTTTTATAAAGTAAACCATAGGAAAAGCTATAAGGACAACCATGATACCCAGAGCGGCAAGAGAATTGTGCCATCCGAAATTCTTTTCGAGTCCAGCAGCAATAAGAGGAACAAGAGCACCACCAGTGCCAATTCCCAGATAAGCAATACCCATTGCTTTGCCTCTGTTCTTATCGAACCATCTTGAAATTAGTACCTGGCATGGAAGAGGACCCCCGCAGACATAACCAAGAGCATTAAAAATATAAAAAAGATAGAAAAGACCAAGGGAATTAGCAAAGCTGAGGCCGATAAGTGCTGTACCCATCATTAAAACACCGGCCATCATCAACCTGCGAGGACCATATTTATCTATTAACCAACCTGCAATAAACCCGAATAGCGGTCCAACAAGCAATTTCCCGACTGCATTACCCGACGTAACCACAGTCCTTGACCATCCATACTCTTTTGTCATGAAGTCGAAAAAGAATGGCAATCCATAAAAAGCAAAACCAACAAGTGCGAACAGGGATAAGAAAGCGGTTGCAACTATATATGTCTGTGAACTTCTGGATGAATCAGGATTGAAAGCCTGGATTTTATTGGACATTGTATGAGTTTTAAACAAAAATAAGGATATAAAGATAAATTGTTTTTCAAAATGTTGTCTTTTATATCTTGAAAATAAGAAAATAAAAATGAGGCTGTCTCAAAACCAGACTATTCTTTTTTGTGCCTTTGCGCTGACCTTTGCGACACTTTGGGTTCAAACAGTTTTGTTTCACCACAAAGCCTTCCTGCCTGACTCCTGTCAGAAAGGAGACGCAAAGTCATTCACAAAGTCTCACAAAGAACTTTTAAGACAGCCTCTTTTCTAAAAGCAAGGCTAACTACCTGCTGTTAAGTTTTTCGATTAACCAGTTTCTTAAAATTGTATTTTGTTCAGGGTATGTCCAATGCCCTGTGTCATGGACCAGCCTCAGTGATTTTGGTGCGGAAATAGTGTTCCAGGCTGCATACATTGATGTCGGAGGGCATGTTTCATCATTAAAACCCCATGTATAAATGCCTGGAATCTTCAGTTCACGCGCGAAATTAACGACATCATAGTATGGTATTGTTTCAAGTTTTTCCTTGTAATTATGGTAAGCGACATTATTTTTATCGAAGAAGTGCGGCCAGCCACCTGCACGTCCGTTTAAATAACCCGTTACGTCGCACAGAGCCGGATATAATGATGCCAGATATTTGACTCGATTATCCAGGGCTGCTGTAATTATTGACAATGCTCCTCCCTGGCTGCCTCCTATCACTGCAAGCTGAGCACCATCATATTGCGGTAATGATGTCAGAAAATCATTAGCTCTGACACAACCAAGATATACTCTTTTATAATAATACCTGTCTTTGTTATCCATATTGAAAGTCCAATATTCCCTTAAAGCTCCGCTGCCAAGATCCATATAAACTCCTGGGTCCATGGTTACGGGAATTCCATGTATGCCAATTACAAATGTAATAATGCCTTTTTCTGCAAGATTTATTTCAGGAGAATAACCTCTGACACCTGCTCCGGGAACAAAAAGAACTGCCGGATATTTACCTTCTTTTTTGGGAATAGCTACAAGTCCGTAAATCCTTGAATTTCCGATATTCTGGATGTTAACATTGTAAACATTTACGTTTTCAGTGCACCTGTCGGGAAGGAGAGTCATACGGGCATCAAGTGGTATTTTAGCCAGATCTGATTTGGCGTTTTCCCAGAAAGTAATAAAATCGGATGGTTGTTTTACAGTTGGCTTTATGATTTCCGGATTAAAACCGGCTGTAGCAAGTCCCCTGTATCTGCCACCTTCATAATTAACCGTAACTATACATCTCAGAAACCCCGGAGTTTTCATTGTACCGCCATCTATTTTAAAATCCAGCCCTTCAAGCATTATTGAGTCCTTTTTAGCGGGTTCCATTTTCTCGGGTCCTACTTCATAATAAGCTTTAGTTCCTTTTAGAGGATTGTTATGGTATAGAACCTGAACTGTGAAAATGGCTTTTTCACCAGTGTTATATTGCCAGTTGTCATGGTTGGGTGTAACAATTACCTTTACCATCTGCTCGGGTATCTGGGCCGGAGAAGCAAATGGTACTACCAATAAGATTGCAAGAATCAGATTTTTACGAAATGTTTTCATTTTTTGATTTTTATTTCAAAAATAATTAAAAAATCATTTCCCGTTCCATCCCGCGATTCTTGCAAGGAGCCACCATTGTGCCTTTGCAAGACGTATTGCACCTGCAGTACCTATGTGTCCGATACTGCCATCCCCAAGATTGGCAGGAGTTATGCATGGATATTTATGACCGTTCCAGATTGTTGTTGACATTCTTCCGTCATCATCATAGCAAAGGATATCCGCATAATCAAAAAGAATTCTTGATGTATCTGCTTTAACAAAACTTCTTATATATTCCTGTTTCAAATGACCCTGATATCCTCTCTCACCTTCATATAGTTTTTCCTGTTCCCCATTGTCAACAGGACATGTTGTAAATATTACTTTTGTAGGGTAGTTGTTTGTCTTGCAGTAATTTATGTAATCAAGAGTTGTATTAAGGTAAGTATCCATCGACACTCTGTTTTGAGTGATGGAATAATCATTAGCATCAAGACCCCAGTATTTGTTTCCATCTGGACCTCCGACAGAAAAACCATACCAGCTTATACCATATAAAGAATCAATGAGCCCTGTAGGTCCTCCATTTACATGGTCGTAACACCATGCAAAACCAAGAACGGTAAGGGGATGACCGGCATCAAAATAATTTTTAATATAGTTTTTAATAAAATCTTTTTCAGGAGGCCTCGAATCCGGAGGAAAAGCAGACCACGTAAACCATTCCTCCTCTCCTATCCATTCTGCATTATCGATCCGAAGATATTTGTCGGTATAATTTTCACCGATGCTGATATTGCAATCACAATCGGGATAAAGTCCTTCCAGTAAAACCATTCCGGTTTTGTAAGCAACCCCATGCGATTCTCCCCTGAAGTTTATCATCATTTTTTTCACTTGTGCAATATATGAATCCGGGATTTTCTCAAAATCGACTACTATTGAATGGTCGGCAATAATAGGAGCTTTTAAAGTCCTGAATGATTTTACTTCGCCATATTCAGTTCCGACGACATTAGTTGCATAAGCTCTGATATAATAAATTGTTCCAGGATCAAGATCTTGTATTATGCTGTTGAATATTCCATTTCCAGCTCCATTGGAAGTATGGTTTCCGCTCAAGTCGGGTAACGGATGAGTGGCCCAGCATAAACCACGGCTGATTACCTGTGAACCGCCATCTTTAATCACATTTCCTCCAGCTAAGGCTGAAGTTGTGGTAATTCCGCTGACTGATAATGTATTAACAGTCGGCAACTCAGGAAGTGTGGTGAAAGTCAGATTATTGCCATAAGCAATACCAGAATTATTTATTGCATAAGATCTTACATTATATGTTGTTCCTTCTTTTAGATTTGAAATAATACTTGAAAAATTTTGTGAACCTGTACCATCAGATGTCTTTTCATTATCTATAGTTGGATTGGATAGGGTACTCCAACATACACCCTTGGATGTGATATTATCACCGCCGTCTGACAAAATTATCCCGCCCGAGATCGCTTCGTGAGACCGGATAGATGTAACCGCTATTGTAGATAATTCCGGTGATGTACTTAATGTATTGAAGGATAATTCATTTCCATAGGATATGCCAGCAATGTTTTTTGCGTATGCCCTTACAAAATATTTTATTCCCTTTCGTAAATCTGTAATAATGCTGACATACCTACCGGTCCCCGTTCCATCCGAAGATTTGTTTTCACTGATTGTCGGTTCTGATTCAGTGGACCAGCATATTCCGCGCTCAGTTATCAAACCTCCGTTATCCGATGTGATCTCACCTCCTGATACTGCTGAGGTTTGTGTTATGGCAGATACATTCAGTGTAATTAATTCAGGCGGTTCAATTTTTTTTGTTGTAAATACGGCTTCTGTGCCGTAGCCTGTACCAGCAATATTACTTGCGTATGCTCGTATATAATAGGTTGTATTGGGTATTAATCTTTCCAGATTAGATAAAAATGCTCCTGTTCCTGAGCCATTATTTGTTTTATCGCCTGATTTGTCAGGATTTCTGGAGATGCTCCAACAAACACCTCTTTCAGTGACTTCGGCACCACCAGCAGAAATTACAATTCCACCTGATGTTGCACAGTTCTGGGTAATCTCAGATACCTGAGAGGTGAGCACAACGGGAAAAGTTATTTTCTCTTTCTTACAGGAGGTTAAAAGAATTAATAAAATGAGAATACGGATAGTCGCTGGTGAATAATTGACCTTATTATTCAAACAAGTATTAATTAAATGTCCTATTATGTAAAATTCAGTTTCCGTTCCATCCGGCGATTCTTGCAAGTAACCACCATTGAGCTTTTGCAAGTCGTATTGCTCCGGCTCTGCTGATGTGACCTATACCTCCGTCACCCAGATTTGTTGAGGTTATCGTTGGGTAAATATGTCCGTTCCATGTTGTGGTTGTTTGTTTTCCATCATCATCATAACATAAAATATCCGCGTAATCAAAAAGTATCCTGGATGTGTCAGCTCTCACGAAGCTTCTTATATATTCTTGTTTAAGATGTCCTTGATAACCTACTGCACCTGTATAAAGGTCATCAACAGGACATGTTGTAAAGACTATAACTGTTTTGTAATTGTTATCTTTACAATAATTCATGTATTCAACAGTTGTATTCAGATATGTATCCATTGAAACCCTGTTGCCGGTTAATGCATAATCTTCAGCGTCAAGTCCCCAGCATGTATTCCCATCCGGTCCTCCAACAGAGAATCCATACCATGGTACACCATATACCGGATCTTTACGTCCAGTTGATCCCCCATTTGTGTGATCGTAGCACCAGGCAAACCCAAGAACCGATAAGGGATGTCCGGCATTTGCATAACTCTTAATAAAATCTTTAACAATATCTTTTTCCGGTGGTTTTGATCCGGGGGGAAACGCATTCCATGTGTACCACTCCTCCTCTCCGATCCATTCACTGCTTTCAACCCTTAGGTATTGATCAGTATAGGATTCTCCTGTACCAACATTGCATTTATACTCCGGGTATAATTCATTAAGAATAACCAAACCGTTTTTGTAACCGACACTATGAGATTCGCCCCTGAAGCATACCATCATCTTTTTAACCTCTGCCATAAATTCTGACGGGATTTTGCGAAAATCATCGATGACAGTGTGATCAGCTATTATTTGGCTTTTTATGGTTTTGAAACTTTTCTCATCACCATAAGATGTTCCTGAACTATTTGTAGCATAGGCTCGAACATAATAGCTTGTCCCTGGTTCTAAGCCGTTTAATCTGCTTGTAAAAATTCCCGTTCCAGATCCATCAATAGTTTTGTCTCCAGTAATCTCAGGGTTTCTATTTGTATCCCAGCAGACACCTCGCGCCGTTATCGCACTTCCTCCCTCTGAGATGACTCTTCCTCCAGATACTGCCGTTGATTTTGTCACTTCTGTTATTATAGCCGTTTCTATAGACGCAAGCTTTTCATTATTGCATGCCAGAATTATGAAGTTTAAAGCAAGACAAGAAAAGATTCCGTTTTTGAAAATTGAATATGTCATAATTTTAGAATTTTTTCAAAAGTGCAAGAAATAAAATGCAAATTGTTTTGGTGTGTTTTATTATTCCTTAATGCTTTTATCAGAAATATAACCAATATCCCTTTAACTGACCTTTTGAATTTAATTCAATTGCAGGAAAAGGCAGTTTTATGAAAACTATTCCGTTTAACAATGTATTAAGAAATCTTGAACGAGTTTTGATTTTTGGCCAGTCTACGTCGAGTGAAAGCAGAAACTGGCGGTATCTTTCGGTATAAGGTATTTCTACTCCGCCATAGGAATCTATATTTTCATACGGCCCAAACATTCCATTGGCACTGTAGCCTGCTGCTATGTTGATCCAGTCAGGCAGTTTGTTTTTCAGGAAAAGTTTGTTCGCATTGAAACTCAGCCAATAAGTATGAGCATTGTAGTCCATGGAATAGCTCTGAATAAAGTTCTTCCCAAGAAAACCATTTGCCTGTTTAGCATATTCAGATCTCCAATAGCTGAATTTATACCTGAGTAATTGTTCATTAAAAAGTAATTCCTGGCCAATCATGAATAATGAGCCCGCGAAATTGCCGGTTACATCTCCCCATGAAAACCCTGCACCATCAAAATGACCATCTATAAATTCTTTTGGCGTCTGCATCAAAAATCCCATTGTTCCGCCAAGTAATAAAGCCGTTTTTTTATTGATTCCGGAGTTTCTCAAATATTGATATCCAAAGTAACTTATGGTATAAGACGTGAATGCATGCTGGAATTTATCAACCTGAAGAAATCCCTTATTATCATTTGAAAAATGAAATGGCACTCTTGAATCATCAGGATAATAGCCACTGTTCATATAAAAAAGACCTGCAGTATAGGCTAATACTACCGCTCCGACTACAGGTAAAGGTTTAAATACAGCATAATTATAAGGATTTCTGTAAATTGCACTATCTTGGGGCATAGCCTTAAAACTGCTCATTAAGATAAGCAGAATAACAAAAGTCAACAACAGGATGTTTTTAAAGTTTTGCATATAATTGATTATGTTAATTTTCAAAAAATCAGGTAATTATTTTTATGGAAATAAAATTCAGAATTTCCATTCTATCCTGTATCTTTTTTCTTTTTTGGCATTTCCAGTTTCAGTTGCGTGTGAATAAACTTATAAATGATCTCTTCCTTTTAACTTGTAACTCGGATTTTGGTTTGGCTGACTTTACTTCCTGTGAATGAATGTAGCCAGGTAAAAGATCCTCAAGATAATCCACGATCTGGTCAGCTGAAAGTGAGTATAAATTCCTAAGGATGTCATTAATCCTTGACATGACAGAAACTGGGTCAATCTCCTCACCAATTGCCACGTTTATCTTTTTGTTATATGTTGGCAACAGTTTTTCTCTTTGTGAGAAAAGTTCCTCAAATAATTTTTCCCCTGGCCTTAACCCGGTAAATATTATTTGGATGTCTTTCCCTGGCTCATATCCGGATAACCTTATCATACTACATGCCATATCATATATCTTAACCGGGTCACCCATATCAAACACAAAAATCTCACCTCCTTTTCCCATTGCACCTGCCTCCAACACCAGTTCACAAGCTTCAGGTATTGTCATGAAATACCTTGAAATATCAGGATGCGTTACTGTAACAGGTCCTCCTTCAAGAATCTGTTGCCTGAATAAAGGGATCACAGATCCATTTGATCCAAGCACATTGCCAAATCTTGTAATTATAAATTGTGTGGGGGTATGAAGTTTTGAAGTCTTACATTGTATTATAAGTTCACAAATTCTCTTTGAAGCTCCCATTATATTTGTAGGATTCACTGATTTGTCTGTCGAAATCATTACAAACTTTCTAACGCCATATTTTTCCGATAAATCCGCAAGTATTTTAGTTCCTCCAACATTTACCCTCAGTGCCTCATGAGGACTTATTTCCATCAGATGGACATGCTTATAGGCAGCAGCATGGAATACTATCTGAGGATTAAACCTTTGGAAAATCAATTCCATTTTTTCGTGATTTGTAATGTCTCCTATCTGGATTTCATATTTTAAAAATGGAAATTTTCTCTTGAGTTCATTGTCAAGAAGAAACATTGGAGTTTCGGCCTGATCAACGAGTATTATATTGCATGTTTCAAACATTGAAAGCTGGCGAACCAGTTCAGAACCAATAGATCCTGCTGAGCCGGTAACCAAAACTGTTTTCCCTTTAAGCACCTTCTTGATTAATTCAAGGTTGAGTCTTATCGGGTCTCTACCAAGAAGATCGTGTACATTAATCTTCTGGAACTGCCCTATTTCAGGTTTCCCTTTGAGCCATTTCTCAACTGCAGGTGCTTCAAGAACTTCAAGTTTGCTTTTTAGTGCCAGCTGAATTATCTCACTCCTTCTTTTATGTGAAATATTGCGGATGGCTAAGATTACAGTTTGTATTTTGTTCTCATAAATAAAATTTGTTTCCAATATATCAGGACTGAAAACCGGTATCCCGTTGATCTTTTTGCCATGCAGTTTCCTGTTATCATCAATAAATCCGGCAACAAGATATCCATCTCTCGGATCACTTAACAAGACTCTTTTTACGATAAATCCCATTTCCCCGGCCCCAAAAATAAAAACCCTCTTTCTGTAACTATTGGTCGGACTTATTGCAAACACAAACATTACTTTGACAGATACTCTCATAAAAAACAAGTAGGTTGTTAAGAGAACATAATGAATCAAAGCAATGGATATAGGTATAGCAAAAATCTCATGTAACTTTAAAAATCTTGCAATAAGTGTCAGAAAAATAAGGGCTGTTACTGAGATAGTGTTTGATACAAAGACCAGCGATACATCTGTAAGTGTTGTATGTCTTAATAAGCCTGTATAAGAACGTAAAAGAAGTATGGGTAAAGTATACACCACTAACGCTATTATCGAATGAAACAACATCCGTGATGGTATTAAATAAGGAATTTCAAAATTGAACCTTAAAAGATAAGCCAGAATAAATGACAGAAATACAGCAACAAGGTCGTGAATTAATACCATGTATTTAGGTATGGTAAATCTATGAAACAGCGTGTAAAGCAAATGCTTCAGAGAATCTGACCAGGCAGGATATCTGTTAAGGATCATGGTATGCTTATTTGGAACGGCCGGATCTATTATTCGGATAAAAAATCCAATTCGTTAAGGGGTATTTATTCCTGATATCGGTATCTGTTTTTATTTTTCACCGGGCGGGTTTGTATTCTGAAGTGAGAGAAATAATTGCTATTTTGCAGTCGTGAGAATTATGATATGTTTTTTTTCAAACCATCCAAGGAAAAAGAAAAAATCCAAAGTTGAAATTATATTAAAATCATTAACCAATGAGAAACAGATTCCTACTAACTTCTTTAATATTATTTATTATTTTAACAGGCTGTAGTGATTACAGAAATGATAAAATCTTTAATGAAGAAATAATGATTTGCAAAAGTGATTTAAGTTCGCTTCCGGGAAAAAGAGTCTATTTTGCTCATCAATCAGTAGGATCCAGCATATTAGATGGGATTAACCGGATTATTGAGAGAAATAATGAATTGAAATTTATAAAAATCATCACTCTGGATGAATTTTTAAAATCATCCTATTCTGAAAATGATAGTAACTTTTACATTGTTCATTCCAAAATAGGAAGGAATATGTATCCTTTTGTTAAGATTACAGAATTTAAAAATAATTTAGCCTCAATGCCCCAAATAAATGCAGCTTTCTTAAAATTCTGTTTTGTTGATATAAACCGTATGACTGATGTTAATGCTCTGTATAATCATTATATGGAGACCATGGAAGCACTTGAGAATCAGTATCAGGATACCAGATTTCTATACTTTACATGTCCGATTTCCGCTAAAGAGAACTTTATTTTCGGAATAATAAAAGCTGTACTGCGCAGACCCGATGACCTGAACAGAAACAGGCACAGGTACAATGATATTATCCGATCGGGAGGAGAAAAAGAGTTGTTTGATATTGCATATCTCGAATCGCATGATGAAAATGACAAGAGGGTCGTTAAGAAGGAATATTTGCTAAAAAAATATGCTGCAAAAGATGGTGCACATCTGAACAATTTTGGTGCTGAGAAAATAGCTGAAAATCTTTTACGCAGGCTCGACAAGCTATTAAAATAAGATGTTTTTCCAGCTTATCTTACTTCTTCCATCGCATAATGCTGGGCTGAGACGGAATGACTGTTGAATTATCCGGAACATCCTTAATTACTGTGGCATTTGCCCCAATGATTGCGTTGTTTCCTATCGTTATATTGCCAACAATAATGGCTCCTGAATGCACCATAACGTTGTCAAGAAGAACCGGTCTTCCTCCGTAATTATCACCTATAGTAACCTGGTGGTTGATTGTACAATTCTTGCCAATGGATATTCCTCCTATCATTGTTGCAATTCCGTGGTTAATGAATAACCCTTCACCAATCTCTTTTGTTTCAATAACAAGACTTGACAATCGGGGACAAAAAACATTCAGCAAATATCTCCAGTTCCCAACCCTGTAATAAAACAGATTCCTATACTCGGGGAAAAAACCGAGCAGGTAAATTAGACCTATGGGAGGTATGTAATTTTTTTTGAGAACCTGAAGCCATCTTCTTATGTCAGCATTAATCAGCTTTCTTCTGGGATGAAAAGAATACACAATGAGGTGAAGAAAACATCTTAAAAGATTCAGAAAGATAAGGATATCTATCACAAATTCTTTCATTCCCGATCTGCAATTTAAAGGTTCAAATAAAAAACTCTTTATTTATGCAGCAATCTGCGTATAGCTTTAACTACTCTGTAGAGTTCCACAGTTGTTAGTTTTGATCCTGATGGCAGACAAAGACCCTCTCTGAAAAGCTTTTCAGATACTCCGTTCAAGTAGGCAGGCGACTGCGAAAACACAGGCTGTAGATGCATAGGTTTCCACAGCAACCTCGATTCTATATTCTCTTTTTCAAGTGAAGTCATAATTTCTTCGGGGTTTATTCCTAATTTTGAAGTATCAATGGTTATAGTTGTAAGCCAGTGATTTGAATAATACTTGTTATCCGGTTCTTCCAGAAATTTTATTTCCTCAATGTCGTTTAACTGTTCCTTATAGAATAAAAAATTATCTCTCCTTTTCCTAATGCGGTCATCAATTTTTTCAAGCTGTCCTCTCCCAATTCCTGCGAGTATGTTACTCATCCTGTAGTTATACCCAATCTGGCTATGCTGGTAATAAGGGGCTTTATCTCTCGCCTGAGAGGCCAGGAACCTCGCTTTTTCAACCACTTCAACTCTGTTTGAAACTATGGCTCCCCCTCCTGATGTAGTAATTATTTTATTGCCATTAAAAGATAGTATTCCTATTTCGCCCAATGTACCTGTCAAAACTCCATTGTATCTTGATCCCAAAGCTTCGGCTGCATCTTCAATTACAGGTATCTCATATCGTAATGCAATCTCAAGGATCGGGTCCATATTGGCTGGCATTCCATAAAGATGAACAGGAATTATAGCCTTTGGTTTTTTCCCTTTTTTGATTCTGTCCTTTACAGCGGTCTCAAGAATGTCTGGTGAGATATTCCATGTATCCTTTTCGCTGTCAATCAATACAGGTGTAGCTCCCAGATAAACAATCGGGTTCACAGTGGCTGAAAAAGTAAATGAAGAAGCTACAACCTCATCACCCTTATTTACTCCTAAAATTATTAAAGCAAGATGTATTGCAGCAGTTCCCGAGTTAAGTACAGCCGCCTCCTTTACTCCGAGATATTTTGAAATCTCTCTTTCAAAACTATCAACATTTGGGCCCAAAGGTGCTATCCAGTTCTGTCTGAAGGCCTCTCTTATGTATTTTTTCTCCTCACCTCCCATATGAGGACACGACAGGCATATTCGTTTTGGTAATCTATCCATTAAAAAATTATATTAAAAGAAAACTCTATGATTCTGGTTGCAGACTATTTCAGGATTGATATAATTTTTTCCTTGTACCTGTAGAAAATCACTGAATCATCGCCTACATTCTGGTCAAGGATTGTACCTGCTGCAATTTTATTCCTGCTTCCAACAGTTATTTCGGGAATTGAGGCACTGTTAATCCCGAAAAGATTTTCGTCGCCTATAGTGGTATGACCTGAAAAACAAACATTTGGACTTACAAAATTAAAATCCCCCAGTGTTGTATCATGCCCCAGACTGCATCTGGAGTTTATTAAATTGAAACTTCCTATTTTAACATTCGGACCGATATTAACTCCCGGGCCAAAGATATTACCTTCACCCATGGATGCTGATTCTGATATATATGCCATGCAGTGTTGGAAATTTAGAAACTTAGCTCCCTCTGTTTTGAAACGAGTGACTATCATTTTCCGGTATTTTGGATTGGCAATTCCGATTATATATTCAACGTCACTGTTAATTACGTGATCATCAATTCTTCCTAGTAAAAGTGCTGAAAATCTGTACTTTGAATAATTTGACGGATTATCGTCAAGAAATCCGACAATTTTAAGTTCCTTAATGCCGGTAACCTTTTGAGAATGCTTAATATATTCATCTATCTCGGCTGCATGGCTGCCGGCCCCTATGATTATGACATTTTTCATTTTTCAGGATTTTTTTAAAGTCTGTCTTAATCAGCAGACCAGATTATCACCGTGTTGTGTATCCTCCATCAGCAATAAGATTTATCCCTGTGATCCATTTTGATGCGTCGGATAAAAGAAAAATACATGCATAAGCTATATCTTCCGGTTGACCTAATCCAAGAGGATGGAGAGCTTTTATTTTATTCAGTGATTCTTCATTTTGACTATATACTGCATTTTTTGACATAGGCGTTACAACCACACCGGGAGAAATGCAATTGATCCTTATCTTCCTGGGAGCGAGTTCAACTGCCAGCGATCGTGAACCGGCTATCAATGCGCCTTTTGTAATACTGTACATCGATTTTCCCGATTCCCCCACTTCTCCCATAATGGAACTAATGAATATTATGCTTCCACCTTTTTCTGAAAAATTTGATTGTCTTACCACAATCCTTGTAAGGTTTATGGCAGTCTGGACATTTGTTCTGAAGAAGTTATCTAACCTTTCAGGCTTCACCATATTTACCGGAAGTGTTGTTGTAATGCCTGCACAATTAATAAGTCCATCTATTCTGCCTTTTATGTCAACGATTTCATTAACAAGCGATTCTACCTTTGCAAAATCGGTCAGATCAACTTGCATAATCAAATGTGCATCTGTTCTATCCATTTCCCGGATGGTTTCCTCAAGTCTTTCCCGGTTGCGTCCTATCAGAACTATTCTGCCTCCTGCCTTACTGCAACATACAGCACATTGACGTCCTATGCCCGATGAGGCACCGGTAATAATTATTAATTTGTCTGTTAGTGAAAAGGGATTGTAGTGCATTTAAAGCAGTTGATTTGTATATCCTTAAATCTCTATAATATCTCCCAAATAGCAGTTTTCCAGTTCAATAATGGCAGTTCCCCAGGTGAGGCCCACTCCAAATCCACTCATTAATAATCTTTTTCGATGGTTAAGCTGTTCCTTAAGCTCCGATACGATCGTAAGAGGTATGGAAACAGATGAAGTATTTCCGTATTTTTCAATGGTAGAAGGAACTTTTTCTGGAGGGAGTTTTAGTTTTTTGATAAGGTGCCCGTTAATATAGCTGTTTGCCTGATGAAAGATAAAATAATCTATATCGGATATTTCATATCCTGAGAATTCTAGCAGATTATTAAAATCCTTCGGCACTTCACGAATCACAAAAGTGAAAACATCAGCACCGTTCATATAACCTTGTTCCTCCGATCTTATATTCCCATATTCATCTACGACTTTTTCTGTTACTGTTTCACAGGAGCTCATTTTTCTATACCCCCCTGCATTGATCTTAATAAGTGACTCCCGCGATCCATCCGAATTAAGAGAGATAAAACTATTACCAAACCGGTCGGATCTTTCAACAAGAGCAGCAACACCTCCGTCACCAAAAAGGAATCCGGTCTTCCGGTCTTTAAGGGAATATACTTTAGAGCGTGTTTCACCATCGAGAATTAGGGCTTTCCTGATTTGTCCTGAGGATATCATGGAATAGGAAACAGCCAATCCATATAAAAAAGCTGAACATCCCAGATTAATGTCAAAAGCAATAGTCGCTGTTGGTAAACCAAGCCTTTCCTGCAGTAGGACTGAGGTTGCCGGCATCCTGTAATCAGGTGTTTGAGAGATGAATACAAGTAGATCAATCTCGCTCCTGTTAATTTCCATCTCTTTCAGCATACTTTTAGCGGCCGCAAAACAGAGATCTGAAGAGCAGGTATTCTCATCAGCAAACCTACGTTCCTTCACTCCTATTTTGTCAACTATTTCTTTAACATCAAGTTTATTGAAATACAAATCAAAATCATAGTTGGATATGATCCTCGAAGGAACGGCGGCTGACATACCTGAGATGCCTACATCCTTAAACTTCAGGAGTCCCATGGAAGCTATTTATTTGAGCGTTCAGTTATAAGATCAATAAGATCGCTGACTGTTCTGTAATTATTGAAATCCTTCATCTCTATTTCGATTCCAAAATCGGAATCCAGCATAGCCAATATCGATAATTCAGTAAGAGAAGAATAATTTTCGTAATCACGGAAAGTGTCAGTATCTTTAATTAATCCGGAATCCATTTCAAGAGCTTCAGCAAGTGATCTTACAAGTTTGTCTTTCATATATTCATATATTTGGAAATTAATTTTTTAAGGTTCAACAATTCGGATAGTCATAAAAGCCTCTGCGTATGTTAATCCAACACTACTGCCTCTGAAACTAGCCAGCGCCTCAATTATTTTAAGTGATCTTGGGTTTGGATTCTCTCTAAGCTGACTTTTATAACATTTCATGGCTTCGAGCTTATAGTTGAAAATTTCTGATATATCGACGAAAAAATTTGGGGAGAAAACATTTGAAGGGGAGGGAATACTCCATTCCGTTTCGGATAGTGTTTCATAAGTAAGTATTCTCTCTATGCTTGTCTTCAAAGGCCTTGCAGCAACCATACCCGCATTGAATACAGCCTTATGATCATGATGAATATCTCCGTAATGAGGAAGGAAAATAGTTTTAGGTTTAAACTCTTCTATAAATTTATATATGGAAGCTGAAATATCTGAATTTGGTACCACATCCAGATCAGGAGCAGGAAAATCGAGAAATCTGGTTTCTTCAACGCCTAGAATCTGATGTGCCATTCTGGCTTCATTCCTTACATTAATAATCCTTTCCTCCGAATACATTTCAGGCTTTCCTCTGGTAACTATGAGAACCATCACTTCATCCCCCCTGGATGAACATTTTTTAATAGTACCGCCGCATCCTAAGACCTCATCATCGGGGTGAGGTGCAACTACCAGTATCCTGTCTTTCATTTCATACAATATTTTGTTAAAATTCCGGGCTTTTAACTAACCGCAAATTACAGGCAATCAGATTGATATTCAGATTGAGTTTAAAAGGGCTTCAAAACAGTAATCTAATTCAGCTTGCCCGTATCTTTGATCAATTGGTATAGGCACCATATAGGAGGAAAGAAATGCTTCAAAACTGTCTTCCTTAACATCCTTTAATACACTCTCCCATCTGCGGCCTGTATAAATTTTTTTTTTCTGTAATTTCCTGACTAACTCCTTATCTTTTATAACCAGAGGGTAGAATAGAGGTATGCTTTCTTCTTGAACCAAATCTTCCGGATGAATAAGATTATATTTATGATAAAGAATAGATGCGTATTTGAAATTCTCTTTCCTTTTTCTGAAGATCCACTCAAAATCGAGAGAACTCATTAAACCTAGAGTAAGATCCGACATTCTAAATATGTCAGAATTGTTTATCCTATCTTCGTTTTTGACTTTCTCATGATAGACCTGACTGCATCCAAATTCAATTCTTTTCAGCAGGAAAGAAGCTGTTTCCGATGATCGATCTTTCGGATAAGTATTAACTCCACTTCCTGCATCAGGTCCAATCAAATATGATCCGTCGGGAACACCAAAAAACTTGCGGCATGAGTAGACCGTATAAGTATCACTTAATGGGGGACAAAAGAAAGCTGCACAATTATCAATTATTAAGTTTGAAAATTTATTACTTTTTTCACGTAATTGTTTATCAGTAAATAGCCCAAAGAAGTTCTCAATGAGGACAGCACTGTTGCATTCATTGCTATCTAATAACGGCGTAAAATCATCTGAGATGTTATAGTATTTTATAATTATCTTTTTGCGTGTAAGAAATTCCTTCACCTCCGGACAAATATAAAAAGGCATATATATTGTCGAGCACTTCAATAGTTTAAGAGAATGGTAAATAGATGATCGTCCGGAATTTAATCGGGCAATATTACCTTCTGGTTCTCTGAAAAACTCACCTGATCTTTTAAGATCAAGTTCAAGAAAACTGCCTATTTCCAAATGTTGATACATTTTGATTAGAAATCACCATGTTCCAATCGTACCCGCAATTCATCAGATAATCGATTACCGAAACATTAGGTATGAAATTACCCCAAAGCTGGTCATATCTGAAAGGAGTGAATTCCGAATATCTTAGTTCAATACCTTGTTGCCTGAATTTTTCCTCGTTTTGATAAGCTTTTGCTCCAGTACCTGAATAATATGTATCTGCGCCAAGTTCCTTGCAAATTCTTATAATACGTTCTTCCTTCCTTTCTGAAATGTGAAAATCAGATGATTTTACGAATTCACTATTTATGCTAAACCTGTAGCAAATAAATTTGATAATCAAGATATTCAACTCTGACAATACCTGTTGTTCCTGACAAATCAAGTCATTAAGATCCTTAAATATGGTATTGAAATATTGCGAAGATGAATAGCTGGTTTTAATTATACTCAGATGTTTTTCTCTCCACCCCAGATTATCCCTTGTTTTTACTTCCTTAATTGTATCCCCGAGTGTCTGAATGACCGGAATCTTCAATCTAAAGCGACCTTTTTGGGTTTTTATATAATTGTAATTATGCATTCCCTCATTGGAATACTGGGCATCATCTAGAAAAACAAAATAATCCGATTGATAGATCTTATAAAAATATCCAAGCCATGGGAGGTAATTAGGTTGATGTATGGAGACAGTTTTCATTATGAAATTTTATCCAAATCAGAAACCAGAAATTGTATTAAAAATTAATTAATAGTCCTTCCTGTATACATTATCTGTTCTGAAAAATACTGCAAGTGAGCTTAGAAAGAGTTTTAAATCATTTCTAAAAGAAAAGTTCTTAACATATTCAACATCAATTGGAATATTGATATTCCAGTCGTGAATTTCCCGGCATCTTATCTGAGCAAGACCACTTATCCCCGGTTTTACTTTAAATCTAATAAGCTCGAATTCATTGTATTGGTCATAACTTTTTGGATAACTGACTGTTGGCGGTCGAGGTCCGATAAAGCTCATCTCTCCTTTTAAAACATTAATAATCTGAGGGAGTTCATCAATGCTTGTCTTCCTTATTATCCTTCCGACTCTTGTAATTCTGGGATCATTTTCATAAAGTAGTTTTGTTGCCGAAGATCCTCCGTTATTGCTTACCATTGATCTGAATTTGAACAATGTAAAGACCTTACCGTTTTTTCCCAGGCGCTTTTGCTTAAAAAAAGCAGGCCCCGGACTGTCTATTTTTATTGCAATTATTATTATAATAAGAAATGGCAGCAATAATATTAAGGAAATAAGTGCAATTAACCAGTCAAAAAAAGGTTTAAATAATTTCCCGTACATCTGAAAGAATCACTTTTTTAAGGAATGCCATTGTGTGGATATCATTTCCATTTGCGAAACAACTTCTAACTGATTACTGATCGTACAAATCTTCTGGCGTTTTCCGGAGTATATTTTCCTGCTGCCTTCAATGAGTTATTCCTCATTTCCCTGCATATTTCCCTGTTATCTGCAAGCTGATATATATATTCAATTATTTTCATTTTGTCAGATGGGTCAAAGCATTTCCCAACCTTAAGTTGGTCAATTAACGATCCAAGTTCAGTCGCAGGACTTGCTAGACCAAGAATTGGAGAACCTACAGAGAGAAAATTATAAAACTTGCTTGGAATTGATAACGAGGAAGCTTGTTTTCCAATGCTGATAACTGCCAGGCTTGAAGAAGCAAAGGAAAAAGGAATCTCTTTTACATCCTGCCATGGCAGCAAAATACAATTTGAAAGATTATACTCTTTTATCTGTTTTGCTATTTGCTTCTTCATCAATCCATCTCCTATTATAATAAAAAAAATATCTTTTCTATCAAGGCTTGTACGGGCAACCTCAATTATTACGTTAAGATCCTGGGTTAAGCCCAATGATCCTGAATACATTACAAGAAATTTGCCATGAAGGTTATGCTTGGTGATAAAAGGATTTTTAGACTTAGGGACCGGTCTCAGATGAGTGCTGTCGCTCCACAGGTCAATTATTTCCACTTCGCGTGTCCCTGCATATTCGCTGACAACACTTTTCATGCCCTGAGTGAGTGTATATATCTTTTCTGCCTTTGCATAAACCACTCTGTTTGCTTTTTCCCAGAACCTAATTATTGCCGAATTCTTTTTTAAGATGCCCAGTTCATGAATTGCATCAGGAAAAATATCGAATACCAGCAGGGAATAACTGTTTTTAACAAGAAAAGGAAGAAAGAAGGTAAAAGGGGGATTTGAAACCAAAATGAGACGAGCCTTCCTGTATCTTATTTTTACCAGTATTAAGATCTGAAAGAATCCAACGCTCCAGGTAAATATTCTTTGTAAGTTATTTCTCCTCTTATACTCAATTATCCGTTGCACTCTGACACTTTCAATCAGTTTTGTATTCCTTACCACTAACCTCCCAGTCAATATAGTAACCGGCAGACCTTTTTCAGCGAATGCATTGGCGATATCTATCATCAGGTATCCTGAATCCTGATTTACCAGAAGATATTCACTATGCCCTTTTGTTCCTTTCATTTCTTGTTGATAATACCCTCAGAGTTGATCTCATCCAGGATATGGGAGTAAAGATCAAGATACTCTCCCAGTTTTTTCTGTTTGTTAAAATTGGCTTCAACATGCTTTCGGCAAGCTTTGGAATAAAATATTTTACCCTTTTTAAATATTGTATTGATTGCCTGATAGAGTTCCGGTAAATTTCCCCTTTCAATAACAATCCCTGTGGTGCTATTCACCGACTCATAGCTTCCCCCTGTTCTATATGTTATTACAGGAGTTCCACAAGCCATTGCCTCAAGGTTGGTTGACGGGAAATTATCTATATAAGTCGGATTGACAAAAACCTCAGCTCCAGAGTACATTTCTGCAAGATCTTCAATAGCCTCTGTCCTTGGTATTGCGGTAATTCCTTCCGGCAGTTTTTCTGCTTGTTTGTTTGAAAGTCCAACGAGTACGATATCAATTTTAGGATTAAGAAGGCTCCGAAGTTTAATAAAATCTTCAAGTCCTTTCCTCCTATCCCATCTGCTTGCAACACCAAGAATATACTTCTTGCTAATCTTGTATTTGGATTTTAATCTTCCATTAGCTACAGCTTTAAATTTGGAAATATCTATTCCGTTATGAATAACCCTGATTTTGCATTCACCCAGGAAAGAGTGGCGCAGATGTCCCATCAACCATTCTGAGGGAGCTACCAGAACCATGTTTTTTGTCTCATTGAAGATGGTTTTCTTTTGTAAAAAATTCCGTTTAGAATTATCTACAAACCAGCTTTGAGGATATCCTTTCAAATTGGGACAATTATAACACCCACTCTCCCATTTATAGCATTCCACTGCATCAAAATAACTGCAATGACCTGTAAATGCCCAGCAGTCATGAAGTGTCCAAACTACAGGGATTTTCTCTCTTTTAATGAAGTCGAAGATCAATTTTATGTTAATATAGTATCCATGGATATTATGAAGATGTATAAGATCAGGTTTGATTTTAATAACGACATTCAGAAACCTTTTTGTGGCATAATAAGATCCAAAACCATGTCGGTCGGTGAGTCTGGTTTTCAGGACATGAAAAAGAATTTCATCCATCCTGCCAATCTTTATCAGATTTGATGAACTCCCGTTACTACTGCGACCATAGGCAATATAACTCTCGTTCCGGCTATTAATAAGCAAATTGCCTATATCTTCAGCAATTCTTCCTGCCGAACCTGAGTTTGCATCCGAATTAATCTGCAAAATTTTCACTTTGATAATAGGGATTATGTTCTGGATTCAATGTCAAAACAACTTGACATAAACTGATGTATTATTTATCAAACATTTTACATCATATCACTGAATAAATCCTCTCCATGGTTTTCTTATCATTGAAAATCAACGATCGTTGAAGTGACTTATGTTTATATTCAGAACGAAGACCTGCATCTGAAATCAAAGCTTTCAGTCCCTCATAAATTTCATCAACTGACTGTCCTGTCATCATCGCAAATTCACCATTTCCGCTTATTTCCCGGCATCCGCTGCAATCTGTTACAACACAAGGCAATCCAAGTATCATTGCTTCACATAATGCTGTCGGTAGTGCTTCAGATTTTGAAGTCATTACAAAAATATCTGAGGCTTTAATCAACGGATAAGGATTTGTAATGAAACCTGGCAGTTCGACATAATCCTGTAATTCCAGATCCTTAATAAGTGCAACCAGCTTCTTGTAGAGATCCCCTGTCCCCAGAATTGTAATTTTGAACTTAAATTTATCATTTTTCAGCTTTTTGGCGACCATAATAAGTCTGTCATAAGCCTTGACTGGTATCAGACTTCCTACAGCAATAATATTCAATGACCCATTTATCAGAGTTTCGATTGTCTTCTCCTCTGCCTTTTGTCTTATGCTTTCAATATTCATGAAGTTATAAATCACTTCAAAATTCCCAAAGTATCCGAATATCTTGGTAAACTCTGACAATGAGTCATTTGATACAAAAACTAATTTATCGAGTTTATTATAACGATCAGCTATAAGTCTTTCCTTATAGCCCCCCTTGTAGTACTTACTGTAATTTGTATATGAGCTGTAACTAGCGTGAACCCATGAAATTTTTTTTCTGATTCTGCTGGTTAAGGTCAGCATGAAATCAGTATAATATCCATCAATAAATGAGATACCTGTATCAAAATTGTCGTGGATTTTGAATTTAAGTAATAAGTATGGAATCGTTCTGTTGTTAAAATACCTGTGGAATATTATTGCGATTTTTTCAACCAGTCTGTTAGGAAAAAGGACTATCAGTTTTACATTTGGCGGAAGTTCTTCTCTGTATACTCCAATGTTAAGACCAACACAGACTTTTACCAAATATTCCATATAGTTAAAACTCCTGAGGATATTTAACAAAACCCGTTCTGCACCACCACCATCAAATGAAGGTACAACAAACAGAATTTTCTTCTTTTTATCAGTTTTTTCCACTTGAATTAGCTTCAGATCCAATATTCCTTTCTGATATATTTATAATACAGAAATAAAGCATAACTGGCAGGAAGGAATAATATTATAAGGTTTTTAAGGAATTTACTTTCAATCTGTGCAAAGAGTTCATTAATTTTTACCTTACATAACTTCAAACTAATCAGTAATTTTAAAATCAGTCTTACATAATACCCTGGTTGCCAGAAAAAATACTGTATATTTTCATCAAGGAAATATTTATTGTCAATAATTACTTTCCAAAACTTGTTTTCGTAGGTGTTCATAGAGCGCAAGGACGAAAAAGGTGCATCAAAATATATTATCTGCAAAGGTTTATTTATGTAACGTGTCTTACATTTACGAGATATCCGCGGGAAAAATACTCCATCTATAATGTTTGTTTTTTCCTCATGCCAGAAAACATAATCAGGCGGGTAGATTTCCTTTAATATGGAAGTTTTTGTGCAGCTCAGCAGATCATTATGGTTATTCCATTTAAGAACCATTTCGAACCAGTCTGAATCGATCTGATTCACACCCTCCGGGAAACGCCATTTTCCTACAATCTGATTATCATCCGATCTAGATAAGGCTGCAACATTTCCGATTCCTTTATCATCGTTTTTTTCTATAGAATCCCATGTCTGTTTGAAGATTTCGATTGCATCGTGAGTTAATGCATCATCACTGTCAATCTTAACAAGATATTTTGTTGCAGCTTTCTGGAATCCCAGTTGTAAAGCTTTGTGTTGTCCTCCCTTTGGAATTTTAAAATACTCTATTTCAATTTTATGCTCATCCTGAAATCCCTTAACGGTTTCTTCTGTTTCATCGGTCGAGCCATCATCCACAATTAACCATAGAAAATCACCATCTGACTGATTCACCAATGAATTATAGACTCGTTTCAGGGTTTTAGCGCGATTATAAGTAGGCGTAAGAACTGTGATTGATTTCAATAGGTATCTGTTTTAATTTTATCCTTCATTAAGCAGGGGGTTGACTTCAGAAATTTCCCCGGCAATAAGGTTTCCCAAATCAGATGTGCTCATGAATTCGACATCAGGCCACCGCTTCACTATTTCCATGAGAAGTGTCCGGAGCTTTTTTAAACAGCCTTCGCTGTTTTCCTGATATAGGCTTCCTATATAATTCACCCTGTGACTGGAAATAATTGCAGGTTTTTTCCATTTAAATGCGGCATCAATTTCTCTGAGGCAGGTATCAATCCATTCTATTTCAGGATGTCCACTAGGTTCAAAAAAACAATTTCGGGTAATATATCTTATACCATTCGGATCTTTCTGGCCCAGCCAATGTACAACTTTACGGTATTTACCCGGACCAATGCACTCATTCTGAATTTTTGATGCAGATCTGTACTTAATACCCTTTTGTGCAAGAAGGCTGTTAAGGCTGTTGTTAAAAGGTCCGTTTGGCGGGACAAAATACCTTGCCCTGAATCCAAATATCCTCTCAAAAAGATCAAGTCCTTCGGTTAGAATTTCCTTATGTTGCTCCAGATCAGAAATATCACTTATCTGAAAAGCTGCCTGATTTTCTATCAAGGGTTTTGATGTTAAATCAGGCGCAATACCCCACACTCCCTCTTCGAAAGCTTTAATAGTTTTTTCATGTCCGCTTCTTAGCTTTTTCATCCATGCAGAAACATTTAGATGTTCCCTGCCATGAAATTCGGGTACAAATAAATTACTATCGATGCCTTGCTGCCATAATCGGAAAGTATCTGAGTTCTTGTCATATTTGTTAAGTGTGGTTGTAAAAGGTTCATAATAATAATTTTCAAACGAATCCTTTTTTATTCTTTCGAAATCAGGGTTTGCAACAACACTAACAGCAGTAATAATACAATTTTTGCCTTTTCCATCTTTAACTGTGCATAATACTTCAAACAACCTTTCCAGATCTTTTCCGCTTTCAAGATTATCATATAGATTGTAACGCAAGTAATCCATTGATTCCATGTCTATTCGAAAACTTTTCAGCTTTTGAAAAACTTCTTTGGAAGGCATTCTGATGCTTCCCCAGTCATCAGATTCCAGTACTACTATTTTGCGATTGGTAAACCAGCCGGGAATATTCCTTAAATTAATCAGAACTATGTCTTTCGCATTCACAAAACCTTGATAATTAATTATTTTCTATTGTCTGATAATTATTCTTCTAAAAAATCTCTTTCACAAACTCAATTACAGGTACAGTGTCTTTATAAATCCCTGCTATAATAGGATTGCCAAGAATGGCATAAAATCCGCACATATCCGCTCCTATGCGTAGAGATACAATGATAAACAGCAATAAAACCGGAATAGCTATAATATTCAAATATTTGTATACTTTGTCATTATAGAATTTTGTAATGAAAAATATCAGAAAAGTCATCATTATCATGTCTGCAACAGTAGTGAATCTTCCACCTGAAGGTATGAGCCTGGCAAGGTTGCTCCAGCCATAAATCCAGAGGCTGAATGACAAAAGATTCAACATTTCCGGGTTGTTTTTAAAAATGCTTTTACCTTTCGAGAAAATAACAATTATAAATGCATACCCGACAAGTTTCACCGCTTGTTCTGAAAATTTCAGGTACCAGCTCAATTCCTGTCTTAGTTCACTTAACCCTCTGGCCCCTTCAGCATCAAAATAACTAATTCTGGATTGCATAAAACCTGGCAAAAAAGAAAAGAGTCCTCTGAAGAATTCCAGGTTTATTTCACTTATAAACAAGGTTATTAGTGAAAATACGAAAAAGAAGACAGGTCTGTTCCTGATAAGCATGTAGCTAAATAATATTAGAACCGGGAAAACGAAAGAAAAGTGGAAAAACACTGAACCAAAGGACCAGATAAGGCTCTTTTTATTACCTTCAAATATATATGGCATAAGGCCAAATATAAAGACCTGAGCAGCAGCATACATCCTGATTCCGTTAATAAACCAGATCGGACAAATAAGAATGTAGGCGAGTATGAAAACAAATGCTTCAATTGTTATTTTTCCATTGATCCGATCCAGTATATACCATATATTCCTTGAATAAAAGAAGCCGAATACAAAAGCAAAAACACTAAAAAGTATCGCAGGGTTATCGGTAAAAATTGCTGTTAAATAAGTTAATATCGGCTGAACAATATCAATGTATTCGCTTCCCGTGGAATATAGAAGGCGGATAATATCGCCGAATCTCAAACCTGATTCATGAAATTCAGATAATACAATTGCATATCTTGCTGAATCAAGATTTTCATCTGAAATGATAAATGTAAAACCAAAGTATGTGCAGAACAACCAGAAGATATCTTTTGCCCAATATTTTTTTCTGTCATTGAAAGCGGCAACCATTGTCCCAAAAGGCCAGATTAAAAAGCTCATAATCGGAATGATATAATTGCTTTTTTTTGAGAAAAATTTACCCTGATATGTAGGAATAGTAGAATTCATTCAATCTGTAACACAAAGATCAATAAATTTTTGTGCAACCTTTTTAATGTTAAAGTTATCCAAATCATTCACCCGATATTGTTTTTCATAATTTCCCGATAAGAATTCATTAATTGCAATTGAATCGACGTCATCTGAGGATAACATAAGAATGGGTCGGCCTGAAAGTGAATAATCAATAAGTTTGCTTGGCGATTGCCTTACTGGGTCAAAAGCTATATTTATAAGAAAATCCATTTTGCTCAGTTCATAAATAAGCTCTTTCCGTGGTATAAAATAATGGAGCTCGAGCTTACCTCCTAAACTATCTGCATAAGGCAGTACAAGTTCGTGATTTGTTGAATAAATCTTAAATTTAAAATCAATTTTGAGAGATGACAGATATTCAAGTAATCTGGCCGGATTTCTTGTGGTCCTAATGAAATTACCTGCAAAAGCAAATGTAGGAACATTATTCCTTTTGTATTCTGCAGTTTTATATTCTTCAAAATTTATTCCCTGTGGAATCTGCAGAATCTTATAATGGAACTCAGGATAGTAGTTTATTTTCATTTCAATTCTTGGGATAGTAATGTAGTCAGCTTTTCTGCAGAACTTTTTTTCCAAGTATTTAAAATAAAAAGGCTTTCTGAAACTGTCATTTGTATCTCCCATGTATGGATCACCACAATCCGCTACCCAGACTTTGGCGATTTTGTGATTATGTTTTCTTGCCGATGCAACTCCCCAATGAACGGCATGAGGTGCAGCGATTGAGATAAGTAAATCATAGCCACTGACTTTTTGTAGATATCTTGTGATTTTAAACTTAAGTTCAATATTGGGATATTCAAATAGCAGAATTAACAACCTCCTTAAAGCTGATAATGCCAGCCTGTTAAATTTGCGACCCGAAGAATTTATTTCCGGGTATTTAAGTTTAGGAAGCATAAGTATCTTTATGTCAGGATTTTCTCTTTTAAAATCCACATATCTATCTTTCCTTCCTAAAGTTAGAACATTGATATTCTGACCCTGCCGTGCAAATTCCTTTGCTAGTTCAGTTGCCCTGAAGGAACGTGGTGAGATTATCGGATCAAAATCACGGCATACAATCAGAATATTAAGTCTTTTTTTATTCATTATTTATTTACAGCAGGTAGTGGCGGCTTTTCTCCAATTCTTTTACGAATGCTTTTTTTTATTCTTGCGATTTTGAATCTTCTGTGCAGGTAAAAAGGAAGATTAAGAATATAGTTTAAAATCCTGTTTATAAGAAATGCTTTGTTGAGTTTTGTTGTATAAAATAGTCTGACAATTCCTGTCTTGTAACGATACAATATTCTTTCATCCCTGTCGAGGTAGGGAAATGCATATTTTAAATATGCAGGCTGATAAGAATAAATTTCAAAATCACGGTAAATTACTTCATCCGAATTTATATGGTAAACAGAGTTGCTATGAATTCTGTAATAGAATGTCACTTCATCCATAAATCCAATTTTATAACCAGCTTTTGTAAGTTTAACATTCATAGGCCAGTCCTCAAAAAGCGGAAACTCTTCATCGTATCCTCCAACGCCTATAAGAGCTTCCCTTTTAATGAACATTGTGTTTGGGGGACACCCGATCCCTCTCAATAAAAGTCGATATTGATCTTCAGAACTGAGTGCAGGATTGTTAAAAAGAGATGGCTGACTTACTGAAATAATGTTTTTATTAGCGAAATCCCCCGTGAAATTAGATTTCTTGGAAAAGATTACCTGGTGTCCGGTGTGCTGAACAAAATCAATGTTTTTCTCAATACAGTCTTCAGTCAGTAAATCATCGCCACCGATATACTTTATCCAAATCCCTTTGGATTTATATAAGCCTCTGTTGCAATTTGCCGGAATACCTGAATTTTTTTCCACTGTAATGATATCACATTTGATGAATCTTCTATAGTTCTCAGCAATCCATTTGCGACATTCTTCAATTGTATTGTCAGTGGAACAATCGTCGGTAATTATCAATTCAATATTCCTGTAAGTCTGTGATTTAATGCTGTTAAGGGTTTCGGTTACAAAATTCCCTGAATTATAAGTAATTACTATCACAGAAACCAGTGGATCCGAAATATGATGTTGATCTACAGATGTATAAGATTTTGTTTTGTCGTTAAAGTCGTTCATTTCCTTATATAGCCGGCAATAAGATTTTTCAATCCCATTCTTTTATCCATTTCCAAGAATGAATACCAGGCCGAGAAAATGATTATCGGGAGGCCTGCAAAATAGGACCATGGTGTTGAAATGAATTTAACTATTGAAAAACATATAAGCCCTGGAATGAACTGAAAAATAAAAATTCTATAAAATACATTATTGAAATAAAAACTGTAATTAAAACGGGCAACCATGAAAACCTGAAGCAGGTATAACAGATAACCTGCCAAAAAAGAGATTCCAAGACCATCAAGTCCAAATACCTTATAACCCAGAAGATTAAGTCCTAACATATAAATGTTGGCAAATAATTCATTCCAGAAAAAGATCTTTGATGCACCTTTTGCAAGCAGAATAAAACTGATTGACCAGCTAGCTGCCTTAAAATACATACCAAGCGCTGCCCATTGGATCATACCATTTACAGGAGTAAATTTTGTTGAATAGAACAGGATAACAACCCAATTGAAGAAAATAAGGAACAAGCTTAGTATAGGAGCCAGAATCAATATAGCAACTTCAGCCTGTTGATTAATAAGCATTATGGCCTTCTCATTATCAGAAGCCACTCCTGAAAGTCTGGGATAGTAATCGGTTCCCATTGCAGTGAAAACAAGACCTACGTATGTGGATATTATCGCAAATCCGGCACTGTAAAGACCAACATCATCGACTCCTCCTGTATTGCTTATGAAAATATTAATAAGATAAGATGATCCTGTGGTTATTAGTCCGCCCATGCTCAGCATAAATCCCATTTTCAACATCCCTTTACCCTCTGCGATAATTATTTTCCTGTCAACATTTACTTTTTCAATCTTTACCTTTGATGCAAAGTACCATGCTATAGTAAGAGTAATTACAGAAGTGATTATAATAGCCGGAACAATTCCATTTAATCGCAATAAGTAATATATAGGTAGCGAAAGTGCCAGTCCAAGTGCTGCACCTGTCATATTAGCTTTCGCAAGGTACTGAAGTTTTCGCATACCCTGAAGAAGCACATTCTGTCCTCCGGTAAGCTGACTGAAGAGCAATGTAACTGACAGCCAGATGAATGCTATCGTATAATCTTTATTGCCAAAGGTCAGTTTACTGATCAGTGGCGATAATGCTATGGTTGCTAAGCATCCCAGTAATCCTGTTATCCAAACCAACCTTCGGAAAACTGCCACAACTAAATTTATTCTGTCTTTATTCCCTGTTTCGTTTGCGGCTGCTACATCTTTGACAGCAGATGTGCTGAGGCCGAAACCTGTTAGACCTGCCATGAGGCCAGTTGAGGATGTAAGTAATCCGGCAATACCCATACCAGTGGGCCCAAGCAAAACTGCTATTATTTTTGACCTGATAATTGAAATAAAGATGTTAAATACCTGAACACCACCAAAAAGCGAGGTAGCTTTAAAAATTTGGCGATAAGAGCTTTCCTGACCAGTCATCGTAATACTATCAGATTTTGGAATGCCACTGTTCGGCATTCTCCAGTATCTGGCTGACTTTTTTAGGCTTTTTCCTGTTTATTAACTTGATATTTGATAATTTATGATTATTATTTTCAGGATTTTTTGTGTATCCGTATTTGCCACCATAACCGTAATGTTTTCCATCAAAAGGCAGATCATTGATTACCAAACTAATGCTCTTTATGTCGCTTACTTTTATTTCATTCAATGTTTTCTCGAGAACATCCTTAAGAGTTTTGTCATACCTCACGATAAGCAGGCACAGATCTGCCATGGAAGCAATATGGTAGGTGTCTGAAACCAAACCGATTGGAGATGAGTCTATGATTATGCAATCAAATTGTTTTCTCAGGGAATTAAGCAATTCTTCCGTTTTCGGAAGAGCGGTAAGCTCAGATGGATTTGGAGGCACAGGACCTGCTGGTATAATATAAAGGTTTTCATACTGTGTCGGCTTTATTATATCCTGAAGTTTATCTTTTCCAATCAGATAGGTTGATACACCAGATTCATTATCAATATTGAAATCTCCAAATATTTTGGGTTTTCTAAGATCAAATCCAATGAGTACAGTTTTTTTACCTAAAAGACTGTAAACAGAAGCCAGGTTAATTGCAGTAAATGTCTTTCCATCCTCCGGTAATGATGATGTCAGAAGTATTACAGGAGATTTGGCTTCCTTTGTGAAAAACTGCATTTTCGATCTTAAAATCCTGAATGCTTCTGCAACACCAGATTCTGGATTCTCTAAAACTACGGTGTTGGTTTTTGCATTGCTTCGCGGTATCTTTCCTGCTATAGGAAGGTATGAAATCCTGTTAATATCTTCGATCTGAACGGTTTTATTGAAAAACTCCAATAAGAATATTACAAGCGTAGGAATGGCAATACCCAGAAACCAGGCCACCAGGAAAACCACAGCTCTGTTTGGGGATACAAGTGTGCTGTCAAGTTCGTGAGCATAGTCAATTACTTCATTATCTGCAAAATTTGAAGCTTTCTGCATCTGTTGTTCCGCTCTTCTTTCAAGCAGGAACGTGTAAAGTTCATCATTTAGTCTGAACTTTCTTTCAATACCAAGAAGCTGCCTTTCCGTCCCAGGCAGTTCAGCAGCCTGGCTGTTTAAGCGCCGGATTTGAGAGAGATTTTCCTCGACTGCCATTGCATTGGCCCTTCTTAGTCCATTTAGTGTTTCCAGAAGCGCGGCGCGTGTCGATTTAATTCTTTGCATGAGCTGACTTTGCAATGGATTCATTTGACCAAGACTTCCACTGGACAATTGTCCCTGAAGAGTAGCCAGTTCAGCCACAAGCCTTGTAAGCCCAGGGTCAGTTATACCCATTGTCGCTGGAGCAACTATTACCTCATTGCTCACATCCTTCTCTAGATATTCCGCCAGATAATTGTAATAATTTGTTTCCACAGCAATTCTTGCCCGCTGATTTTCAAGTTCAACTGATTGATTAATTATTGCCTGCCCCTGTGTTGATAAATCCATTACCCGATTTCGTGAGCGAAATTGCTGCAGCCTGTTCTCAGTCAGAACAAGTGAATCTGAAATATCAACCAGCTGATCATCAATGAACTGGATTCTCCTAGCCGCCTCAAGATTCTTCTTGTCAAGCGAAAGTGAAACAAAAATATCTGTAAGTTTGTTTATAAAATCAACGTCCTTTGCTCTGTTAGTACCTTCAAGACTTACGCGTATTGTTGTTCCGTCTCTTGATACTGCTTCAACTTTTAACCGTCTGTTAAAATTCCTCACAAGACTCATTTTGTCGGGAATTACGAAATAAAATTTCCTTTTCTGATTTCTGTTAAGCCAGTTTAAATCACCAATATTAATAGCCATGCTTCCTCCGGGGAATTTAATAGTATCACCAAAAGATGATTTTATATCAAGATCAAGTTTTTTCCTTGAATCAGACTCCAGATGGAATCTGTTGTCTCCAACATAAGTAAATACAAAATCCACATTTCTTGGTAGATCGTTGCCGGTAAGAAGAGAAATCCTTATAGGGACATCAGGATAGATAGGCAGCTTGTTTCTGAGGGTTTTGAAATAAAACTCTATCTCGAAAGGCAAAAGCTCAAGAGTCCGTTCAGTCAATGTCCTAGATTTCAGAACCATAATCTGGTTCTGAATGTTTCTTGTACCTGAGGGCAGCCCCATACCTTGAAGAAACTGATCATTAAGATTGGTAGTCCTTTCATTTTCAGTAACAAGTACCGATGATGAAACTTTATAAACCGGCAGTGTATGATTTATATATACTTTGGCTAAAAAAAATGCCACTGCCAAAGCAATGACAAAAAAATACCACTTTGAAATTAATAAATTAAAAATCCTGACAAGGTCAAACCCGTCGTCAGTCCCCTGTAACCGGTTCATTTGCTGTTTCTGATCTAACAATGGTTCATTCATTATATATTGATTTTAAATATAATCTGTAAAACAATACAAAAAGAAACCTGAAATATTCACGAAAAAAGTACCTGTAGTACCGGCAGATTTAACACATCAGTCCTGGATTTTTACCCGGTTTCTCCCGTCAAATTAATTGGAAGGTGAAAGATTATCAATAAAGTTAAAAATAAGTATAAATGAAGTTATTGAACTCAGCAATATGGCATATGGAAATGTATTCATATTGAAAAATTTGCCGCGTATCGGCTGCGCATATACCACATCATTGGGCATTATGTAAAAGAATTCAGACGCCATAATGCTTCTGTCAAGTAATGTAAACTCTTTTATTACATTCCCTTTATCAGTCCTCCTGATAACCTGAACACGCTGTCTGTTACTGTAATCATTCATATCACCGGCAAGGGCCAGAACTTCAAAGATGTTCATCCTGTCTTTGTAAATAGGATATCTTCCGGGCTGCCTGACTTCTCCCACAATACTTACATAATTATTTACCAGCCTCACAGTTACAGCAGCATTTGCAATAAAGTTTTTTAATGAAACCTCTAATTCAGCCTTCACCTGAGAAAGAGTTTTTCCAATAACATGGAATTTCCCAAGATAAGGCAGCTCTATGGTACCATCAACCTCAACCGGGTAACTTAAAAGCTGGGCACTTTCAGGAGTGATATTCATACCTGCCGATTCCGGCAGCGTATTGAACATGTTGGCCCATTGCGGATCAGGCGTTACAACCCTTACATATATATTATCGTTCGGTAAGACTTTGTATGAGGATGGTGTAACAGATGGAATTGTATCGCTGAATCTTCTGAGGGTATCCTGCATCGCACTTATCTGAAGATAGGTCAGCTTCCTGTTGGTAACACATGAGCTTAATGAACTAATTAAAATTATTAAAACCAAAATACTGAACCAGTTTTTATTTATCATTTTTATTAGTATTTTTTAATATTCTGAAATTGAAAGGTGTTAACCTGTCATTTCTAAAGATAAGAAATTACCTTCTTAATTGTTATGATATTGTTAATTATTTAAACAGATAAAAAAGCCCCCGTTGTAAATACGTCTGGGCACACTTCCGTCCCCTCAGTCCCATCATGGTAAGTGTAAGTAATTAAATAAGTGATGGTTACTGATAAAGTTAAATTCTAATTATTGACCATCACTTTTAATATCTTTAACGACGGGACAGACTAAAATCTGAACGATCCGCAATAATAAATTTACGTAATAATAAGAATTAAAGGATAACCTGGTTCCCCAAAAATATTGCATTTTGACTAAGCAATATTTTTTTTACATAAACAATTAAATACTGCCAATAAACTCTCACTTGTCAAAGTCCTTCTATTTCCAATTTTCTTGGATAAAACTTTAACAACTTTGATAAAACACAACCCTAAACAATACAAGAAAATAAATGTAAATTATTATAATATAGATATATAATCATCTTAATTTGATTGTTAATGATATTTTAGGAAATACAACTTATAACTTGTGGTCGATAATAATCCGCTATCCTGAGAGTTGGATCATATTAAACGATGGATTGACCAAAATGCAGAAAAAATACACGAATCTTAGATTATACCACATTTTATGACTAGACTGCCACCAGAAACCTGTATAGTTTGGACATTATATTTTACTAAAAATTCTTATTAATCCGAAAGCATTGTATTTTTGCAACTGATAAAATCAGGATTAAATGAATAATAAAATTGGAGAAATCTTTAGGAATGAAGCTCAGGCAATAAGCAATATTCCTGTCACAGACATATATGACAAAGTAGTTGAAATTATTTTTAAAAGGGTTCATGAAAAATCAGGAAAGGTAATTACCAGTGGAATGGGTAAAGCAGGTCAGATAGCACATAATATTGCGACAACTTTCAGTTCGACAGGAACTCCTGCAATATTTCTCCATCCGAGTGAGGCTCAGCACGGTGATCTGGGAATACTTCAGGAGAATGACGTCCTGATTGCAATTTCCAATTCAGGTAAAACCAGAGAGATAATAGAGCTAATAGACTTAAAGAACAATCTTTATCACGATATACCGGTAATTGTAATTACGGGATCTGTGAACAGCCCTCTTGCATCAAAAGCAGATTATGTCATTCCTACAGGCTCTCCTGAAGAGGTATGTCCGCTGGGGCTCACTCCAACAACTTCCACCACAGTATTTACAGTTATCGGCGATGCGCTTGTGGTATTGATGATGGAAAGAATCGGCTTCAGCGCCGAAGACTATGCAAAAAGGCACCATGGAGGATACCTTGGAGTTAAATCTCGAGAAAAATCAAATCAGATCAAAATTTCAGGACAATAATATCCAATTTGTCTCCTTCCATATGAAAACATGTTTCTATTTTTTTTTTGGTATCAATACTAAAATGATTAGTTTTGAACCTTTCGTAAATTCCTTAAAACCACAATAACCTATGGCAACCAACAATTCTACCAACGGAATCTCAAGAAAGGACTATATCTTTTCAATCACAATTATCGGTCTTTTCTTTTTCATTTTCGGATTTGTAACATGGCTTAATGGCATTCTTATTCCATTCCTCAGAACAGCTTGCGAGCTCAATGATTTTCAGGCGTATTTTGTAACATTTGCGTTCTATGTGTCATACCTTGTTATGGCTCTTCCTTCATCCGCTGTTCTTAAAAAAACCGGTTTTAAAAATGGGATGTCTTTAGGATTGTGGGTTATGGCTCTTGGTTCGCTTATCTTTATACCTGCTGCAATGGCAAGAAATTTCGGTTTGTTTCTCACCGGACTTTTTGTGGAAGGCACAGGACTTGCGCTTCTTCAAACCGCTTCTAATCCCTATATCACAATTCTTGGTCCCCGCGAAAGTGCGGCCAAACGAATAAGTATCATGGGAATAGCAAATAAATTTGCCGGTGCTATCGCTCCTATAATTCTTGCCAGCATTATTCTTAAAGACTCTCATATACTTGAAGAAAAGCTTGCCCAGGCGGCTGATGCTGCTTCAAGAGCTGTCCTTCTTGATGAAATGGCGCAACGGGTTATCATGCCTTACATAGTGATGGCCGTTATTCTGGTACTACTGGGCCTCCTGCTCAGGCTTGCTCACCTACCTGAGGTTGACACTGATGCTGAAGACGAATCGGTAGGTATCGCTAATACCAAGAAAACAAGCATATGGCAGTTCCCTCATCTCATACTTGGTGTAATTGCATTATTCTTTTATGTCGGAGTCGAAGTTATCGCCGGCGACAGTATAATCAGATACGGACAATCACTTGGAATTGCAATGGATTCGGCTAAATATTATACATCGCTAACCCTTGTTGCAATGATAATCGGATACCTTTTAGGTATAATATTGATACCAAGATATATAAGCCAGGGAACTGCCTTAAAGATAAGTACAATACTTGGTGTGGTATTTTCGCTGGTTGCAATTCTTACTCCGGCAAAAGATGTATTTACAATGCCTTTCGTCGACCTTGTCACATTTAAACCTCTTGAACTTGTCCTTCCTGTTACCGTATTGTTCGTTGCGCTGCTCGGACTTGCCAACGCCCTTGTCTGGCCAGCCATGTGGCCGCTTGCCCTTGATGGTCTCGGCAGATTTACCAAAACAGCTTCCGCCCTTCTTATAATGGCAATAGCCGGTGGTGCAATACTGCCCCTGGTCTATGGTAAACTTGCAGTTAATTTCTCAACTCAGTCAGCATACTGGATCTGTGTCCCATCATACCTTATTATAATGTATTATGCATTCCTCGGATATAAAGTTGGAAAATAAAATGAAGGATCTGAAAGAAATATTTGATTGTTTCTGTGCCGACGGAAGTTATTCTTCCGGAGGCCCATACGGCAGCGGACATATTCACGACACATTCAAAGTCGAAACGGTTGAAAAAGATAAAGATGATTATATACTCCAGAGACTGAACAACAGAGTCTTTAAAAATATACCGGCGCTTCAGAATAATATTGAAAGAGTTACTGAACATCTTCATAAAAAATATCTGGAAATACCAGGATCAAACGTTAAGCGCGAATGTCTTACCCTGATACCGGCCAAGAACGGAAAAACCTGGATTCAGGACGATAAAGGCAGTTTTTGGAGGATGTACATTTTTATTACTAATCACAGATCTTACGACATAGTTGATTCGCCAGGTAAGGCATTCGAAGGAGGAAAGGCCATAGGCAAGTTCCAGGCGATGCTTTCAGACCTTCCCGGGGATCCTTTATCCGAAACAATTCCATTTTTTCATAATATTGAAAAAAGACTGGAAACATTCGACAGAGTAAGATTAGCTGATCCTGCAGGAAGGGTTGATAAAGTAAGAGAGGAAATAAATTTCGTTTTAAAACGGGCTGAGGAAATGAAAATAATACTCAGACTTGGCAGGGAGGGCAAAATTCCGCTGCGAATAACTCATAACGATACAAAATTCAACAATATACTCCTTGATGAGAACGATAAAGCTTTGTGTGTTATAGACCTTGATACAGTAATGCCTGGTTATGTGCATTACGATTTCGGAGATGCCATCAGAACTGCTGCCAATGTTGCTGCTGAAGATGAAAAGGATCTTTCAAAGGTCAAAATGGACATCGGTCTTTACAAAGCATACGCCGAAGGATACCTTTCTGAGACAAAAAGTACCCTTAACAATTTTGAAAAAGAATACCTGGCCTTTGCCCCAAGGTTGATTACCTTTACCATAGCCCTTCGGTTCCTTACTGATTATATTGATGGCGACAATTATTTCAAGATCCATCATGAGCACCATAATCTGCAAAGGGCAAGGGCTCAGTTCAAGTTGGTTGAAAGTATGGAGGAACAATACCATGAAATGCAAAGAATAATCAGCAAACTGGCATGAAAGATGACTTTGGCAGCTAAGCTTACACTACCCGCTTTCAACACGGAAATAAATCCTTTTATTAATGAAAGAGATAAACTTTGCCATAAACTGGAACAGGGAAGAAATAAAATTCCTGAAAAGTTTCACTGATCCCTGGTCAATACAAGTTTATCTCGATACAATAGATTATAATCCTGATTATACATGCCGATCACCCCGGTGGGTAATTCGCAAAAGATCTGCCCACTGTTTTGAAGGCGCTCTTTTTGCAGCTGCAGCTCTGCAGTTTATTGGATACAGACCGGAAGTAGTTGATATGAAAGCCTATAATGATGACGACCATGTCATTGCTGTTTTCAGGGAAGGCTCTTTCTGGGGCGCTGTGGCAAAATCCAATTTCACATCCCTGAGATATAGGGAACCTGTCTATAAGTCATTGAGAGAGTTGATCATGTCGTATTTCGACTTTTTCTTCAATACTAAAGGAGAGAAGTCATTGCGCTCGTATTCCAGACCATTTGATCTTTCTGTATATAATCATAAAAACTGGGCCACCACCGATGAAGATCTCGAATTCATAGGAGACAAAATAGAATCAATTCATCATTACCCGGTTGTAACAGACGCACAAATTAAAAAACTAAAAATTGCAGGAGAATATATGCTGAAAGCAGGCCTTCTTGGATCAAATGCGAAAGGCCTTTACAAACCATTATGAACAGTTTTCTTCATTCGAAAAAATACATATATCATAGTGTTCATAAATAGTTAATTATGATAAAGCCTGGCTGTTTGGTCGAATTTTTTTTGTAATACATCTAATTATTTTTACTTTTGTGGCCCATGACCGTAGAGCTTAATCATATAGTAGCAGGCCTTTGACATCTGTGGGTTCTGAATATAAAACTAAAAGGTATGGATCTTACAAACAAGCATTTTAAAGCTTTTGTTGAAAGGCAGGAAGCACTTAAAAAGCAATATAACCAGAAACAGGCCGAGAAACAACATTCGAAAGGTAAGCTTACTGCACATGAAAGGATCGGCCTTCTTTTCGATAAAGAAACATTTGAGGAAATCGATGCTTTTGTCACCCCGGCTAATACTCCTGTAGAATTTGGGAAAGTAGAACGGACATATGGCGATGGTGTTATTGCTGGCCATGGCAAGGTAAACGGCCGTCTGGTATTTGCTTATGCCCAGGATTTCACAATTATGGGTGGATCTCTTGGTTTTATTCATGCACGGAAAATTGCTAAGGTCCAGGAAATGGCCCTAAAGATGGGCTCACCTATCATAGGATTACTTGATTCAGGCGGAGCAAGGATACAGGAGGGAGTTGCCAGTCTTGCAGGATATGCATCGATTTTCCATAATTGTATCAACTCTTCAGGAATAATACCACAGATTGCAGTTATCATGGGGCCGTGTGCAGGTGGTGCAGTATACTCCCCTGCCCTCATGGATTTCACATTTATGGTTAATCATACAAGCTATATGTTTGTGACAGGGCCAAATGTGGTCAAGGAGGTTCTTAATGAAGATGTGACATTCGATCAGCTCGGTGGTGCGGAAATACATGCCAGCAAAAGCGGCGTAGCACAGATGATTTATGACGATGAGGAAAATACAATTCTTGCACTAAAGAAGTTCCTATCCTACCTGCCTTCAAATAACGTGGAAAATCCACCTGTTGTACCAGATGATGGTTCAACACCTGATGTCAACGAAAAACTAAGGGATATTGTGCCTGATGATCCAAATAAACCATACGATGTGAAGGATGTTATTCAGCTTGTAGCAGACAGGAACAGCTTTATTGAAACATCTGAGCTCTTTGCACCAAACCTTATAACAGGTTTTGCAAGATTAAAAGGAAAAACTATTGGCATAGTCGCAAATCAACCCAAAGTGCTTGCAGGTGTACTCGATATAGATTCATCAACAAAAGGCGCACGATTTATCAGATTCTGTGACGCTTTCAATATTCCAATCCTGACATTTGAAGACGTGCCAGGTTTTTTACCTGGTGCAGACCAGGAACATCGGGGTATAATCAGGCACGGAGCAAAATTGCTGTTCGCTTACAGTGAAGCCACGGTTCCAAGAATAACCATCATTTTAAGAAAAGCATACGGCGGAGCATTCATCGTAATGAACAGCAAAAGCCTCGGAGGAGATTTCAGCTTTGCATGGCCAACGGCTGAGATAGCAGTAATGGGTCCCGAAGGGGCAGTAGCAATACTTTACAGGAAGGAGCTTGCCGAATCGAAGAATCCTGCAGAAATGAAAAAAGATCTTGTAAAAAAATATCGTGATAAGGTAGCAAATCCATTTATTGCAGATGAATTAGGTTATATTGACGAGGTTATTGATCCCGCTGTAACCCGGAAAAAGATAATATCAGCCTTTAACGCTCTCTCTAACAAATGGGTAAAAGTGCCAGCGCGGAAACATGGTAATATGCCGCTTTAGAAAGTAAAAAGTAAAAAGTAAAAAATAATAACTGGCAGATTTTTAGTGAGATTGGGCTAAATTGAATGAATGTAAAAGGAGGTGGTGGTAAGTAAAATATTATCATCGATTGATATGAAAATAAAAAGGATATTAATTGCAAATCGTGGAGAAATAGCTGTCCGGATAATAAAGACAGCCAGAAAAATGAAAATCCAGACAATTGTTGTCAAAACCACGGTTGAACCGAATGCAATGTATGTGTCAATGGCTGACATTGTTTACGATAATACTGAGGACATATCAGAAATACCGGTTTTTTTAAATATTGACAGACTTATTGAAATTGCTAAGGAAACAAAAGCTGATGCCGTTCATCCGGGATATGGATTCCTTGCAGAGAACGCTTATTTTGCCCAGAAATGTATTGATAACAAAATAATTTTCATAGGACCTTCGCCTGATGCCATTTATAAAATGGGTAATAAAACGATAGCAAGGAAAATAGCTCTTGCAGTTGGAATTCCAATGGCAATGGGCAGCGAAGGAAATATTGGGAACGAGGATGAAGCGGTTGCTGTGGCTGAAAAAATCGGATATCCCGTAATAATAAAAGCTGCATCGGGAGGAGGTGGAAGAGGCATGAGAATTGTCCGTAATGCCGGTGAGATGGAAAGGCTTTTCATCATTGCAAGTAAAGAAGCCGAAAAAGCCTTTAACGATCCCTCAGTATTTATTGAGAAATATATTGAGAATCCCAAACATATTGAATTTCAGATTCTGGGAGATACCAGGGGGAATGTTATCCATCTTGGAGAAAGGGAATGTTCCATTCAAAGGAAACATCAGAAACTCCTTGAAGAAGCTCCTTCTGCAGCCCTTGATACAGAGCTGCGAAACACCATGGGCCAGCTTGCTGTAAAAATAGCCAGTGCTGTTAACTACTACTCTGCAGGAACTGTTGAATTCCTTCTCGATTCTGACAGAAATTTCTATTTTATGGAGATGAACACCAGAATTCAGGTTGAACATCCGGTAACTGAGCTGGTAACAGGAATTGACCTCATCGAACAGCAGATAAGGATAGCAAACGGAGAACCGCTTTCAATGAGCCAGAAGGATATTGAACTAAAGGGTTGGGCAATAGAATGCCGCATAAATGCAGAGGATGTCCAGTCGGGATTTGCACCAGTTCCTGGGAAAATTGAGAAACTCAGCCTTCCTGCCTCCCAGAATATAAGAATAGATACCGGCGTACAAGCCGGATCATCAATAGTGGCAAATTACGATTCAATGATAGCCAAGTTAATAGTAAAGGGCAAGGACCGGAAGGATGCAATAAGGAATTGTAAACTTGCGCTCGATAAAGTATGGATAAAAGGAACTAAGACCACACTACCCTTTTTCAGGATGCTTATGCGTAATCATAAATTCCAGAACGGGAATTTTACTACAGCTTTTATTGAAAAGGACCTTGAAAAATACTATCAGAGCAGTGAGTATGAGGAAATGCTTGCTGCCTGGCTTGCAACTAAGTTGTTCATTGATGAGAACCTCTCCGACGACAGTATCCAGGTTGATTTCGAGCACAGTCGGGAAATGAGTCCATGGCTCCTTAATAAACGCATGAATCAATTCTAATCCACTTGGTTATGGCTGATAAGAAATCTGGACTAAACAAACTTTATGCTCTTTCTTCAGAGAACAGATTGTTTTGTTTTCCAAGGCCTCTGAAACACTCTATCAGATTAGGGAAAAGGGAATATGAAGTAAAACTTAAAGTTGATGAACGTTACGGCACCTACATTTTATGGAAAAACAGAAAGTATCCGGTCGAGATTGTACGTTCACGACAAAACAAATATGAAATCCTGTTCAACGATATAAGCTATACTTTTACAGTTGAGACTCCATTTTCTCTCAAGAGAATGAAAGTCTTAAATTCCGGGAAAGGGAAAGCTGAGAAGGAAACACTTAAAGCACCTATGCCGGGAAAAATTATTGATGTCATAGTCAGGGAAGGAGCAACAGTGCTTCGAGGAGAACCGGTAGTCATCCTCGAAGCAATGAAGATGCAGAATGAAATTCAATCTCCGGTCAATGGCAAAGTAGTGGCAGTACATGCCAAAGCAAACAGCAACGTGATGAAAGACGATCCATTGGTAGAGATAAAACTCGAATAGGGTTCAGCGACTTCTTTCAAAAGAGACCCTGAAGGTTAATTATTTCATTAAAAAAGGTACCCATAGCTTGAATTCAGACTCATGAGCCGGGAGTCATATAAATCTTATTTATCCTGTCTTATCTGGCCGGGATCTGTTTCAGCGTTTCACAGAGAAAATCAAAAAACTTTTTCACAGTCGGTATAAGAACTTTTTCATCAGGCGAGTGCGGATATTTAATGGTGGGGCCGAATGAAATCATATCCAGTCCGGGATAGACGCCTCCCAGTAAACCACACTCGAGCCCGGCATGTATGGCTTTTATTTCAGGTGTTTTACCAAACATTTTCTGATATACACCACTCATAGTTTTCAGGATCGCCGAGTCGGGATTGGGTTTCCATCCCGGATAACTTCCATATAAAGAGACCTTTGCATCAATAAGATGAAAAACTGCAGCAATCTTCCACGCAGTTGCTTCCTTAGAGGTGTCAACAGAGCTTCTTGTTAGATTGTGTGCTTCAAAATTACCGTTAATACACCTTACAATGGCCAGATTATTGGATGTCTCCACGAGTCCCTTTATTGTCTGGCTCATTCGCTGAACACCATTTGGACAGGCGAAAACAGCTCTTATAATCTTATACTGATCGGTCTTGCTCATTACCTTTGCGGGGAGATCAGTCTTCTGACATGTAAATGAAATAGTCGGTTCGGTTTCAGCAAATTCTTTCTTGTACATTTTATCATATCCCTTAACGAATCTTTCAAAATCCCTGGTCAATGATGATTTTACAAGGACTACTGAATATGATTCACGCGGAATAGCATTTCTGAGGTCTCCTCCTGCTGCTTCTGCAAGTCTGATCCTGAAATCTGATTCAGCCTGCATAAGGAATCTGAACATAATTTTGTTTGAATTTGCTCTTCCGAGGGCGATGTCAACTCCCGAGTGTCCTCCCTTTAATCCTTTTGCCACAACACGATAAGCCACCATTCCCCGGGGAGATTTTTCTTCCGTATACTTTTTTGAAGCGCTGACATCAATTCCGCCTGCACACCCTACATACAGTTCTCCCTCATCTTCAGAGTCAAGATTCATAAGGATATCCCCATGTAGGAGGCCCTTTTTGAGTCCGAATGCACCTGTCATTCCTGTCTCCTCATCGACAGTCAACAGTACTTCCAGAGGACCATGTGCAATATCATTTGATGCTAATACCGCAAGGGCACCGGAAACACCAATACCATTGTCGGAACCCAGAGTGGTTCCGTTGGCTTTGACCCAATCACCATCAATTATGGCTTCAATAGGATCTTTATCAAAATCATGAACCTTATCGCTGTTTTTCTGAGGCACCATGTCGAGATGGGCCTGAAGAATAACACCCTTTCGGTTCTCCATTCCCTTTGTCGCATTTTTCCTTAAAATCACATTCCCTGCCTTATCCACAACAGCCTCAATTTTGTGTTCTTTGGCAAATTTTAAAATGAACTCAGTGATCTTCTTTTCCTTTTTCGATGGATGTGGTATTTGTGTTATTTCGTGGAAATAATTCCATAATGGCTTTGGTTCAAGATTCCTGATGTCGCTCATATCAATTCTTATTTAGTGGATTCCTAAGATCAACATATAAAAGTACAAAAATACAGGAGAAAAAAAAATATTGTAATAATGTTTTAAAAATATGATTTTCAACACTTAATGTGATATTGAAAAAGTAGATCATCAATCATTTTGTATTTTATCCCAATATTTATACTTTTGCCTGCCTGATTGAGAGAACGCAAAAAGAGTAAATGACCGGGTTATGATTGCTGAAACACTTTTTTTCTACTCGCTCATATCGGAAGGATCAAATAATTTTCTTGATTGAACCAGATGACTTTCCTTTACATTATTATTACCCTGGTACTTATCTTTGATTTTATTAACGGTTTTCACGATTCGGCCAACTCAATAGCATGTGTGGTTTCTACAAAAGTCCTTTCTCCTCTTGCTGCAGTATCAATGGCAGCTTTTTTTAATTTTATAGCATTTCTGGTTTTTCATCTCAAGGTTGCGGCTACTATTGGTAAAGGAGTTGTTGAAACTGATGCCGTTAACATGAACGTTATCGGAGCAGCACTGGTGGCTGCCATAACATGGAACCTGCTCACCTGGTGGTGGGGCTTGCCTTCCAGTTCCTCACATACTCTCGTAGGAGGACTTATCGGTGCGGCAATCGCAAACGCAGGATTCGGTTCTATCATCGCCGGGGGAGTATTTAAGATTGTTTCCTTTATTTTTATTGCACCGCTTCTTGGATTTTTAGTCTCCTTTTTTCTGTCATCGTTTTTTATGTGGTTATTAAAAAACTCCCATCCTTTTGCAGTTGATAAATGGTTCAGAAGGTTTCAGGTTTTATCCGCTTCGGCATTCAGCCTTGGCCATGGAGGAAATGATGCACAAAAATCCATGGGAATTATCTGGGTGGCAATGATAATCTCCGGACTTGTTTCAAAAGAAGCTAAAGAACCGCCTTTCTGGGTGATAATGGCTTGTTATTCAGCCATAGCGCTGGGGACACTTTTCGGTGGGTGGAGAATTGTCAAAACGATGGGCCAGAAAATTACCAAACTTAAACCTTTCGAGGGATTCTGCTCAGAAACAGCAGGAGCAATTACACTATATGCTGCCACACACTGGGGGATTCCTGTAAGTACGACTCACACCATTACCGGCGCAATAATGGGAGTGGGAGCACGAAAAGGTGCCTCTGCAGTAAAATGGGGAGTAACGACAAAAATCTTCTGGGCCTGGATATTGACCATACCTGTATCAGGTATTATCGGTTGCATTATGTACTTTTTTTTAAACTGGATAAATTAAACTACTTTAAAAAAACCAAAACATGAATATCGATAAACTTCTTAAATTCTTCGTTCCCAAAGACCATTCCTTTTATCCACTTTTTGAAGAGGATGCTAAAAACCTGGTTAAAGCTTCTGAACTTCTTAATGAACTGCTTTCAACAACGGAACAAGAGGAACATGAAAGAATCTATAAGCAGATAAAGGAGGTGGAACATATTGGAGATCAAATTACTGATAAGACTTTCCAGCAACTAAACAAGTCATTCATAACCCCTTTCGACAGGGAGGATATTCATGAACTTGCAGGTCATATTGATGATGTTGTGGACTCTATAAATGGCATCAGCAGGAGAATATGCCTTTATAAACCCAAAAACCTGATGCCCGTCTATAAAGAGATGGCAAAAATGATAGTTGAAGCTGCAAAAGAAATTCAAACCTGCATTCATTGCCTTAACGATGCTGCTGCAAACAAGAATGAAATAACAAAAGCCTGCAACAAAGTAACAGAAATCGAGCATAAGGCTGATGAATACTATTTTGTTGCAGTATCGGAGCTATTTGAAAAGGAAAAAGATCCGGCTGAACTCCTGAAAAACAACAAAATCCTTGAAATTTTTGAAAGATGTGTGGATGAGGAAGAGGATGTAACGGACGTCATTAAATCCATCCTAATAAAGATGGCATGATGGTGTGCGAAGGTGAAATGGCATTAAGGTGAGAAGGTGTGTATTGAAAATGATTCATCTGAGAGGTTCACCTAACACCCTCAAACAATGAAAATGAATTTATTAAAACCTTATAATTAGCTGCTCCTGATCATCGTAAGAACCATTTTGAATTTCTCAACAGCTTTGACTGCATGCGGGATATTTGCCGGCATTATTATAACCTGACCGGCCTCAAGGAAGTATGACTTCCCTCCAATAATGATTTCTCCTTTACCTTCAACAACCTGTATCATTGCGTCAAACGGAGCAGTATGCTCACTCAGGGATTCACCCCTGGCAAATGAGAACAGGGAAATATTTCCGGTCGCTTTTTTAAGAACTGTCTTGCTCACTATCCCTCCTTCAGAATATTCTATTGATTCAGGGAAACTGAATATGCAGGCTTTTTCAAATTCGTTGGATTCCATATTACATCTAAAATTAAATGCATTATTATTATAGCAATTTGATATGAAATTGATTATTTAATATTTCAAAATGATATCAAAAAGATAGCATAATGATATCATTATGCTATCTAAGTCTATTTCTTTATATTTGGCAGTTCAAGACCATAACCTTTCTTTTTGTCTTCTGCCTTAAGTAGCAGTGCAAATAGCAGAGCAACAAGACCGAAGCATGTGAAAATTATCATAGGAAGAGTATAATTATAACTCGATACTTCTACTCCATCAATAAGATGAGTTCCGGTGATACAATATTTATTCAGAACCCAGCCTATCAGGGCAGGGACGCCCATCAGACCAATATTCTGTACCCAGAATATCATTGCATAAGCGGTTCCAAGCTGTTTTTCCGGTATTATTTTCGGAACAGAAGGCCACATTGCCGATGGCACCAATGAAAAGCCAATACCAAGAATAATTATCAGAGCTATTGCAATTGGTGTTGCAGTAAGGAATGGGATGGAATACATTGCATGAACAAATATAAGCAGCACTGCTCCAAGAATCATAATAGAAGCACCTTTGCCCTTTCTGTCATAAAGATTTCCAAAAAGAGGCGTGAGTATCATTGTCCCAAAGGGAAGCATTCCCGGAATAATACCTGCAACGTCAGGTTTAACATTGAATTTGTTGACCATCAGGTCGGTCGCATATTTAAGAAATGGGAATACAGCTGAGTAAAAAAGAACGCATAGAATTGCTATATACCACCATCCCTTATTTGTAACGATATAAACTATATCTTTTATATTAAAGGATTCTTCATTTGATTCACTGTTTTCTGAAGCAGCCAGCGCAAGAGATTTGTCAAGTTTTTTATCCATTACGGCGTACAGGAAGAATGATATCATTCCGATACAAAGCATGATAAGACAGACGAGAATCGGTTTTGAAACACCGTTTAAAGCCCTGGCTATAGGTACTGAAGTTACCATTGCAAGTGTTGTCCCAATTCGGGCAGTTGCCATTTCCAGTCCCATCGCAAGAGCCATTTCCTTACCCTTGAACCATTTAACAATGATTTTAGAAACTGTGATCCCGGCAACTTCCACTCCAACACCAAAGATTGCAAAACCAAGACCAGCGACCACGACCTGAGCTTTCATTCCCAATATCTGGCTGCTGTCAAGAGAATGAGTTGATACTGCCCAGTATTTTATTGCTGTACCGATAACCATAATTATTGTAGCCATTTTTCCTGTAAACCTTACTCCCATTCGGTCGAGGATAATTCCACCGAAAATCAGCATAAGAAGGAAAACATTAAACCATCCATAAGCACTGGTAAAGAAACCATATTCGGCGCTGTTCCATAATAATTCCTTCTCAAGGAGTGGTTTTAGCGGGGCCATAACGTCGGTAAGATAATAACCGCACAGCATTGTAAATGATATCACAGCAAGTGCCAACCACCGAGCAGTTTTCGAATCACGCAATGTTTTTTGTATAGTTTCCATAAAGATTATTTGAATTGAGTTAAGAAGGGGTAAAAGTAAAAAATATTTTATTGAAACTTCCTGAACCTAAGAGTTTATTGAACATAATTACAACCGATGTGTTCTTTAAATAGAATTGCAACAACCATATTCCTTCATTCATGAATTTTAATTTACTTTGCGTATAATTTGAGAATTGAAAAATGAAAAAGATATTTGTAACTATTCTGTTTACAGGAATTATAACAGCTGTGTTTTCGCAGAACGCACAGGTAAAATGGTTAACTATTCAGGAAGCTGAAAAGCTCAGCAAGCAAGTCCCAAAACCGATATTTATTGACACTTATACAAGCTGGTGCGGATGGTGCAAGAAAATGGACAGTGAAACTTTTACAAACAATGTTATAGTGGAAATACTTAACACCAGATTTTATCCGGTAAAGTTCGATGCGGAAGGGAATGAAACCATTACTTTTCTGGGGCAGACATTCATTAATGATGGGAAAAGCGGAAGAGCTCACCAGCTTGCTGTTGCACTGCTGCAGGGCCGACTGTCATACCCAACCGTTGTTTTTCTTACTCAGCAGGACAATAAATATTCAGTATCACCGGTACCTGGTTTCCGGCAACCAAAAGATATGGAAGTTCTCCTGACTTATTTTGCTGATAAAGCTTATCTCAATCAAAAATGGGAGGATTATCAGAAAAACTTCAAAGGCAAGATTCAATAGCCATTTTATTTCCCTATCACGAAGTTAGCAGGAAGAGGGACTATTTCTCCAAACTGATAAATAAGATGCCGGGCATTACTCAGGACTTCATTTGCCAGATATACCCTTACATTCACTACATCCGGGACCCTGTAATACATTTTGTCATTTTTCGATTTCTGTGTATTAGAAGGATTTTTTGATATGGCATTCAGGGATCTCGTTTTCAACTCAGGGACAAATTCGACAAGGATCGGTATTCCCTGACTTTCAGATCCTGCAACAGGCCCTGAGCTCTCAGAAAATCTGCATAACGTAATCTTTCGGCCTGACGTTTCTTTGCCAGGAATTAACTGGTATTTGAATGAATGAGATTCTCGCCATATCTTGCCAGCAAAAAGATCAGTATATTCTTTTTCAATACGGTTCATTTCATTCAATGCATATTCATTCTGAGGAAATACATTGGTCTCACCAGTAAGAATAAGGTGTTTCCCATCCCGCATCTCCATTAACCTTTTTGCTGCCCTTTCAGCAAGCTGATCGACAGTAAGCTTTTGTTTTTTTTCGACCAGATAAGGTATTCGAATAAATGCGGTATCAACACTAACTACTTTATATACAGTATCCTTTTTTTCTCTGTAGTATTCATCAGCACCAAGGTCAAGTACTTTGTGCAGATTATTTTCATCTGAATTTCTTGAGATCCCTGTTGCAAAATCATTATAAATATCAGGATTTAGATCCATAATCAGGCCCTCATTCTTAAGGGCCAGCATGTTTGTATGAAAAAATCCGTTTGCTTCAATTATATAAAACTGGGAAGGATCCAGTTCTGTATGTGTTCTGATTGTGATACTTTTAATTCTCCAGTACTCTCTCTCGTTTTTTATAACATCCTTAAGTCCAAGAAGATCTTCGGCATACCTGGAATATGGACCAGGTTTTTCAATTACACGTTCAGCATTTATGTTAATATCCACAACCGACATTGGAAGGCCGTATACAAGGGCTCCATCTGATATCTTAAGGTTTTCCGACAAGGGTGTTATCACACAGTCAGACTGAGACATTTTGCCTGAGGCTGAACAGGAGAATGAAATGACGGCAACAATTGCCATAATAGAACAGATTTGTACTCTCATCTTGTCTTATTATTTGGTATGTGACTATAAATTTGAATAATCATTTGTGTTAGTTTCAAATAATATCAGGCATTTCGGGTGACTTCAATCTTAAGAACGCATTTCCTATATTGTCAATTATATCGGATGCTATTAAAGATTCCTGCCCGGTTGCTTCAACGGCAATATCTCCGGCCAGGCCATGAATATAAACACCTGCTACAGCGGCGCTTTCAGGAGAATATCCCTGAGCAAGAAATGAAAGAATAATCCCGGTAAGGACATCGCCGCTTCCGGCAGTTGCCATTCCTGGATTTCCTGTACTATTGAAAAATACTTTGCCATCAGGAGTTGCAATTGAAGTGAATGCGCCCTTCAGAACAACAACACAATTGTATTTCGATGCAAACTCAATTTGTTTTTCAAGTCTGACATAACCATTTTCAGATTTCCCTGCAATTCTTTCAAATTCTTTTAAATGAGGTGTCAGAACGGTTTTATATGGAAGGACTGAGAGCCATTTTTTGTTGATTCCCAGTATATTCAGACCATCAGCATCTATTACAAACGGTTTTGTCCGGTTTAGCAGCAAAGAATGAAATGTTTTTTGTGTAGCAGGATCCATCCCTATTCCGGGACCTACTCCTATTGCATCGAACATATCGATATCCGGAGTATCTGACAGATATTTTTCATTATTGTCGGCTTTCACCATTACCTCCGGCACAGCAGTCTGGATTATCATATATCCGCAGGCCGGAACTTGTACAGTGATCAGTCCGGTACCTGTCCGGAGAGCTGCTTTTGATCCAAGAATTGCTGCGCCCATTTTTCCGTACGATCCTGCAATAAGAAGTCCATGTCCATAAATGCCCTTATGATCAAATCTTCTTCTTTTTCGGATAAGATGAACAACGGAATCACTCTCAAGATAACTGAAAGGTGTCTCAGTCTCATTAATGGCCTTATTGCTGAGTCCAATAGGCAACAGCACCCATTCTCCTGTATATTTTTCATTTTCAGCAAACATGAAAGCAAGTTTGGGAAACTGGAAACTCAGAGTAAAGTCGGCCATTACTATAGATTCAGGATTATTATTACTGTTATCCTCCCCAAAGAGCCCTGAAGGGATATCAATTGAAATTACAGTGCAGCCAGCTTTGTTAATGAATTTGATTGTATCAGCAGCAAGCCCCTCTGGTGGCCTGGTCAGTCCTGAACCAAAAATCGCATCAATAATGATATCTGAAGGATATGTAACCGGGAACATATCCTTCCCCTTAATTATATGTATTGGTAAGCCTGCTTCCTTAAGACGGTTGAAATTTATTTTCCAGTCGTCGGATGTCTTGTCGGTAAAATCAACATAAAAGGCAAGGGTATTGAACCTGTTACTGTTAAGCATTCTTGCAAGAGCCAGACCATCACCACCATTGTTACCAGGTCCTGCAAAAATCAGCACCCTGCCCGATCTGTCAAATTTATTCATATACCAATGCAGAACCTGTCGTGCAGCTCTCTCCATTAAATCAACAGATGATACAGGTTCGGTCTGAATTGTCAATGCATCAATATTCTTTATTTGTCCGGAATTGAATATTTTCATGCGATACTTTCTTAAGCACAAAATTAAGATCTTATGCCGGTATTTAAAATTAAGTTAATTTTTTACTATTAAAAAGATTAATATATTTGTTTTCAATGTAAAATAACCTGTTTAAAGACAGCAGCCTGATCGGGTATTTTGAGACAATTTTTGAAAAAACATTAATAAACCGAAAAATAATATAATTATGCTGAAGAATCATCCGAAAGGATTACTGGTAGCCTTTTTTTCAAATATGGGAGAAAGGTTTGGTTTTTATACGATGATGGCCATTCTGGTCCTGTTTCTACAGGCAAAATATGGATTAACCGCTAAAAATGCAGGTGACATTTACAGCTGGTTTTATTTTGCAATCTATGCGCTTGCACTTGTTGGAGGGATTCTGGCCGATTCGACAAAAAAATATAAAATGGTGATTCTTGCAGGCATAATTATTATGTTTGCCGGATATCTGGTAATGGCTATTCCAGGTTTATCGCTCACGATCACGATCATAGGTTTAATGACAATTGCACTCGGGAATGGTCTGTTTAAAGGTAATCTTCAGGCAGTTGTCGGGCAGATGTATGATGATCCCAAATTTTCAAAGTTAAGGGATACTGCATTTATGATCTTTTATATGGGGATCAACGTTGGAGCATTCTTTGCACCATTTGCAGCCAATGGTATGCGCAACTGGTGGCTCAAAGTCAACGGATTTGCCCACGATGCAAGCCTGCCTTCTTTGTGTCATCAGTATTTAAACGGAACTCTCAGCGATACATCGGTCATGCAGCAGCTGGCTGACAGGGTTAATCTTAACGGACCTGTTACTGATATGGTTTCTTTTGCAAAGAGTTATCTTGATGTATTTTCAAAAGGATACAACTATGCATTTGGTATTGCTGCAGGAGCTATGATCATTTCGCTGCTCGTTTACGTAATTTTCAATAAACTTCTGCCAAACAAGGAGGTTAAAACCTCTTCAGTATCATCTGAGAAAATTGATTTTAAAACGGTCCCTTTTGTTGCTGCTGCAATTGCAATGGGGGTTACGGCATTCGGGCTTCATTTCATCAGACAGGTGGGATGGGCTGCTGGTTTTGCATTCGGCCTTTTTGCCGCATTTGTGACATGGATAATCCTTACATCCCGAAAGGAAGAAAGAGCGCGAATAACTTCGCTTGTGCTTGTGTTTTTTGTTGTGATCTTTTTCTGGATGTCGTTCCATCAGAATGGTCTTACTTTAACATTGTTTGCAAGGGATTATACTGCAAAGCAGGTGGGACCGTTCACAAACCTTTTTTTCACTTTACCCTCCATGCTGGCGGTTATTGGTTCAATTTCAGGAATTGTTTTGTTGTTTTATAAGAATGTGAAGGCAAAAATAAGGATTATAGGCGGAGTTTTATTCGCTGTCTCTTTCCTTCTGGCAGCTTTCTATCTTACCGGATTTGATATAACCACTCTTCTTAAGGACAATCTTACTCCTTTCGGTGCCAGAAATTCTATTGCCCCTGAAGTATTCCAGTCATTCAATCCGCTGTTTATTGTTGCCTTGACTTTCCCTGTTATGGGAGCTTTTGCCTGGATGAACAAAAAGGGCATTGAACCTTCAACGCCAAAAAAAATAGGCATAGGAATGATAATTGCAGCTGTCGGATTCATAATCATATTAATTGCTTCAATAGGCGCGCCATCGCCAGTATCATTGGCCGGAGTTCCTGTGGCTGACAGTCAAAGGGTTTCTCCTTACTGGCTGATGAGCAGCTATCTTGTACTTACCATAGCTGAATTGTTCCTCAGTCCAATGGGGTTGTCATTTGTTTCCAAAGTTGCTCCGTCAAGGTTCCAGGGATTAATGCAGGGAGGCTGGTTGTTGGCCACTGCTGTTGGTAATAAACTTTTGTTCCTTGGTACATTGCTGTGGGACAAGGTAGCTTTGAACACACTCTGGCTGGTTTTCATCATTTGCTGTCTCCTGTCAGCTACATTTATATTTTCAATCCTAAAAAGACTTGAAAAAGCATCCTCAGGTAATTAACTGTTAGTTTTTTCAATTGCCATTGCTCTGTTTTTAGTTTTGCCGGCGCATTTGATTAATATTTTTAATCATATTAAGGGAATAACCTTATTTTTACTATTTTTGTGTCTTTTATTTTTGCGTCCTTAGGATGTATTTATATAATCTAACCCTGGTATGAAAGTCCTGAAATTCGGCGGTTCATCAGTAGGGACTCCTGAAAGGATCAGGAGTGTACGGAAGATAATTGAATCTGAGAAACTGCCATGTGTTGTTGTGGTATCGGCATTTCATGGAGTTACTGATTCCCTCAAAAGAACCAGTGAATTTGCTGCATCACATAATTACAGTTACAGAAAGTTGCTTGACGATATATACAAAAAGCATATCAGCTTTGCAACAGATCTTTTATCAGGTGAGAACCTGAATGAAGTTAATCGAAATGTTGAAGATATATTCAATGAGTTAAAAGAAATACTCAACGGGATATATCTTGTAAGAGAGCTTAGCAAATATTCTCTCGACAAGATTCTGAGTGCAGGAGAACGGATGTCTGCCATGATAATTTCAAAAACTTTCGATAACTGTTTACTTATTGATTCAAGGGAAATCATTAAGACTGATGAGAATTACGGTAATGCGTCGGTTGATTTCGAGAAGACAAATAAACTTATCAGAAATGCTTTATTAAAGAGAAATAATCTGCTAATTGTTCCGGGATTTATTGCAAGCACATCAGGTAATGAGACCACGACACTGGGAAGGGGTGGGTCAGATTATACAGCGGCCATAATTGCTGCTGCAATTAATGCCGAAGCCCTGGAAATATGGACAGATACTGACGGATTTATGACAGCAGACCCGAAAAAAGTTGAAAAGGCTTATGCTATAAAATCTCTTACATATTCAGAAGCAATTGAATTATCACATTTTGGTGCAAAGGTTATCTACACACCCACCCTGCGACCTGTTTATAAAAAACAGATTCCGGTATATGTAAAAAACTCCTTCAATACAAAAGCTGAAGGCACACTTATAAGCGGAAAATCATCTAACGGGTCACCCAGTCCCATTAAAGGGATCTCATCCATTGACCACATAGATTTAATTACTTTGCAGGGAACTGCCATGGTCGGAGTGACTGGCACATCCATGAGACTTTTCGGAGCACTTGCAAGAAAAAATATTAACATCGTACTAATAACACAGGCTTCATCAGAATACTCCATAACTTTTGCAATTGATCCTCTTTACACCCGTCAGGCAGCAGAGGCAATCAACCAGGAATTTAATAAGGAAATAATCTATAGCAAAGAGCTTAAAGTATTAATTGAAAGGGATCTTTCTATCATTGCGATTGTTGGTGAAAAGATGAAAAATACTCCCGGGATCTCGGCTATTCTTTTCAGATCGCTCGGCCGGAACGGAATAAATGTGATAGCGACTGCCCAGGGTTCATCTGAATTGAATATATCAGTTGTGATCAAGAATGAGAACCTGAAACGTGCACTTAACGTAATACATGATGGTTTCTTCCTTTCCAGATATAAGGAACTTCATTTATTCATTGCCGGGACAGGCAATGTTGGATCAAGTCTGATACGACAATTACAGAAGCAGCATGATATCCTCTTAAAAGAACATAATCTCAAGATCAATCTGTTAGGAGTAATTAACTCCCGGAGGATGGTTGTTGGCAACAGACCGATACCGCTTGACAACTGTATAAAGATGCTTAATTCAAGTGAGGAAAAGAGCGATATTGATTTGTTTATCGGCAGAATGACAAAACTTAACTTAAGAAATTCAGTTTTCATTGATTGTACTGCTGATGCCAGGGTTGGCGCTAAATACGGTGATGTCCTTGAAAAATATGTTTCAATTGTTACAGCCAGTAAAATCGCATGTTCTTCTGACTATTCCTATTATCATAAATTAAAAACCATTGCAAATGAACGTGGTGTGCGTTTCATGTATGAGACCACCGTTGGTGCAGGATTACCAATAATCAAAACGATAAGCGATCTGGTTGTAAGCGGCGACAGGGTACTGAAAATTGAAGCTGTTCTCTCGGGCACTCTGAATTTCATTTTCAATACCATCAGTCCAGAAATACCGCTTAGTTCAGCTATCAGACTTGCAAAGGAAAAAGGCATCTCCGAGCCTGATCCGCGTATTGATCTAAGCGGAACCGATGTTGTCAGAAAGATAATGATCCTCTCGCGTGAGGCTGGATATCCTGTTGAAGAAAAGGATGTTGAAGTGAAACGTTTTATCCCCGATGAGTTCTTTGAAGGCGATCTTGCAAGTTTTTACAATAAAGTCAGGACAATTGATGCCCGGTTTGAAGAACAAAGGAAAGAGCTGTTGCATCAAAAGAAAAAATGGAGGTTTTATGCAATAATGGATCAGGGAAAAGCAAGAGTTGAGCTCATTACTGTTGATTCTTCCCATCCTTCCTATGATTTGGAAGGCAGTAATAATATTGTATTGCTCACGACCGAACGATATCGGGAGCTCCCTATGGTCATAAAAGGATATGGAGCCGGAGCAGATGTGACAGCTGCAGGAGTGTTTGCAGATATCATGCGTGTAGTTAATGTTTAACCGGAATTGTTGAATTGGAAGCCCGAAACTTATATTATTCCACAAATCTAAAAGCACCTTATGTGACTTTCAGAGATGCCTTACTTAAAGGACTTGCACCAGATGGTGGATTATATATGCCGGTCAATCTACCCAGAATTTCAATAGATGAAATTGATGCATTCAGAAATGCAGGCTACCCGGAAATAGCGTCATATTTACTAGGCAAAATGCTTGAAGGAGAGGTCTCTGCTAATAAGATAAAGGAAATCTGTTACGAGATCTATGATTTTGAGATCCCTCTCGAAAAACAGGCTGATAATACTTACATAATGCGTCTGGACCAAGGACCGACAGCTTCTTTCAAAGATTTTGCAGCTCTTTTCATGGGTAGGTTAATGCAGCATTTCCTTCAGATTAACAATCAGCACATAGTAATTCTGACAGCCACATCAGGTGACACAGGAAGTGCAGTAGCCAATGCATTTCACGGACTTAAGAACATAAGGGTTATAATTTTGTTCCCGAAGGACGAAGTGACTGAAATGCAAAGGAAACAGATGACTACTTTTCACGATAATATACAGGTAGTAGCAATTAACGGAAAATTTGATGACTGTCAGGCTCTTGTCAAAAAAGCATTTATGGATCCTGCATTTTCAGGATTAAGGTTGTCCTCTGCGAACTCTATCAACATTGGAAGACTTTTGCCACAATCGGTATACTATTTCTGGGCATGGTTGCGGATTTCAGGGCAAAAGAATGACAAAGTATCCTTCAGTGTACCGAGTGGCAATTTCGGAAATCTTGCCGGAGGAATTATTGCCAGGGAAATGGGGTTGCCGGTTGATAGTTTCATTATTTCGACAAATGAAAATGATGAAGTGCCGATATATTTTAGATCGGGAAAATATATACCTGTTGTTCCTTCCAGAAATTGTATCTCAAGTGCCATGAATGTCGGCCATCCTAGCAATCTGGCACGGATAATATCTGTTTATGGAGGTGTAATGAATGAGTTTGGCCGTATGATCAAGGAACCTGACATAGAAAAAATGAGGAATGAGATGTTTGCTGTAAGTATCAATGATTCAGAGACAAAAGAAGCAATCAGATCGGTTTACAGACAATTGAACACACTTCTTGAGCCTCATGGAGCAGCTGCCTGGGTTGGACTGCAGAAATATTTAAGTTCAGGAAATGTAAAAATTGACAGAAATCATTTTTTTTGTATTCTTGAAACTGCTCATCCGGCAAAATTTATTGATGAAATCAGAAGAATACTTGATATTGATATAAGGTTGCCGGAATCGCTTAGAAGGATAAAAACAAAAAATGAAGAATATATATCTTTAGAGAATGATTATAATAGCTTTAAAGATTTTATGGTGAAGTATTACTAACTAACTAAACAGGAATAACAAGATGTACATGGTTTGTTGTGATCTGGAGGGAGTTTTGGTTCCTGAGGTCTGGATAAATGTAGCAAGATGGACCGGGATAGATGAATTAAAACTTACGACTCGCGACATAAGCGATTATAATGCCCTGATGACCAGAAGACTGAAAATTCTTAAGCAGCATGGAATAACTATCCGTGATATTCAGAAAGTGATTTCTCTCCTCGAACTGATGCCGGGAGCTCTCGATTTCATTAATTGGCTGCATGGACGTGCCCAGATGATAGTTGTATCTGACACATTCAGGGAATTTGCAGATCCTCTTCTTCAAAAAATGGGATGGCCTGTGCTCTTCTGCCATCATCTTACCATTGACAACGAAGGAAATATAAGTGATTTTAATTTACGTCAGAATGATGCCAAAAGAATGGTTGTTAAGGCACTGCAAGACCTTAATTTTAAAGTAATTGCTATTGGCGATTCATACAATGATATTTCAATGCTCCGGCAGGCTGAAATAGGGATCCTCTATAAACCTCCCCAGAATGTGATAGATGATAACAATGATATCCGCGCTGTAAATTCTTATTCACAGCTTAAAAATATTATTGCAGAAACTTTAAATAATAACCTGTAATAAAGCTGGATATCAATTTCAGCAGAGAAAACTTAAAGTTATTTGAGCTTCCTGATTCTGACTTCTATACCTGAATCTCTGAGCAGTTTTTTTAATTCATCCACATTGGTTTCACCATAATGATAAGGATATAGTATAGCAGGCTTAAATGACAAGGCTGCGTCAGCCACCATTGTCGGTGTCATTGTATATGGGAGATTCATTGGCAGAAAGGCAATATAAATATTCGTCAACGATTTCATTTCAGGAATATTCTCAGTGTCGCCGGCTATGTAGAATTTTTTGTCGCCTATTGTGAGAACATAACCATTGCCTGTGCCTTTTGGATGAAACGGCTGACCTTTAACGCGCTCATTAACAATATTGTAAGCCGGAACAGCTTCAATTAAGATATTATTTATGGTGGTTTTATCTCCTGTCTTCATCACCTTTGCCCATTTCACCACGTTTGCAGAGGCCTGGTTGCAGATAAGGATTGTTTCCTGTTTTCTCAGATTACCGATCAGGTCGGGATCGAGATGATCATAATGTTCATGAGTAACCAGAATGAGGTCGGCTTTCGGAAGGCTTTTATAGTTACCAGAGGTGCTTACAGGATCAATATGGATCACATAATTATTAATCCTGAACATGAGAGAGCCATGACCTATAAAGAACATTTCTAAATCACCTGTGGAGGTATGAATAATATCAACTTCAGGTGTTTGCTGGGAAAAAAGAGATGTAGTCATTGCTATAAAATAAATTAATAATACTGACTTAATTGTTTTTACCTGTTTTCTCATTTTTGTTATTTATCATTTTTAAGTACAAATATACATGAACCTTTTGCATAATTTTTGTGTTGAGTATTCAGGGAAATATTGAAATTTTCGATAACTTGCACCAGATTTAAGGGTGCAGCGTTAATTGCTTAACATTGATGTATTTAGCAACAAGCAGGGTAGTAAGGTTTTTATTTTTTTTCCTGTTTCTACCTTTAGCTGCTTCAGGACAATCAGGAAAAATTCACAAGTTCCAGATCAAGGGGGATATGGTGTCGACCAATTTCCAGGTTGACAGTCGATCGATTCTTATAAATTATTCTTTATCAGAGATTAACTTAAGCTCCATTTCGACTGATAATGGACCTTTTTACAAGATAACTGCTCCCGGTCACTTACTTACCGCTGATCCCGGAAAACCTGAATTGCCAATGTTGAGTCGACTAATCACAATTCCTGAAGGCAGCAAGGTGAAAATAAAGATCAGCAATGTCGAATCAACCCGAATAACTCCCTCAAAAAAGGATATTAAAGGTATGCTCTTTCCCTCCCAGTACGGTGAAACCAAACAAAAAGACAGGACAAAACCAGAATTTGTTCTTGATAAGAAAATATACAGCACAAGGGGTCTAATAAAATCGGATACTGTTAAAATTGAATATCTTGGAAAGATACGAGGAAAACCTCTTTCAAATCTTATTATATCACCAGTTAGATACAATCCTGTTTCAAACTATATGGAGGTCATAACTTCAATGAAGATATTGATTTCCTTTACACAGGACATTGTTTCTCCAGCAAAATCGTTGCAGCAGGAATCACCACTATTTGACCAGATCCTCGCCAAAGGGGTTTTAAACTACTATCCCGACAATCTGGTTACAGGATATTCTGATAAACCTGTCGGGATGATCGTTGTTGCTGACACAACATTCAGAAATTTACTGAAGCCATTCATCAGATGGAAAACACAGAAAGGTTTCAGGGTTCAGGTATTGTATACCGGTGAAGCTGAAACCGGTTCAACATATACTGAAATTAAGGAGGCTATTTATAAAACCTTCACTTATTTGAAAGAAGAAGGGAATGCACCTGAATATCTTCTGTTAATTGGTGATGTGAAAAAGATCCCATACTTCGGGTCGGGTAATATAAGTGACACGTATTATGCTGAATTTGATGGCAATGGAGATTTTATTCCTGACATGTTCATTGGAAGAATTCCGGCAACTGACACATCTGATGCAAGGTCTGTATTAAATAAGATAATCCAGTATGAAAAATTTGAATTTCAAAGTTCCAATACCTTCTATTCCAAAGCGCTGGCTCTTGCAGGAAAGGATATAAATTATGCAAATTATATGAACGGCCAGATAAAGTACGCAATTACAAACTACTTAAAATCCGAAAACAAAATCAATGCATATTATTTTTATTATCCCGATGGTTTTACCAAGAAGGATTCTGTAATTAAACTTATTAATAACGGTCTCTCATTTATAAACTATACAGGTCATGGAGCTTCTTCGGGATGGTTGCATCTTGAGCTCAAATCACCTGATATAGTAAACTTCAGGAATGAGAACATGTATCCTTTTATTATCAGCAATGCATGCAGAACCGCTCAGTTTAATGACACCTCCTCATTCGGAAATAAACTTTTACTGGCAAAAAAGAAAGGGGCAATAGGCTTCATAGGGTGTTCAAATGATTCTTACTGGGATGAAGATTTCAACTGGGCTGTCGGAGCAGGTGTTCCGGGAGCAGATCCCAAATACGGCGATACAGGATTAGGATTTTATGACCGATTATTTCACACACATGGGGAATTGCCATCTGAGTGGTACACTACAATGGGACAAATTAATTTTGCAGGCAATCTTGCCGTTAGCAGTACTTCATCGCTAAGAAAGAAATATTACTGGGAAACTTATACACTTTTGGGAGATCCAAGTGTTACACCCCTGGTAGGAACTCCGGCCAAATTCAATATTGCACTGCCCGATACTCTTCCAGTTGGCATTAAATCACTGACTTTGAATGGGGATCCATTTTCATATATTTCCATATCGCATTCAGGTACACTTTGCGATGCTTCCTTTTTCAGCCCTTCCGGATCCGCTGTACTTGATTTTCCAGCTTATTACAATGACTCATGCCTTGTGGTTGTGACCGGACAAAACAAAATACCTCTTCTAAAAACAATTTACTTCTCCAATCTTAAAGGGGAGTTCATAAATTTAAGCAAAACAATTTTGATTGACAGTCTGGGAAATGACAATGGAAAAGCCGATTTTGGAGAAACAGTTTTTCTTAATCTTACTATCAGTAATCTTGGTGAAGCCAGTGCAACAAATCTTACTGCGCACATTTCATCAACGTCACCCTGGGTGACTATCATTAAGGGTACCGCGGCAATAGGAACCCTGGCAGGAAAATCGCAGATTCAGCTTCAGTCGAGACTTGAAATCAAAATTGCCAATGATGTTCCTGATCAGGGAATTGTTACACTGGATCTGACTCTGAAGGATGACAAAGGTGAGAAAAAGATGAAGATAGATATTCAGGTGCATGCACCGAGACTTGAAATAGTGAATCTCCTGATAGATGACTCTTTTACAGGCAATAACAATACTATTGCAGATCCGGGTGAAACATTTGATCTTGTATTTCAGATACGAAATCTCGGCTCCAGCAATACATCCGGACAACTTGAAATAAATAGTAATGATGAAGATCTTACAATTCCTGATCCAAATATCAAATCGGGAATTTTGCAGTTTGGTGAAAACTCATACATACGGGTCACCGTAAAGCTTTCTGAAACAGCCATGTTTGGAGACTTTATCACACTTCAATCAACATTGAACTGTAATCCATACATAGTGAACAGAGCTTTTTCCTTCAGAGTGGGAAGAGTAAGGGAAAGCTTTGAGTCGTCAACATTCACTGTATTTCCATGGATCAATATCAGCCAGATACCCTGGATACTGAACAGATCAGATCATTTTGACGGAAACATATCAGCCCAGTCCGGTGCTATCGGTCACAATGCTTCTACAAGACTGATGATAAGAACATACTTCCCAAATGCTGACTCTCTTAAGTTTTATTACAAAGTATCCTCCGAACAGAATTACGATTATCTTCAGTTTAACCTTAATGATACTGAGTTTTTAAAAGCATCGGGTGAAACTTCCTGGCTTAGAAAATCGGTTTTTGTTGCACCGGGGTTAAATAAAATGGAATGGATATACAAAAAGGACAATTCAGTGTCACAGGGGATGGATTGTGCATGGGTAGATCTGATTGATTTTTCAGTTTCAAACCCGTTGCGATACATTCAACGTGATATTCAGCTTGCAAGGCTGGTAAATCCGGTGCAAAAGAGCTCCTTTGGGCTGGAACCGGTTACTGTGAGACTATACAATCTGGGAAGCGATACAATTGATGGTTTCAATCTTGCGTATCAGGTAAATGGCAACATACCGGTCAGGCAATTCTTCGCCACCCGTATTTTGCCATATCAAGATTCGGCAACTGTCACTTTCGACAAAAGAGCTGATCTTGACCATAACGGAACTTACAATTTAACAGTTTATGGCTATGGAAATGGTGATGATTACCTGATGAATGACACTCTGGTGGTAAGTCTTGAAAACAATGAACTTGATGAAGATGTTACAGTATATCCCAATCCTTTCATGGATAATGTCACGGTTCTTATAACTTCAAATATAACTGACAGGGTAAGGATCAGCATGTATGATGTGACAGGCAAAATACTTACTGAAACTCAACATGAAATTGCTGCCGGGGAGAACAGGATCGTTCTGGAGACTGCAACCTATGGTGCATCAATGTATTTCCTATCAGTAAAAGGGAGTCAGATTTACAAGGTCATACCTGTCATTAAGCTTAAAAATTGATTTTCCATTTAAACTTTTTTGTAACATTTCACAATTATCCATCAGATGGTTCAAAAAATTCCAACCCGCGATCAGGCGCTTGACTTGCTAAAGAGATATAATAAGACAGAGAGTTTACTGAAGCATGCATATGCTGTTGAAGGTGTGATGAGATATATTGCTTCCAAGACCGGTGAGGATGAGGAAATGTGGGGAATTATCGGTCTGATCCATGATCTTGATTATGAAATGTATCCTGATCAACATTGTAAAATGACAGAGAAGATACTCCGGGAGAATAATTGGCCGGAGGAATATATAAGAGCAGTATTAAGTCATGGCTGGGGTCTTGTTACTGATGTTGAACCAGTTTCAAGACTTGAAAAAACAATATATGCTATAGATGAGCTGACGGGGTTGGTCGCAACAAGTGCTCTTGTAAGACCATCAAAAAGTGTTCTTGATATGGAGTCAAGGTCTGTAAAAAAGAAATGGAATGATAAAAGATTCGCTGCAGGAGTTGACAGGACAGTAATTGAAAAAGGAGCTGCGATGTTAGGTGTAACCCTTGATGATCTTATCACCGACTGTATAATGGGGATGAGAAATGTTGCTGAAGAGACCGGTTTGAAAGGTAATCTATAGAAACAGTAGAGGCTGCCTCAAAAGTATCTGCTTGTCTGATTCCTCTGTGTTTTACTTTGTGCTTAGGTTCGTGAAGCTTTGTTGTGCGGCGAGTTTTGGTTCACCACAAAGGTTCATCAGGGTATTAACAAAGGAACTCAAATGACTTTTGATGCAGCCCCTACAGAAAATTCATCAATCAACAAAATTTACATTTCCTTGATTTTAATATTTCTGAACCAGACATCATTCCCATGGTCTTGCAAACCGATATATCCTTCTTTAGCTGGATTAACGAACCATTCCCAATCTTTGAATTTGGAGTTTGCGACCATCTTCTTCCAGTCGTCAGTCCACAGATGGAACTCAAGTACATTGGCACCATTCGATTTAAACACAACTGTTCCCTGGTAGCATAGAATTCCGACCTGATTCCACTCTCCGGCAGGTTTTGTGTTTTGAGGCACAGCAGGAATAAGATCGTACAAAGACCCTGCCATTCTGTTACCGTTTACCCCAAGTTTAGCATCGGGGTGCCTGTCGTTGTCAAGGATCTGCATTTCCGGAGAGGATTTATAAATAGGTTCACCTGGTATTTCCTGTGCAAGAATAAAAATACCGCTGTTACCTCCTTCAGAAATTTTCCATTCAAGCGATAATTCAAAATTGCTGAATTTTTTATCATAAATAATATCACCACCAGCTCCGCCAGCTTCGCCTGCACCCGAACCGATACAATGGAGTGTTCCATCAACAACTTCCCATCCTTTTTCCGGGAATGTTGGTTTATTATAACCTCTCCAACCGGCGGTTGAAGTTCCGTCAAAGAGAACAGTCCATCCAGCCTCAGGAGTTACAGCCTTTTCTTTGGTTTCAGCTTTCTTACCCTTTGATCCGCAGGATACTGAAAGCCCGAAAACCAGTACAGATGCAATAAAAATGTTTATAAATCTCATATTAAACAGGTTTAATAATTATAATAAAGATCAGTCTTTTGGCATATCCGGAAGTGACCATCCTGAACGATAAGTATGTTTAATCATTTCTGAAGCAAACTCCCATGCATTTATTGTTACATCTGGTCTGTTGAATTTAGGATCGCCGTCAACAATAGTAAAGTTGTCGGATATTGTAAGTCTTACTTTTTCTTCCGGGCCGATATTTGTGAATTCCATTTTTTCACCGTTCCATTCCAGCTCTTTATTCAGGCCCTGGAGTCTAACAGCCAGAACTCCCATTACAACCATTTCGTTGAATGGACCTGCTTCAGCGAAGTCAGATTTTGACGGAACACGGCTTTCCGGACTTTCTTTGCATGCCCTTACCCAGTCCATTTCATGGCCGCCTCTCATTGCTTTCTCAACTCTCCTTTCAGTTTTGGGGACAACAGGTTTACGACCCGAGAGCAGCCATGGATCTTTACCATAACAACCGCATATCAGTTTATCCTTCGAACCGTGGAAAATTACACCTCCGCCAGCGTCGTTCATATTTTTTCCTGCAGGCCAACCTAACGGTTTTGGTGGCTGAAGTCCTCCATCGTACCATATAACTTCTACCTGTGGAAGTTTCATCTTTGCATTTTTTGGAGTAACCCTTTCAGGATAAACAAGAGTTACCATCTGTGCATTTGGTGCACAATCGGTAAGTAATAATGTTGAACTTCCCTGTGCTCTTATCGGGTATTTGAGTTTTAATCCCTTGAATACCGGGTGAAGAATATGACAGGCCATATCGCCTAGAGCGCCAGTGCCAAAGTCCCACCATCCTCTCCAGTTCCATGGTGTATAAAGACTGTTATATGGGCGCATTTTAGCAGGGCCGATAAAAAGATCCCAGTTCAATGTATCGGGAACCCATTCGCCTTTTGGGGTATTAAGACCCTGTGGCCATATTGGCCGGTCGGTGAATGCTTCCACTTTCCTGACTTCCCCGATTTCACCGGCCTGCAGCCATTCAATAGTCTGATTAACCCCTTCATCTGAAGAACCCTGATTGCCCATCTGTGTAGCTACTTTATACTTGGCTGCAAGCTTTGTCAGCAACCTCGATTCATAGACAGAATGTGTAAGTGGTTTCTGCAAATAAACGTGTTTACCCAGGGTTATTGCATGAGCTGCAATAATTGCGTGTGTATGGTCAGCAGTAGCAACTATCACGGCATCAATTGATTTACCCATTTCATCGTACATTTTTCGCCAATCCCAGTAAGCTTTTGCTTTCGGATTGGCTTCAAAAACCTTTTTGGAATATCCCCAGTCGACATCACATAGGGCTACAATATTTTCGGTAGGTGCAACATTTTTAAGATTCGAGTTGCCCATCCCTCCTATTCCTACAACTGCGATATTCAGTTTATCACTTGGGGCGCGATGCCCAAAACCACTGATAACAGTGCCGGGAAGTATTGTCAGACCTGCTGCAACAGCGCCTGTCCTTTCAATAAAATCACGGCGTGTAATGTTTTTAGATTTTTCTTTCATGTTCAGGTATTTTTAATTTTTGCATGGATTTGATTAAAATATAAAATTAACAATTTCTGGTTGAAAAAAATATTAATTATCAAAGTGACACATAAATATAAGCATTGATTTAAAGTTCTCTTACCCAAATATTTCGATAAGCAACAGGATTTCCGTGGTCCTGTAGTTGAATGCTTCCTTTGCCATGAGCTTTCACAACGGTCTGTGGTATATTTACGTAATCAGTTGGTCCTATTATGCTTACATTATTTTGGATCAATACTCCATTATGCAGAACAGTTATTCGTGGAGGTGTGAAATAGGTAGTTGAATCTTTTCCGAAGGTAGGAGCTGTATATATAATATCATAGGTCTGCCATTCACCGGGCCCCCTGCTTGCATTTACCAGTGGAGGAAATTGTTTGTAAATACTTCCTGCTTGTCCATGCCGGTAGGTACGGTTATTGTAACTGTCAAGCACCTGAACTTCATAGCGTTCCTGGAGAAATACTCCGCTGTTTCCCCTTCCCTGGCTCTCACCGGTAACTTCGGAAGGGGTCCTCCATTCTATGTGAAGCTGAATACTTCCAAATTTTCTTTTAGTCTGGATAAATCCTGATCCTTTCACACTTATCAGCGATCCGTCTTTCACTATCCATTTGGAAGGATTGCCTTTAGTATCTTCCCATTCTTTGTTAATATCACTTCCATCAAATAGAATTATAGCATCGGACGGAGGATCCTGATTGGTTGCACCAGGCTTAATGATTGTGACCTCAGGATCCCAAACTTCTGCCATACCCGGCAACATTTTGTACGGGTCTATTTTTTTCTCAGTTACCTGTCCAAAACTATTCAATACTGAAAAAAAAGCTAAAGTCAGGGTTAATAAATTTTTAATCATACTCAACTGATTTTAAAGAGTTAATGTTGTTTTGACAATTTATGACGACCTTTCTAAGAGGCAAATAATTCAATTGAAATTAATATTGGAAACTTTTAACATATTCAAAAATACAAATCTTTTATAATTTTATAATATCTTCCCATATTACTCTTTTAACCGGAATCCCGTATTTCTGATTCTTCAGTTTTATCAAATACGTATTTTCTCCCGGGTAGCGAACATTATTATTTTCGTTTTCAGGGGTTGATTTGTGAAGATCATTTATGATTCTTTCTACAGTTTCACTTATTGCCCGATAATTTGACAGGCCCTTCAGATCAATAGCTATATAAACCTGCGAAAGATTATATTCACCATCACCTTTGGTTATCTCATGTACTGAAAGACCGCCTGAAAGCGAGGAAGCAAGAATATCAAGCAAAAGCGACAGGCCTGAACCTTTCCAATAACCAATTGGGAGTGATCGCCATGACTGAAGTATTTCTCCGGGATCAGTCGTGAGTTCACCTTTGATATTGTAACCACCCGGGTAAGGCAGTTTTTGCCCTGCACTATATAATGATTCCATTTTTCCATAAGAATATTGGGACATTGCGGTATCCAGTACAATTGCAGTTTCCTTGTACGGAACTGCAATTACAAGCGGATTGTTCCCGAGACGAGTATCAACTGCTCCCCATGCAGGCATATTTGCCATTGTATTTGTCCATCCAATAAACACGTATCCTTTCAGCGCCGCATGCCATCCGTAAGTTCCCCCTCTCATCCAGTGATTGGTATTTGCCAGTGCAACAAGGCCAATGCCACATTCAACTGCAATCTCAATCGCCCTGTTTGTCGCGAACATTGCATTTAGAGGGCCGGGACCAAGGTTGCCGGTCCATTGTTCAATCGATCCACATCGTTTAATGAATGTCGGAACTGAGTCAGGTCTTATAAATCCATCCTTGACATATTTGATAAACCTTGAAAATCGATTAACACCATGTGAATAAACTCCTTCAAGACTATTTAGAGTGAATATTCTGGCGCATTCGATGGCATTTCCTTTTGAGAATCCATTCTCAAGCAGGATCCTGCCAAATTCAGATTCCATAACATCGGGCATTACATGTATTATGTCGGCAGAAGTTGACATATCGGTTAGCTATTTTTTTGAGAAGAAGTCTTTTAAAAAACAAGGCTGCTGAATGAGTTAAATATCAGCAGCCTTATCCATTCAAGTTTTTGAAATAGTTAAAACTTTCTTTACTTATTTATCCCAGAACACGCGGGTTGCAAGATTATCAGGTCCCATCCTCTGTACGGCTGCATCATAATTCACAGTATTGACGGATTTTTCTCTCACGGGGTAAACCAGTCTGTGAATGAATCCGCCTGCCACAGCTGGGTCAGCGCCGGGATATGGATTTGGTGCAAGCGCCGGATAACCTGAACGTCTGAAATTAGCCCATGCTTCTGAACCATTCTGAAATGAAGCGATCCAATACTGGGTATTGATCTGCTCCAAAGCATTATCGGGGTTAAAAGGATTTGCAAGAAGATAAGCCTCCTGTTGATCTGCAGGGATTGTGGCAAGGACATCATATTGTTTCATCTGGTCCATGTGTGCTTTTACTCCATTTACATAAAAGGTCTCTGCCGATCCTGAAATCCAGCCTCTTTGAGCTGCTTCTGCAAGAAGTAACTGTGTCTGCGCATAGGTTATGAAGAATTCAGGGACATCAATTTTTGCCACAGTTCGTCTGTTCAATTGTGAATATTTCCATGCAGCTCCTGATTTGCCAGGGTATAAAGGATCATTCACAATTGTGTTTTCATCATAGCCCATTGGCATTCCTATCTGATTTTCAGGATTTGTATCTTCAGCACCAGTTGAGCCAAGTGGCTGGGCAGGGAATTCATATTTGACAGCAATGACAGCAAGCCGCGGATCACCAGTGTTTTTAAGATAATCAACAAACGGTCTTGCAAGATAGTAGTTTGCTCTTTCAGTACCCTGGTAAACTCCAGCCAACGGATGGTTGAATGTACTATTGAAAGCAATGTAAACATTGTCATTAACTGAAGTCATAGTTCCTCCATTGAAAGCTATTGCAGCATATTGCTGTGCTTTTGCAGGGTCAACCTTGGAATATCTCATGGCAACTCTCAGAAGGATTGAATATCCGAGCTTCTTCCACTGTTCGATATTGCCTTTATAAACAAGATCACCCGTTTCAATTTTCTTTGAGGGATCGAGAGCAGAAGTTGCTTCCTGGAGTTCTTTAAGGAGATCAGCATAAATTGTCTCGTTATTGTCATATTTAGGCTGATATATTCCATTAATAAATCCAAGACCGGCCTCAGTGTAAGGGACATCTCCGTATGTATCAACCAGTACCTGAAAAACATATGCTTTCCAGATTCGCGCCATATTGTAAAGGTTGCTTCTTGCCGGGTCATTCTTTGTCTGATTTATGATTGTAGTAAGCAATACCACGGGTCCATCTGAAGCAGTGTACATATCATTAAAAAGCGCTCTGGAATTAGGGTCATAAACAACATTATGATTACCACCTTCTATCACTCCTGTGAATGGAGAGACAATCTGTTGGACAATAGGCAGCTGATAAGCTATAGTATTCAATGCCGAAGAGAAAACCGCAGTATTCAGGAGATAAACAGGATCAAGTGAGGTTGCAGCCACCGGATTTGTATTTATTTCTTCAAATCCCTTATCGCAGCTGCTTAAACCTGTCAGCAGAATGGACAGTGCCAGGTATAGAATATATATTCGTTTCATAAATTTAATGGTAATTTGGTTAGAATTTGACGTTTATATTAAATCCATAGCTTCTTACTGTCGGCAGTGTGTGAGTTTCAATACCCTGAAGATTATCTGATGCTGAAACCTGAGCTTCAGGATCTAGATTCTCGATGTACTTTTTAATCATAAGGACATTGTTGCAAACAGCAGATACTGTCATCTCTTTTACATAGAGACTTTTAAGAAATCTTGAGAGGTCATAACCGACAGACAATGAACGCCATCTGATAAAATCACCCTTGTAAACGAACGGTGTGGCAATGTTTGTACTGCGATACTGGGAATAGAATCGTTCAACCTCTATGGAAGTTGAGTTTGGAGATCCGTCTGAATTGACCCCTTCATATACTACTCCCCCTTCCCGTCCTACGAGTGATGCTTTCGACAGACCGTGACGATAGAAGTTGAGATTTGAGTTGGACATGATCTTATGACCGGTTTTGAAGTCAATTTGAGTGAATATCCTGAGATGCTTATAATTGATGGTATTTATCCAGCCTCCGATCCATTTTGGTATGGCACTTCCAAAGGTAACAAGGTTACCCTGCTGGAAGAGTCCGCCCACTGTAATGACTCTTCCGCTGGCATCTCTGCGGTAATCAAACCCTCTAAGAGAAGCAAGAGGTAGTCCAACTTCATGGGAAACGTATCCGAAAAATTCACCCGATCCAACATCAAATCTTGTCTGTCCATTTGCCAAAGCCTGAACCTTGCTTATATTATAACTTGTGTTAAAAGCAGTTTCCCAGGTGAAGTTTAAATTCCTCACCGGAACCAGAGTGATTAAGAGTTCAATTCCTTTATTCTGAAGCTTACCTACATTCACTTTTGTCTGGCTGAATCCGGAGGCATTTGAAATGTCGACATTCAATATTTCATCTACTGTATTTTTCTTATAAACTGATACATCAACATTCACTCTGCTGTCAAATGTTCTTAACTCAACTCCAAATTCAGTTTCCTTTAGTTTAAGAGGGCGCAAGTTGGGATTCGGACTCACATTCTGTGAGATATATCCAAGACCTGCTCCATTGAACTGATTTGAGTTTACTGAATAATAAAGATCATTTGAATAAGGATCTGTATCACCTCCAACCTCGGCATAAGATGCTCTCAGTTTCCCAAAATTAAGCCATGATGGCATGGAACCTAATGATTGGGTGAATATATAGCTCATGCTTGCGGAGGGATAAAGGTAATTGTTTGATTTTGGATTCAGAGTTGAAAACCAGTCATTTCGTGCAGTCAGGTTAAGGAATAAGAAATCTTTATATGAAAACTCGGCAGATCCATAAAGGGAGTTCACCCGCTTTTTTGAATAACTATAAAAAGGATTCTTTGTTTGCCCGTTTGCAATTGTATATAAATCCCTCACATAAAAATTATTAACTGAGGCTCCAATTCTGGTGTACTCTTGTTGCATCCTGTTCCCTCCTACTGTTACATCAACTCCAAAATTTCCGAATGTTTTGTTTGCCCCCACCAGGAAATCCATATTAAGTTCTCTGTTAGTTGTTTCGTCCTGGTAGTAGTAGCCGTTGAAGCCTGAAGCGGCGGCACTTATTGATCTTGTACCTGTCGGACGGTTGTAATCATACGGACGGGTAAAATAGTCCATCCCAAATCTACCCTGTACATATAGCCATTTCAACAACTGATATCTTATAGTAGCATTTCCGAAAAGGCGGTCTCTCCTCACGTTTTCAAACCGTTTGAGAGCTACCCAGTACGGATTATTGCGGTTCGTAAAACGAGCCAGCGGCTGTTCATTGCCGTTTGCGTCCATGTATTTATCCTCAAGCCATTTAACTGCAATACTGTTGGCCATAGTATATATAGTGGTATTGGCATTCATGTCCTGTATACCAATCTGTGGCGGGTTATGGTTCCACTCGTTGGAATAGTTCAAGTTCAGTTGAAGCGAGAGCTGTGGTATGAATTTGTAATTCATACCAAAATTGAGGATCTTTTTATGGAAGTCGGAGTTAGGGACTATAGCATTGGCGTCGGTATTGGCGAAAGCGAGACGGAAGTTACCTTTTTCATTGAGGCCTGTAAGTGCAATGGTGTTTGTCCAGTTTGTACCTGTCCTGTAAAAATCTCTTATTCTGTTTTTATTGGGAAGATATGGTTTAGATGTTCCATCAAACTGAGGAGTGGGGACTCCGTCAAATTTCTGACCAAAACTCCAAACACCTGAGCTTTGTGCATCGGTTGTTGAAGCGGGGCGGTTTCCGTATTCTCCCTGTCCATATTCATATTGAAAATCTGTATAATCAAGTGCCTGGTCGGCCTGGAAACTTGAATTTATTTCAATTCCGATTCCAGGTCTTCCTGTTCCGGTTTTGGTTGTTATAATAATTGCCCCGTCCTTGGCTCGTGAACCATAGAGAGCTGCAGCTGCTGCCCCTTTCAGAACAGTCATTGATTCTATGTCGTCCGGATTGATACTCTGGAGTCCATCACCCTGGTCTGAAGATCCTCCTGTAGGATTTCCGGTACCATTTCCTGCGGCACCACCTGCAGAAATTGAGGAGTTATTTATTGGAACACCGTTAACAATAATAAGTGGTGAATTGTTGCCTCCGAATGAAGATTGACCTCTTATACGGATTTTCGATGATCCTCCCGGCCCTCCTGCCGGTGGAGAAATATTCAACCCTGCGACTTTACCCTGCAGACTGTTTCCAAAGTTGGTCGTACGTATTGCAGTAATATAGTCATTGTTAACAGCGGTGGTTGCATATCCAACCCTTTTTGCTTCCCTTTTTATACCAAGTGCTGTAACAACAACCTCTCCCAGTGCAGTGGTCTCCTCAGAAAGCTGGACATCAATCGTCCGTCTCCCGGAAATTGGAATTTCTGAATTAGCATATCCGATGAAACTAAAAACTAGAGTCCCGGTCAAATCAGGGACAGTAATTGAATAAGTGCCGTTAACGTCGGTATTTGTACCGATTACAGTACCTTTCAAGAGAACATTCACGCCAGGCAGAGCATCACCCCTGCTGTCTGTGACTTTACCGGTAATCACAGTCTGTTGAAGATCATCACCTCCTGCTATTGCAGGATTAACCATTGGACCAAGAATTCCGAGACTGATTGATAGAAGGAAAATCCTGAGTACAAAGGTCAGTTTTTTCAGATCCGGATGAAAGTACATCCAAAAATTAAGCTTCCTTTTCATAATTTAAGATAGTTTAGTTTAGGTTTTTAGCGTGTCACTTAAATTGATGACAGAATATTTTATGACAAAAATCCTGTCATGTCATAGAAATGTTTAATCATAGGCAAAAAAGTATTAGTAATATAATTATTAAATATTTATAAAATCAGTTAAAGCCAATTTTTAAACCCAACATTGAAATCCTATTAAATAAAAACATCATAGTCTATGTTAAGTACGAAAGTTATATATAAATCCATTTTGTAAAATACGATTAATATTCTTTAACAAATTTAAATCTAATTTAAATCGAATTTAAATATATTTCATTGTTGTATCGATCTTGTCTTATTGATATTTCAAAACTGAAACAAAAAAGATTTATATTGCATTAAATCGAAAAAATGGAAAAACAATATTTTCAACTTGATGGTGTTGAAACAAACAGGTTTATCAATTGGGTCAGGCTGGTTTTTGGAGCCTTATGCATTGCAGTAGCCGCTGGCTGGCTTTTTCTTTATCCTGAATCAGTCAAATCAGGTATCACTTTCTGGATAAGTTTGCTTTTCCTAATCGGATTTGGACTTTATCAGATTAATTCTGGGATGGAGCGTGGCAGGAGATTTATTGTCATGGAAAATAAAAATATTATAATCAAACGAAATTCCTTACTGCCAGCCAAAACAATAAAAAGTGAAGAACTTGAAAAAATCTTTATCATGCCTTTAAACATTAAATTTGTCCTAATAAATAAAAAATTAATTATTTTAAGGATGGGAACAACTTATATAGATATTATAAAACCAATACAAGATGCAGTATTTGAATTTGCTGAGAAGGAGAAAATTCCGATTGAAATTGTCAGCAATGAAATTTAAAGAACCAGTATCCCGAATAATACGGAAACATAAATAGTGGCATTAAATTGGTTTCGAAAAACACTTAACATCGAAGGCTTATATTCAACAAGAGTAAATAAGCCAGATATTGCATAATCAGTTGTTAATTAAGCAGTTTTTTTACAGGAAAATAATTTCTTCCTTTTTTTGTATCCAGCATAGTATATTTATCACAATATTTAATCCTGCATTTGCCACCACATCCCGAATGGATTTTTACCCAGGTTAATCTGTGATTGTTCCAGGAGATATCTACCACAAAATTTCCACGGGCCACCAGGCCTTTTACTGTACCTGAATTCCATGCAGTTGGGAGAGCTGGCAGCAGTTCTATGAAGTCCTGGTGGCTTTGCAGAAGCATTTCCGCAATTCCTGCAGTAGCTCCGAAATTTCCATCAATCTGAAAAGGAGGATGTGTATCGAAAAGATTAACAAGTGTTGATTTTGACAGGAGGTTAATAATATGGTTGTATGCTTCGTCCCCGTTATGCAGGCGTGCATAAAAGTTTATTATCCATGCTCTGCTCCAGCCTGTATGTCCACCTCCATAAGAAAGCCGCCTGGCAATTGTTTTGGCAGCAGCTTCATAAAGTTCAGGAGTGTCCGGGGTGATCTGATCAAGAGGATATAGTCCAAGGAGGTGTGACATGTGGCGGTGCCCCGGTTCTGTTTCTTTAAAATCTTTAATCCATTCCTGTATAGCCCCGAAGGAATTTATTTTAACAGGAGGGAGTTTGGCAATGACATCATTTATTTTTTTTACCAGGTCGGAGTCGGTCCTCAGAATATTTGCTGCTTCTGAGCAATTATCCAGCACTTTTTTTACAGTCTGCACGTCAATGGTTGCGGCATAAGTTAGATAAGCAGGCTTTTGACTGTCGGGGAGAAAATAACGGTTTTCAGGTGAAGTGGAAGGATTGGTTACCAGGTATCCTTCAGGTGACAAAGTAAGGAAGTCAAGAATAAATTCAGTTGATCCTCTTATTATAGGATAAGCTGTATTTCTCAAATAATCATAATCGCGTGTAAATAAAAAATGTTCATAAACCGGCAATGTAAGCCATGGCCCGTCTGTAGGTGTCAGTCCCCACAAGCCGTCAGCAACACCGGTTCTGCCAAAGGGATCTGTCAGGTGATGAATTGTCCAGCCTCGCGTTCCGTACATTTCTTTAGCCGTTATACTTCCCGGAACTGTTAATCTTTTCACAAATTCAGCGAGAACAAGTGATGTTTCTGAAAGATTACAAACCTCCGCAGGCCAATAGTTCATTTGAAGATTAATATTGGTGTGGAAATCGGAATTCCATGGTGCATTGTATTCCTTATTCCATATCCCCTGGAGGTTAGAAGGAAGAACTGCAGGCTTTCTTGAAGATCCCATTAAAAGATATCTTCCATATTGAAAATAAAGGGCTATCAGTCCATTATCAGCCATCCCTTCTTTAAGCCGGTCAATGCGTTTATTAACCGGTATAGATGTCAGAGTGTCAGGGCCAAAGTCAAGTGAAGTTCGGTCAAACATTGAGCGATGTTCTGAGATGTGTGCATTAATTAACTCATCAAATCCCTTTGATGAAGCATTTTCAAGAATTTTCCGGCATACCGCATCAGGATCAATATTATTGTCAAAGTCAAGAAGATCTATATTATAGTCAGTAGCGGCTGTGAAAAGAATAGTTATCTCGGTTGCGCCGGTTATTTTAAGTTTATTTGCTTCCCGGGTAAAACTGCCATTCTTCAAACGAAATACAGCTTTTCCGGCAAACCTCATATGTTTACCTCCCGGGCCTGCAAGAGAATCATCTGTATCGTCAATCTGGCCTGAAAGGCATATTTCACCCACTTCAGGTATTCTTACATCTGCATCCTTTTCTCTTTTAAGTTCAAAACTTGCGTCAATCTGTCCCTTTCGGCCAGATTTAATATTGATCACCAGGATATTATCTGCAGCTGATGCAAATACTTTCTCAATAACCTGATAATTACCGACTTTAAACATTGTCGAAGCAATTCCTGACTGAATATTCAGTGACCGTTTGTAATCTGACACAGGTCCATTCCATGAATAATTTATTAGTAATTCACCCAGAGGCTGGTAAGATCTTATCCTTGGGGGAGTGCCAATAAAATGTTCAGAAGCAATTTTTTCTGCGGATTCAATATCACCTCGAAATATGGCATCGCGAAGAGCCGGCAGATTTTTTAAAGCATCAGGATTGTTATTATTTATTTTTGATCCGGCCCAAATACTTTCCTCATTGATCTGAATGCATTCATTATGAGGATCTCCGTATATCATTGCTCCCAGACGGCCGTTTCCGACCGGAAGAGCTTCATTCCATTCCGCAGCTGGTTTATCATACCAGAGTTGAGGTTGATTATCGATGGTTTTGCAACCATTTAACATGAATAAATTCAAAATAATCAGAATCGGTTTTGTCATTTCAGGTTATTCCTTATTAAATTCACAGTATTCATAAAAGTAACTTTTTTAAGTTTATCATAAATTTATTAATGTAATTTTATGAATGAAATTGCCAAAATTGTGGGACCTCTATTCATTAAATATGACCGTTATATTGAGTGCAGACTTTGTCCTCATTTATGCAAAATTGCCCCAGGCAGGACAGGTATCTGTGGAGTCAGAAAAAATACCGGTGAAAAGATAGAATTATTGACCTATGGTGTAATATCGGGGCATGCTCTTGATCCTGTTGAAAAGAAGCCCTTATACCATTTTTTCCCTGGTCATAATATCCTGTCAATTGGATCATATGGATGCAACATGAGGTGCGATTTCTGCCAGAACTGGCATATTTCACAAAACCATCCTGAAAATCTTAAAGTGAATGCTGAAATAGGAAAACTTCTGAATGAAGCAGAATCATATACTGCCAATATTGGCATCGCATTTACTTACAATGAACCTGTGATCTGGTATGAGTTCATGCGCGATACTGCAGTTAAATTCAAGGAGAGGGGTTTCTATACGGCTATGGTCAGTAATGGATTTGTACGTAAGGAACCTCTTGAAGAAATGACCGGTTTCATTGATGCATTCAATATTGATCTGAAAGCATTCAATGAATCATTCTATAAAAAACTGACGGGGGCTGACCTTGAAAATGTAAAGGAAACACTTAAAATTATAGCAAGAAAAGGGAAACATCTTGAAATAACTACGCTGATAATTCCAGGCAGAAATGACAGTCTGCAGGAAATGGAGGAACAATCGCGATGGATATCTGATGAATTGGGTGAGGATATCCCTTTACACCTCAGCAGATATTTCCCTATGTACAAAAGGCAGGACCCTGTTACCCCACAATCAACTCTTGACAGCTTATTTGAAATTGCTTCAGAAAATCTTAAATATGTTTATATCGGAAATACAGGGACTAATTCAGGGCAGGATACATTATGCAGGAAATGCGGTATTACCGTAACAAAACGATATGGTTACAGCATAAAACTCTTAAACCTTGATAAGGATGGCAAATGTCTGAAATGTGGCAGTACTGTTTATAACTTTTTTACTTTTCCGCAGACAGAACGCTGAGCTTTTTGCAAAGATTGTCCACTCCTATATAAAGATCTTTCGTAACATCCCTAAAATGATTCCTTATGCTACGCGGATCATCATTTCTGACAGGATTATTTACCCTTCGGATAAGATCGTTCCTGAGAGACACTGCTTCGGAAATAATTCCAGAAACTTCATCTGCTTTTTCATCAGGATGAAGTTTGCCAAAAGTAAAACAGTCAGAAATCACTTCAAAAACGAGGTAATCTATATCCTTTTTAAGTCTTCTGATCTTAGGCATTTTTATTTTTTATTAGCTTTAGTAAATATATAAAATTTAGAGTATCCCCCAAAAGTCCTTGGCTTAGTTATTGGACAAAAATTTGCGAATGCTTTCTTCAGCCTTTTCCAGATAGAGGATTCTCAATTGGCTTATAAGAGGTATTCTTACATTAAAAGTCACATTACCAATGCAATAAAACGGAAGCACCATTGGAGAGGTTCCTGTCATGAAAACAGCTTCATATTCAGAGATTGAGTTTACAGGTACACATTTGAATTCCACGGTAATACCTTTTTCCCTACAGATATCGAGTATATATTTTCTTGTGATGCCATTCAGAATTGTTTCATCGGGTGCAGTCGTAAGTATTCCATTTTTGTAGAAAAAAATGTTTGAGCGGCTTCCTTCAGTTATGCAATCTTTCTCATTCACAAGAAGGGCCTCATATCCGCCTTCAAGGATGAGTTTATGATATATTGAGGAACGCAGTTTATGATTGATTACTTTTGATTCAGGATCTTTTCTCTCAGCATAAAAAAGTATTCCCTTTACCCCTTTTCTGTATTGTTCTTCTGACGGATAAATAGGTTCTATAAAGTAAATTAGATAATTTTCAGAATCATGGTTGTAATTATAAACAATTTTAAGATTAACTTCTTTCCTTCTTTCAGTTTTTGAGAGTGCTATTATGTCTTTTCGCAGGGTTATCCTGTCAGCCAGCAGTCTTTTTTGTTGAATTTTTACACTTGATTCAAGCCTGTCCATATGATCACTGAAAAAGACCGGACTTCCTTTGACCATCCTAATAACTTCATAAACTGAATCTCCCTCATAAACGAGTGAGTTGTCAAATGTATCAGCATTTTGCAAAACACCATTCAGTACAAATTTTTTCCCCAGGCATTCATTCATGATGTTATCCTTTTATAACACAAAAATACAAACTATAGAATCATTCTGCCATTATTTCTGTATATATTAGCGGTTGATAAGCAGAATTTAAGTCTCAAAGGTGTATGCAATCATCGACATAGAAACTACCGGTGGAAGTGCATTACTTGAGAAGATAACTGAAATAGCTATCTTTCAGTACGACGGATCGAAAATCACCGGTGAATTTTCAACACTAATTAATCCTGAAAGAAATATTCCTTATTTTATTACCAATCTCACTGGAATAACCAATGAAATGGTTGAAAATGCCCCTAAGTTCTATGAAGTTGCAAAACAGATCATTGAATTCACAGAAGGCAGAATATTTGTAGCTCATAATGCAAGGTTTGATTACTCATTCATAAGGCAGGAATTCAAGTCTTTAGGGTACAATTTCAAGCGCCAGGTATTAGATACCGTTGCTCTTTGCAGAAAGCTGTTTCCGGGACATGGTTCGTATAGTCTGGGCAATATCTGCAGAGTCATGGATATCGAGATCAACGGCCGGCACAGGGCTCGTGGAGATGCACTTGCAACCTCGAAGCTTTTTGAAATGCTAATGAGAAAGGACAGGGAAATTAACGGTGATGTATCCCAATTATTCAGAAATACCAAAATCTCAAAGCTTAATCCAAAACTTGACCTTGCCAAACTCGATATGATACCTGAAGAGGCTGGAATATATTATTTTTATAATGAATCTGGTGACCTTATTTATGTAGGCAAAAGTCGTAATTTACAGCAAAGGATCATGACCCATCTTTCAAATAATACATCAGCAAGGAGTATGGAAATGCGAGACCTGATTGCCGATGTTTCATGGGAAGTAACAGGTAGCGAACTTGTGGCTCTTTTAAAAGAGTCAGCAGAAATAAAGAACAGTAAACCTATTTTCAACAGAGCACAGAGAAAAACAGGCTTTCACTGGGGTATATACTGTTTCACAGATCATAAAGGGTATATAAACTTCTCGTACAGTCAGATTACAGGTGAAGATTTGCCAGTAGCTGTTTTTAATTCAAAAGATAGCCTTAAGTCAAAACTTGCCTCGCTTGCAGAAAAATATGAGCTTTGTCAGAAACTTTCCGGGTTGTATGAAGCAGCCGGACCATGTTTCCATTACCATGTTGGCATTTGCAGGGGTGCATGTTGTGACAAAGAGTCTCCTAAAAGTTATAATGATCGTGCCAGAAAAGCGGCAGATGAATTTTTGTTCACCCGACGTAATTTCTTCATTATTGACAAGGGACGGAATGAGGAAGAACGAAGTGCTGTCAAGATAGTGAACGGGAAATTTAGTGGCTATGGTTATTTTAATATTAATGAAATGGGATTCGGACTCACCGCTGTGCATGATTGTATTCAGAATTACAAAGACAATCGTGATATTCAAATTATCCTTAAACAATATCTTAAAGGATATAAAGTTGATAAAATAATAGAATTTTGATCTGGTTGATCTCCTTTTGAAAATAAACAGAAACAAAATGGCTGTTTTTAAACGAACCACAAAAAAACTGATTTTGAAGATTGACGAGTTCTTTGATAATATTGAACTCGGGCTTCTGGTATTCAGGGAAGCGGTGAAAGCGTACCTCGGACAGGATATGGAATCATTTCAACGACATATTAATAAAGTCGAATCGCTTGAAAGCAATGCCGATAAGCTTCAACGAGCTATTGAGAACGAAATGATCACCCATTCAATACTTCCGCAACAGAGAGGCGAGGTAAGCTCCCTGATTGATGTAATGGATGAAATTATCGATACCATCAAATCAACTCTTAATGAGTTCTGCATAGAGTTACCGGAAATTCCAGCCTCTCTGAACCATAATTTTATCAGCATAATGGAAGCCTCAGTATGCGCAGGGGAAGAACTCATACCGGCAGCACGGGCTTATTTCAAAGCGCCTTATACAGTGAGAGATAAGCTGCTTAAGGTTTACTATTTTGAGAGTGAGACCGACAAAGTAGCCAGAAGCACCACCCGGATAATTTTCCAGGAAATGCCTGAACTTGACCTTGCCCATAAATCGCACTTAAGATATATTATACACCATATAGAGAATATATCAGATAATGCACAGAAAGCTGCTGACCTTTTATCGGGGATGGCCATTAAAATAGTATTATAAAACAAATACCTTATAGCCTTATTCATGCAAAAAAATCTAATCCTCGTCATAGGACTTTTTTATTCAATAGGTTTAATATGTATCGAAATTAGAGGAGTTATTAATTAATTAAGGAATGTTTTTTATGATCTGATTCATAACTAATGATAATATTCTTTCTCACTAGCGGTTTATTTTTGGGTTGGTCCCTTGGTGCCAACGATGCTTCAAATGTATTCGGTTCGGCAGTTGGTTCGAGAATGATAACTTTTTGGAAGGCGGCAATAATTGCTTCTCTTTTTGTGATTTTGGGATCTGTTATGCAGGGCGAAGGAACTTCTCAGACTTTAGGTAAGTTAGGTTCCGTAAATGCACTTGGAGGTTCATTTACAGTTGCACTTGCCGCGGCTGTTTCCGTTTACCTGATGACAAAATATGCAATACCTGTATCCTCCACACAGGCTATTGTAGGTGCTATTATCGGATGGAATATTTTTACAGGGAACAGTACCGATAAAACAACCCTTGTCCAGATTGTTTCAACCTGGGTGACCGGACCAGTTCTCGGTGGTATATTTGCAGTTTTTCTCTTTATCGTTCTGACATACTTTAAAAAAAGAACACATATCCATATTATAAGATTTGAATCATTTATTAAAACAGGACTTATAGTTGTGGGAGCATTTGGAGCTTATAGTCTGGGTGCAAATAATATAGCAAATGTGATGGGAGTATTTGTTCCTGCATTCAACCTTCAGGATCTTAATCTTGGAATATTAACTCTTTCATCCTCACAACAACTTTTCTTACTCGGTGGACTGGCTATAGCTGCCGGAATAATAAGTTATTCAAATCGGGTAATGGAATCAGTTGGCAACAATATTGTTGAACTTTCTCCCGATGCAGCACTTGTTGTTGTTCTTTCTCAGGCAATGGTGCTTTTTATTTTCTCTTCCTCAGGCCTTTCATTATTTTTTGACAAAATCGGACTTTTCAAAATTCCATTAGTACCTGTTTCAAGCACACAGGTCGTTATTGGGAGCATTATTGGAATCGGCCTGTATAGAGGTGTCAGAAATCTTAATTTCAGGATAATAGGTGAAATCGGCATAGGCTGGGTAGCCACACCAATACTTTCAGGTTTGCTCTCCTTTTTCTCTTTGTTTTTTGTAAAGAATATTTTTGGAATAGATGTAGGTAACAAAATCGGAAGTGTGCCAGTACCGGATGTTAACGAAAGAGCCATAACACTCTCAAATTCAAGAATATCCGAAATCCTTCAGTACTTTATCCTGGGATTATTGGTTGCGGGGATTTTATCCTTGGTTCTTTATTTAATAATTGACAGAAAGAGGAAAATCGAATTCAACAAATCTGAGGAAAAGTTCTGGAAGAACCTGAAATAGTTTAATTAACCATTAGAAAATATTAATAAACGTGAGTTCGATATAAAGTTAAAAAGATAAAGCCATTGATTCATCAATAACCT
>CAZEUL010000014.1:0-119982 GCA_964514725.1 uncultured Rikenellaceae bacterium
TGCAGTTTTTTTATAGAAAATCTTATATTTATCTAGTTAAGTGCCAAACACAAGATGCCTGCTATAGTTTCTATAGCAGGCAGAAGCAGTCAATCTGTCAGACAGGAGATCAAAATGCTTCTATCGTGTTATTTTATTAAGTGGTATTACGCTCCTATGAAATACATGTTCTTGCTCTTTATTTTGCTTTCCAGTGTGTTTAATCCCATACAGGGCCAGCCGGGGAATCCCCTTGATAATGTGGTGATAAGCTCCAAAAAGAATATTACACGGGTACAAACTGCTGAAAATGGGAAATTGCTTGTAAATGTATCTCCTAAGGATTTTCGCAGGATCAAAGCCAACGGATTGGTCCGCTACAGTGACCTCGGTGCCATGGGCAATGGCAAAACCGATGATATGGATGCCATTGCTGCTGCCCATGCGTTCGCCAATGAAAACGGACTTCCCGTAAAAGCCGATGATGGGGCTAAATACTACATCGGGGGGAATAGCCGTACTGCAGTCATCCGGACCGACACTGATTTCGGAACTGCTGAATTTATCATTGACGATTCAGATGTCCGGAACCGGAATCAGAATGTCTTTCTGGTTAGTTCCGGACTGCAGCCATTCAGACCCGGGGGGATAACATCCCTGAAGAGAAATCAGGAAAAAATTGACATATCCCTTCCCGGGCCCTGTATTGTCACTGTCACCAATTCCAATGTAAAACGATACATCCGGTTTGGGCCGAACCAGAATAACGGATCACCGCAGACGGACATTTTTATTGTTGACAAAGACGGCATAGTGGATATGGACGCTCCGGTTATCTGGGATTTCGACCGGATAACTGATATCTCAGCCCTTCCGATTGATGAGGAAACGCTGACAATCACCGGAGGACGCTTCACAACGATTGCCAACAATGCCGAATCGAAATACAACTACTACAACCGGGGTATCGCTATCAGACGTTCCAATGTCGTTGTGAACGGATTGGAACACCGCATCACCGGTGAAGGAGACCATGGAGCCCCTTATGGCGGATTCATCAATATCGGCGACTGCGCCTACGTGACAGTAAGTAATACCATCCTTACCGGGCACAAAACTTACCAGACTATCGGCTCAGCAGGAGTTCCCGTTGCCATGGGCAGCTACGACATCTCCATCAACCGGGCACTGAATGTGTCATTCGTGAACTGCAGCCAGACGAATGACATAAATGATAACAGATACTGGGGAATCCTGGGATCAAATTACTGCAAGAACCTTTTTTATGACCATTGCACATTATCACGGTTCGATGCACACATGGGGGTCGCCAATGCCACCATCCGCAACTCCACGCTTGGACACCAGGGGATAAACGCCATAGGGAGCGGTATCTTTACCGTGGAGAATTCCACCATCAGGGGAAGGAATCTTATCAACCTGCGCTCCGACTACGGAAGTACATGGCAGGGAGAATTCCTCATCCGGAACTGTGTTTTCGTACCATCAGGGGGCAAAGCGACCAATGTCAGTCTTATCGGCGGATCCTACTCCGGACAACACGATTTCGGCTACACCTGTTATATGCCTGAACGTATCACAATCGAAAACCTTAAAATCGACGATTCCGATCATCCGGCAAACTACAAGGGCCCCGCACTATTTGCAGATTTCAATCCTGACAATACCGGCGAATCCTTCGTGGAGAAATATCCCTATGTCATAACCAGGGAAGTCATTCTCAGAAATGTGACTATTGCCAGTGGCAAAACCCTGAGGATTAGCGACAATCCGTTCATGTTCAGGAATGTGAAGATAACTGTGATTGAAAGGGACTGAACGGGGGACCGATATCCCGGGAACTAAAGGATATTTACCAACTGGATTCTACTTTCACGCATAAAATTTATATAACACCAGGGCCACAAATCTGCAAAACCGCAAACCCCGCCACTAACAACACAAAAGTGAAGCCTGAACTTCACTTTTTTAAGGTCATAAAATTAAGATCCCTGCCCGAAGCTGTAAGACCTGAACAGATACCCGTCAAAGACCCGTCCGACAAATACGTTTCCAAATCTGTATATGCTGTTTTAACAATCCTTTCGGAAACAGCATCTCTCTGACCGTTCTGATAATCAAACCGTTAGCCATATATTAAAGTAATTGCATTGTTTTAGGTAAATAATTTATTGTAATTCAATAATTTACTTATTGTTTTACAATAAATATTCGTGTGAAATTCAACTTCAGGTTCTCAGGGTTTATTCAGGATTCCATGATTACAGGATTCTGAGTAGTGAGAATCCGACTTCTCATTGCTGAAGTTCCTGAGCCGGAAACATCAGCACTGTTTTTCCTCTACCTACAGTCTTCCTTCTTTGATCTCCGGTCTTCCGTCTTCTTCAAAAACCCACCTCCACCCCTCCCGGGAGGGGATGTAAAAACATGGTATCCATCCTATGGGTAAGCTATATCCCTGATTTCGAAAACGACGGTTTCCCTGTCCCGCTTTAAGGTGACCATGTCTCCGGTTTTCTTGTTTATAAGTGCTTTGGCCAGAGGTGATATGAATGATATCTTACCTTTTGAAATGCCGGCCTCATCAACACCCACAATCTGAAAAACCTGAATGATGCCTGAGGCTTCGTTTTTAAGGGTTACAACGGCTCCGAACCTTATTTCGTTTTGAGGTTGTTCCCTGAGGTCAATAATTTTGGCTGTGTCAATCCGGTTATTAAGCAACTGCAGCTTCGCATTGATATAGTTCAGGGCAATACGTCTCTCATTTTCGCCGGTGCTGCCGATATTGTCTTTTTCCAGGATCAGCATCTGTTTTTCGGCCAGAAGCTGGTCCATACCGGCCCTGGTGACGTAATTAGGCACCCCCTCAGGTAAATATGCCCTTTGAGGTACTATTGGAATTTCCTCCTGATCGCCTTCCTTGACAAATCCTCTGCTCATGGTTTATGGGTTCGGACCCCTAAATTATCCATAAAAGAATAAATTCTGTCAGATTAAGTCAGTTTTTTGGGAATCCTGGTCCTGGAAAAGCTCGACACCATGAAGATATTATTGATATCCCCAGGCAGGGATTTTGATCGGTGGCTTCAAATATATACCGGCCATTAAAAATACATCTGCGAAATTTAAAGATTTTTTTTACCTTGCATACGTTCGCTGTATTGTCTTATGAGTCCGTATTTCAGGAATAAGTATCTTATTGGTTCCAAACGCAAAACAGGTTTTGATTATGCAAAGCCCGGAAAATATTTTATTACAATATGTACCAAGGGCAAAATTCCATATTTCGGCAAAATTGAAAACGGGAATATTGTTCTGTCAGAAATAGGGGTGATTTTAAAAAACGAATGGCTAAAAACACCATCGGTTCGTCCGGATATGAATATTACCCTGGATGAATTTGTGATTATGCCCGATCATTTTCATGCAATAATAATAATCGGCAAAAATCAATATAATCAAAATCATGGTAACCAAAATCATGGTAACCATGTTAACCATATTATCGGTAACGACGGCAACCATATTATCGGTAACCATCGTAGAAACGCCATGCATGGCGTTTCTACGATGCATGGCGTTTCTACGATGCATGGCGTTTCTACGACCACCACCACGAAACCCGAAAATAATTTTCATAACACATTTTCACCGCAAATAAAAAATGTTGCATCAATTATCCGGGGGGTCAAATCGGCGGTGACAACATCGGCAAAAAAAATGAATATGCATTTCTGTTGGCAACCAAGATTCTATGATCGCATTATCCCTGATAATACCGCATTGGAACGAATCAGGAATTATATCAGGGCAAATCCTCAAAAACGGGGAAAAAATATTTGAAATTCCGGGAAATCCCATTATTACTACAAGGATTTTCCGAACGGTTATTATCAGCTTTTATTTGTAACTTCATATATTATTCCGGGCATTCTTGCCATAGTAATTAACTATAATTCATGCGAGTTACGGACGACTATTAAAATAAAACTTATACGCATATGAAGAAGTGTCTGCCTTTACTAATGGTTCTGATAGCGCTTTCCCCGGTATCATCATTTTGCGATACAGGCAAAATCATACCTACAGACCTGAAAACGGAATGGAAAGTCAATCCGCTCGGTATCGATGCAAAGCAACCCGGATTCAGCTGGCTGCTAACCGGTTCCGGTCGCGGCCTGGTGCAAACTGCATATCAGGTCATAGTTGCCTCGGAGGAAGCTATTCTCGAAACCGGAAATGGAGATGTCTGGGACAGCGGACGGGTGATGTCTGATGACCAGATAAATATAATTTACAAAGGACCTGCCCTGAAAAGCGGAACCCGTTATTACTGGAAAGTAAAAGTATGGGACGGGAATAATGTCGCATCTGAATGGTCGCCGGTTGCCTGGTTGGAAATGGGATTGCTGAAAAAAGCCGACTGGAAAGGGAAATGGATAAGCACTGCCAGGGAAAAAGTCTCTCCCCTATTCAGGAAAGATTTCAATATTCAGAAAGAGATAAAAAAGGCAACTGCTTTTGTATACGGACTGGGATGGTATGAGATGCACCTTAACGGATATAAGGTTGGTGATCAGGTTCTGACCCCGGCAAATACTGTTTATACCCGGCGACATCTTTACGACACCTACGATGTAACCAGCTATTTAAAGAAGGGTGGAAATACAGCCGGCCTCTGGCTGGCAGACGGTTACGGTCCATCCTACAGCATATATGGCTGGAGATGGATGGACTCCAAAAGGGTGATATTACAGATGAATATTGAATTTATTGACGGAACCGGAACCTCCATCGTTACCGATGCGACATGGAAAGTTACTGACAGCCAGATTCTTTCAGCCGACATGTATAATGGGGAAACCTATGATGCAACCCAGGAGAAAACAGGATGGGATGTTTATGGATATAATGACAAAAACTGGGAGAATGCAGCAATAACTTCTGCCCCTCCCGGTGCAATGCAATCGAACATGTCAGCACCTGTCAGGGTGATGGAAATAATTAAACCTGTCTCTGTAAGAGAGGTTGCTCCGGGCATCTTTGTCTACGATATCGGGCAGAATATTGCAGGATGGGTGCGGCTTCACGTCAGCCGGGCAACCCCGGGGACCAGGATAGTAATGCGACATGCCGAAACTGTCAATGGAGACGGTACGCTCAACACACACACCAACCGGAAAGCTGAAGCAACCGACACATATATCTGCAAAGGAAGTACTGAAGATGAGTACTATGAACCGAGGTTCACCTATCACGGATTCCGGTATGTGGAAGTCACAGGTTATCCGGGAACTCCATCGCTCTCATCCATAAGTGCCTGCGCCGTTCATTCTGATGTCGGATCCACAGGTAGCTTCTCATGCTCAGATCCTCTCATCAACAGGATCCACAGCAACTTCCGGTGGACCATGTTAAATAATATGGTCAGCATTATTACTGACAATCCTGTTCGTGATGAAAGGACTCCCTGCCAGATGGATGCAAATTGCATTTACGAAGCCGCCATTCAGAATTTTGATGTACAGCAATATTTCAAAAAATGGCTGGGCGATATTTACGGGAGCACCTCAAATCCTGACTGGTCTGCCGGCCAGGTTCTGGGACCATGGTTGATGTATAAATATTATGGGGATAAAAGGACCCTGGAGATTTTTTACCCGTCGGCCAAAAAACAAGTCGATCATTGCACAGCCGGCGCCGCAAAATCCAAATACTGGGCAGGAAGTTTTGGCGACTGGTGCCCTCCCTTTACCGACGGCACCTACGAAAATAGCTTCAGTGAAGGGGAAGTGGTGAACACTTCTTTGTATTACTACATCACCCGCCTGCTTTCGGAAATGGCAGGAATTCTTGGAAAGAGAAGTGATTCAGCCAAATACGCATTAAGGGCTGACTCAATAAAAAAAGCATTTAACGATAGGCTATTTAACGGCACAGCCAACAAATATGGCAGTGGCAAACAAATAACATACATTATGCCGTTGTTAAGCGGAGTTGTACCTGAAGACAAAAAAAGCCAGGTCGTTGAGAATCTTGTCAATAATGTGTCAGTTGAATGTTCCGGACACTTTGGTTCAGGGATTTACGGGACATCCTTTCTGTCTGATATGCTGTGCGATTACGGATTTACTGATGTTGCCTTCACCCTTTTTACTCAGAAAACATATCCCGGCTTTGGTGATCAGATTCTTAACCATGATGCCACCACTACCTGGGAGCAGTGGGGGGTTATTAAAACAGGAAGGGAGATGCAAACCTATGATCACGCAATGTTTTCAGGTGCAGATAAAACATTCTATACCAGGTTTGGAGGAATCCAGCCTGCGGCTCCAGGCTATAAATCCATTTTAATTAAGCCCTGTATCCCCCAAGACCTGAATTATGTCAAATCTTCCGTTAAAACAGTCCATGGACTGGTCATTTCCGACTGGGGAAAATCAGGCAGATTGTACAGGCATCACATAAATATTCCGGTTAACACATCTGCGATAGTCCAAATACCGGGCAATGACCCGGACAAAGTTTACGAAAGCGGTGTAATTGCCTCCGGGGCAGAAGGGATCAGTTACCTGAGAACTGAAAACAATTTCGTTGTGTTCGAAGTCGGATCGGGTAGCTATAACTTCTACAGCGAAATCCCCTGAAAAGATATATATCCAATATCTTCGGATTCGCTGATCAGGATTTGGCTTAGGGCATTTAAGGTGATATGCTTTCCTGGGAATGTTAATACAAACCATATTAACTGTGAATATCTCTTATGGTTTCCTGGTGTTTATATCTCTATTTTTGGGCCATAATTAATGGCAATGGTCAGAAGAAGGATCCGTCTAAAAAAGGAATACAGGCTTAAAGTATGGCTTTTTATCATATTTACTTCCTCAATTTGCTTTCTTATCCTGCCCCAGTCTAACAGGGCTTTAATGGTATCTTTTTTCAGTACAAAATGCAGGAATTACCAGCAGATCTACAGCAAAAGACTTAATGACAGGATCGTTGATTATTCAGAAGGTGCAAAATTGACCGGAATTGAAATTTGCTCTGATACGAAAGACATATCAAAAAGGATCTCATCAGGAAAATTGATAATGGTAAGAAGCAGCAAATACTATAGGATTGAGAATATGTCACACAGCTATCCTTGTCTTACCAGGAAAAGCAAAAAGCTTCTTGACGAGATAGGGAGCAGATTCAGGGAGAAAATTAAAAAAGAAGGGCTGAAAGGATCCAGATTCATAATTACATCAATGACACGGACTTCGGAGAAAACCAGAAAGCTTGGAAAAACAAACATTAATGCTTCTGATAACAGTCCTCATCTTTACGGTAATGCCTTTGATATTTCCTATGCACGCTTTTCATTCCGTAAACTTTATGTCACTGAATGTGATAAATGGTACATGAAGGAAGCTCTCGCCGAGGTTATTTATCAACTAAAGAAAGAAGATAAATGCTGGGCCACCTATGAAAGGCAACAGGGATGCTTTCATGTAGTATCGCGGTAAATAATTTTTTTGTGTATTAAATAATTAATTGTTTATGAGCTTTTTGTGGCTCGAAAGAAAAGACGCAATCAATATCTGTATTTTCTTTTGAAAAGCAAGCCGGATTCCGACAAATAAATTGAAATTTTTCTGAAACAGCCTTTCACATTCAAAGACTGTGGTGGGACCTGGTTATAAAATGTGTCATAATTTTCTAAAAATTAAAATCAGAAATGTAAAATGGCCAAATCATCAAGAAGAAAATTTTTTAAATCTGCAGCTGCAATAGCTGCATCATCAGCTCTGGCTGGTATTACAGGCTGCAATTCTGAGGGAAGCAGAAACTCAGACATATCAGGAATAATGAAACATCCACTTAACGGCATCAGGAGGGAAAATATCAAAATAACAGATATTAAAGTAACCCTTCTCTCCTACCAGCTGAAACCTGAAGAACTATGGGCCGATGGAGACGAGAATAGCATAATCTGGCAGACTTCCTCAGTCATTACTGAAGTATTTACTGATTCCGGTATTGTGGGGATTGGAGGGTCAAGCCGTTACAATGGGCCGGAAGAAATGAAACTTTACACCGAAAAGGTCATCAGGCCATTTCTGATCGGCAAAAATCCTTTTGATGTCGAGATCCTGACAGGAGGAATTTCAGGAAGCGGTGCAAGAGGAGCATGGGCCGGAGTTGATGTTGCACTCTGGGATATTATTGGAAAAGCAAAAGGACTTCCTCTCTATAAGATCCTCGCTGCCGACACTGAACCGCAGACACATCTCAGAGTTTATGCCAGCGGAGGGGAATTTACGTGGAGAAAGGATTCGCAGTTTACAGATATCGGACCTGAAAGTCATATAAAACAGGCTCTCGCTCATAAAAAAGAAGGTTATACCGCTTTCAAATTCAGAATGGGTGGTGGTTTTGGCCGACTGGGTATAACAATGAAGGATTATATCCCGCATCTGTATAAATTAAGAGAGGCCGTCGGACCCGATTTTGACCTTATCCAGGAGGCTAACACCCGCTGGTCGCTGGAGCAATGCCTCGAAATCTGTCCCGTACTTGAAGAGCTTAAATTCCTTTGGTTCGAGGAACCCACAAAGAGAGTTATTGATGATTACCTTAAAATAAAACAGTCCCTTCCGACAGTGAAAATCTCAGGAGGCGAAGGTCGTAATAACAGGTATCAGCTTGCAGAATGGATCGACAGCGGAGCTTATGATATTATTCAGTCTGGCTGTGATGATGCCGGGATGACCGAAAACTGGTACATTGCACGCATGGCTCATACCAGAGGAAGACTTTTTACAGGTCATAATTGGCAGGATGGACTGATAACAATAGCAAATGCACATCTACTGGCAGCTGTTCCTAACAGATTCCTTCTTGAAACCAATATGACAGCCAATCCTCTGAAAGAGGGACTGTTCAAGGAAAAAGTTGCCGTAAAGAACGGATACCTCGATGTTCCCGATAAGCCAGGTTTGGGTGTGGAACTTATTGATGGCCTTGCTGAGAAATATCCCTATATACCCGGACATTGGAACAAACCTGATCCGGGAATGCCAAAACAGGCTGGTTGATCCGGATAATAATTATTTTGCTGATTATTTTGCAGGCTTTCAACATGATCTGCAGAATCACCGCTTTTCTTTTTCAAGCTCATTTATCCTTTTATATAATGCCTTGAAACCATCTGCAGCGTTGCCTCTTCCCGCAGCATTTGCCGGTTGTTTTCCATAAAATGCATCGATGAACTGATCGGTGGAAGACCACACTGTCTGCATCATACCATAGTACCTTGGCTTCATTTCATTGGTTGTGTTCTTTATGAATCGAGCCATATCTTCTGCCTGTGCAACAGATATTTCAGGTTTTCTCCCGGTACATGTAATCACGCGAAAGCCCTTCATAGCAAAATATACAGGAGTTTGATCAGCCCTCTCATAATGCCAGTCGCAGATCACTACATCCTTCGGAATCATATCGATAGCCCTCCATGTGTAATTATAGCTTCCCTCCCATAAACCAATACCTGTTGTTCTCCCGTCAATAAGACGATCACCCCAGATCCACAGTTCCCTGTTCTTCTCTGCAAGATGAGCCCTAATCCTGTTTACTTCTCCGGCGAAAAGCTCAGCTTTATCAACACCTGAACATCGTGGACATTTATCATCTCCAAGATAAAACACCTCATCCATTCCTGCATGAAATGCATCAGCTTCGAACACATCGCATATCTCATCTATCAATGCAAAAATTATCTTGTGCAAATCGGGATGAAGGGGACAATAACTCTTACAATAGAGATCATCATCATTCGGCCATACATACTTTTCAGGCATTTTGATATGAGGAGTCTCATCGAACTCAGGGAACTTTTCGAGCAGCTTATTTGGCTTTTCCCTCCACGACTGGTGCCCAAGCAGATTGATCTGCGGAATGACCCTTATGTTATTTTTCCTGCAGCATGCAACGATTTTTTTCACATCTTCCTTCGAAAGCAATGAAGGATCACTGAGCTGCGGATAACTTTCAAACTGGTAATTGTAATCCTTGTCGCAAACAAAGACAACAAGAGTGTTTACCCCTCGTGGAGCCAGTTCATCATTTATGAACTTCACAAAACGATCCACTTCATTATGCCTGGGGGATGTACAGCTGAATCCTTTTACCTGAAAAATCTTTTCAGCTGATGCTTGAGGAAAAACATAATTATTTAAGGTTCCAGACAATATTAATACCAGTATCGAACCGAAGTGCTTTTTCATATTGTTTAATTATTGATTGAATATTATCGAATTAAGCATATATTAATGCTATCTTAAAATTCCATGTTCAAAGGTATACCACCTGAAATTAAAAACCAATCCAATATTGAAATTAATAGGGTGTGATTAACTACATATCACTCTTATGGAGCTTAAAAATAGCGCCATCTGAATTCTGCAAACTTTTCACTCCTATGGAGGTGGTCATATGGGAGTCCCGTTAGGGACGCCATGTTTGTAGACTTTTATCCTAAACATAATAATGAGCCCCTTCGGGGCGACATGTATTTCAATATCTTTAGAATAAGTATATTAGCTTAAAACCACTCGATTTAGACGGACACTAATGTCAATAAGCCAACAATATGACAGTATAATCATACCTGTTTGCTTTTTAAACATAAGATATATTGACCTTCCGGGCATGAAGAACAGATCAGATTTTGCCTTTGTAAATACAACAATGGTTATCTTTGATATTGTAAATAATACAATTTTATAAAGACATGATAAAGAACGCTTTTGTCATAATGGCTGTTTTATCAGCAATTACCCTGACTGGTCAGGAACCATTAAAAATAAATGTTGAACGCTCGGCTTATCAAAGATGGCTGAACAAAGAAATTTTGGATTCAAGATCTCTTGACGATATGGAAAGCGATCTTAAATGGATCTCCTTTACGGGTGGGGCCATTGCACTGGTTGACTCAAGAAGTGATGTCAGAACAGAAGAATCAAAAAAGAATTATGTTTCAGTAACCCCATCTGAAAAAAGGTCACATAATGGTCAGAGATCGATACAGGTAAAGTTTCCCTCAAAACTTGAAACTCCTGCCCCTAAGAGCGGACGCGGATGGGGCAATGCAGGAATATGGTATAACGTCAGTAATGAAAATTGGACAGAATATAATCGCATCTCCGTCTGGGTATTCCCTGACAACCCGGGAGCATACCAGAACTGGCTTGAAATAAGGGTATTCAACGATGGTGATGAGAAACTGCCGGCACTTTTCGGACAGGAGGGAGAATCAATTTTTAACCTTGTCAATCATGAATGGAACCATATAGTCTGGGAGATCGGTAATGTGGCACGCGACAAAATAACCAAACTTGAAATATCAACAATAATATCAGGACATGAACCTGAGGCTTGCGATACAACCACCTTTTACATTGATGATCTGCATCTTGAAAAGGTCGATCCTGATTACGTTGAAGGATGGCCGGTATGGACTGGCAGAATTGCCTTTAGTCATTCAGGATACCTCCCGGGAATGCCTAAAACAGCGATCGTTAATGATCCAGCCCTTAAGAAATTCTCGATCATTGACCAAAAATCCGGAAAACCAGTCCTTACAAAACAGGTTCAGACCATAACTTCCGGACTGGGATCCTTTCAGGTACTGGATTTTACGGAGCTCAATCAGACAGGAACTTATCATATTGAAGCAGGGAAAAATGTCTCAGGTTCCTTTTCGATAAGCCCGGATGCCTGGGAGGAAACTGTATGGAAAGCCCTGAATTTCTATTATGCTGAAAGATGTGGAACACCCATCCCGGGCATTCATGATGCTTGCCATCGCGACTGGACCTGCGAACATGACGGCAAAAAGATTGTAATAAACGGAGGTTGGCACGATGCAGGCGATTTTACCCAGGGCCTCCGGAATACAGGAGAAGGGGCCTATGCATTGTTCACCCTGGCTGAAGAAGTGAAGAAAAGAGGCAATAAACCCGACTTATATAAAAGGCTTATAGAAGAAGCCAGATGGGGTCTGGACTGGATTCTCAAAACCCGCTTTGGAGACGGATTCCGTAATGAAGGATCTGTTAACAGCAGGCGTACCAACGGAATAATCGGAGACTATGACGATGTTATTTCCACAGCCAGGAATAACCCAAGAACAAATTTTATCGCATCAGCGGTGGAAGCCATTGCGGGTAGAATGCTGAGGGACTTTGATCCCCGTATTGCAAATTTCTCCCTGAAGACGGCAGAAGCCGACTGGCAGTTTGCTGTGGATAAGATGGTTATTACCAGGGAGAATGATTCAATGGCAGTCTGGGGCGTATCCTTCGATTCAGGGGAAGTCCTCCATGAGATTGCATCGGCAGGGATACTTGCATCAATAGAATTATGGTATGCAACCGGCAATGCCATTTATAGGGAGAAAGCCGTTGAGCTGGCAGAAATAATTACCGACTCACAACAACGTAAGAAGCCCGACATGGATATTCCTCTAACGGGTTTCTTCTATACAGGGCCTTCTAAAAAATACATTCTGCACTACTGCCATAACGGAAGAGAACAGGAACCCATTGCTGCCCTTACAAAGCTATGCGAGGCTTTCCCTTCCCATCCCGACTATATGAGATGGTATTCAGCAGTCGTCCTGCATTCCGAATTTCTCAAAACCATATCGGAATATACTCAACCTTATGGTTTCTTGCCTTCATCAATCTACAGGGACAACGATTACCTGCAGGTGCCGGAAAGCAGAAAGGAATCATTCAGAAAACAGGTGCTTAACGGGATCCCTCTCGGCAAAGGTTACTACCTCCGTATTTTCCCTGTATGGATGGACTACAGGGGACACTTTGGAACAATACTCCCCCAGGCACAGGCCCTGAATTATGCCGCCAGTCTGAGAAAAGATAACAAATGTCTTGAGCTTGCAGTCCGCCAGCTTGAATGGATCATGGGGAAAAATCCTTTCGGGCAGAGTACAATGTATGGTGCAGGCTATGATTTTCCTCCTCTTTACACACCATCCTCAGGGGATATTGTCGGAGCACTTCCGGTGGGTATACAAACTAAAGGGGATGCAGATGTACCCTACTGGCCCGTACAGAATACCTGGACATACAAGGAAATATGGATCCACCCGGTAAATCAATGGATCGGGGTTATGCGAGGGATAACCGGCATGAAAGACAAGTTGCTCCATAAGGAAGAAGACACTCTTTTAAAAGTCAAGGTGTCGGAAAATTCAACTCAGAGCGGCAATGTCTCAATCACAGCCTTAATTGAAGGTGAAGGATCCCATTCCATAAACATCAGAAGCAGCAATATGATTGTTAAAAATCCACTGAGAAATGTAAATCTCAGTAAAGGGAAAAGTATCACCCTTAAATGGCAGGGGGAAATTATAAGTCGTGATGAACCATGGGTCTCACTGATTGTCGCAGACAATGATATAAACCAACGGTGGGAGGTGAAAGGTTCATCATGGGAAAATAATAAAACTAAAACAGTGTCAGTCAAAAAATCAAACTAATGGAAAAACTGCTCATGAATATCTGCATAAGCATACCGTTAATAATGGGTATTGAGTTAAATGCAGAATCTTTTTATGGGACCGATAACTGTCCGATGCCCCAGGATCAGGTGATCCATTCCAGAGAAGTGTACAAAACAGTCGACAATATCGAACTTACAGCTGATATTTTTTACACAAGACGATCTTTTAAAAGAGAGGGTAATACGGCAATAGTATTCTTTCATGGAGGTGGCTGGGCTTTCGGTTCTCCCGATGAGTTCTTTTCTACATGTGAGCGTTATGCAGGAAAAGGAATAATAGCGATTTCTGTAAGCTACAGGCTTTCAATAGAAAACGGGGTAACTCCGCATAAGACGATAAGCCCTATAGAATCTGTAATGGATGCGAAGTCAGCTATTCGTTGGGTTCGCGTCAATGCTGTAAAATTCCATATTGATAAAAATAAAATTGTGGCTGCAGGTCAGTCTGCCGGCGGTCATCTTGCATTGTGTACGGCCATGATTGATGATCACAATGAGAAAACGGATGATCTTTCCGTCAGCTGCCGTCCTGATGCAGTTCTTCTGTTTTCGGCCTGTGTCAATGCTGTCGAGGGCTGGTGTGACCGTCTTCTGGCCTCCCGAAGAGACAAGATCTGGAGTATCTCCCCGTTCCATCACATCAGAGGAGACCTGCCTCCAATGATCGAGTTTCATGGAACATACGATGAACAGGTACCTGTCTGGACAGTTCAGTTTTTTTCTGCCGATATGAAAAAAGCCGGAAATTATTTTGAACTTCATCAGTATGAAGGCCGGCGTCATTACCTGGGTGAAGGCAACCCGAAGTACTCACGTTACTATGATGATGAAATACTGAAGATTACCGATGAATTTCTTAAAAAATTCAATTTTTTGGAATAAATCTTACGTTTTTCAGATTATTATTGATATGATTTTTGGATGATTGAATATTATCAGAGCTCCCAAAAATTCATATCTATTTTATCAGAAGGCTTTTTATTTCTGAATTTTCAGCATAATCCAGAACTGTTCTGCCCATTTTGTCTTTCAGATAGGGATTTGCTCCTTTCTCAAGAAGCAGTCTTATGACATCAGTATGACCTTTCTGTGCGGCAGCCATTAAAGCAGAAAATCCATTCACATTTTGAATATCCATATCAGCTCCTTTATCAAGAAGCAGTTTAACTATTTCAAAATTCCCATTCTGAGAAGCATATATCAAAGCATTATAACCATCGTCACTCATTATATCAGGTTTTGCCCCATTCTCCGTAAGCAGCTTTACAACATCTGTGTGTCCGTTCATTGAAGCACCCATAAGATCAGTTATTCTTGCCGTTTTACTTAAAACAAGAGGAGAATTCTTCTTTATGAATAAATTCACTATTGCAAGATGGCCGCTCATAACGGAGTGTATGAATGCAGTTGTCTTGTCGGCATTTGTAAGAAGATTATACTGAGCCCTCCTGTTCATGTAAAGTTTTACAGCCTGAAGGTTTCCGTTCTCCGAAGAGGTAACCAGAGCAATAACATGATCGTTATCATCAGGGTCATTATTCATATCATGATACAGCTTTATCTGGATTGAATCAGCAATCTCATCCTTTGCATTAATCAAAATTCCGCTGGTGCCGTCGTTCTCCCTGGAATCAGGTTTAGCTCCCCTCGCAAGCAGCATTTTTACAATATCAGAATGTCCACTTAAAGAAGCCAGAAAGAGAGCATTTGTGCCGTTTGCACCTTTTAAATTTATATTGGCGCCTCTGTCAAGCAATAATTTGACAAAATCAGTATACCCATTGAGTGAGGCTGTCATCAGTGCGGCTATTCCATCGCTGTTTTGATGGTTTGGATCTGCACCATAGTCCATTAATAGCCTTGCAGTTTCGACCGACCCGGATAGTGATGCCTGTATCAATGCAGTAGTGTTGTTAATGCTTTCTAAATTCACTTCTGCTCCTTTTTCAAGCAACAGCTTTACAATATCTTTATAACCATATTGAGAGGCAATCATAAGAGGAGTAAAACCATCCGAAGCCTGGTGATTGGGATTAGCACCATCTTCAAGCAAAAGCTTGGTAATTGCCGTATATCCGTTCTGGACAGCCATCATCAGAGCTGTTAATCCGTCAATGGTCTGAAGCTCCAGATTCAATCCCTTTTTTAATAAAAGCCTGACAATCTTTGTATGACCATTGAACGCAGCATACATTACTGCAGTTACGCCATCAATCGCCTGAATTTCAGGATCTGCACCTTTTCTCAGCAAGGTTCTGCATACATCTGTATAACCATTCGCAGCAGCATACATCAGAAGGCTCCTGTCATACAAATCTGTATAATTTACGTTATTTATATATTTAACCAGAATTGCAGCATTTTTGTGATCCCTCGTGGCCAACAGGTAAAGCAAATCTTCTTCTTTTGTCGGTATCTGGCCTTTTAACTCATTTAATAAAGGAACCACAAATGCTATGAAAAAAATATACGTATAAAGTTTTTTCATAAAATCTGCAACATTACCGTTTAAAGTTACAATCATAGATTTTGCCTGATAGTATTCTTTAAATCCCTTAAAAATTTCCGGTATGTCAAGATCCTTAAAGTTAATATTTTCTGCGATCTCTTTGTACCGAAAAGTATCTCATTATTTATTTTATTTTGTTTTCCTCCTGATCTTTTAAGAATTTCGGCTTATGAAAAATTATATCATTTTTCCTCGTTCCTGCCAGAATCTAAACAACCGGAAAAGAAAAATGTTGAGAAGCTCAAAAAGTTTATTTCACTTACAACCAAATTTCACTAAAATCTCAAAAAATGTAATTTTACTGAATCAATCTGATACAGGAATTGGTATATAAGTACTTAACTTATTAACATAGATTTTAAAATGACCAAATTTAAGAGAAGGGATTTTATTAAAACCATGGGATCCATATCAGCCGGCAGTGTTTTTCTTAAACAGTTAATGTCTGAAACCTATGGCAACACAAATGTCAAACCGATAGAAGGATCATGGTTTGAATTCCAGCATCACAGCTTTAAAGAAGGAAAATACTGGAACAAAACTCTCGAAAGTTTTTCAGCGGAGCAATGGGACGAAAAAATAAAAGAGATAGCTGAAACAGGGATCCGTTATCTTGTACTTCTTGATGTTGCAATTTATGATAGAAGTTTTTATCCATCTGAACTGCTACCCAAGCACATCCTGGGGTGTGATGACCCGCTGGAAACGGTACTATCCTCTGCAGACAATCATGGAATCAGCTTTTTCGTAAGCAATGGATTCTTTGGTGACTGGACCAATCCTGTATTTCTTATGAAAGATCCTGAAGTTGACAAGATGCGATTAAAAGCCATGAATGAGATAGCCGGGAAATATGCACATCATAAAAGCTTTTTCGGTTGGTATTATCCAAATGAGACAGGAATCAACGGTCATTATCAGGATTATTTCATTGATTATGTCAATCGTTCATCAGCCGAGGCAGGAAAGTTAACTCCGAAAGCAAAAACATTGATCGCACCTTATGGGACCCGGAATGTCAAACCTGATGATCTGTATGTTAAGCAACTTGAGCAGTTGAATGTTGATTTTATAGCATATCAGGATGAGATAGGTGTTGAAAAAACCAGAGTTGAGGAGAGTGCAGGATTCTTTGAAAGCCTGTACAATCTTCATAAAAAAGCCGCAAGATCAAAACTATGGGCCGATGTTGAAGTATTCCGGTTTGAGGATAAGGTTTATGACAGCGCACTGCTGCCCGCTTCGCCTGAAAGGGTTGTAAAACAATTGGAGGCAGTTTCCCCTTTCGTCGAAAAAATATTGATCTACCAGTATACCGGAATGATTAATAAACCAGGATCAAAAGCATTTGCTGGACATCCTGATTCTGTAAGGCTCTATGAAAAGCTAACCCGGGAAGCGTACTTAACCAGATAAAGTTCTTAGGATTTTTCTTATAAGATATCCATATCTGCCAAGAACGATGTCTGATCATTATTTGATTGAAAAAACAATTTTTTATATTTCTGTCTCTGTTACTGATACAACCTTACCCAGTCAACTGTCATGCTTATTGGAAGTTCTTTGGGATTGGTTATTTTACCCGGCCATTCATGCTCCATCTGCTGATCAATAATAAGGTAGAACGGCTGATCAAAAGGCCATTGAAAAGTTCCAGCTCCCGGAACTTTGGGATATTCATAAGATTTTACCCCATTGATGGCATATACAAGCTTGTCAGGATACCAGCTTACACTGTATACATTATAACCTGTTGTATCTATTTTACCGGTAGCAGACTTTTTAGGCTCAGTCTGCTTTAATGTAATGGTGTAATGATTATGGGTGGTCTGATAGGCGAAATCATCATGATTCAGTTTTTCCATAATGTCCATTTCACCATTATGCTGGTTCGGATAAATATCCTTTTCCGACAGCATCCATATTGCGGGCCACATACCGTACGCCTGGTCAAGCTTAGCTTTTATCTCGATCCTCCCATACTGGAAAGCAAACTTTCTCCAGGAATAGATGCCTCCAGTAAGGTATGGTCGTGGATCACCTGTCAGTGAATCAGGATTTATAATTCCCATCAGTTTTATATTTCCATCTTCAAATTGGACAACCCGTGGATCGGTTGCTGTTATATACCTGAAACAGTTTTTCACCTCTTTCCATTTCTCTACAGGCACTCTCCACTTAGGTGTTTCAAAAAGCCCAATCCTTGTCCAGATAGCTGTATCCAGCTCACCTTTATCAAAATCATCTTCCCAAACCAGCTGCCATTCAGTAGATTCGTTCCTACGGCCCTCATTCTGAACATATATGTACCCATCCTTAATCTTATATGGCTTATTGCTGCATGAAGAGAGAACAATCGAAATAATTGCCAGTAATAACAAATAATAAATTCTTATTTCTTTCATATAACTGTACTATTTTAAATTAATGCTCATTTTAAAAAAGTTAAGATAATCAAAATTATGCTTTTCAGATCAGGGAAAACGACTAAATTCAAAGTTGACAGAGATGGGTGGATTGAATGCACCGTTCCGGAGATTCGCGATTTTGAAATGCTGATCTGCCTTTACAGGTAGACATCACGTATGCCTTCCCAATCATAATAAAAATTTACCTGAAACAGGTAATAATTTATTGTTTTGGGTAAAATATTTTACCTGAAACGATAACATTTTTTCAGGATTCTGCTGGTATGACATCGGTTGTATTAAAAGTCCCTTGTGCGCCCCTTAGTGCTATCCCTGGAGCGCCTTTGTGGGTTAAGCATAAATCACTGAACAACAAAGTGTCACAAAGGTTGGCACAATGGTGTACCAACGATGAAAAATCCGTTTTTACAGGAATTTGATGGAGTCTCTGATGATCTCAGGGTATCGGTCTGTTCTTCCGGAATGAAGCTCTCAGTTCTTCCATCTCCTTGAGATAAGCATTCAATTCTTCTCTTGTCATCGGCAGTTTTTGCTTATCCAGCCATTCATTAAAAGCCTTTTCATAAACATCTTTATCAACATCAAATGCTTCGTTTATATAGGGGAACTTGTTTGTTTGTATACACATGAAGCTGAACTCATCACGTAATGCAATATATTCACTGTTCACCACACAACCCTGAAGAAGATGAGGCGGAATGACGGCAATACCAACTTTTTTTGCAAGGATTGCATCTCCCGGTAAAATAGTCACCCGTCCAATCCGAATAGGGGCATTTATCCATGCAATCATCATCTGTTGTATAGCAGAAGGATCATACCCCCTTATCCATCCATTGAATGTCTCACCAATAGCCTCAAGGCCTTCATAATCCCTCAGTGATCCGTTATAAATTACTCCTCGTTTGCTTGCCCTCGCGATCGCATTACCAAGATTTGACCCTATAAGGGTACCGCCCTCAATCTTGCCATAGGAGTCAGCAACATAAATATCGCCTTCCTGTAGTTTTATTATAGGTGCATAGTTGGTAACCGGAGTATGTGTACCCTCTTCTTTAGCCTGGGCCTGAACATAATTGTTAAAATCAGGCCTCAAAGGCATGAATTGAGCTGTCAGTGCACGGCCGGTCATTACCCTGTCAGGATGTATAATCTGCCACCCGTTTTCGTATAAACTGGCAAAGTTTTCGAATATGTTTTGGTATCCATGCATACCAAGGTAGCCTTGAATTTCTTCAAAAGCACAGTTTTTAAGCCTTTCGAGCAGGGCGTCCGGGACTTTTGGTCTGCCATCAGGATAACGCTCACCTTTCCATTCCGGGGTTAATTTTTTGATAACATCCGGCTGCCATACAACCTGCTGCGCATTTATGCCTGATACAATCAATGCCAATGCCAGAACAAACAGAGTCATTCTTTTCATATAATAAATGTTTTACTTTGAGACATTAAAAAAAATTTACAATTTTTTCAGTTAGGTTAAGATGCTGTCTTTTTGCTTAATACATCTTCCTGTACCCTAAATCCTACAAGAAAAACAAGTGCAAACCATACACCGTTTATTTCCGATCTTCCCTTTTTTATTTCAGGATCTGGAATTTTTAGTTTTTATTCTCCAAGTCGTTGTGTCAGGTATCTGTCCATGAGTCTTTTCAGAAATTCATCTGCCTTTACTGTCATGGCAATTTCACAATTGGGTTCCCTGGTTTCATCAATTACAGTATATGCATCACCTGCAATTTTCACAAAAGCCGGGCGTGTGGTGAAAAGATCGGGCCACAGCAGCATCCCTACTGTTACAGCATCGTGAAGACACGGTCTGGTTCCACCCCATAGTGCGGTCAGGCCGCACAGGGCATTTGTCAGAGGAGACTGCCGCATTAACAGCTTAAATTGCAGATCTTTATCAAACCATACTTTGGTTGTAACATCCAACCCGCAATAAGTTATGCTGGCTTTTGAACCAACAAGAAGCTTCGAAGCTTCACTGTCACCCCTTACATTCCACTCCTGAGTAATTATCGGTTCAGGCTTCTCCTCAGTTCCATAACCCAGGTAAAATGAACCAAACATTGAATAGACATGCTTTGCCAGTTTGAGAATGTCAGGATTCTTTTTGATCGCATCGCCAATATTTGTTACGGGACCCACTGTAAATAATATTACCTCACCAGGATATTTCTTCAGATTTTCAATTATGAATTCGCTTGCGGTTTTTGCTATTGGCCTGATTTTATCAAATCCCTCAGCCCAGTGGTACTGACCTGAATACTCTGCAGGAATATCAGTGCCGACTATCTGCATTGTTTTTCTTCCTGCAACAATTGGAATATCGGTCCTCCCGGTCAGATATAGCATCCTGGCTGCCACCTGCGCCCGCTTATCAGTTAATCCATGATCAAGTACTACGCCCAGTACATCGAACTCCGGACTTGCAAGAATGAGCCCCAGGGCAAAGGCGTCATCTATATCGCTGCCCAGATCACAGTCAAAGATTATTTTCTGCCTGTTCTGGCATACACCAGACTGGATACTTAAGATCAGCGCCAACAATATCACGCCTGATTTAAAATAATTCAAACTAATTCGTTCCATAGGAGATTTATTGATCAGGTAAAATTCTGAATATTTAATTCAGTTAAATCTAAACATATTTTCTCATATTTATAACAATACTGCTTCTGATTTTAGATCCTTGAAGTAAATTCTGAAAGCTATTGCCATTTTTGGAAAATGCATAATGATGACAATGTAATCACTTGCCGGATAAGCCAGTAGAGAAACCTACTGAATTTGGGAATATAAACCAGGCAATATTCACAGATGTTTTTATGTTTTATGTTTTGATAAGGTTTAATTTTTTTTGAACCAAAAAACTCATTTCCTTTTTTTCTTTAATTAAGTAAGATTAAACTGTAAAATTCAGCGCATAAAAATGATATCCGGAGGAAGCAAATATTTCAGGGGAATCTTTTTAAGGCATGTGATTTTTCTTTTCCTTTTACTAAGTTCGATCATCCCGGATACCTTAGGTCAGTCCCCGGATTTTATCGGCACGATGTCGCGTGAAGAAGCATCTGAAATTTTGAGTATGTATATAAGTTACCCTTCGGTTACGGGAAACGAAAAACCGGCCGGACAGTATCTTGAGAATATATGCCGCGAAAAGGGCCTGCATGTCAGGATCTTTACAGATAAGACGGACAGCTACAACTTTGCTGCCTCTTTGTATCCGCTTGAGATGAACAAGCCCAATGTCATCTTACTGAATCATATTGACGTGGTACCGGAAGGAGACACCGCAGGATGGAAACATCCGCCGTTTTCAGGTGCAATAATAAGAGACACTATCTGGGGGCGCGGGACTGCCGATATGAAGGGTGCCGCCGTTATGCAGCTGATGGCACTTGCATCCTTCGCGCGCGAAGCCGGCAAAACAGATCTTCCATTTAATGTTTCTCTCCTATGTGTTTCAGGCGAAGAAAAATACGGAGACACAGGTGCCGGAATTGTCAGCAGTTCATTTCTAAGTGAACTGAATCCGGTAGTTGTTTTTGGAGAGGGAGGCATCGGAACAAAAGGTATGCTTAAGGCAGATCGTGAAAAACAGATATTTGCAATCTCACTCAGCGATAAAAGGGCTCTCTGGCTTAAACTCAGCATTAATCATGAGACTTCCGGACACGGGTCCGTACCTCCTCCTGAATATGCAAACAAAATGATTATCAAAGCTCTTCATTCCCTTTTAAACTCAAGACCCAGGATCCATTTCAACGAATCCGCAAGGTCGATGTTCAGAGCATACGGCAAAATGGAAAAAGGGATCACCGGAATGGTCTTAAATAAACCTGGTTTCTTTAAGCCTCTTATTGCGGGCAGGCTTAGAAAAGATCCTCTTCTTCTTTCGACAGTAACAAATACATTGACCATAACCCGGTTCGCTGACCAGGGAAATGAGATCAACCAGATCCCATGTGAAGCGGAGGTAATGCTTGACTGCCGTCTGCTTCCCGAGACTCAGACAGATGAATTCATCACCTATGTCAGGAAAAGACTGAAAAACAAAAATATAGACATAAGTGTCATTAGTGAGACACAGAATGCCGCGCCAACCGTAACCGAAAAATTTTATGTTATGTTCTGTGAAGCATTGACTGAAACATATCCGGGAGCAGGCATAATGCCGGTACTCTTTCCCGCCACAACCGACAATAACTATTTCAGGAATGCGGGTGTTCCGGTTTATGGGATAATTCCAGCCGTCCTTGAGGAAGAAATTATGAAAGCCATTCATAATTACAATGAGAGGATCCCTGTTGAATCGCTAGTTAAGGGAACAGAAGTTTACATAAGGTTCCTTGAGAAGCTGCTTTTTGGCAATAACTGATTCAGAATCCTTCTTTCAAAGCGGCAGAATACTTTTAAGATTATTACCAAGGATCATCTCCTTCTCCTCTTCTTCAAGCCTAAGTGACTGTATTACTGTCATTACCTGTGCAAGATTGTTTTTGCCATAAGGAGTATCTGATCCCATGATGATCCTGTTAGCCCCGAACTCATTAATTGCCAGAACTATACGATTGGCAGAAACAAGTGGCGGGCAGGAGATGTCAAAATAAACATTATTTCCCAACAGCTTCTTTTCACTGATAAAAATCTCAAGGCCAATAAGATGTCCGACAATAAAATTTGTGCTGTAACTGCCTGACAGAGAGATAAAATCCAGAACATCCATTTTTGAATACAGGTGGATGAATACCGGGAGGTTTTTCGATGCAGCAAATTCTGCAATAGTATTGAACATTGCCGATTTTATTGAAAAGGGATGGCATGCCTGATGCAGCTTGATACCTGCGAATTTCCAGAAGTTCAGCTTCTCTTCCATATCACCGTAAATTCCCTCTTTTAGCGGATTGATCCAGTAAAACTGGAGTATACGTCCACCTGATAAAGATGCCAACTCAAAGACTTTTTTATTGGATCGCTCAATGGCTGACCATCTGTTTCCCCTTGCCATTGCAGCCCTTATAAACCTGTTAACTACAAAATTGAGTTCCGGCCCGTTGAACCTGTTACCCATTCCGGGGATTGAAACCGGATCATGGCGCTCCGAATCAGCCGGGCATAATACAGCTTTGTCAACTCCAAGCCTGTCAAGCACGGATATGATGCTTTGCAAATCCCTGTATTCACCGCCCTGATGAGAATGTCCGTCAATAATCATTCGTGACTGATGAAGTTCTATTCCTGAATCACCGCCTGTTCATAACCGACCATAAAAAAAGCAGTATCAGTATCAATGCCAGGAAAAAGCCTGCCACGCCGAAAGCGGGGTATCCAAACAAAAGGGGGCCTTTTTCCTGCAGCGTAAAGATAAGTGAAGAGCCTATGATAATGGCTGCAATAAGGATACTCAGGGAAATCTGGTAACCTGCCCCGGAAACGGATCTTTTAAGCTTGTCTGCTTCATGAAGTTCAAAGACAAATTTTAATTTGCCTTCCCTTACTTTATTGAGGATAATATTCATGTCCTCAGGTAACCGTTCTATAAGCTCAACGCTTTCCTGAAGCATGGTACTGCTTCTTTTTAAAATTTCACCAGGATCAAGCCTTTTCCTTGAAATTTTCCTTACAAAAGGCCGGGCGACTTCAAGCATATCCAGGTTGGGATACAGTTCCTTGCCAGTCGATTCGATCATTGAGAGAGCCTTGATCATAAGAACCAGGTTGGGAGGAAGGGCAAGGTTATGACGGATCATTATTCCTATAACCTCCTGCCCGGCCTTGCTTATATCGAGGCTTCCGAGAGGTATTCCAAGATAGCTGTCGAACAATTCGGAAAGCTCCTGCCGGAGAAGGCTGCGGTCGACATCCCTGATGATTATTTTAAGGTCTTCAAACCTGTTTAATGTACTGTCGGCATCCCTGTTTACAAGGGCCTGGAGCAGTTTGGCCCCATAGAATCTGGTATTTTTGTCCAGGTATCCCACCATTCCCACATCAAGCATTACGATTTCGGCAGGCGGTATAACGAAAAGATTTGCCGGGTGAGGATCAGCATGAAAAAAACCGTCTTCGAGAATCTGTTTCATTATGGCTTCAGCTCCTCTTACAGCAATCTTGTGCGGGTCATAAACATCCCTGTACTTCTCCTGAACTGTTTCATTTATTTTTATTCCGTCAATAAACTCCATAGTCAGCACGGCCGGGGTGGTGAGTTCCCAATAGACCGTCGGGACGCGTATATAGTCGATATCCCTGAAATTAAACCTGAATTTCTCAAAGTTCTGAGCCTCTCTTTCAAAGTCAAGTTCTTTCCGTATTGCCTTCCTGTATTCCTCAACCATAAGGCGGGGCCTGTACATCCATCCGTTGTGAAGGCGATTTTCGGCAAATTGCGCCAGATCCTCCAGGATTGCCAGGTCGGTTTCAATGATCTGCCTTATTCCGGGCCGACGGATCTTGACAGCCACCTGTTCACCGCCTTGCAGGGTTGCCTTATGAACCTGACTTAGGGATGCTGCGGCTACCGGAACGGGATCAAATTCCCGGAAAATTTCATTATAGGGTCTTCCAAGCTCCTTTTCAATAATCTGTTGCACAAGGGATACATCAAAAGGAGGCGTATTGTCCTGCAGCTTTTCCAGTTCCTTTATGAATTCGGGAGGAAGAAAGTCGGGGCGTGTGCTTAGGATCTGTCCGAATTTGATAAAGGTAGGGCCCAGCTCTTCCAGGGCCCTGCAAAATTTTTCGGGAGCGCTGAGGATAATTTTACCGCCCTTCCCTGATGAAGCTATACTTCTCTTCTGCCGGTCAATAAGATATCCCAGTCCGTATTTTGTAAAGACACCAATTATCTGCCTGGTGCGCTTCAGCTTCTCCAGATTCTTAAAATGCTTCATTATGGTCTCCCGTCCAGGGCTAAAGATCAATTCTCAGATAGAAGTCAGGAAGGTGTTCATTTCTGCTTGCCTGATACTTTTTCCTTACCGGCCAGTTTGCTTATCTCTTCTTTCAAGGCATTGATCTCCTTCCTGGATGGTATGTCAAGCTTTGCCATTGCTTTTTCGACTGCCTTTTCAATCTTTTCTTCCATCCCGGCCCTGTTCTTCTCAACAAGATCCATCAGATCCCTGACAAATTTTGCTTCATCCGTCTTTGCCAGTTCACCTCTCTTTATCAGATCCCTGGTTATCTCCTCGGCTTTCTCACGAGTGAGGGATAAAGCTCCGAGACCTGCTAAAATCATTTTCTTAATCAAATCTGTCATGGCTTTATTGAATTATTTGGTTTTCAACCGATAATGCAATCAGGTAATACCGTAACAGGTTTCATCTATTTCAGATTCCCTTCTCTAAGCCTGAACTTTCTTGCCCGCTGAAAATAATCATCAACCCTCTCAAGTCCGAACTCATCTATCATTTCCTGTACGGATACATTTTCATCAAGGCTAGTTACAAGTACCACGCCCAGCTTACCCGGATCATGTATATTTACACCTTCACCGTATTTATTTTTTAGCTGCTTCAGCTTTTCCCAGTTATAATCAAGGTGAACAATTTCATAGTCTAGGTTTATTCTGGCGACAGCATAATCAAAGTAATTGGTATTGGAGGCTATAATATCTCCAAGTGGATTACGTATCTCTGAAGGAGCTGACCTGTAGACAGATCCTATAAAGAATGATCTGCATGAATATGCCCAGAGGCTTTGCACAATCCCTCCGTGATACATGGAAGAGAACAGCATAATGTCAGGTTTCTGGGCGGCATATTTCAACCGCAGTTCATCAAAGTTCAGATCAAAGCATATTGCAATGGCAACACGTCCAAAATCGCATTGAACTACCTCAGCCTTATCAGAAGCAACTATACCCTGTTCCATTTCACCTATTGTCGGGAAGTTTTTGTCGTAGATTCCTGCAATTTTACCTTCACGGTCAAGAAGAATACATGAATTACGCCAGGTGCCGTTACTTTCTTCTCTTTTCATCCCAAATGCTATGTAACACCTGTTAGCCTTTGCTTTTGATGAAAAGAAGTCCAGTACCTGATTCTTCCTGACCTTCAGGTACTCTTCGCCGGCACCTGAAAGATCGCAGAATTCAGGTAGAACGATGAGATCAGGTTTGTCAGGAAGCACCTGGTCAAGTTCTTTTTGCCAAAATTCAATGACCTGACTTACAAGCTTATCCGGGTCCTGGGTCCTTTCAGGATTCGGTACATTCCCTATAGTTGCAACAGTTATAAACTTTGCTCCGAAGAGATCTGATACTGATAAAACCAGTAAAATCAATATGGTTAAATAATTGTATAGCCTGGATGTCATATTGCTATTTATTATTGATAATCAAAGATACTAAATCCGTGAAATGGAAGATCCTGGAAAAGTGGAACAAAAACACTGATAGGCAATTCGCGGAATACCGGATTTATTTTTTTCGCAAAAGGAAATAAACCGGGATGCCTGTAAATATCAGAGTAAGACCTATAGCAGCTTCCCTCGGCCGGGTTACAATTGTATTAAAGAAAAGCCCGATGCAAAACAGTATGAACACTGCAGGAATAACGGGATAACCCCAGACTTTATAAGGTCTGTAGGTGTCAGGGATCTTTCGTCTTAATATAAAGACACCCAGTGCTGTGGCCCCATAAAAAATGAAAACTGCAAAAATTATCATATCAGTCAGCTGATCAAATGTACCTGAAAGGACAAGTATGGAGGCCCATATTCCCTGCCATAACAGTGATACCCCTGGAACATTGTTTTTGTTAAGGCGGCTGAGGCTCGAAATGAAAAGACCGTCTTTTGCCATTGCATAGTAAGGCCTTGCACCGGTAAGTATACTTGCATTTGTACAACCGAGAGTCGTGATCAGGATTAAAAACGAAATGAATATTGCTCCGCTCCTTCCCCAAAAGCTTTTCACCGCTTCAACAGCTGCAATCTGGTTTCCTGATTCGTGAATCTGAATAAGCTGCGGAATTGACAACAGCAAAAGATATGTCATGTTAACTATCACATAAACAGCAATTACAATAAAAACTCCTGTTACAATTCCTCTTGGGATATTTTTGTTCGGGTCCTTTACTTCTCCTCCGATGAATCCTACGGAGACCCATCCCTGATAAGCCCAGAAAGCCGCAAGCATTGCTGTATAAAATGAGGATAGGGTAACAGTTCCAGCCGACAGGTCGGAGAAATTCAGAAGACCTGAAGTTTTAATGCCCTTTGAGGTCAGGCCAAACAAAACAATAATCAACAATCCTGCCCCTACAAGAATCAGTATTACCCTGCTGAAGCCAGCACCGCTTTTAAGCCCTGATATATTCAGCCCTGTTAGTAAGAGGATCAGCAGGATAGCCACCAGCTTGATCTCAAAATCCTGAAATGGGTAAAAGACTCCCCCAATTGTAAAATCATTTAATGATGCAAATATGCCGGGCAATGGGATGATTGTGTTCAATGACTGGGCGAAAACCCATGCAAGGGAAGAGATTGTCGCAGTCTGGATCACGGTAAATAATGACCACCCATATAAAAATGCAAAAAAACGGTTGTATATCTTTTTGAAATAGACAAAATCACCTCCTGTATCAGCAAGCAATCCTGCTACTTCAGCGTTGCTTAATGCCCCGAAAAGAGTAATAATGCCCCCTACAATCCAGGCAAGAACTATCCACACTGATGATTGCAGTTCGGCAGCCATCGGTGCTATCTTCTTGTATACACCTGATCCTATTATGTTTGCAACTACAACAATAATTACATAACCAATTCCCAGAGTTCTTATAAGGTTTCTTTGATTCCCCATTTAATAAATATAATATGACCTCTCTAAAATAAATAATGATTTGATTGGGCAGTCAATTTTTAAAATAACTTTAAAAAAGTATTCGGGAAACAGGAATTTAGAGTTAATTTTAAACAAAACAATAATTTAAACAACCATAAAGTCTTTTCAAATCAGCCCATAACATGAAAAACATGGAAAATTGGCCCGTTCCGGTTTCAATGGAAATAGTAAAATCAGAAACCAATTATTGTCCTTATGAGAAAAGCAGTTTTATAATCTCTGGTATTTTAAATTTTTGCAGGTTTGCAGGTCTGTTTTTGGTTTTTCTGATGGTAACCAGCTTATTAAATGCACAGAAAAAGATTTATATTATAACTGACCTTGAAGGAATAAGCGGTGTTTACAAGTTTGATCAGGCCTGGGTTAAGGACACACCTTTGAATCTGAAAGCTTGTGAATATTTTATGGAGGATGTTGCTGCTGTAGTAAAAGGACTGCGTGACGGAGGTGCAACTGAAGTTATTGTCCTCGATGGTCATGGCGATCAGGCTGTAATCCCACATTTAATGGTCCCCGGGGCAAAATATGTGACCGGCAAGCCCAAATCAGGGCCCGGTAATCTGTGGGGGCTTGATGGTTCATTTGCAGGAGTTGTTTTGCTTGGTTTTCACGCTATGAGAGGGACACCTGACGGGGTATTGAACCATACACAGGATGTTGAAAACAGATACTGGTATAACGGAGTTGAATCGGGTGAGCTGGCGCAGAATGCTGCTATTGCCGGTCACTTCGGTGTACCACCGATATTGGTATCAGGTGACGAAGCGACATGTCGCGAGGCAAGGAATTTCTTCGGTGCGAATTGTGTGACAGTCGCAGTTAAAAGAGGCGTTTCACGTGAAGCGGCAGTTCTATATCCTTTTGAAGAGACACGAAAGGCCCTGTATGAGGGAGCAAAGCATGCCATGGAAATTATTCATCTCTGCAAGCCATATACACTTAAAACACCGATACATGTAAAAGAAATGTATCCTGATCCCAGACCTTCGATGAAGGAATACCTTGAAAGGAAATCAGATTATAAATACTGGGAATCCATTTTGCGCGTAAAGGAGGGAACTGTAAAGGATGCATTGCATATATTTGACCTTTGATCTTCCAAAACTCAAAACATTTTGTTTCTGTACCGAAGGCTAATATAAATACTACAGGCTGTGTACAAAATGATGAAAAAAATATTGACAATACCCTTATCCGCCTAAAATGCATGAATACTCATTGGCAGAAGAAGTAGTAAAGATTGCCGTAGAGGAGGCTGCTAAAAACAACGCCCGATCAGTAAGTGAAATCACAATAGAGGTAGGTAATATGGTCGGGATTGAATCAGAAGCTTTTGAATCGGCGATACTCTTGCTTTCTCAAGGAACTTTATTGGATAAGGCACACGTAAAAATTGTAAAGATTAAAGGCAGAGGTATTTGCCATACCTGTGGCAGGGAATTTGAGATGAAACAAAGGATAGATGAGTGCCCATGGTGTCATATCGTTCCGTGGGAAATCAGGGGCGGAACTGAGTTCAGGGTTGTTTCACTTTTAATTGAAGAAGAATAATTTGTTACATGCGGTCAAATCGTAAAAGCCTGAAATATGTGTGAAACTTGCGGATGCGGTAAAACAGATGATTTTATTATCAGGGATCCTAAGAATCTGAGCGGTAATGAAATCGAAAATGATCATGAACATGTTCACAGTCATGATCATGATCATAATGATGGACATGTTCATTCGCATAGCCATGATCACACAGCTCACCAAAAAAAGACCCTGAATTTGAATCTTGATATTTTGTCGGGGAATAACCTGACTGCTGCAATGAACCGCAGATTTTTTGAAGGAAGAAAAACCTTGTGCCTGAATCTGGTAAGCTCGCCGGGATCAGGGAAGACCACTATTTTAGAAAAGACTATTGAATCTCTTAAAAGCAACAAGAAGATATTTGTAATTGAAGGTGATCAGCAGACACTTATCGATGCTGAAAGGATTGGCAGGACAGGAGTTCCCGTTCTTCAGATCAATACAGGTTCGGGGTGTCATCTTGATGCACGCATGATTGAATCGGCCCTGAAAAAAATAGACTTAGAAACTGGTTCATTACTTCTGATAGAGAATGTTGGAAATCTTGTCTGTCCCGCCCTTTTTGATCTTGGTGAGCATAAAAGGATTATTGTCATAAGTGTTACGGAAGGGGAAGATAAGCCCCTTAAGTATCCTAATATGTTCGAATCTTCACATCTTTGTCTGATAAACAAATCTGATCTCCTTCCTTATGTTGATTTTCGAACAGATGTTTTCATAACTAATGCCAGGACCATTAACCCTGATTTGGAATTTGTAATAATGTCGGCAAAAACAGGTCAAGGGATAGACCTATGGTACGAATGGTTATTAAGGCAGTCCGGATTGTTTAACGGGCATTAAGAATTACTTTGGCAATTCTGTGGTAATGATAACCCATTTTTAAGTTATTCTTTATTTCTTATGCATTTCAAGTTCCTTAATCATGCTCCAGGATTGCAGAACTTATGACTTTTTTAACCTCTGAATCCTGACCTCTGGGGTCAAAATGGAGTTTTGGACAACTTCATTTTTCATAAAGTATTGCCACATATAAAAACGGATGCAGCCTGTCTGGGGTGAAATCCCTAATTCCAGAAGTTTCATAATTTTATACAAACACTCCTATGCTCAATATCATTATTAACCCATAAAACTCAATCAGGTATGAAAAACATCTTAAAAAATCTGGCCGGAACAAGCAAAGAAATATCAAGGACTGGTCCTTTTAACAGAGAATCATGCCGTAACAAAACAGAAATCAACCGAAGGGAATTTCTGCGAAACACAGGAGCTATTTTCGGAGGACTTTCACTGGCAGGTATGTTCAACTCTGGCATTGAAGACATTGTGGCACAAACTACTTCCGGAATAAACCGTCTCTCAAATCCTTCAGACTTAAAAATCACCGATCTGAGATATTGCGTACTTCAGCTGGCTGATGACGGCTCACGCAATCCGCTTATAAGGATCGATACGAACCAGGGAATATATGGATTGGGAGAAGTCAGGGATGCAGCTGACGAAAGGTATGCATTGATGTTAAAGAGCCGCATCCTGGGTGAGAATCCATGCAACGTGGAAATGCTGTTTAAGATTATTAAGCAGTTTGGGGTTCACGGCCGTCAGGGAGGAGGTGTAAGTGCGGTTGAAATGGCATTGTGGGATCTTGCAGGGAAAGCATATGGTGTCCCTTGCTGGCAACTGCTGGGAGGCAGATATCGTGATAAAGTAAGATTGTATTCCTATATCCCGGTACATAACTGGGCAAAGATGGATGTCGCGAAATTTAAGGCAGACGTAAAAGAACGTATTGAAAATCAAGGCTACACATGGCTCAAGTTCTATCCGAGTCTGGAGACAATCAGTCATATACCAGGTATAACAGTCAATTCAACATTCTGGGCAGCTCCCAAATATGCTGATATCACTTCATATAACCGAACAAAGCAGCCTTTTACCCAGCTTCAAATCACCGATAAAGGACTTGCAGAACTTGCCAGGTATGTTGAGTTCATCAGAAGTGTTACCGGTAATGAAATTCCACTATCAGCTGACGGTTTTGGCAATTATGATATCAATAACTGCATAAGGGTCGGAAAGGCTTTGGAACCATACCGGCTGGCATGGCTTGAGGACATGCTCTCGTGGGAAATGACCGACCAGCTAAAAACATTATCAGAAGCATTGGAAACCCCTACACTTACAGGAGAAGATATTTATCTTAAAGAGGAGTTTATTAAGCTGTGTGATAATCATGCGGTAGATATAGTTCATCCTGATCTGCATACAGCAGGAGGAATTATGGAAACAAAAAAGATTGGGGACTATGCAGAGGAAAAAGGAATTGCCATGGCAATGCACTGTTCCAGTTCGCCGGTTGGTTTTATGGCAAGTGTCCATTGTGCGGCCGCTACTCAAAACTTCCTTGCTCTTGAGATGACAACACAGGCTGTTGACAATCCCTGGTGGGCAAATCTTGTGATCACCACCGACGGAAGAAAGCTTACTGAAAAAGGTTTTGCCAATGTCCCGGCAACCGCACCCGGCCTGGGTATTGAACTGAATGAAGATGAGGTGAAAAGACACTTGTTCCCAACCGACAAGAGCTACTTTGCCCCTACTCCGGAATGGAATGATAAACGTTCCTCAGATCATCTGTGGAGCGGACGGTTCACGATCGGCCAGCCGACAGGCATTGTGCCCAAATAATTGAAAAATAATTAACATATTCTGATAGATAAATTCCTAAAAAAATCATTTATGAAACGGATAGAATTTTTACAAAAAGGACTGGCCACAGGGACTCTTGCAGCAGCTCCTGCATGGCTGTCAGAAACAGGCAATCAAAAAAAATATGATCCAAAAACAAAGGTACCATGGGGGTACGATGTCGACTATTCGGAGGTGATGATAGAAAGGTCGGTAAAGGGCAAACCTCATAAAGGCAAAGTTCTGCTTGCTATTCAGCCCCACTCCGATGATATTCCCCTTTCGGCAGGCGGATTGATTGCAAAGCTTATGGATGAAGGGTATACCGGTTATTTATGTTCTGTGACCGATGATGCCAGGGGAGAAGGCGAGTATAAACAGAACAGGATCGACAACCAGAATATTGCTGATTTCTATGGGATGAAGGGATCATTTGAGTTGCTGATGCCTCATCATCAGCTCGATAGTATCGGGATACAGGATCTGAAACAAAGGTTCATTTTTCTAATTAGGGCGTTAAAAGTAGATACCATCGTCTGCATGGATCCATGGGGCCACTATGAAGAAAATCCTGATCATTATGTTACAGGGCTTGCTGTGGAAGCTGCAAGGTGGATTGCCGGAGCAAATGATTATCCTGAACATTTTGCTTTTGGGATAGGACCTTATACACCAAAAGAAAGATATTACTATTCTCGTGCAGGACAGACAAACAATCTCATTGTCGACATCAGCGACTATATTGATAAAAAAATAGAAGTGAATCTTTTAAATATTGCCAAGGGACCTGCCGGAAATAACGGAGTAAAATTAAGGGAAAGGCTCGCAAAGGAAGGTAAAAGGCTGCCTCTCCTTGATGGAGATGATCATACAGCCAATTTCAACTATGCAAAAACATTTGTTTTCAATGAGAACAAAAAACTGGGCGAAAAATACGGATTTGAATGGGCTGAAGGATATCATTATCAGACTGATATTCCATTTGACAACCACGTTCCCGACAGCTCATCGCCGGTAGAAGAATACATAAGGAAGTACGCTGTGCCCCGTTAAAGGCATAAAAGGTTGAGAATTAAACCTTGATGCTCAATGGAATAGTAATCATTCCCGCTTCGAAGGAACTCCTTCATTCATAAGCTTTTTCAGTTCCTCCAGGTGACTTTCATAAATGTCCCGTGGTAAGATATCATATTTTCTGCACAACGATGCCGCCATTCCCACAACTTCCCCCATCATCCCTCCTGTTCGCATTACCCTTACCGTACCCAGTGCAACATGAGTGACGCTGATGTTCCTGCCCGCCATAAAAAGATTCGGAATATTCCTTGAGTAGAGACATCTGTAGGGGACAGGATATGGGTCAATCTGCCGGGTATCGGCGTAAGCCCTGAAAGGTTCTCCATAGAAACCCTCCGACTTGAGGGGATAATGGAGATCTATATTCCAGGTGGTGGTAAAAGATGCATCGGGATATGCTATTTTTCCAAGAATATCATGCTCACTGAGAATGACATCTCCCATCAGTCTTCTGGATTCTCTTTTGCCGCCTATATAAGCCACCCATTCCAGCTTATAATTCTTAAATTTATCCTTTTCGGAGCTTCTGTTTTTTACGAAATCCCAGTTTCCATAGACAACCCTGAAAGCGTAATCTCTTATGAACTCTATATCAGTAATCTGGTCATGTGTCATACCTGTTTCCCAGTCCCAGTCACCTCTGGTTACCTTATATGAGGTCTTTTCATCGAAGTGCACTGCCCATGGGCACTCCGGGAATGATGAGGGAGCAGTTGTTTCCTGGGCAACCCACTGGATTGAGGTACCCATCACAAGACTGTCATTTTTTTCCGGGGCCCATATTTCTCCAGTCTCATCCCTGCTTTCCCTTCCGATTCTGTAATCAGCGCCTGCAAGAAATCCAAGATTTGCATCACCCGAACAATCGGCAAAAAGTTTACCCCGAACGATAATTTCTTTACCTGAAACAATATTTTTTCCTGTTGCCGAGATAATTTTTTCGCCATATTTTTCCACTTTGAATACATGAGTATTCAGGAACAGGGTTATGTTAGGTTCAGCTTCAACGACCGCCAGTTTTTTTTCATCACCGTAGTTGCTGGCGGGGCCGGCATTGTGAATTTTCTTTTCAGGGTTTTTCTCAATCACCTCTAATATATGCCTGCTTCTAGGGGATTCAGGATCATGGATCGCTTCCATGAGGTTCCAGTGTCCGATGGGTCCGACTTCGTCGACTAACCTGCCAAGTTTTGGATAGGGCTGCTGGTAAATTAACCCTGATAATCCCACGCGGACCTCGGAGCTGTTGTTGCCTCCAAGCACCGGGCGATTCTGGATGAGAGCAACCCTGCAGCCGTATCTGGCAGCGCTCAGAGCAGTACAGCATCCTGCGATGCCTCCTCCAACCACAACAAGATCAAATTCGCCAGCATCTTCGGGAGTAATAATATGACCGGTAGTATTTCTACGAAAATCATACAATTCATCACTCTTTTCCGGGGGAATCAGACCGGGATCATCCGTAAGAATAATTGCATCGCATCGGCCTTCAAATCCTGTAAGATCGTGTAATACCAGGTTTGTTTTTCCTTTTTTTAACCAGATCTGACCTCCGTTCTGCCAATTCCATTTATCACCATTTGTTCCAAAAATGCTATCAATTGAGATGCCACCTATTGCAAGCTTAAACCTTCCGGGTGACTGTTTAACCTCCCAGGGAGCAACCCAGTTGCGGGTACGAACCCAGACCTGATATTTGCCTTTCAAAGGTACTTCTATTGTCGTCTCAGCATCCTCAACCGGCACTCCAAGCCCATGAGCCAGTAAATATGAAGATCCAATCAAATCGATCGACTGCTGATCAATCACCCATCCACCTGGTTTTTCAAAACTTTCTGCTTCAACATAAATGATTTGGGCTGATCTCTTACATACTGTAATTACGGCAAAAAATATTAAAAGCAAAAGAAACTTACAGATTACTGATCTTTTCATCAAATTGGAGAATACAATGGTTTATCAGGTCGACTAAAGCGAGTTTATCATCTGCAACATCTTATCAGTCAACGGCTTTTCAGCACCTGGCATGAGACGGGTCACTCTTATTTCATAACCTCCTTCGGGGAATGCTTTGTCTGTGCATATATAACCGCTTGAACCGTTGCAATGTGTTATGATAACAGTGGCTGAATAAGGAGATTTTGTTTTCACGGCACTTCCAATTTCATTCATCAGTTCACCGGAAATACCTGTCAGGATAAGATGCCCTATTCTGAATGCCGATAATCCAATCTCAACATCCGGACCTTTTTCATACTCTTTTTGCGGAAAATGATCTTTGGTCATCTTTTTTCCAGGGAATGTCATAGTGGCCGAAACAGCTCCCAGTGATTCAACCGGAAGTGTTTCGATCTTTTTAAATACTTCCCAGGCTACTTTGCCGACATGAAACCCCACCCCTTCTATTTCACGGAAATCATTCCCAGGTCCATAGATCGGATTAATATCACCTGATGCACCGGCAGTAATTGTTACAATTGTTCCCTCGCCCGTATTTCTTTTAATATACCTTGCTGCAGCACCCGGCCAGTCAGCAGTTATAAGATAGTTCTCCTGGCCGTTTGTGGTGGCATGGCATGGCCAGTTAATAAATACAGCCAGCAGTTTTCCGTTCATATCTTCGAATTTTGTGACTGTTACGTCATGATCACACGGTTTGTCAGGCGCTCTGCCGAGCCATATACTTCCGTCAGCAAACTCGGCCCGCCTGTTTATATTCATTGTGCATATTCCTTTACCGGTACCCATTCTGAAAGGGACAGGTTTTTTCGATGCTCTTACAGCAAGATTTATGAATTTTTCCTGAAGCCCTTTTACATATTTTTCAACTGATTCGGGGACCTCTTTTTCATAGGCCCTTGTGACAGGCCCTCCATGATTATGAGCTGCTGTAATCATTATGTTCTCAGCTGGGATATCAGTTATTGCAGAGATCTTTTTCCTTGTCTCATCAACAAACGGTTTGCTGTATCCGATAAGATCGGCCGTAATCAGAAGCAGGGATGTCCCTGGGCTTTTGAAATAAAGCGCTGTGGCAAACAATGAATCATGAATTCCGGTTGATGGTGTCTTGCGTGCCTCATATCCGCTCATCATTACTGGAAATTCAGGGGTGATATTGGCCTGGCTTGCACCCATGAGGACCTTAGATTCAGTTCCTGACTGTATTTGACATCTTGCAGGTGTCATTATACCTGTCAAAATAAAAGCACTTAATAAAAAACAGTAAATTTTCTTCATTTGGCTAATGATATTAAGAGTTAAATTGATTCTTTATGTTTAAATTCTGTCACATTTTCAGGCATTTTAATATTATCTTATTTGTTTTCTGATTTTCTATTCAGGTCAAGCAGACGTCCGTCATTGTATATTACAAGATTACTTGTAGTATTACCTTTCGGAAAGAAAGACTCGAAGGTAGTTCTTGTTGATTGTATAGATGGTATCTGAATATTTTCCGGGAAATCTTCAGGTTTAAGGCCGATTCCGGACAGGCTGGAGATGTAAGTGCCGTTCTTTCTGAAATATTCATTTTCAGCATAATAGACCATCCTGAGAGCCCATTTTTTGTCAAGGTCATTATCAGGAACAAATTTTTCATTCCCGGTTCCAGCCACAATTGATGAGAACTGAAGATATCCCCACATTTCAGGCATGTGCATATTGATCTTTCCCTGGGGCGACCATACCCAGTTGTCTTCAGGGAAAGGTCTTCCGGAAGATGGATTGATCTCTTTCCTGTATCTGTTGTTTTCTATCACGATCCGCCATTCCACTCTTGAAAAATCTATTCTCCATTGATCGCCGGGTTCCGGCATTCCGGCAAAACCTGCGCATTCTCTCAGGGCCGAAAGAGGAATTACAATTTCTACACTCCAACCCCTGTCTGTATCTGAAGGATTATTAATAGTACCGTCAATGTGGGTGGCTACCTTTAGTCCGGCAATGTTCCAGCCAAAAACCGGAGGACCTCCGTCACGATAAGGCTTAATAAGCAACAAATCCCATGGTGTTCCAAATGCATTTACCTCAAGCTCATAATAAGCATGTGTATCTCCGTCGGGATCTATAAAGACTTCAAAGTCGTTGTCCATAAAAATAATGGTATCAGTCTGTCTTAGTGTTGCCCAGACATGAGGTTCCTCCAACTCGGCTCCAATATATAGATTGGTATCATCCCAAAGAAGCTTTGCATGAGTTCTGTATTTAGGGGCAGGTTTCGGGTCCCCCTCAATATCAACAAAGTATTCTGTCCATGGTGCAGCAAGCCAGGAAGACTCATCAAGCTTACCGTCGGGGATTACAGGAGCAGCTGCCCTGTAACAAACATAACCTTTAGGGTCAGGTTTACCAGGGAAAACTGAATTATCAGGTACCTGATTATTGCTTACCCTTTTGCAACAGGCCAATAAAAGAAACAAACCCGGGTAAATTAATACCGGCAGAACCAAATTCCTGTAATTGTAATGAATAAAGGCTTTTTTTGTTCTCATATCGCTTTTTACTTTTATTTCGATGATGAGTCAACCACGTGACTCAAATTTATGTTCTTAATAGGAGTATTTTTTTCAGATGAAAATTAATAATATATCTGCATTTACGGATATTATATGTTCATAATCGTTAAAATTTCAATTTTTCTCTTTTAAAGCAATGTTTGTAACAAAACAATCAGGATGTATTCTTAAATTTACAAATGAGTGTTACTGAATTTCAAGAAGGCATAGAGTGACAGTAATTGACTAATTTGGATAATCAGAATCTTTACAAGTCATAATATTTTAATCAGGTGACCTATTATGGAAAAATCTATTTTTTCAAGACGAAAATTTGTCTCAGCAGGCTCGGTAGCGGCTGCATCAGCTTTTGTGCCTGCTGCTTCAGGCAGCCAGAATCCCATGATATTCAATGAAATAAATGACATGTTGAATGTCAGGATTTTTGGTGCTAAAGGTGATGGCAAAACAGACGATACTGCTTCTATACAGAAAGCCCTCGACACTGCAGGCCTCTCGCATGGTGCTGTTTTTATTCCGGAAGGTAATTATCTCTGTTCTGAGCTTAAAGTTCCTGAAGGTACAGGGATTTACGGACTGCCTGCATGGAGTTACAGAAAGGGGATGGGAACAATACTTACATTCACAGGGGGAGGAAAATGCCTCATTAATCTGACAGGTTCCTTCGGAGCTTATCTTTTCGGACTATGCCTTAATGGCAATAATTTAGAAGGAGGGATCCATGGAATTCTTATCGATAAGCCGGATTATGGAACCCAGGAGGATACACCCCGGATAGACACATGCAGGGTTGAGAATTTTTCCGGTGATGGTATAAGGCTGGAGAGGATATGGTGTTTTTGCGTGCGCCATTCCCATTGTTTCCGTAATAAAGGTTGCGGATTGAGGGTTCGAGGCTGGGATGGCTTTATTCTCGATAACTGGTTTTCAGGAAACGGCAAAGCGGGGTATGCATCCTATGATGAAAATGCATCGAACACTATAACCGGAAACCGCATTGAATGGAACCGGGAAGGAGGAATCCTTATTTATGGCGGATCACACTATAACATAACAGGCAACTATATCGACCGTTCGGGAAGGTGCGGAATTGCTCTTCTTCCCGGACCCAACCAAAGAAGCTGTGAGACCCTGACGATCACAGGTAATGTTATTTACAGAAGTGGCAAACCAGAGTGGGGTAAACAGGATGACTATGACAGTTCCCATGTAAGGCTGGAATCCGTCAAGGGACTGGTTTTCACCGGGAATGCACTCAATTCAGGTCGCGACGACGGAGGCAAGGGAACTTATTCACCTGATTATGGGATCGTTATGAAGAAGCTTGAGAGTGCCGTGATCAAAGACAATGTTCAGCATAATGGCGCTATCAAAGAACTTATTGTTGATCTTGGCGAGCACGGTGAAGGAGTGATAATAAAAGATAATGTAGGTTCTCTCCGAAAATTATAAAAACAATTGTGAGTTTTATGAAAAGTCCATTTTTAACTATTACCATTCTGGTTGTTATTTCTATGGAATTGCATGCACAACCTTGGTCAATTCTACTGAATGAAAACTGGAAAGCCAGAAAATCAGTTGATATCCTCCTCGACGGAACTGAAATTACAGGAGCCAATTTTAAACCTGAAGGCTGGCTGGATGCAGTTGTGCCGGGCACGGTTCTTACAACCCTCCTTCACAATAAACTTATCCCCGATCCATTTTTCGGAATGAACAATAACCTGATACCCGATATCCATAATACAGGAAGAGATTATTATACTTACTGGTTCTATAATGAATTTGAAGTTCCTGATATCAGGGCCGGGCAGGAATTGTGGTTAAACTTCAGAGGAATAAATTATTTCGCCGATATCTATCTGAACGGTAAAAGGGTAAACACCAAGTTTCACGAAGGGATGTTCCTCAGGGAAAAATATCTGATTACACCATATCTTGTAAATGGTTGCAGAAACAAGCTAGCCATACTCGTTTCACCTCCTGATCCGGCAGGTAATTCAGCAGCCGGCCAGGGAGGTGATGGCACAATCGGCCGAAATGTAACCATGCAGTTCACCGCAGGCTGGGATTGGATCTGCCCTATCAGAGACAGAAATACAGGTATCTGGGACCAGGTTTCCCTTGAGATAACGGGACCTGTTGATCTCAGGAATCCTTTTATTGAAACCAGAGTTCCGGGGATAAGAATACCAGGCGATAAGCAAGAGCCTGCTTATGTCAGGACTTCGGCTGAATTAAAAAACACATCTCCCTCTACAATAAACGGTATTCTGAAAGTTGAATTTGGTGGCTATAAAGGTTCAGTCAAGGTTGTTCTTAATCCTTTTGATGAAAAACTAGTAAACATTCCTGAGATTAAGGTGGAAAATCCATCATTATGGTGGCCCAATGGAATGGGTCCTCAGCCTCTTTACCAGATGAAAATTGAATTTCTGCTCTCTGACGGTACACTTCTTGATTCCGATATGGTGACCTTCGGCATCAGGGAGACTTCAAATACTTTTGATGAAAAAATCAAAGGGCAGGTTTTCAAGGTCAACGGACAGAAAATTTTCATTAAAGGAGGGAACTGGATCGCCTCAGATGCGCTGCTTCGCCTTTCGAGAGAAAGATATAATGCAGAAATAAGGCTCCATGCAGGAATGAACATGAATATGATCAGGGTATGGGGTGGAGGTCTGACAGAGAGACCCGAATTTTACGATGCATGCGATAAATACGGAATACTTGTATGGCAGGATATCTGGATCTCAGGCGATTGCAACGGAGAATGGAACGACCCGCTGAAAAAGGAATCCCAGGCCAGGAGAAAGGCTTACCCTGACAATCACCAGCTCTTTCTGGAATCAGTTACCGATCAGGTCAAAATGCTTAGAAACCATCCAAGTCTTTATCTTTGGTGCGGAGGAAATGAAACCCTGCCTCCACCTGATATCCTTAAAGAACTTAAAGAAAAGATATTTCCTGTTTATGATCCGGGCAGATTTTTCCTTGATATGTCCACCTCTCCTGTGCTTATGACCAATACAATAGGAGGGGTGGGAGACGGACCATACGGTATCAGAGAACCTGAGAAGATATTTACCGAACGATCCTTCCCCTTCAACCCTGAGACAGGCTCTATCGGAATCCCTAACTTCGACGGACTGAAGAAGATAATTCCTGAAGACGAATTGATGCCTCCGCAATCATTCAGAGCTTCTAAATCATGGTCTTATCATAAATATCTTCCATTGCTAGACTTCCCCGACAGGTACGGGAAAGTAAAGGATATACAGGATTTCTGTATGAAAGCTCAGATTGTGAGTTATGAGCAATACAGGGCACTTCAGGAAGGTTTCAATTATAAAATGTGGGATTGGTACACAGGGATGCTGGTATGGAAAAACCAGAATCCCTGGACAGCACTCAGAGGATTCTTTTATGATTATTATCTTGACTATACAGGAGGATATTTCGGTTACATGCATGGAGCCGCACCCATTCACATACAACTTAATCTTAACGATTCAGTGGTTTGCGTCCTTAATCAGACCGCCCGCAGCATAAAGAACCTGAATGCTGAGATAAAGTTGTACGATCTGCATGGTAAGATGATTTCCTCAAAAATAAAAGCAGTTGATCTGAACGCCCATGATTCAAGGCTCCTGGATAAAGTTGTGCTTCCCGATGGAGGCACCACGGTATTCTTTCTCAGGCTAAAACTATCTGAAAAAGATGTTGTCATTGATGAAAACTTTTACTGGCTTACCAACAAACCACGAGCATACGAGAAACTCAACGAGCTTTCAAAAGTGACATTAATTTCTGATATTAAGAGAGTTAATGAAAGTAAGGTTAAAATATTGATTTCAAACCCGGCTGATGAAACTGCATTCTTCATAAGGTTAAAAGTTGCAGATAAGGACGATAATCTGATACTTCCCTCATATTTCAGCGAAAATTTCTTTACATTGCTGCCGGGAGAGGCAAAACAGGTAGATCTTGATATCTCAGAAGCAATGGGCATTACTTCGGGAGAAGCCTTGAGACTGATCACTGAAGGATGGAACATCGAAAAGTCTGAAACCAGGTTCTGAACACCTGCATCAGGGTTATTTTACACCCATTATTATTGGATAACAGTAGTCATTTCTCTGTCAAGTGATTTGCCTCTGTATTCTTCATAAATACAGTCGGTCCGACCACTGTTTATTATACCCATCGTTCCAATCAGGTTCCACATTGCATACCCCGTATTATTCTTCTTTAGTACTGCTATTACATCAGTAAGGTAAGCAAGTGTAACTGTATGAGGAGTCTGGTTGTACACCCCAAATTCCTGAACCATCACGGGGATGTTTTCAGTTTTGGCAAGCTTCAATGCATTTGTGAGATTTGTAAGCGGCACCACTGGATTACCCTCCTTGTCAGTTATCTTTCCATCAGATGTGATTCTATATGTATCCTGTCTTGAACCCCATGATGTATTAGCAGGGATTATTTCAATCTGCCAGGTTCCGTTTTTGATTGTTATTCTGTTATATGTCATCCAGTCTCCCCTGATATTGGTAAAAGCAAGCTTAGTTCCTCCTGCAGGTAAAATAACGCTATAGTCTTTCCCTGAAATATTCTGGTAACCCCATTGAGTCAGGATGATCTGGCTCCAGTCTTCTCCAGGATCGGGACCGCAAATAAATTCTTTCTTATATATCTCATTATCATCAAGTTTAATCTGAAGAGTCGACTGAACTGAAACCTGCTGGACATTAACTGTAATTTCCGTTCCTGGGGCAAAACTCCCCTCAAAAATCAGTGATGAAAAATATTCCTGTTTTACCGGACCATAAAGATATTGTGAGATATCAGTCATGGGCCACACCGGAACCGGCCATGTGTCAGATCCTGAAACCCAGCTTGCTTTATAATGTGTAAGTGTGAACGGATCATATACGTGAATTGCCTGAATAATGTTTTTACTGGTCTTAAGAGAAGTGATTAATTTCCGTCCGTAATTCAGCCCATCAACGAAGATTATTCTGTCGGGATTTATCTGCTGAATCCTGTCAATAGCCAATTTCATTATTCGGGTATATACATTCTCATCCATATCGCCGGGTTCATTTAACAGGTTAAAGCTTAGTTCATTGTATGGTATATTTTTATAACGCTCAGCAAAAAATACCCATTGATTTACAAATGCTTCCTGGGCAACCGGATCGGTCCACAGATCAAGGTTCTGGTTAGCCGGCAGATTTCCCGGATTCACACAATACCCCGGGGCCCTGTGCAAATTAAGACATACATGTACACCATATTTTTTACCCCATTCAATTGCATCATCAATTTCTGAAACTTCCTCATCCAGAAAAACATTCCAGTTTCCGGTTTGGGTGTAGGTCCTGTAATCGAGTGGCAATCGTACGAAGTTAAAACCAAGGTCTTTAACTATAGCAAACTCTTCTTCCTGAAATCCGCTGTTTGACCAGGCGGCATCAAACTTTCCCAGAAGGTTAAAACCTTTATGTGTTTCGCTGAAAAGATTAAGGTCGATTGGAGTAAACACAAGCGGAGTTTTCTCATCCCGACGACAACCGGCATAGAACAATAAAGAAATTGAAAATATTAATGATGCAAGTCTTCCTATGAATTTTAGCCTAATTACCATTAAATGTCTGTTATATGTCGATGAAAGAGTGTTTGTTTTAACAAAGATACTCATTTGTCAGGAGTTGCAGCCTGTTGTCTGATTGAAAGTGATCAGCCGGGAAAAACCAAATATGGTGCTAAATATGTTTCATACTTCATTTTGCTGTTGAGAATTAAAAAAGTAAATTTGTTTACTCCTGTTTCATCTTGGTAATTTCAATTAGCAAAAATGAAAAAGTATAATGTTGGAATAATTGGATACAGCTGGGCTGCAGGTGCGCATATTGCTGCAATAAATAACACCTCCTTAGCCCAGGTTACATCCTTATGTTCATCAAGGAACCTTGATTCAGATGAGATAAGTGCCAGGTTCGGTACAAGGATAACATGTTATACCGATCTGTCGGAAATGCTGGCAGATAAAAATTTACATGCGGTATCGATCTGCAGTTATCCTGCTGATCATGCCAGGCAGGCTGTTGCTGCTGCCAGGGCAGGAAAACACATTATCATTGAAAAGCCTGTTGCACTGACATGGGATGATTGTCTTGAAGTTGAAACTGCGGTCAGAGAAGCAGGAGTAAAAACCTGTGTATGTTTTGAATGCAGATTTTCGAGCCAGTTACTTACAATAAAGGCAGTTATTGATAAAGGATTGCTTGGGAAAATCCATTATGGTGAGGTTGATTACTATCATGGTATAGGTCCGTGGTATGGACAGTTCAGGTGGAACATAAAAAAGGATTCTGCCGGAAGCAGTCTGCTTTCTGCTGGCTGTCATGCTCTTGATGCTCTTCTTCTTTGCATGGGAAGTGAAGTTGAATCGCTTCACAGCTTTGGAACAAATTCGGCGAACAAGGATTTTGCCAGATATGAGTATCCGACAAGCTCCGTAACTATATTAAAGTTCAAAAACGGCTCTGTTGGCAAAGTCGCATCTGTCATTGACTGCCTGCAACCATATTACTTTCACTTTCACCTTGTAGGAAGTGAAGGGACCATATTCGACAACAAATTCTATTCAACCCAGCTTGGGGGTCTAAACAGAAACAAATGGAGTGAGCTGTCAATGAAATTACTCGACTCAGGAGATGTTTCGGATCATCCTTATCTTACTCAATTTGAAGAATTTTTTAAAGCCCTTGATGAAGGAAAAGACATGAGACTTACCAATCTTGCCGAAGCTCTTAAGACACATAAAATAATTTTTGAAGCTGACAGATCAGCTGGTTTAAGCTAAAATCTCGACAAACAGGATTTTATGGAATTAAATAATTAAATACATGCTGCTTCAACTATTTTTTTGTTAATTAAATTTTACCGATGGCACGGAAATTAAGTATGCTTGCACCCGACTGGTGGGATTTTACCACACTTGATGATAAGCTATTGTCTGATGTTGCAAAGCTGACCCCGAAAGATGTCAGCCAGCTTTCAAGAGAAGGATTCAGGGTTGTTTTCTATGATACACTTGAAGATTTTTATCTTGCTGAGGCACTCGAATACATTACTGCCTGGAAAGAATCCACATCTGACAGTCCGGCCGGGATATGTGGCCCAATAGGCCCGACTGAACAGCTGCCTCTTGTAGCCAGGATGGTAAATGAACTTAAAATTGATCTTTCAGACGCTCATTTCTGGGGTATGGATGAATGGTTTGTTGATGGCAAAGAGGTCAGTCTCTCTCATCCTCTTTCATTTGAAAGAGCTGACAGGGAACTTTGTTTCAACCGGATAGATAAAAAACTAAGAATGCCTGAATCAAATCTTCACTTCCCTAAAGCCGATACTGAGGCTTACATCAGAAGCTGGGATGGGGGAATAAGGTGCGTTGTAATGCAGGGAGGCCAGGGAGAAACAAAACACTGGGCGTTCAATGATCCGGTGAGAAGGGAAGGAAGATTCAAAGATGAGCCGCCTTCTCCTGAAGAATACAGGAAACTTACCACCCGTGTTGTGGAACTTCATCCGATAACATGTATGCAGAATGCAAGAACCAGCGGCGGAGGTGTTGTTACAGGAATCCCAAGACAGGCCCTCACTGTTGGACCATTGCAGACATGGAAAGCTGAAAAAGTATCAATCTGGCATGCAGGAACACACGATAATGCTTTTGGACAGAGGCTTTCAGCCTTTATGATCAGCAAACGGATTGAAGACAGTTCTGTTCCAATGTCACTTCTTGCCAGTCACCCGAATGTTCAATTCAACTATTACAGGGGTGGAATCGGCACTTGTGAAACCGAAATGCATTAAAACTTTAATATTCTCAATAACCTCCTATAGTTAATCACAGCATATTACACACCTGTTATCCTGCGTTTATATTCGGCAAGAGCCTCATCAAGTCGTTGTTTTGCTGTACCATCCCCAGGTACATTATGTGAAGGGTGAATATAAAGCTTAACGCCCCTTTCAGCCAGTATTTCAGCTACTGTTGTAACAGTCATCCAGACACATGTTATGAATGCCATTGTAGAAACGGGACCGATTTTATCCCTGTGATTTTTCAATACCACCGATGCATCCTCCAGAGGGGCACATGTATCCACTACAATGTCAGCCAGATCGAAAATTGTTTTTCCGCATGAGTGTCTGGTTTTCTTTCCCTTTGCAGCTGCAGCCGATCCGAATACAATTACCTTCATACCCTTATTCCTGGCTTCAAGGGCAATATCAATGTTTACATTGTTAATTCCGGAATGTGAGAATAACCACATGATATCCCTGCTATCAAAATCATATCCTTTCATTATTTCCTTACCGTAACCCTCAACCCTCTCAAGGAAGACAAACTGATGAACTCCCATCTCCCCTGTTATCCTTGTAAAAAAAGTAAGCGGGAGCTCAATCATCGGGTGAAATCCGACGAAGCCACCTATCCGGGGATACATTTCTTCAATCGGGAGTGTGGCATGACCGCAACCAAAGGTATGAACCCACCTATTGCATTCAATTGTATCAGCCATTAATTCAGCTGCCTTACGAATATTTTCCATCTGAGTCTCCTCTATACGGGTCATAATTTCCCTTGTATTTTCAAGCCATTGTTTTGCCAGCATAATCTTTTGTTTATTTAAAAGTTTAATATTTAAATGTTAAATTTTATAATTTCCGGTGTGTTCTTAATAAATTCCATTAAATGTATTTATTCCATTTAAAATTTCAGCTTTATTTCTTTTTAGTCACCCTGAGAATTAAGCCACCAAGTAATATCAATAGCATTGCTTCAATAAATGCAACTGTTATAAGATGACTTATTCCAAAATTCTTGCTGATTAATCCCATGCAGTAATTTATGATCATATTGCCAATTAAGGCAACAAAAAGAACAAAGCTGAATGCGGTACCTGACAGTTCAGAATACCTTTCCCCTACAAATCCAAGCATTATCGGGAATCCTCCTGCGAGGCCAGCTCCAAGAATCATATAACCTGCCATTACAACTGAAAGCGCCAGCCCTGTTTTAATTACAATCAATGCTGCAACGATTAAAACAAATGATGCTATAAGCACATTTCTTACAGGCACATGCCTCAGCACTGTACCTGTAATTAGCCTCATAATAGCCATTCCGGATACGAACAGTGAAAGGGAAAACAATGCATTACTTTGTTGAATTTTAAGCTGGTCAATAAGATATGTTGTTGTCCAGTTGTTGATGATTCCTTCAAAACTGCTCTGGAAGAAAAGGAAAAATGCTACGAGGAGCAGGAACCTGTCTTTGAAGAACCGAAGGCTTTTTCTAAGAGGAAATCCCTGTTGCTGCTTGGGTAACGGCATCCGGATAACTAGAAAAAAAACTGCAGTGGCAAATGAGACAATTCCGATAGATGCAAGAATTGTCTCAAAGCTGAAGAGTTTTTCAAGCAATCCGAGTAAGAGAGGCATTCCTAGAGCTCCGATGCCGAAGAATACGCCAAGTAAACTTAAGTTTGCTCCTTTATTCCGGTCGCTTATATCAGAAACAAGGGCATTAGTCGCACCATTGATTGCGCCCCCGCCTAACCCGATCAGGAAGATAAATACCTTAAGCAATCCTGTACCCTGAGAAAATGCAACACCTGAAAATCCTGCTGACAGAAGGATTCCCGAAGCTGACAGAAGCAGCTTATAACCATATTTGTCGACAATTGGTCCGAAAAAAATTGAACCTGCAAGTATTCCAAATGGCAAAATCGAAAAAAGTGTTCCTGAAGCAATCTGATCAAGACTGAACTTCTGTCTCAGGTCAGGGGCAACGGAGCCCAGTGAAATAAGGGCTATACCGAATAGGAATATTCCCACACATGCTGACCAGAACACCAATTTCCTATTGTACATTTTTGTTTGCATCTCTATTATTTCCTAAGATTCTGCAAGGCAAGATATCCTGCTCCATAAACTCCTGCATCTCCTTCAAGCCCCGATACATCAAGTTCAACCTGGGTAATGCTTACAGGTTGTGCCCATCTGGCTGCTTCCTTTCTGATTGAAGGGAGGAGAGATTTTGCCGGGCCAAAAACTCCGCCGCCGAATATTATCTTTTCCGGATTAAATATACTTACAAAATTCGCAACTGCCATCCCCCAGAATTCGACTGCCTGATTTACCACTTCTGTTGCTAAAGGATCCCCGTTATTAAAAGCCTTAAAAACATCATAAGAAGTTACAGTACTGATTTCTTTATTCCTTAGTTCTCCCGAATAATCTTTGTCATCCTCCAGCATTTTCCTTATCACTTTTGCAATTCCTTCACCTGAAGCATGATATTCGAAACATCCGCACTCACTATACTGATCCTTAAAAGGCCGGGCAAGAGCCATCCAGCCTGTCGCTCCTGCAATATCATTACTCCCATGTAAAACCTCCCCGTTTGTAACAATCCCTGCCCCAATACCGGTTCCAATTGAAAGAAATATTGCATCACGGCATCCTGCTGCATTTCCCTGCCATATTTCTCCAAGAATATAACAGGTCCTGTCGCTGTCTATTGAAATCCTTTTATCTCCTGCTACTTCCTTTACTTCATCAAGCAATGGATATTCAGTCCAGCCCGGAATGTTAGGGGCCCATACTTTACCAGTCCGGGAATTGCTTATCCCGGGAACTGAAATACCAATTGATAATATCTTATCATCTCCGTTATCAAATCTTTCAATCAATTTCATTACAATACCGGTAATAAGCCTGCCGACTTCAGAACCCTGGCGCTTTTCTATGGCGACTGTTTCCTTCAGAATAATCCTTCCTTCTTCAGTAAAAACAGCATAAGCAAGTTTGGTCCCTCCAAGATCTATTCCTAACACCGACATGGTAGTTTTTAATTTAGTTTCCGTTTACTTTTCTAAAAGTTCATCGATCCTTACAAACTGATATCCCCGATTAATCATTGTATCGATAAGAGCCGGCAAATAGGAATAGAATTTGTCTGTTCGACGCGGATCAGTTCCAATATGAATCAGCAAAATAAATCCTCTGAGTCCGTTTGAAGAATACTTTTCAAAATCCAGAACAGATTTAAGAATTACTTTACTATCAAGATATTTCTCTCCCATTTCGGGAAAAGTATAATCAGCATTGCTCCTTGTTCCTGGTGAAAAATTTACCAGTTCTAAGCCCATCTGTCTTGTCCATGTTGCTATTGAATCATTGTACCACTCGTAGGGAGGAAGGTAGTATCGAGCTTTTGACGGATCAATTCCAAACTTTCTCATTTCATCAAAAGAGTCATTAAGATCTTGCACAAATTCATCCCTGGTAACCAGAAGACTGTCTCTTTTTGACCAGTCGCAATAAAGGAGGTGCTTGTCAGAATGTGAGCCAAGATAGTTACCATTTTCTATCAGCTTTTTTATTATAGGTTTGAATTCTTCAATACGGTAGAAGTTCCCTGTAAAGAAAAATGATCCGTGAATGTTTTTTTCCTTCAGAGTCTCAGCAATAAAATCTCCTCCGTCAGCAAAAGAGTCACCGGTAAATACGAGGGCGATTTTATCGGATGTTGTATCTCCTCTTATTATTGCACCTGATTCATAAACAAATCCATCAGTGCCCTGGCTCATAATTGGGTCTTTAATTGGTCCATTTTCCTGGTTCTGAGGGTTACTTCTCCTGTTAAGGCATGAAAAAGCAATTCCAATTAGAAATAATAAGCAGAAAAATCCTTTTAAATGATATTTCATAGATCAGGTTGTTTTAACATTTATTATTTCACCCTCCGAAACGACAAAGACCACATTAAAATCCGAATCAAATGAGACAAGGTCGGCTCTTGATCCTGATCTTATCTCTCCCCTGTCTTTTAAATTCATAAGTTTTGCAGGATATAGGGAAGCCATTCTTAAAGCTTCGTCTAGTGAAATTCCTGCGTGGTTCACACAATTCATGACTGCTGTCAGCATGGAGAGAACAGATCCTGACAGGGTTCCATCAGGCAGAGTGAACCTGTCCTTTTGTCTTCTGTGCATTGTAGCCCCCTGTGAACTCTCCTCAACTGCATCTGAAACAAGAAAAAGTCGGTTTCCCAGCAGTTTCTTTGCTATAGCCAGCATATTATAATCAACATGAATTCCATCAGCAATAATGCTGGCATAAATGTCTTCCGTCAGAAATGTAGCTCCGGGCAGACCTGGATCCCGATGGTGCATCTGCGACATTGCATTAAAAAGATGGGTTGTGGTTCGGATACCATTTCTGAAACCTCTTGATGCTTCAGTGAAAGATGCATTACTATGGCCTGCAGCAACCACCACACCATATTCCATAATACGCCTGATATCATCTCCTGAACAAACTTCAGGAGCAACAGTCATCATTTTGATTGTGCCCTCTGCATCCTTTAAGATAGAGTCAATTTCATGGGCATCAGGACGTTTTATACAACTTACCAGGTGAGCTCCCCTTCTCTGAGTGCTTATAAACGGACCTTCAAAATGAAGCCCCAGTACCGATGGCATCGGATATGACTTCGCACCCCGGATGACTTCTTGGTACACCTCAGGGGTATTTGTCGGAATTGCTATCAGAAAAGTGGTTGTTCCTGTTCTTACAATACTGTCGCTCATTGCTTTCAATGCGTCAGAGTAAGGACTGGCTGAAAACAGGTATCCACCCCCTCCAGCAATCTGAAGATCGATCAGACCAGGAGCCAGAAAATTATTGTTACAATCAATTATTCTTACACCAGGCTGGACTCTGTCAGGGCTTGATATATCCAGTATTTTTTTATCCTCAATTATAACTGCTTTACCTTTTACTGTTTCATTACCGGTAAAAACAGTCGCGTTAACAAAAGCTGTAATCATAAATGCCTTTTACCTTTCCATTGAAACAGTTCCTATTTCATCTTAATCTCTTGTAGAGGCAGATTCCAGCCCGATATTTTCAGAACCGGTTCAGTCGAGCTCAATTCGGCAAGCGGACAAGTCACTTTTAATGAAGTGCTTTCACCCGGAACCAGGGAGAAATAATTCTTAGACCAATAAGATGGAAGGACTTCCTCTCCTCCTGAGATTATCTGGGGATGTATGAAAAAAGCCAGTCTTTCGGAATGATTGCTGACCTGCAAGGTCCATGTAATATCATTTGTGCCCCTGAATTCATCAGTAATCCTGACATTTACCTGTGTTTCAGCAAGATCAGAAATTTTACTGTAGTTATTGTCATTTGAGATCCAGTAAATATTTTTTGAAATGATATTTCCTGAAGAGTTTTTTAGGGTAAGTGAGATAAAAATTATTCCTGAGGTTTTTGCAATTTTTTTTGCAACATCAGTTATTTCTTTTACTTCAGTTGCTCCAAGACTGACTTTCTTTAACTCTCTGAAAAGCAGTTTTGAGTTCATGTCATAAATATCAATCTGAGCGTCAAGGCCAGGTTCAGGTTTGTAAGTTCTGTTAAGTATGGTAACCTTATTGTTGATGAGGTTAAGCTGGATATGGACAGGTTCACATGCATTCTGCATAAAATAATATCCTGCATTTGTCTGGAGATACCAATCATAGACCTGCCAAACAACGCTTGGAAAAGCAGCATTTAGTTTCCAGAGCATTACTCCTCCAATATCATTAAGTTTATGCCCTGCTGCCTCAAAGATACCCTGGTAACCTATGGCATTCATGAGCTGCATTTTATTGCAGAAATCTTCCATCGATGAGGGATTTCCATATCTTCTTGCCATTTCCTTGTAATAAAGTTCCCAGTGTCCGTTACCCGTTGCTGCGTCGTGGTATCCCCATGTATGATTCAGCGGGAAAGGCAGTGTTTTATCCCAGATTAGATCAGGAATTATCTTTGGAAGTATGTTATAAGGAGGTTGGGAAGGGATCCCAGTCTCATCCTTAAACACCCAATCCTTAGCTTCAATTGCTTTTTTGTAATATTCTCTTGGATCCTGCCATGTATAAGGACCTCCGCTGTATACGCCGCTTGGCAGATTGTCAGGCCATGATCCCTGCCATCCTTCCGGAAGTTTTGCAAACCCGGAAGAGCTGGGAATAAATGGTCTGGTTCCGTCGAGGGCTATCACACTGTTACGCATAAAATCATAAAGTTCTTTGCGGGCGTGTCCTTCGTTTCCACCGGTCCATAGGAGAAGGCTTGGATGATTTCTTATACGTAAAATTGTACTTACGACATTTTTCTTAAAGACCTCTCCTTCAAGAGGCCAGTCAGGTGATCCTTTAAACTCTCCCTGTGTGTCTCCTGTCACCCAGAAATCGGACCATACCAATAATCCGTACCTGTCGGCAGCGTCAAAAAACTCATCACATGGCGTTACTCCACCACCCCATATCCTTACCAGGTTGATATTGGAATTCCTGCATAATCTAAGTTCATAATCATATCTGAGTGAATCACGATTAAGCATAAAATCAGGAACCCACGCGCCTCCTGTCAGATGAATCCTCCGTCCATTTACATAAAAATCACGGCGAAGACTTCCTTTTACATCAACCGGTTTTGAAGATACAGTCCTTATCCCGAAAAGGAAGGTTGTATCATCTGAAATAATATTGCCACTGGCAACCTGCAACCTGATTCTGTAAAGATTGGGCTTACCATAACCATTCGGCCACCACAGGAACGGGTTATTTATGTTCAACTCTTTTGTATTTTCAGCAGTCAGTTCAACTTCACTTTTACCATCACCTCTGACAGAAATATTTTTTGAGAATTGGATTGATTCGCCTTTAAAATTTTCCGGAGAGATCCTGATGATCAGGTTTCCTTTTTCATCGGAAGATGAATGATTGAAAAGGGTCAGACTCAATGAGAGTTTTGCGGATGAAGTATCCGTTCCGCCTGACAGTTCCGAAACAATCCGGGGATTACCAACAGTAATGCCGCCTGATGTTCTGAGATAAACCGGAAGCCATATTCCCATATTTCTGTCCCTGACCGGTGGCACCCAGTCCCAGCCAACTGAACACACCATAGTGACATTCTTTCCAATGTCGCCTGTCGGCCCTCCGTTGAGATAGAAATCTCCAAGAGCTTCAAGCTGTTCTGTATCGGGTAGGCCGGGATAATCCAGAGGATAAATTTTTACAGCCAGTGCATTCTTCTCTCCTGGTCTTATGTGTGGGGTCACATCGAGGCTGTATTGTGCAAACATACCTGCCATCCTTGCCGAATCCGCTACCTGATGACCATTAACCCAAACTCCTGCCCTGTAATTTATTCCTTTGAATATCAACTGAAAAAATCTTCCTTTATCAGAAGCAGGCACATCAAATGTTGTCCTGTACCAGTAAGGTTTTTTCCACGGGTTAGGATCGTTAGGCAAAAAACTGTATTGTTCCAGATTATATCTCTTGTTAAACTCATCGGAAGCGTCTGGAATAAGCATATTATTCAGGCCATTATATGGATCGGGGTAGATCTTGTTGGCAACAAGCCCGGTAAGTACAGTCGACGGGACCTTTACCGGAAACCAGTATACGTTTGACCTGTATTCCGGAAGAGAGATCTTTTCACCTGATTCAGTAATTACTGCAGATGAATGAAGATCAAAATGAACCAGCTTAACCTGTTTTACCATACCGGGTTGGGCGATCCCCGGCAATTTTATAAACAGTGATATAAGGATCACATAATATATCTTACTTTTCATGCTGAAATATTTTGGAGGGAAATTAATAATTTTTATTGGTAGAGAATAATTACTACCGTTAACAATTAAGAATAATTAAGTCTGCTAATCATTAAACCATAGGGCTTAACTCTTAACATTTTGAATTTCAGAAACTTTTCCCTTTCGATAAAAAATTGATCCAATCATAAGGATAAATATTGTGAAAAGAATTACCAGAGTTATGACCTCTTCCGAAATAAATGAAATTCTTGATGCTGCAGGTATGCTTATAAAAAGAAGGATAGTGATCAGACCTCTGGGCGAATAAAACAAAAGCGGCATTAATTTTATCCTTAGCACTTGTTTTATGAATATGAGCCGCAACAAAAAAATGCCAAAGGTAATCGCTAATGCCAATTCAATATTCTGTAGATCAAATAATCCATCAACTTTTGTATAATAACCAAACATTATGAAGAAAAAAGATCTGACAAGGAATGTCAGCTCGGTAAGTATTGTACCGAATGATTTTACATCATTTCTGAATTTTTTAAAGTCGACATAAATACTAAAAGGCCTTCTCTCAAGAAAATTATTGTTCGAAAGAATCAGCCCGAATATCATTATCAGCAGCAGAGCGGGAAGATGTGCCAGTTTTGCCAGAATGTAAACCAGTACTACTGAGGTCATTATGATAACATAATGAACATGGTAAGTAACCCGGTGCAATAAGATCGCAAGTATGGCTGTCGTTAACAATGCAATTATGATTGTAACCACAGAGTTACCTGCTATTTTCAAGATGCCGCTTGCAAATGAATCCTGGCTGAATAAAATGAAATCAAAAATCAGAATTCCTACAATATCTGATACAGAGCTTTCATATATTACAAACTCTTTGTCTTCTGGTTTTAAAAAAACAGTCGCGGGTATGGCGATTGAGCTGCTTATAATCCCAAGAGGGATAGAATTAAGCAATGAATCGCGTATTGAAATACCTGATATTTCCGCAAGTATCCAGGTAAAAGAGACTGTGAATGCTCCAAAAAGGACAATTGCAGAGGCCAGCGACCTGATTATCAGTTTTTTCTTGCTCATTTGCAGCTTGAGATCGAGGCTGGCCTCCATTACAATCATTATCAGACCAAGTGTTCCAATTACCGGTAATACAGGTTCCAGATTAGGCAGGTTGATTTTAACGGCTTTCAATAGAAACTGTGCAGCAATTCCAAGTCCGATAAGGAGTACTACTCCGGGAATTTTTGAATACTTCGCGGTAATATCGAAAATATATGACAGCAATACAATTATGCAGAGTATTAGTATTATCAGATAGGTCATAAAAGGAAGTTTTATTTCATTGATCAGCTCTCAATGAATTTTTTTATATCGGTTATTTTTCCTGCAACAACAAGTATGTCTTTCTCCCCAAGAGGCGAAAGCGGATCTTTTGAGAGGTCGACCTTGTAACCACGTCTCAGAAGAGAAGTCAGAATTCCCTCAGAGGGAGGGGTTTTAACCGCTATGCATTTAAGGTTGAATCTGTCGGCTATATTTATTGTCTCAAGAGCATGACCGGCATATTTTGAAGGAATGACAATTTCTGCTATAGCAAAATCATAATTAAGCTCGGTAATTCCCACAGTATTCTTCAGCTGGAGCATTGAGGCAACATGTCTGGCCGAATCCTCAAGAGGAAGAACCACTTCTTCAATCCCTATCTGGTTCAGAATATTCTGGTGTATCTGGTTAATGGCTCTTCCAATTATTCTTTTCACCTTAAGATTTTTCAGTATTGATGCCGTAAGTATTGAAGCTCCTACATCTTCTCCGATCGCAACAATCACAGCATCACAATCGTCGAGTGGAAGAGTTTTTACCGCATTGACATTTGTTGAATCCATTTTCATAACTGTTGTCACAGTGTCTTTCAATTCTTCAAGCCTTTCACCATTGTTATCGATCCCAAGGACCTCGTGACCCATAGAGGTCAGGTCTGATGCAAGCTTTGATCCGAAATATCCAAGACCGATCACTATGTATTTCATCTTATTTATTTTAATTGTTAGTACATAAAGCCATTATCTGTCAGACACTAATTGGTATCTACGTTGATTCTATCAGTTTATTACTATATCTATTTCTGGATATGCAGCATATTTCTTCCGGTAAGTCTGGAAAAAACCTATTAGTAACGTCAATGGACCGACCCTTCCTGTAAACATCAACAGGATATCAACCAGCTTACCAGTATCACTCAGCAGGGATGAGTCTGCTAAACTAAGGCCTACAGTACTGTACGCTGAAACACATTCAAAAAGCAGATAGGATGGATCCTTTCCTGGTTCTGAAATCAGAAGAATAAGAAACCCGGTTGCAATTACAAGAAGTGACAGGAAGATTATTGACAAAACTCTTCGTATTGTACTGTTTCCTATTTCGCGGTTTCCCATTTTCAGCTTTTCACCTCCTCTGATATTGTTCCAGGTCGATCTAAATGCAAGGGCAAAGGTTGTGGTTTTAATACCGCCTCCCGTAGATCCAGGTGAAGCGCCTATCCACATGAGTCCTATCATAAAAAAAACTGTAGGATAACTCCAGCGTGATAGATCTGTAACACTGAACCCGGCAGTCCTGGCGCTGATACTTCCAAAAAATGATTGAATCAGTTTGACTTTAGTACTGCTTGATGCAAGGGAACCTGATGATTCAAATAAAAAATAAAGTACCGCTCCGGTTACTATGAGGAATGCTGTCATGAACAAAACCACACTGGTGGCAATATGTCGATGAAATGGCTGAAGAGGAATTCTTTTCCTCTGCAGTCTTCTGATAAATACTATAATACGATATTTAGCTCCTGAATATAAATCCAACAGTACAGGAAATCCCAGTCCGCCCAATACAATAAGCAAAGCCACGGAAATCTGCAGAATGGAGTTTCCTCTGATTTCAATTGAATAAAGGTTATCGCTTAATGTTGAGAATCCGGCATTACAAAATGCAGAGACTGAATGAAAAATCGAAAAAAAGATCCTGTCTCCGAAACTATTTCCCAGGCTGCTGTAAATAAATAATGCTCCAGCAATTTCTATCAGAAAGGTGAAAATAATGATTTTTGCAAGTATTTTGAAAAGATTGTTTAACGATTCGGCTGAGAATAGTTCTCTTAAAAGTATCCGGTCGGTAAATGAGGCCCTTGATGTAAAGATATAGCTGAAAAAACCTGTAAATGTCATTATGCCAAGTCCTCCAACCTGAATTAAAGAAAGGATAATTAATTTTCCGAAAATAGTGAAAGCGGTGGCTGTATCTACAGTAGTCAGCCCGGTAACACAAACTGCACTAGCGGAGGTAAACAAAGCGTCAAGATATTCCAGGTGACCTGTGTGAGCATTAGGAAGCATCAGCAGACCTGACCCGGTAAAAATAATAAATATAAAACTTAATGAAAAGATCAGCGCCGGTGGGATCCTGACCAATCTTAAACCGGGGAACAACCCCGATATTTCCGATATTCCAAGTAATACTATTGCAATAATAATTTGGGGTTCATTGTGAAAAAATCCCATGAACGCAGAAGATGGCGCTTTCTGGTTGACATTCGAAAGGAAGACCATAAAGGAGTAAATAAATACAGCTACCCTGAAAGCTGTCGAAAGCTTGAGTGGTTTATTAAGTCGTAAAAATTCGGGCAGGTACTTTGAAATGAAAAGAATCAAAAAAAGGATCCTAATTGCAGATTTTAATTCAGTAAGAGTCTCTTCTGAACTTGTAAAGCCCAAATAAAACAGCGACCCAATGAGGAAAAGCAGAAATGAAACTGTAAAGCAGAACCTGCATATACCTGTTAACCAGGCAATAAAAACCTTATACTGATCACTTGCAAGAAACAGTTTTTTAAAGATCCTTTCACGAAATTTCAGCCTATTATTCCCATCCTGCATCTTCGAAACCGGTAATGATGACAACTTAGTTGTTGAATTTCAAATATCAGTTTTTATTTTTGAATATGGAATTCTTTTGAAAGAATATTGAAGGAAATCATTAACCTCACTGGTTGACCGGATCTGTCCAGGTTTCTGATTACGGTTTGCTTATAAGCATCCAGGTGTCTGAATATTGAGGGAACATGAGCCAGATTCGTCTTACTTCATTCCTCGCCTCATCTTCATTATCTGTTGACAGAACTGATATCCTGTAAAGGCCCTCCTCGGTTTTAAGTATTTCTGATGTGAATCCTTCCCTTTTAATTTCCGATTGCCTTTTCTTTGCATTTGCCGGATTTCTGAAACTACCGACTATCACAAAATATCTTTTAGGGATTATACTTGTCTCTTTATCTGCTATTATCTTTTTTTCTATGCCTTTTACTTCTTTTTCCGGTTCCGCTACCTTGACTTCTTCCTTGATTTCTTTATTCTCTTCGACAGGTCTTGAGGGCATGAGAGTCCTTTTTGTAGTTGTTCCCGGTATATTACTCTCTGTTGCCTGGCTTTGTTTGCTCCCGGTGTTTTTTCTGGTACTTGCGCATGAGCCCGCAAGCAACATGAAAATTATAACAGGAATAATAAAGGTTCTCATAAGATTGATTAGTTGTAAATCAGATGCAAAATTGCAAAAATTATTCGAGAATCAAATCGGGTCAGCTCATGTTAATGAGCAATGTCAAGAATCTGGATAAAACTCTTTTCAGTTATTATCCGGTCAGCAACCAGGTTAAGATAACTATTATGGGAACAGAATGCAATTCCAATGCCACTCTCCTTTATTAGGCAAATATCATTTTCACTGTCGCCTACAGAAATAATATTCTTAATATCCACATTATAATTCTCAGCAAGCTGGAAAAGGACATTTGATTTGCAGAAATCATGACTGCACTTGCTGTGTCTGTTTCTCATAAAAGCTGAAGGAACCCTCACTTCTCCGGTAGCAATGCTTTTTGAAAATTCAAGTTCATTGGCAATGGAAAAATCCATTTTAAGCTTGTTTTTGAGATGGTTTGTGACTACGTCGTAACTGTCGCTGATTATGCCGCAAATATATCCTTTCTTTTTAAGCTCCCTTATAACGTAAGATGCATCATCAATCACCCTGATCTTGTCAACCACATTCAATATTTCAGCAAAAGATCTGTTCTTCAGAAGCCGGGCAATTGATTTTGTTCGGGTATATGGATTACTGTAATCGGTAACAATCTTGATAAGTTCATCCCTGAAATTGAATTCTTCTGCAGCCGTCGCTATAAAACTGCCCTCCAGAAGGGTATTATCCATATCAAAAATTATCATTTTCTCGAGACCTAAAAGGCTTTCCCTGATGGCATAATCCATTTGCGACCTTATGACACTTATGTTCTCTAGAGTTTCAAGGTTCCTTTCATCAATGTTTCGCACACGTCTTAAAATTGCTTTTGAAACCTCACGTGACATTTTGCCGAGCTGCTCCCACGACTGCATCCTGTTTTCAATATGTCCGATATTCACTTCTTTTATTCTTGCCCCAAGAGAATGCATATCGAGAAGGATTCCTATATCAACTCCATAATCATTCTCAATATCGATCTTCATCATCCAGCTTTTGCGGCAGGCTATCATTCCGCTCAATGGCTGGGAGAACTTAACAAGATCAGGGAAAAGCAGACTCAGTAAGGGTTTTGCAACCAGTTCAGTAACCCTTCCTGCCTGGCGCGAGAAACACGATTTCACAAAATCAGCCTCGTCATTGATAATAGGTTCAGACAGAAGTTCAACTATGTTTTCAGGGTAAGTCAGAATATCGGCATCCAGAAAGACTATTATTTCATTTTTTGAAAGAAACAACCCGTCACGCATTGATCCACCCTTACCAAGCTTCTGACTGGTGTAGATCTTTACCTTCGGCAGCCGGGCTTGTTTAATTGTATTGTCACTTGATTTGTCATCAATTAAAAGTATTTCATCTACCAGAGATGATCTGCTGACAAGACTAATAACATGCCTTATTGTCTTTTCTTCATTTAGTGCCGGTATGATTACTGTAACCATGATATGGACAATTTTTCATGTCAATATATGATTTTTTTCTGAGAAGAGTCTACTTCAGCAGCTTTTTAATATTGTACAGCTTATTCAATGCTTCGACAGGCGTAAGATTGTCAAGGTCGAGGTCAAGGATTTCATCGCGGATCTGTTTAAGTACAGGATCATCGAGCTGGAAAAAGCTTAGCTGAAGCCCTTCACGGTGATCCGCAAGTCCTGCGATTGGTTTTACCAATTCCTGTTTTTCATGACTCTGTTCCAGCTCCTTAAGAATTTCACCGGCCCTGTTGACCACGCTTTTAGGCATTCCGGCCATTTTTGCAACATGTATTCCAAAACTATGCTCACTTCCTCCCCTTTTTAGCTTCCTCAGAAAAATTACCTTATTGTTGAATTCCCTTATTGATATATTGTAGTTCCTTACCCTTAAGAAAGAATTCTCCATTTCATTAAGCTCATGATAATGTGTGGCAAAAAGAGTTTTCGGCCTGTGACGGTTCTCATGAAGATACTCTACCATAGCCCATGCAATTGAGATTCCGTCATAAGTGCTTGTTCCTCTTCCAATCTCATCAAGAAGAATAAGGCTGCGGGCGGAAAGGTTGTTAAGTATACTTGCAGTCTCATTCATTTCCACCATGAATGTCGATTCACCAAGGCTGATATTATCAGAGGCTCCAACTCTGGTAAAAATCTTGTCTACTATTCCTATAATTGCTTCCTTGGCAGGCACAAAGCATCCCGACTGTGCAAGCAGGACTATAAGTGCCGTCTGCCTCAGAAGAGCTGATTTCCCCGACATGTTCGGGCCGGTAAGTATAACTATTTGCTGATTGTCTGAATCAAGAAACAAATCATTAGGAATGTAAGGTTCTCCAGGCGGAAGCTGCTTTTCTATTACTGGATGCCTGCCATCCCTGATATCGAGAACCAGGGATTCATCAAGAACCGGTCTGACATAATTGTTTTCATGTGAAACTGTTGCAAAAGCACAAAGACAATCAAGCCTTGCTATAAGTGAAGCATTGACCTGAACAGGCGGTATGTATTCAAGAATTGCAAGTACAAGATCGTTGAATAAACGGGTTTCAAGACCCACAATTTTCTCTTCCGCACCAAGTATCTTGCTCTCATACTCTTTCAATTCTTCGGTTATATACCTTTCTGCACTTACAAGAGTCTGCTTCCTTATCCACTCAGGCGGGACTTTGTCTTTATGAGTATTCCTTACTTCAATATAATATCCGAAAACATTGTTATAGCTTACTTTCAGCGACGAGATTCCTGTTCTTTCGCTTTCACGCTGCTGGAGGGCATTCAGATAATCCCTGCCGGAATAAAGAATAGTCCTCAGGTCATCAAGCTCATCTGATACCCCTTCTGCAATAACATGTCCTTTGATTATCTGGGCGGGAGGATCATTATTCAGCTCCCTTTCGATACGGTCAGCGATAAGTTTGCAGGGATTCATCTGCTCACCAAGAATTACCAGAGGAGGGCAGCTGCTTTTACTGCAAATGTCTTTTAAAGGGTCAATAGCTCTCAATGCTCTTTTTAATTGCACAACTTCACGCGGATTGATCCTGCCGACCGCCACTTTCGAAATGAGTCTTTCAAGATCGCCTATCTGTCTGATAAAATCAGTTACCTGTTTCATGAAAGCAGGATTATCTACCAGATACTGAACAATATCAAGCCTGTCATTTATTGGTTTTATATCCTTGAGTGGAAGTGATAACCACCGCTTCAATAATCTGCCACCCATTGGAGATATAGTCCTGTCGAGAACATCAATTAGAGTTTTAGCACCTTCGTATGGTGTATAAAAAAGCTCCAAATTCCTTATTGTGAATTTATCAAGCCATACATACCTCTCTTCTTCAATCCTCGAAAGGTTTGTTATGTGCCCGAGCTGTGAGTGCTGGGTTATATCAAGATAATAAAGAATTGCTCCTGCAGCAATAATACCGAAAGCAAGACCCTGTACCCCGAATCCCTTCAAAGAGGTAGTTTCAAATTGTTTAAGAAGCCTGTCATTAGCTGCGTCGGAAGTAAAAATCCAGTCGTCGAGCTTATATGTATAAAACTTCGTTCCGAAAGATTCATTGAATATATCTGTTTTACGCTTTTCAAAAAGCACTTCTTTAGGCTGGAAATTATTGAGCAGCTGATCTATGTATTCTATGGTACCTTCCGAGGCAAGGAACTCTCCGGTTGAAATATCCAGAAAGGCAACACCTGCTGCTTTTTTATCAATATGAACCGCTGCAAGGAAATTGTTTTCCTTGTGATTCAAAACATTTTCATTCAGGGATACACCGGGGGTTATCAGCTCTGTAATTCCCCTTTTCACAATCTTTTTGGCAAGTTTGGGATCTTCCAACTGTTCACAGATTGCAACCCTCTGGCCTGCTCTCACAAGCCTTGGCAAGTAGGTATCCAGAGCGTGGTAGGGAAATCCTGCCAGCTCAACAAAAGAAGCTGCACCATTCGCTCTTCTTGTCAGCGTTATTCCAAGAATATCAGACGCTTTTTTTGCATCTTCTCCAAATGTCTCATAAAAGTCGCCAACCCTGAACAGAAGTATAGCGTCAGGATGCTTTGACTTGACACTATAATACTGCTTCATCAGCGGTGTTTCTACATACTTCTGTTCGTCAGGAATGAGCATTTAAAGCAGGGACAATTAATATCAATGACGATAAAACAAATATAATCTATTTTTTCAAGCTTTTCTGGAAATTAATTTATATAAACCAGCTGCCTTTCAACTTCATAACTGGCACTGGTTTCAGCATGAAACATATTGTAAACAATTATATTTCTATATTTTATGAATAGATTCAAAGGGAAATAAGAGCCTTGCAGGAGCAATAAAAAATCATGGTTTTTATGTTATGTATTAACTACATTGGCATAGTTTAAAATGTTTTTGTATGATGAGCAGGGTACTTATACTTGGCGCAGGTCTTGTGGCAAAACCTCTGATTGAATATTTACTTGAAAAAAAGATTAGTATCACTGTGGCTTCACCTATGAAAGACCGTGCAGATGAAATGATTAGAAGGAATCCGCTCGGAAGTTCGGTCAACTGGTCAATGGAGGATATTCCAGCCCTGAATAAAATGATTGGTGAAAATGAGGTAACGGTTTCACTTCTGCCATACAGGTTTCATTCTACGGTTGCAAAAATCTGTCTTAAAAACAAAAAACATCTTGTAACTACTTCATATATCCAGCAGGAAATGATGAACCTCAGCAAGGATGCATCAAGCAAAGGCTTACTATTCCTGAATGAAATAGGTCTTGATCCGGGGATTGACCACATGTCGGCTATGAAGATAATAAACCATATTCATGAAAATGGAGGAAGAGTTGACAAGTTTTATTCACTTTGCGGAGCTCTTCCTGCTCCTGAAGCTGCCGATAACCCCTTAAAGTACAAATTCACCTGGAGCCCTTCCGGAGTGATTCAGGCATGCATGAGCAGTGCCCATTTTCTGATGGACAATCAAAGAATATTTGTTGATTCGGAAAATCTCTTCAGGAAAAGGTTCAGCTTCAACTTTCCCAATATCGGTGAAATGGAAGTTTATCCAAACAGGGATTCAATAAGTTATATAGACATATATGGCATCCCTGAGGCAAGAACTATGTACAGGGGCACTCTGCGATATAAAGGCTGGTGTGAAACACTTGATGTGATGAAACGTCTTAGGATGCTTGATGTTTCTGCCATCCGGTGCAAAGGTAAAACATACATTGAGTTTCTTGCTGAAAGGGCGGGTACGGAAATTAAAGGACTTGCAGATTACCTTCACACAGAAATGGGAATTACAGTGGATTCTGTTCCGTTCAGATCATTAGAATTCCTTGGATTTTTCAGCAACGACAAACTTGAATATGATGAGGCTTCTCCATTTGAGATTTTGTCAAACCGAATGATACCTCGGATGTCACTTTCTGATAATGAGCGGGATATGGTAGCCATGCAACATATTTTTCTTGCAGAATATCCTACAGGAAAAAAAGAAGTAATAAAATCCTCGATGCTTCATTTCGGATCCCCCTCGACAAATACTGCCATATCAAGAACAGTGGCATTACCTGCTGCCATTGCTGTCAGACTGATTCTGGAGAAAAAAATAAACATCTCAGGAGTTCTAAGACCTGTGGTGCCAGAGATTTATGAGCCGGTTTTGGGTGAATTGAAAATACTTGGCATCAAAATGAATGAAGAATACGGGGTTGCAGAAAGTGATCTGAGAATATAGTACTTCAGAAGTTTAACAACGACACTTAAAAGATCAACAAATGAGTCTCTGAGTCATTCTGCAAATTCCTCATGATGCCAGTGGCAGAGCTCATATAACAAAATATACACTAGAAATAAAGGTAGAAATCCCTTGTCAGATTCACATACTCATCAGTAAAATTGTGCCTTTTCCCGGTTTCGATTGTAATAAATTGTTCAACAATTTTCTTTCTTTCTCTGCTTAGTGTCAGAATCATTCTTCTGACTTCAGAGGTCGGGGCAGGTTTGATTTTAAGAATCCTGTTGCAAAAGAAACCAAATGTCCGGGCTTCAGCTATGAACACTGTACTTTCCGGATATGGCAGGATCAGCTGAAGGATGCCCCATTTATCCAGCAATCTGTCAACCGACACCAAAATATCTGTATGTGACAGATTGTCAGCATGTCTTGTATCAGCCCTTGCCGGATCAGGATTTTTTAATGAATCAATAAAATAGGGCGGATTCGTTACAATAAGATCAAATTTATCTCCTTCATGCTGATAGTCCTGCAATCTGCAATTGACGACCTTTATTCTGTCAGACCACCTGCTCCGATATACATTTTCATTGGCCTCAATGAATGATTTTAAGTCAGGTTCAATTGCAACAATTTCAGCATCTGACCTCTGTGCAATCATCAGGGCGATAAGACCGGTCCCTGTTCCTATGTCCAATATTTTCTTTTTTCCTTTAACCTCCGCACAAGCGCCAAGAAGCACCCCGTCAGTGCCGACCTTGAAAGCAGACTTCTCCTGATTAACAGTAAATTGCTTAAATCTGAAATAGTTATTAGCCATACTTGTAATAAGGGACCTGATGAGATTATTATCGGTTATCAAATAAATAGGTACCCGATCCTACTGGGGTATCAGACTCTTTATTGTCCTGTCGATCGTATCCAGCAAACCATCTGTAAAAGTATCGTTGGCCAGCTGCCAGAACATGATGCCTCCCAGTTTGTTATCTATCGCATATTTTGTTTTTAGTTCGACTGATCTTTTATCGTCGTAGGTAACAAATATTTTCCTGACCGGATTATAAATGAAAGGAGCTTTTGCAATGTCATCCCAATGGTAAACATATCCACTGTCGGCAGGGAAACGTGTATAAAGGTTTTTGAAGGGCACACTTCCTTTGTATTTGCCGGGTTGATAAAGTCCGTTGTTAAGGTCTTCAACATTTTCATAAACCCTTCCGTAAAATGCTGCGCCAATAATCAGTTTTTCTGGAGGGATACCCATTTTCAGGAGATATTTTACACAAAAATCAACTGATCTTTCCTGCCCGGGTGTTGAAAACTGGCCGTATGAACCCGGTATTGAATGCAATTGGTCGGGAGTGGAAAACAGAGCTGTATGGTGAGCAGTATTTCTTGAATCGCTGCCCAGACTGAGATGTCTGTACTGAGGAAATTTAGGTCGGTTCTGGTAACTTCCAATGTCATAGGTCATAAGATTGACATAGTTCATCTTTCTCATTATCTTTTTCCATTCAACAACCGTTTCAAAAATTCCTTCGTGTGCTCCAGCAGCAAAACTCAATTCATACTCAGGATTGTATTTCCTTATTGTTTTTACAAGTTTTGTAAAGTTCTTTTTATCCTCAGGAGAATATTGTTGCCCCGGGAAATGTTCAATGTTTGGAAATTCCCAGTCGAGGTCCAGGCCATCGGTACCGAAATATCTGTGGAATTCATTTATTGATTTTGCAAATTCAATCCGTCCCTCTTCAGTTGCAAATGCTGAAGAACAAGTCTTACATCCCCTTCCGCCGCCAAGTGAAATAATGACTTTCAGATGGGGATTCTTTTTTTTAAGAGACACCATTTTCTTTATCGTTGCCGAGTCGGTTTTTGAAATCCTGAACCTGCTGCCTTCAAGCTGTCCGAAACAAAATATAATATGTGTCATCTGTTCCGCATTATAGTTATCAAGCGGATCAGGCTGACCAAGGTAATATGCCAGTACCCTGAATTTGCTGCCATCCTGTGAAAAAACTAAAAAAGGCAGTAAAAGGAATATCATTATGACCAAAGTACATATAACTCTTATTTTCATGATTTTATGTTTTATGTAATATTAATCTGAATATGCAAAGTAATCATTTAAGCTGTAATAATATCGTATTGTTTGTTAAAAGGAATCTCATTTTCGGATTTTATCCAAGATCAATTAAAGATGATAATTCAAATAATTACCTTAAATTTAGATTTCCTTAATTGATTTAAAGAAATGAACAGGCGTGAATTCATGAATACTCTTGCAGCTGTATCGGTTGCAGGGACTACAGGGCTGGGCTTAGATAAGACTCTCGGGATAGGTTCTTCAACAGTCATTCGGAAAAATAGGATCCCAAAAAGAGTTCTGGGCAAGACCGGAGTGGAAGTTCCGGTTCTGGTTATTGGAGGCGTAGCAGGAATGGCGTTGAAACCTACAAGAGAATTTCATCCGGCCGAGCTGGCAAATGCCGCCCTCGATGCAGGAATAAATTATTTTGATACTGCTCCGTCTTATGCCAATGGGCAGTCGGAGCTTAATTATGGGGAGATCATTGCAACAAGAAGAAATGAAGTCTTTCTTACCTCCAAAACTCTGAGTCGGACTTATGACGGAGCAATGCGTGATATTGAAGCAAGCCTGAAACGGCTCCAGACTGATCATATCGATCTTTATCAGGTTCACAGTTTTACAGATAAGGAGGATATAACATTATGGGGAAAACCTGACGGTATGCTGAAGGCCTTCCAAAAGCTTCGTGATGAAAAAGTCATCAGGTTCGTTGGCGTAACGGGCCATGAATCGGCAGAAGCAATGAACCGCGCAATAGAAATGTATGAGTTTGACACAATACTTACGACATTTAATCCGGTTTTAAGACGTAAACCTTTCCGCGAATCGGTTATTCAGAATGCGATGAAAAAGAATATGGGCATCATTGCGATGAAAGTTATGGGAGGAGGCGGTGGTGCTCTTGCTGCCGGGAATCCGCCGGTAAATGTAAACGGTAACTGGTACTGGGACGAAGCAAAGCATCAGGTCGACGCTGCAATGCTTATAAGATATGTCCTGGGACTTCCCGTTTCATGCGCAACAGTGGGGATGAAATCAATCAGGGAACTGGAAACAAATATTTCTGCTGCAAGGGATATGAAACCTCTCACAAAAGAAGAGCAGATCTCTCTCGAAAATATGATGGCTTAAAAATGGAAAGACGTGATTTTATCGGATCTGTTGCCGCCCTGACAGGGCTTTTAAACTTCAGCATCCGATCCGGCACAACTCTGTCTAATGAGTTAATGATTCAGGAGAAGAATAAAAAAACTATCAGACTTAAAGGCAGCCTGAATAATGAGATAACTCACTGGGATATTATAACCATCGGCAATCTTTCAAGAAACAGTTATTGGGGTGAAAGTGATGAACGCCCGTTAAGGAGTGCAATATGCACCTGCACTGTTATTTCAGGGAAGGATTTTCATCTTATTGTGGATCCCTCACTCAAAGACGAGAAGGAAATGATTTCTGAACTCGACAGGAGGACAGGCCTTACACCCGATGAAATAGATACAGTGTTTATTACTCATCAGCATGGAGATCATCTCTACGGGATTAAACATTTCATGAAAGCCAGATGGCTTGCCGGCACTGAAGTTGCAACAGCGCTTAACAATTCAAAGCAATATCAGGCGAAATTTGAACCAGCCGGCGATAAAATCTTTGGAATAATAGATGTGGTGCCAACTCCAGGTCATACCCCAGATCATCACAGCCTGCGCTTTGACTATGATGGCTTTTCCATTTTCGTTGCCGGTGATTCAGTTGCTACAAAAGATTATTGGGAGGACAGGCGGATGTATTACAATGTAATTGACCCCGTTCAGTCAAAAATCACGCTTGAAAAGATAAACCTTGTATCTGATATTATAATCCCCGGCCACGATAATTATTTCCTCAATATTTGATCAGACAGGTATGATAAACACCTGATCAATTTCTTTACCTGTTCAGTGACTGACTTTTGTCATTTTCCGGTTTTTGCAGACTCGACTGTAACAAAACTCAGTGATCCGAATCTAAATGGAAAAAGAATACCTCATGAATAAGGAACTTTTCAGTCAGACAGTTGACGAAAACTACACAAAAATATTCAATATCTGCTACAGGTACTTTGGGAACAGAGAACTTGCAGCTGACGCCTGCCAGGAGACTTTTTTAAAGATGTGGCTGAATATAAATAAGTACCGTGGTGACGCAAGTCTGTATACCTGGGCATGCAGGATAGCAATAAATGTATGTTTAACATCTATTCGTACGAACAGGAAAGAGAAATCTGTAATAGTATCTGAAGATGAATCCGAATACAGGGAAAAGATCTCTGATGAAAATATGGATGATGAGGACAAGGATATTAAACTGAAATTTTTCAATGAATTCATGAATCGGTTACAGGTTGCCGACAGGACCCTGGTCACGCTATACCTTGAAAATATGGACACACATGAAATGGCCTCAGTCACCGGATTGTCGGAATCAAATGTCAGGACAAGAATTCACAGGATAAAAAGCCAGATTAAAAAAGAATGGGAGGTACAAAATGGAACTAGATGATTTTAAAAAAATTAAAATCCCTTCAATTGAAATGGAGGGAAAAACCAAATCCACTGAAACGAGTCGGATAATGGATCTTATTAAAATGAACTTCAGAAAACAGAAAAAAATTGAAAGATTATTTTCAGGTTTTCTTATATTATTAACAATAATTTATTTATCCCTTTTAAGATGGGGAAATGATCTTTCGAACACAGGCCTGACATTAGTGGCATTGGGTTGTATACTTGGAGCAGTTTATAAATATTTTAAATCCAAGTTGCTTTCGCCATCCGTGTTTAGTCTTCCCCTGTATGAATTTCTGTCTGAAGCTGAAAAAAGACTTCAATATATGAGACCTTATGACTTTACCATAATCATTCCGTTGTTTATCATGCTGGGAACAGGAGGTGGCTTATTGCTCTTATCGAGATTGTTGAAATACACCGACAATATCGGTCTTATTATCCTGATCTGGATACTATTCTACAATTCTCTTTGTGTCTTTGGGTTTTGGGCAGGCAAAAAGGACTGGAAAAAGGAGCATGGAGCTCTCCTTGATGAAATCAGGAAGATAAAAAAGCAGATGGATGAAAATAAAAACGAATGAATAAATTCAAATTGCAAAGAATGCAGATCATAAATTACTGGTTATCATATAAATCAATTCAAGACAACCAGTAATTTTTGTTAATTATCTGTAAAACGGTATGTTCCTGATATGACCTGTGGGCCCGTAAACAGGTTCTGGTGCACCTGATTCCAATGCTCCCAGATCAGGGGCTTTTCCGGTATATTCATTATTTATATTTGGGATCATGGTACCTCTGTCTTCTGCTGCTGAACCGGTCTTCAGGCTGAAATCAAGATCAACGGCATGATAAACGAGTCCGGGCATCAAAGGATCGGGAGGCTGAAGGTTGTTAAAGATATCGTAATCAAGTTCAATACTGTTTTTCTCAAGTCCGGTTGCTTCTGAAAGACTCTTCAGGTCTTTGAAACTTTTACCATCTTTTAACACCGTAATCGAATAATCTGTTAAATGTCCGGCAGGAGGGGCAACCCATCTGAAATTGATCTCAGCCGGATTAGGATGATATCCGTTATAATCAGATGTTGAATAACTGGTTGCAAATGGGAATACAGCAACCGGCCGCCTTTCAGCACCTGTACCCATTATGAGATTATTTCTGAAGTGAGAATTAGAATAAATCTGGGAATTGGCATTTTCACATATAAAGGTGTTGTGCAGGACAAATAAGCCTGCTGGTTTTGCCATGAATTTTAATGCTATTCCGGTCGGGACATTATAAACAATATTTCTTATGAAATATGCAGGACCTCCAAAAACCGGCTGGGCGCTTAAACCACATTGTGCTGCATTAACACACCTGTTCCTCATTACTCTTATATTATGAACGCCACCGTCAGCCTCAATAAAGTCATCTGCCATCAGATGTATATCATTATTGTAAATATCAATTGAAACTGATCTCTGGTTTCTGTCAGATTCGGGAGTACCGTAAGTGGATACTGTTATTGCGTCGTGGAAGAAAGCAACGGCATTATTGCAGATAATATGCCCTGAACCACATACTTTTATTCCTATATAGCTGTACATTTTGTTTACTCCGTATATGTTGGCCGGATTTGCCCAGCCCAGAAGGCGGTAACGGTCATCCCTGCCGATCAGAACATTTCCGGCTATATAAAAATTCTTCGAACCCGCGTATTCAGAGATTATACCTTCGCCTATATTCTCCATCCTGCAGTTCCGGATGGTAAGATTCTTAGCCCCTGTAATGCTTTTATTACCTGCAAAGAATGCAATATCGGCATTACGGATTGTGAGATTCTCAAAAATATGGTTTTCAGTGGCAGAAACGTCAAACAAAATATGAGCACCGGCTCCGTCAAAAATGACCTCTCCATCTCCGGCCCCCCTTATTACTATTGGCTTTTCTGTGGTCCCCTTTAAAGTAAGAAAATATGTTCCGTCGAAAGGGACTCCTTCCGGATTAACATAATCTCTTCTGTCAGCCTCGTACAAACCTGCATGAACTTCTATGATATCGCCTGGATGCACAGGGCGCTCCCTTACCACTGACCAGTCGCCTGTTCCTGAACCATAATAAGCACCCTGCAAAGTTGTATACCAGGGTTCCTTTTTATCTCCTTTCCACTTAGCAGGATAAACGTGCAGTATCCTTCCCCCAGACCAGATTGACGGTTCGCCGCGGGTTTTTACTTTTATTGCTTTCACAATTCTGAAATTCTCATCCTTATCTTTCATTGTAAAACGGCATTCATACTCAGTATCAGGGGTGAGATCAAATATGCTTCCCGCAAACATCTGTGGCACAGTATAATCGAGATGTTCAGCCTCTCTTCCCACATTCTCTCCGCCTATCCTGAGAAGCGGCATTGCTTCCTTCCATTCCCTTGTCCCGGAAATCCGGTATTCAGTCTCAACTGAAGCATTCCTGTTATCGTCTCCGTTAATATACCATTCAAATCCAAGACTAATCAGAGTTGGAGGTTCAATAATAAACTCACCAGGAGTAACAACATTCTGCGATTTTACCATCCTGGAAGAAAAAGTAAAAATCAATGACAAAAGGAGTAATAAAACCTGTTGTGCTGAAACATTTTTGTTTTTCATCTCGAACTTTTTCATTTAAAATTAATAATTAATTGTGGCAGGATACTTAAAAATATTTAATAAACAATCAGAACTGTTTCTGCCATTGTCTGATTAAGGGTTACGGGATGTCGTCAACAATTATTGACTTTCAGGCAATTATTAATTACATTTGTTTAAAATGCGCGGCACACGTTTTTGTCCTTTATAAATACTTATCTGTTTATTTAAAAGGAGGTATAAAATGGCAACTTATTTCATGTTTGGGAAGTACACCCCGGATGCCATTAAAGGCATCAGCTCAGGCAGAACTGAAAAAGCAGCTAAACTTGTTCAAAAGTTTGGAGGTGAGATAAAATCCATTTACGCATTACTGGGTGAAAAGGATCTTGTTATCATCGCTCAATTCCAGGGTATTGAGCAGGCAGTGAAGTCTTCAATCGCCTTAAGCAGATTGACCGGAATTGCTTTTACAACATCTGAAGCCATTGCCGTTGAAGACTTTGACAGGATGATTTCAGAGATTTAGGAATCGCTGTAAGCATATTTTGGTTTTATTTGACTCCTTTTTGATTATTTACACGATTAAATCAAAAAGAAGCGGAGGAATATTTATGGTAGTAAAAGATCTTTCATTCGGTTCCATTACAATAGATGGACTAACCTATGTTAAAGACATAATAATTGACGCAGGGACCGTCAAAAAGAGAAAGAAAGCAAAATCAAAAAAATACAGTGACAGATTTGGTCACACGCCACTTTCATCAGATGAGAATATTCCGTGGAACTGCCGGTATCTTATCATTGGCAATGGCCATAGTTCGGCCATGCCTGTCATGGAAGAGGTTTTTAAAAAAGCACTTAAACATGGTGTTAAGCTGAAAGTTATGAATACACCTGAAGCAATAAAACATATTAATGACCTGCATACAAATTTAATTCTCCATCTTACCTGCTGAATTAAGTTTTTGGAATGAAAAATTTGGTTCCGGTCAAAGTCGAATGTTATTCAGGTCATAAAGCTGATGAAAATCCAAGATGCTTTTATCTGAATGATGAACTCTTTATCATTACTGAAATAACTGACCGATGGTACCAGGGAGACATTAATCCTGAAATACCTGCCGCTGACTACTTCAAGGTAATGACACTTGTAAAAAGGCAGTTTATTCTTAAACATGATATTGAAAATGACAGATGGTACGCATATCTGTGACGTCAGGGATGCATCATGCCAGGTAAGATTTTAAATTTCTGTAAAGCATTCCCCTTTCATTTTATATAGAATATCCCATTAGGATTATGTACATTTACCAATACTCTTATTGGCATTTGACTTATTCCTGAATTTGTAACCTGAAAGTAGATATAACTCAAATAATAAAAATACGTAATTCTTATCCTATGGAAAATTACTTTGAAGAAAAGAAGCCCGGCGATACAAGGTCGAGACGTAATTTTTTCAAAACCACCGGGCAGGTTATTGCAGCCACAGCTCTTGGAGGAGGCTCTGTTTCGTATGCTGGTTTTGCTGAGCAAAAGAGTACCGAAAATAATTCTTTTGAAAGAACAGATGAAGCAATGATCGGGCCAAAAGATAACATAAAGGTCACAAAAATAGAGACTTTCGTTCTGAAAAACACGTGGGTATTCGTCAAAATATCAACAGATGCCGGTATTACGGGCTGGGGAGAAATGTTGAAAGACGATGCTAAGGCCTGTGCTGCAGGGGCACTTGAAGTAGGCAACTATCTTATAGGCCAGGATCCGTTAAGGGTAGCACATCATTGGCAGGCAATTCACAGGGGTTCTTTTTACAGGGGCGGCCCAATAAAGACGGCAATCCTGAGTGGAATCGACCAGGCGCTTTGGGATATTACAGGAAAAGCTTTCGGGGTTCCTGTGTACAGGTTGCTTGGTGGTCCGACACGTGACAGGATAAGGGTTTACGGTACTCTTGATCCCAAAAAAGGTATTAACGCGATAAAGGTCGGACCGACTGGTGGTCAAAGACAAGCCATAAAATATATAGAGGGACAGAAATTCGTAGATGAAGTGGTAGAAAGATTCCGGGCGCTTCGTGATAAAGTAGGCAACGGAGTTGACATCGGAGTCGATTTTCATGGAGCTGTTCAACCACCTACTGCCCTTCTGTTAATGAAAGCACTTGAGCCATACAATCCCTGGTTCTATGAAGAGATTGTACAAGCCCTTAATGTGGATGTTATGGCTGAGCTTGCAAAAAAAACACATATTCCGATAGCAACAGGTGAACGTATTTTTACAAAATGGGGTTTCAGGGAGATCCTGGAGAAACGTGCGGCCACCATACTTCAACCCGATGTCTGTTATGCCGGTGGCATAACAGAACTGAGGCTAATTGCCGGTATGGCAGAGGCATATTATTCGCCCATTGCTCCACACAATCCACAGGGCCCATGCTCCCTTGCCGCCAGTTACCAGATAGCTGCCTGCATCCCGAATTTTCTTATTCAGGAAAGAGGCGATAATGAATATTCAGACCTGCTTGCCAAGCCTATGCCCCCCATAAAGGACGGTTACAGACCACTCCTCACTGATCCCGGACTGGGTATTACAATTGATGAGGATAAGCTTCGATCACAGGTTGGAGAGCCGGCACCATACAAAGTACAATTTGACCCGGATGACGGCTCTGTGGTAGACTGGTAATACTGAATTCTTAATTTTCAAAAATGCTCGACCTCAAAATCAGAAACTATCGCTGGATAATAGTCGCTTTATTGTTTCTCGCAACAACAATAAATTATATCGACAGGCAGATCATCGGGCTGCTCAAGCCAATACTTGAAGTGGAATTCAAATGGTCAGAAACAGACTTTGCACATATTGTAATGGCATTTACAGCAGCCTATGCAATAGGTCTGCTTGTGATCGGAAGACTAATTGACAAAATCGGAACAAAGCTGGGTTATTCTGTAATAATAAGTCTGTGGAGCATTGCCGGAATGCTCCATGCTCTTGCAAGAAGTGCCCTGCAATTCGGTCTGGCAAGATTTGCCCTTGGAATTGGTGAATCAGGTAATTTCCCAGCCGGTGTAAAATCAATTGCTGAATGGTTCCCTAAAAAAGAAAGAGGTCTGGCTAACGGAATCTTCAATTCGGGAACAGCCGTAGGCGTAGTGTGCGCACTGATAATTGTCCCATGGATACTAAGACATTACAGCTGGCATGAGGTGTTCTGGATAACAGGTGCTTTGGGATTTATATGGCTTATCTTCTGGCTTCTTTTTTATGACCTGCCGGCAAAGCAGAAAAGGTTGTCCATCGAAGAATTCAAGTTCATTACCGAGGGTAAAGAAAATGAAACAAGGTATAAAACAAACATTAAATGGTACAGGCTCTTCGCCTTCCCCCAGACATGGGCCCTTATTACAGGTAAAGGTCTAATCGATCCTATTTTCTGGTTCTTCCTCTTCTGGCTCCCATCATACTTTTCATCGGCTTATGAACTTGACCTCAAAAGACCAAGCCTCGAATTGATAGTAATCTATACAGCAACAACCGTAGGAAGTATCCTTGGCGGTTACCTCTCATCTCTTCTGATAAAGAAAGGATGGCCGGTAATGAAAGCCCGCAAAACTTCATTGTTTGCATTTGCTTTTCTTGAATTATCTATCATACTTGCCCAGTATGCATCAGCTGCCTGGATGGCCGTGGCATTAATAAGCCTTGCAGTAGCTTTACACCAGGCATGGGCTACAAATGTTTTTACCCTTGCTTCCGATATGTTCCCTACTGAAGCCGTCAGCTCCGTAGTAGGCATTGCTGGTATGTCGGGTGCAGTAGGGGGAATACTTTTTCCCATCCTTGTCGGATATCTGCTTGACACATACAAAGAAGCCGGTAACCTTACAGGAGGATATAATCTCTTATTCACTATTTGCGGACTGACTTATCTAACGGCTTGGACAATAATTCACATCCTGACAAGGAAACATTCTATTGTCAGCCTGATAGAGCTTCAGTGACTCTTATTAAAGCCTTATTTGGGTTCATTTCAAGAATAAAAGTTATAATTTTGGATTTCTTTTTCTATTTGCTATATAAATTACACAACATACCAAGAAAGTATCCCAAACATAGTACTTGTAATCAGGTACTTGTCAGTTGGATACAAATTATCAAAACATAAATGCCATGAAAAATTACTTTAGAAAGATGTCAACAATTATCATCGCCCTGCTCTTGGTATCAAAGATTTCAGCAACCGATGATGCCAGGCTCTTAAGATTTCCCGACATAAATAACAATCTGATTGCTTTCGTTTATGCCGGCGATATATGGACAGTGGATTCAAAGGGTGGTGAAGCACGTCGCCTTACATCACATGAAGGGCTGGAACTTTTCCCTAAAATTTCACCCGACGGCAGGTGGATAGCTTTTTCAGGAGAGTATTCAGGAAGCCGCCAGATATTTGTTATCCCATCAAACGGAGGAGTACCCAGACAGCTTACATGGTACAACTCTGTAGGTTCAATGCCACCCCGTGGAGGATGGGATAATGCTGTCCTTGACTGGACGCCCGACAGTAAACAAATACTTATACGCGCTAACCGGACACCCTTTAGTGAAAGGAACGGAAAATATTTCCTCGTAAATATTGATGGAGGCCTTGAAAGGCCACTTCAGATTGTGAATGGAGGATTCGGGGTTTTCTCTCCCGATGGCTCAAAAATAGTATTCACACCTGTCGACCGTGAATTCCGGAACTGGAAGAGATACAAAGGAGGAAGAGCGTCCGATCTCTGGATATATGACCTTAAAGCAAATACTTCAGAACAGATTACAAATTTCGAAGGTACAGATCAGCTTCCGACCTGGTATGGTGATAATATATTTTTTGCTTCCGACAGGGATCTGAAACTGAATATCTGGAAATATAATACATTAACTAAAGAAATAAGCCAGGTGACAAAACACACTGAGTTTGATGTTATGTGGCCATCAGGCAACGGTGATCAGCTTGTATATGAAAATGGCGGATATATATTCAGGCTTGACTTAAAGTCGGGACAAACGGAAAAAGTTGTTGTAAACATTAACTTTGACAATCCGAACCTGGTACCTTATTTTAAAAATGTAAGTGATTTTATCCATAGTTTTTCTGTTTCTCCCACAGGGAAGCGTGCACTTTTTGATGCAAGGGGAGATATCTTTTCGGTACCTGCGGAAAATGGAATCACAGAAAATCTTACCGCTACCCAGGGCGTAAGAGAAATCTATCCGGCCTGGTCACCTGACGGTAAATATATTTCATACTACTCAGACCTTACAGGTGAATATGAGCTATATCTTCTTGAGAATAAAAAAGGTGCAAAACCAAGGCAGCTAACCTTCAACTCATCTGCATGGAAATACCAGCCTCTCTGGTCACCCGACAGCCGGTATATTGTTTTCTCCGACAGAACATTGTATCTCAGGCTGATAGATGTGAAAACAGGGAAATTAACTGACATCGATTATGCCGCCTCAAGTGAGATCAGAAGCTATGATTTCTCTCCTGACTCACGCTGGATAACATATCAGAAAGAAGGGGAAAATGAAAAATCAGTAATATGGGTGTATGAAATTGCCACAGGTAATAAAAAACAGATCACTGACGGGATCTATTCAGATGAAGAACCGGTTTTCAGCCTGTGTGGAAACTATATTTTTTTCATCTCAAACCGCGATTACAATCTTTCCTTTTCAAGTTTCGAATTTGATTATATTTATGACAGATCATCACGCCTTTATGCATTATCCCTTACAAAAAAAAGTCCTAAAATATTCAAGGACAAGAATGATATTGAACCTGTGAAAGATGAAAAAGCTGTTGCAACACCTGTTAGTGTGACAAAAACCAAAAAGAAAACTGAAATCACAAAAGACACTTTATCTGCATCAAAAAAGGAGACTAAAGTTGAAATTGAATTTGAGGGAATAAATAACAGGATAACTGCCCTTCCAGGTGAAGCAGGGGCATACAGGATTGTAGGAGCATCTGATGATGGCCTGATTTTTATTAAACAAGGAAAACTCATGAAATTCAACATGAAGGATGAGAAAAATGAGGAAGTGCTTGATAAGGTTATGACAGCTTCTCTGTCGGCCGACGGAAAAATGGCAATTTACCGCTCAGGTAATGACTATGGTATAATCAAACTCTCGTCGGGTCAGAAAGCAGGTGCAGGCAAGCTGAATCTCGACGGACTCGAAATGAAAATTGATCCGGTGAAAGAGTGGAACCAGATATATTCTGATGGCTGGAGAATATTCCGCGACTATTTTTATGTCAATAATCTACACGGTGTTAACTGGCAGGCAATGAAGGAGCGTTACAGTGTCCTCCTGCCATATGTCAGCCACAGAGCCGACCTTGATTATATTCTTAGTGAAATTGTTGCGGAAAGCAATACTGGTCACTCTTATGTTGACTGGGGTGATTTTAAAAAGATTGAACGAACTGATAATGGGCTTCTCGGAGCTGAATTTTCTGTAGACAATAAGACAGGACTATATAAGATTTCAAAGATCTATAGTGGTGAGAACTGGAATGAAGGACGCCGTTCGCCTCTTACAGAACCAGGCATTGATGTTAAGGAGGGTGACTATCTGATAAGTATAGACGGGAAAGAGGTAAGAATTACAGACAATCCATACAGTTTTCTTGAAAACAAAGCCGGAAAATCAGTTGAAATTAAAGTTAACGACAAGCCATCAGTAGAGGGCGGAAGAACATATCTGGTCAAACCAGTGTCAAGTGAACTGAATCTTCTATACTATAACTGGGTCAATGAACGACGGGAAATGGTGGATAAGCTTTCAGGAGGGAGAATTGGTTATATACATGTCCCAAATACTGCTGCAGAAGGCAATAAAGAGCTTTTTCATGGAATGTACACATATTTTAACAAGGAGGCACTAATAATCGACGACCGCTACAATGGCGGAGGCTTTATTCCCGATCGTATGGCTGATCTTCTTGATCGCCACACCCTGGTCTACTGGCATCAGAATGGCTTAAGAGCCGGAAAGTCAACTGCAATAGCCCATGATGGCCCAAAAGTGATGCTTATTAACGGTTACTCTGCATCAGGAGGAGATGCATTTCCCTATTTCTTCAGAAAACTGGGACTCGGGAAACTGATAGGAACCCGTACATGGGGAGGACTTGTCGGCATATCCGGAAATGCCAGGCTTGTCGATAACGGATATATTTCTGTACCAAGATTTGGCGTTTTCGACGTTGATGAAGGATGGATCATTGAGGGTAAAGGAGTCTCTCCTGACATTGAGGTTGTCGACCGCCCTGAACAGCTTGCAAAGGGGATAGACCCTTGTATTGAAAAAGCTGTTGAAGTCCTTATGCAGGAGCTGAAAGATAAACCTGTAAAAAAAGTAAATGTCCCTGCCCCACCCGACCGATCAAAATGGCACGAATAAAAAAGTTCAAAAAAATATCATTAATCATTTTTTAACCTGCTCAGGAGTTCGGAGGCGAAGTTTATCTGTTCCGGATTACCTAAAAAATAGGCTATATCTTCACCTCTGAATATGGTTTCAGGTACAGGATGTTCAATTACATCACTGCCTCTTCGTATCGCCAGAAGAGTTACTCCTGTCCTTTTCCTGAGATCGATTTCGATAAGGGATTTGCCATCCGCAAATGAGCCTGCCTCAACTTTAACTGCAGTGATATTAATGTTTGAAAACTCATCAAGTATTGAAGGTTGATTTACAATATCCTTCTTTGTAAAGTCGCCCAGGTTCATATTTCTTATATGCGTTATTATCCTGTTAACCTCCCTCTGAGGGACAAGCTTTTTTACTAAAATCCTGTTTAAAAGATCTATTGCTATTTCAAGCTTTTCAGGCAATACCTGATCAGCTCCCACCCTGTAGAGCTGCTCTATATTCTTTATAAGCGTCGACCTTGCAAGTATGTATGTATTTTTGTTCAGATGTCTTACTTTTTCTATTATGGCCATTGAAGGGATTATACTGCCCACCGAAACAACAACAATATCGGCTTTATCTACATGCGCCTTTCTGAGAATCGGTTCATTAACTGCATCACCATAAACTACAAGATCGCCGTTATTCATCTTTTCCCTGGCAATGGCAGGATCAAAAACTATTGATATATGCTGCAGTGAATTGTATTTGGCCATTGTTGACAGTTTCAGGGCACTTGCGTCCTTACCTATTATTACGAGATGATTTCTATAATCAGGGATCTCCATTTCTTTCAACGGGAATAAACCTTCAATAAGAAATTTTGGAAGTGGCAGCTTAAGTAATAACCTTGCAAGCGAAGGTGAGAGGTAAAAAAGAAACGGCGTTGCCGCTATTGTTATTACCGCTACAGCAAGAAAAAGGTGAAAATAGAAATCAGGAATAATAGATTTTTCAAATCCGATTTTGGCAAGGATAAATGAAAATTCACCGACCTGACTAAGTGCTATCCCTATCAATACCGTTCCCTGAAAAGTATGGCCAAGAATAAATCCCGTACCTCCAGCAAGAAGGAATTTGAAAACAATTACAAGTACAACACTTAATATGACAACCTGGTAGTTTTCTACAATGAATGAGAGGTCAAGCAGCATTCCTATGGAAACAAAGAAAAAACTGGCAAACACATCTTTAACTGGTTGAAAATTACCGAAAGCATTATAACTGAATTCTGATTCGCTTATCATCAGTCCTGCAAGAAATGCTCCGAAGGCAAGAGACATACCCATTTTAGATGTCAGAAGGGCAATTGCAAAACATATAAGAAAAATGCTCATCATGAACAACTCCTGATTCTTTGTATGGGCTATAAGAGATAACAATTTCGGGAAAAGCCATTTGTTGCCTATATAGACGAAAATCAGAATAGCAATAACCTTCAAAGCAAGAATCAGAAGCTCTCTTGGAATATTAACTGATGATTCAGCCAGCAAGTCAGTGAAAAGTAAGAGAGGTGCAAGTAAAAGGTCCTGAAAAATCAGGATCCCCAGAACAGTGCGGCCATAATTTGATGTGAGTTCAGATTTTTCCTGAAGAAGCTTGAGTACAAGCGCCGAGCTGCTAAGTGCTGCAAGAAACCCTATGAATAAACCAGCCTGCCAGTTCAATCCGTAAAACCTCGACATTATCAGAAAAACCCCGGCAGTAACCGTTACCTGTATAAAACCACCAAAGAATACTATTCTCCTTATTCTTAAAAGGTGTTTTAATGAGAATTCCATCCCGATTGTGAAAAGCAGAAGGACAACTCCAATTTGAGCCATCAGCTCAATTTCATGCCTTCCCTCAACAAGGGAAAGCAAATGTGGTCCCGCAATCACTCCTGTCAACAGATAACCTACAATTGTAGGAATCCTGATCTTTGTAAAAACAAAATTTACAAGAGTCGATAAGGCAAATATTATTACTATGTCCTTTAAGATAGATAATTCCATCTTTATCAGTCTTTGCCCTCAATCAATGAAAAATATTCCATATACCTTCAATTACTTCTTATCACAAAGAAATAAAGAGAAATATTGTTAAATTTAATAAGAACGGCTGCACTCAGCATAGGTTTGCTGATATAACTTCTTTTCTTCATAAGGACTGATTTGATAAACTTCTAAAAATATTGTTGGACAGCTTGCATCGGTCTGATATTTAACCCGACTTCAGAAGTACAAAATTAAAACAATATGCGGGATAAGCTTTTTATCTGTTAAAAATGATGGAGTAAAACATCATTTTTACTGATAATCCATTAATTGAAATAGCATCAGGTACCTATCAAATCTGAACAGCAACAGAATGGAATCCGAATGTCATCTGGCAGAAAATATCCCCTAAAATATCCACTCCTTCTGTCCTGACGGATATCCTGTTCTTATGTAATCCTTAAGTTTGCATCGCTCACTCCTGAAGCAGATGTAATTTTTCCTGGCTCATTCGGACCCATGTAAAAGGATCTTTAAACATATATACGATGCATGATGGAACAATATTTTAAAAATATTTCTCAGGAAGTGTTATAATGGGAAAAATAATGTCTTAAGATCGCTAAATAATAAATTTGGATAACCTAACCTAATAAGATTAATTTGATAAATCTAAGATTCATGTTTCAGCAAAATCATTTGGAAAAATGCTTTACAGGCTCGAGGCTGCAGGCCTCAAGATAATTCGACAGCCTGAAATATCACTCAGCAGAGCTGTCTTGTCTGCCAGATCTTTTGAAACATATTAGACCAGGTCGCATGCTTCGGGCGGCATCCAGTGTGCATCTTTCCCCTCCCACTTTATATTGCAACCTATTGGATTTGTAACCTTTACAGTAACAGGTTTCCCCGATGTAAGTTCTTCAAGAGCTCTTTCAAGATCATTTACAGTCATTCGCGAGGGATCGCGAGGTGAATCAACCCCTCTTCCTGTATATACCAGTTCCCTATTCTCATTGAACACATAAAAATGCGGGGTTCGCAGCGCACCATAAGCTCTTGCAACTGTTTGCTCCTTATCGTAAAGATAAATCCATGGAAATCTGTATTTCTCCATTCGTTTCACCATATTGGGAAAGCTGTCTTCGAAATAAGTGTTTTCGCTGTTTGAATTAATTCCCACAAACACAACATCCTTATCTGAAAATTTATCAGCTGTAGCCCTGGTAACCTCATCCGAACCAATAACATACGGACAGTGGTTACATGTAAAAAAGATAACCAGATATTTATGTCTGTCAAAATCAGAAAGACTATATACCCGGCCGTCAGTAGCCGGAAGTTTAAAATCAATTGCCTTAGCCCCGGGTTGTATAGTATATGCCATATTTAAGAGTATCTATTTATCAAAATTAAAAACAAATTTCATAATGATTGGTTGAATTCTGAACTAAAAGATTTATTTGCTTTGGTTAATCTGACTTTAGATTAAAATATTGAAAATTCGTCAGCATCGATTGAAATTTTTAATTTTGATGGTTTCGGTTTACAAATGAAGATGAAACTTAAGTCACTCATTTTATTATTCATACTCATCGTATTTTTCTTGCCGGTATCTTCACAGGGTACTGAAAAGGATCGCCCTGTCTATTACCGCGTAACAAGGATTGTCGATGGAGATACTTTTTGGATTGACGATGGCACCGGAAAAGGAGTTAAAATCCGACTTACAGGAATTGATGCTCCCGAATCTCACAGCACAGGTCGGAAAATGAAAGGATATTTCGGTGACGAAGCCAAGGAGTATCTTGCCCACCTTATTGCCGGCAAAAGAGTAAGAATTGAATATGATATTGAACGTTTCGATAAATATGGCCGCACGCTTGCATATGTGTACTTGGAAAATGGCATTTTCGTAAATGCACAACTTGTCAGAAATGGTTTTGCAGTAGTTATGACCACCCCGCCTAATGTCAGATATGCTGATGAATTTGTAAAGCTTGCACAGAAAGCCAGAAATCAAAAGAAAGGAATGTGGAAAGATTAATTCATCCCCGAAACCTGATTGTCCAATCAAATGTCCGGATAGAATATTTTAAATTCTGATTTTATCACCTTCACGATCATTTTATTCTCTGTAACAAACGTATTATTTTAGTGTTTAAGCATGGATAATTAAGTTTTGTTAATTTTATATCGAGACCTTATTAATGCTGCGGATATGATACTTTGAATGTAAAGAATTAGAATTAAAAAATGAAAATCCAATATGCTTCCGACCTGCATCTGGAGTTTCCCGAGAACAAGGAATATCTTAAGGCAAGGCCCCTTAAACCTGAAGGAGACATACTGATCCTTGCCGGAGATATTCTGCCTATAATAAATATTAATGAACATGCTGATTTTTTTGATTATATATCTGAGAACTTCAAGCTTACTTATTGGGTTCCAGGCAATCATGAATATTATCATTCCGACATTTCAGCGATAAATATGTACAACAGGCAGAAGATCAGAGAAAATATATTTCTTGTAAATAATGAATCAATAATTCATGGAGGGCTGCATTTAATATTCTCAACGTTATGGACGCACATAAGCGCTGCTAATGGATTTGAGATAATGATAAGGTATTCCGATTTTCATGTCATAAGAAATGGCAGACAAATGCTGACTACCGAACATTACAACAAAATTCATGAGAATTGCCTCTCTTTTATAAAAGAGGAACTTTCAGGGCAAAAAAAAGGGATAACAATAATAACCTCTCATCACATGCCAACATTCCTGAATTATCCTGATGAATACAAGGGAAATATATTAAATGAAGCATTTGCCGTTGAACTATCAGAACTTATCAAAGCAGCTAAACCTGATTATTGGATTTTCGGACACCACCATTCAAACAAGGGAGATTTTACCATAGGCAACACGAAGCTTGTAACGAATCAGCTTGGATATATTATGTACAATGAACAAAAAGGATTCAGTTTAAATAAGATTATTGAATTATAATTATCCTCAGATAAATTTGAAAAATGGTGTTTTCAATCCGGGTCTTTTTTTATAGAACATTCATTGATCCATTACTTTCAGGGCTCCATGAAAAAGTGGCAGGGTACATTGCCAAAAACGAAAAAGTACTGGATATAGCATGTGGCTCCGGAACACTTGCCTTTAAAATTGCACTAAAAGGTGGCATTGTAACCGGGATTGACATATCTGCTGATAATATCAGCGCCGCTGACAAGTACTCAGGGAAAAAAGGGTTGGGTAATACCAGATTCTTAGTTCAGGATGCTTCAAATCTTTCGATCTATTCTGAAAATGCTTTTGATGTGGCTTTAACTTCCATGTCGGTTCATCAATTTGACCCTGACCTTGCAGTTAAGATCCTGAAGCAGATGAAAAGAATATCAGGGAAAATCATTATTGCAGATTATAACCATCATATGCCACGCAGCTGGGGCAGATCGATTGCATGGGGTATTGAGCGCATGGCAGGAGGTGAACATTTCAGAAATTTCAAATACTACATGAGGTGTGGAGGAATACACCATTTTGCAGGAAAAGCAAACCTGAAAATAATGAGTGAAAGACTGACAGGCGGAGGCATATTTGTTATATCAGTATGTGAATAACCTATATGAATCGGGATTCTATTTACGTTCTGAAAAATTTAATTATGGACCCCACATGTTATAAAATCACAAACATGAAAAATTGAGAATTCATGTGGGTTCCATGTGAACCGATTAGTTTTTAATAATATATAAAATATTTTTCACATAAAATATTTCCTATATTTGAGATCTGGCTAATACAATGAAACTATGAAAGAGCTCGTTCGCTGTCGTCCATGCGGGTTTGTTATGGAAGCAGATAAACTGGGAGATGTTTGTCCGGCATGTGGAATGCCAAGAAAGGTTTTTGAACCATACAGAGAAAAAGTCTCCCTTAACAGGCTTAAAATACTTAATCTCGATCTTCATCCGATTGCCATCCATCTTTCCCAATCACTTGTTATTGCAATTCCTTTGCTTACAATTCTTAGACATTTTGCACCGGATTTTAATTCTGAAATCCTGAAAGCAGTTCTCGTTTTTTCAGTCTTTCTTTTCCCATTTACACTTGTACTTGCAATCTTTACCGGTATAATTGACGGACTGACACGATTCAAAACGCTTAAAACCCCATTGCTAAGAGTAAAGATCATTTTCAGTATCCTTATCCTTAGCCTTTCAATAATTCAGTTTTTTGTGGCCAGGAATGAAGAAAACTATATCATAACCATAGTGTTGAGTTTACTTTGCCTTGGAGCAGGAATACAGCTTGGACTCTGGGGTAAAAAACTCATCAACGTGATACTTCCCGGGACATATCCCCAGAAAAGAGGAACCAGAAGTGCAAAAACTGACCCCGAGCCCGCAACTACCTGAATATTTAATTCTTAAAATATTAACACTGACAGACATTCGATTTGTATTAATACCTGATGTCATCTGTTTAGAAAATCTTTCTTATTAATGCTAAAATAATCGAGAGGAGAACACTTATGATAATCATGGTTGTTATCGGGAAATAGAATCTGAAATTCTCTTTTTCAATCCTGATATCTCCCGGCAAATGGCCCAGCCAGTTAAGTTTATCACCTGCGAAGCTTATTATAAGTCCGGCAATTATCAGAATGATTCCTGCGACAATGATTATCTTGCCAAGTTGATGCATGATTTAGTGTATTAAGAAGCAAATGTAATTTAAATTATTGATGCTATAAAAATAGAATCCGAAAGGCAATTCATGTAAGGCTTCAGATATATGCTGCCAGTAAGTAGTTGAAGTTGGCAGCTTTCCCTGTGGCATTATAAAATTCTACAAAGTAGGTGTCGGGCAGGAGATAACAATAAAAATACAACCCGGATAAATGGAATCAAATCCCCTACAACACGAAATGAAACTAAGATATTGAAATAAAATTACGTAATTTCACAAATCATTGATATGACAGAAAAAGTGTAAAAATTACATTTGAGCTAAATCATGAAAAAATTATTAATCCTTACATTATTTGTTTTATACGGCCTCATTATATCGGCCCAGAATACTGACAGCATATGGATAGTGAACAACTACACTAAAATCGAAAGGATGATTCCGATGCGTGATGGTGTGAAGCTTTTTACTTCCATTTATTTACCCAGGGATAATTCTGAAAAGCATCCCATTCTTATTGAACGTTCGCCATACTCTTGCGCACCTTATGGTGAAGGTAAATGGCGTGACTTTTGGAACAGCTATATGAAGTATTATTTATTTGAAGGATATATAATGGTTAAACAGGATGTTCGCGGCAGATGGATGAGTGAAGGTGAATTTGTGGATATCAGGCCGTTCAATCCTGAAAAAAAGACGACCACCGATATTGATGAGGCCAGCGACACATATGATGCAATTGAATGGCTGACGAAAAATATCCCTTACAATAATGGCAGGGTTGGTGTATTCGGAATTTCCTACCCTGGATTTTATTCAACAATGGCAGCAGCAAGCAATCACCCTGCTCTGGTGGCAGTCAGCCCTCAGGCTCCTGTTACAAACTGGTTCATTGGTGATGATTTTCATCATAACGGAGCTTTTTTCATACTGGATGCTTTTAGTTTTTATCCCGCAATGGGTGCCGGTTTTGGATTGCCACGCCCGCTCCCTACAACTAAACGACCCATGACGGTTGAGATTCCCATCCACGATAACTACAAATTTTATCTGGAAACAGGTACTTTGTCCTCTTTTGCAAAACTTGCAGGTGACAGTGTCAGATTTTGGAAGGATCTTTATTCTCATCCTGATTACGATGACTGGTGGAAAGCCCGCGATGCAAGAAATGCAACAAAGAATCTTAAACCTGCCATGCTCTGGGTTGGAGGTCATTTTGATGCTGAGGATAACTGGGGTGCCTGGAATGCTTACAAAGCTGCCGAAACCAATAATCCCGGTAAAGATTTCAACAGGATTGTCATGGGGCCATGGTATCATGTGCAATGGGCTCAGAGCGACGGAACACATCTGGGCAATATTTATTTTGACAGTAACACTTCACTTTGGTACCAGCAGAATATTGAAATACCTTTTTTTAATTACTTTCTCAAAGGGAAGGGAAACGTTTCTCATATTGCCGAAGCCAATATATTCATCACAGGATCAAATATATGGAGATCATTCGATAGCTGGCCCCCTTCCGGTACAGAAAACAAGATCATTTATCTGCAGAATGGAGGTAAACTTGACTGGAAACGTCCGGAAATCACAGTTGGGTTCTCTGAATACATCAGCGATCCGTCAAAACCTGTTCCTTATACAGAGGATGTTCACTTCGCACGAACAAGAGAATACATGACCGACGACCAAAGGTTTGCTGAACGCAGGCCGGATGTTCTCGCTTTCAAAACAGAAGTACTTAATGAAGACATAACAGTCACAGGTGTGGTCATGGCCGATCTTCCCGTCGCACTATCATCAACCGATGCCGATTTCATTGTAAAGCTTATCGATGTTTTTCCGGACAATCTTTCCTACAATAAGATCGACATTTATTCAGAAAAAGATCCTGTAATTAAGTACCCTATGGGCGGATATGAAATGCTTGTCCATGGGGAGGTCTTCAGGGGACGCTACAGGAACAGTTATGAAAAACCTGAACCTTTTATACCCGGAAAGATTGAAAGGGTAAAATTTGCTGTTGGTGATGTGGCACATACTTTCAAAAAAGGACACAGGATCATGGTACAGATCCAGAGCACCTGGTTTCCTTTAGTGGACAGAAATCCCCAAAAGTTTGTAAATATATATGAGGCAAAGGAATCAGACTATCAGAAGGAAACCATCAGGATTTATCACAATAAAAACAATGCTGGGAACATTATCTTACCTGTCCTGGCACAATAGGGGAAGTTAGCGGAAAGCGCATTGTGGATTATTATCTTTCCGAAGATGCAAGATAGCTGAGGTATGTTGGTTTACCGTTTTCTTGATGTTTTCTTTCTGATATTTCACACCTTTCTGATCCTGTTCAATCTTTTTGGCTGGATCTGGAAAAAGACCAGAAAGCTGAACCTTACATTTCTTACAATTACAGGTGGTTCGTGGCTTATACTTGGAATGATCGTCGGAACCTTGGGTTACTGCCCTCTTACCGACTGGCATTTCAGAATTCTTGAAAAACTTGGCTCTACGGAACTTCCCTGGTCTTATGTAAAGTATCTCGCTGACCGATTAACCGGGCTGGATTTTGACCCTGTCATAATTGACAGACTGACCCTCTATATTTTCATTCTTGCATTTGTTATCTCCCTGACTATCAATACAAGAGACATCTTAAGAAAGAATTTCAGTCAGCACTGAGCCAGAAATCATTAGCCGAATACCATGAACCCTGTTCCTTATTATCGTATCGAAAATATGTGCGACCAGGATCGAGGATCTTTTATTGCTTAAGGTCAATGCCGATAATTTCATGATCAAAAATCTCAGGAACAGAAATATTTATCACACTTTTATCACTCTTGTAGGGAACTTTCTTTCCACTCATAAGGAGACTTATGTTACCAGCTTTAAAACCCTGGGGTATCTTAATGGAAACATCTGCTGATATTGGCAGTAATTCACGGAAAGGGCCTTTGATCATCATCGGATTGGTAAGGTTCACAAGATGAACTGCCATGGAATCCTTCTGGCGCCATAGAGTAATATCAATTATTCCGGGACCTTTGACACTGACCAGTGGTTCTTCATTAAGCGCCCATTTTATTGTGTTACCAAGCAGCTTTCCATGATCAGCACACATTATCTGCCAGAAAGACCTGTCAATATCCCCCGGGAAATATGCCACTCTTCCATTTCCGGTGTCATTAAGGTAAAGGCATCTGATTCCGGTTTCAGTGACCCGTGGATAGACATGCTCCATTGGAAGGTCAGGATAAGAGGGTATTAATGTTACCGGAGAAGGCAAATCAGCTATCGGTCTAACTTGTAACTGGTAAACAGTGTTTATTATCCTGTAGGCATTTTCAAGACCTGACAGTACCTGATGAAATTTGCCTGTTGATGCATCCTCTTTAAGTCTCAGGTAACTGTTTTTCACAGGACCTTCCACCTTCCCGTCAAATGATGCACCGAAAAGGTCTGCCAGACCGAAATCTGATCTTCTTACTCCATTGGTATCATAAAGCGAGGACTCAAAGGTGGCGAGGAGTGATCCTCCATTTTTGACAAATTCCCGAAGGATTGAACATTGTTGATCGGAAAGCTCTGCTGAATTAGCAAGTATTACCAGTTTAAAAGGTTTAAGGTGTTCCTTGCTTAAAAGCCTGTCATTTACCATCTCAAACGGGACCCTTGCTTCAATAAGAGCATGATACATCCCTGAAAGATGATCACTATTGCTTTTCTGCCAGGGCTGCGAACCATAGTTTTTTGTCTGCTCTGAGAAAACAAGACCAACCCTGGCCATCGGGTAAAGATTTCTGAGGTATTTTTCATTCCGGTAATGGCTTTCATAAATAGCTGCAACAGTATCAAGCCATCTTTTGTCGTAAAGTACTCCGGAAAATTTAGTGAACCATGGTCGCATGCCATTTGCCACGCCTTCTGCCACCCAGATCCTTATTTCTGCATCAGTCTGAACTGAGTCTTTCCATCTGTATTGTTCTTCAAGCCCCACGCTGAATATTCCCCCAAGCGGCTTCATACCTATAGATGCACGAAGCTCCTTTGCGACAATTGCGTTTGACCATGGCATTGAATAACCGCTTCTTCCCTGGTGATCGGTAAATACAATATCTGATAATTGTCCGGTTATAATCTTGTCAGGAAATCCGTTGGGAATGAAACGTGAATCGGTCTTTTTACTCCGAATAACTTTATCCCATAATAACCAAAGTTCTTTTAGCCTGTCAGTACTCCATTCACTATACTTTTGGTAAACCGGGTCAAATGGATCAGCAGCAAGTGGCAGGTTCATTCCTGAATAATCCCAGAAATTCTTTTTACAATTTTCGCAGTAACATATTCCATGTCCTGCCCACCGGTTTGAAAATATGCCGTCAGGCTGGTATCTTTCCATTATTTCACGATGAACATTGGTCATGAATTCAAAATTATAGGGCCCCAGTGCACATGTAACCCACATTTCAGGATTGGCCCAGTGCCGTCGCTTCCGACCATCTGAGGTTACTGCTATCCAACCGGGATTAGAATCATAAACATTCTGCCATGTCGCATGCGGATCACTTCTGGCAATTACCGACATGTTCATTTTTCTGCAGCCATTCACAAGGTAGCCAAATGGATCTGAATCGCCGAGCCATCTGCTTCTGTGATGAAACGGGATATCAGTGGGGTAATAAGCTACAATGCCCCCTGCACTAAGTGTTGCTCCGTCGGCATGGACGCGTTTAAAATAATCCAGCCAGAAATCAGGGTCAAAATTACCAGGATCATTTTCAACAAGGGTCAGTTGAGCCCAACGCATCGGTCTGCTGAACCATGTCTCTTCAGGTAATAATATAATGTTTTCAAAAATCTCCTGAGAAAAGGATATGCATGCTCCGGCAGCAACTGTTCCTTTTAAAAAGGCCCTCCTGTCCATTGTTTTATAGTTTAAGTTTGGTTACAATATCTAACACCATTGTTATTATCTCCGCAGCCGGCTGCGATGAAGCCAGGGAGGTCAAAACAAGTTCCCGCTAACAAAAATATAACTTCACGACTTTATCAAACCGCCTCAATTGTTGAAGGAGGTTTCGGAGCGATATTGTAGGTGACTGAAACGACACCTACCACTTCAGAGAGAATTAAACCTGCAAGATTTTCCAAAACTTCAAACGGAAGACGGGTTGGAGTGGCAGTTCTCGCATCAATGCTATCCCAGCAGCGTATCTCAATCTGTTGTCCAAACTCTCTTTTTCCGTTACGGATCCCTGTCACCCGATCATCATGAAGAATGGCCATATACTGAAATGCTCCCTGACCGGCAAGTATATTCTCAACTATTGCAGTAGCCTTGCGGACAAGATCGAGCTTTCTTTCAGTAACTTCTCCAATGATACGTGCAGCTAGGGCAGGCCCGGGGAAAGGTATTCTGTTGAACATCTCTTCAGGAAGACCCAGCGCTTTGCCTGTCATTCTTACACCGTCCTTGCGAAGCTGTATCAATGGCTCTAAAATCTGATATCCGAAAGCCTCCTTTGGATCTATTCCAAGCTGTGAAAAAACATTGTGTTGCCTTTTAATCCCTGCAACTGTTTCATCGACATCTGTTAGTATTGTACCCTGCAAAAGAAATTTTGCACCGCTTTCCTTGACAATCCTGCCAAAGACTTTCTTATAAAAAGTCTGTGTTACAGCTTCCCGTTTCTCCTCGGGATCCGTGATCCCCCTGAGGGCTTCAAGGAAATCCTTTCTTGCATCAACTATTTCAACATCAACTCCCAGCTTGCTGAAAGTTCCAGCCACTGATTCAGCTTCACCCTCACGCATCAGTCCATTTTGAATAAAAACTGTGCGGAGTCTTTTTCCGAGGGCTTTATGTCCAAGCATTGTAACAACTGAAGAGTCAACTCCCCCTGAAAGGGCATTTATTGCAGTTCCATCAGCTACAACTGAAATAATTTCATTTATCTTGCTGTTGATGAAATGGTCTGTGTTCAAATCATGAACTTTGATTTCTTCTATCATTGCCTGAGGTTTTTACTTTAAACTTACACAAAAAATCCGACCTGAGAACAATAATTTCATCTGGTTGACCAGTAATTCAGATCGATTGCTAATTACCTGACGTAAAACCCGTCAACTGGTCAGCAAAAAGGTAAAAGATACGGCATAATCTCCTGCCAAATAAGATTAAAAGCCTTACTACCTGATAAATTCAATATTGATCACTACAATTTCAGACTTTGCAGTCGTTCGCACAGGAGGCCCCCATAGCCTTATGCCACTGGAAACAAAAAAATGAGTATTGCCTTTTTTTCTGTGACCATAGCTAAGCTCATATACCCTTTTAGTGATCAGGTTAATCGGGAAAAGCTGCCCATGGTGGGTATGACCCGATAACTGAATATCAACACTGGTTCTGCTGACAAGGTCAAGTTCCGTGGGCCGGTGATCAAGCAGTATAACGGGGAGGCTGTCAACAACCGGTTTGAGGAGTTCTTCAATCCTTTTTCTGCCCCTGAAATGACTGTCGTTCCTGCCGGCAAGTATAAAAGAATCTCCAAAGATAATCAAGCTATCTCTTAATATTTTAATTCCTGCCCTGTCAAAAAAGCTTCCTTTATCCTGACCCGTATAATGCTCATGGTTGCCAAGAACTCCATATACACCAAATCTGGTATTAATCCCTCTTAAAAGGTTTTCGATAGTTGTAAATCCGGGGTTATCATCTCCATGGTCGGCAATATCTCCCCCAAAAAGCATGATATCGGGCTTAATTTTATCTACCTTGTCAACAAATCTTTCAACAAACCTTAAAGGTGTATTGGCATTCAAATGAAAATCCGAGACAAAAGCTACTTTCAGATTAATAAGGTCAGAAGATCGGGCTTGAATTTCCACTTTATATTCAGTGATCCGTATTGAGTTAAAGTTGATGATCCCATATACAACAACCAGCATAGAAAAAACAGTAATCAAAGCCAGTGTCTTTAATCTGAAGGAGTCTGAAGTTATTCTTTCGGCCTTCACTATTTTAAAAATCAGATTGATCAGTAAAAGCAGGTCAATAATCAGTACTGAAAGGAAAAGATAGAGAAAGAAAGGAAGCAGATAATTCGCTGCAAAATCAAAAGATTTAAATAAAGGATTGTCCGTACCATCTCCGGAAAGTAGACTTGCCGGATAAACTGAGAAAAGCAAAGCATATACCAGTATATAAATATTTCTCCATTCCCTTGGAATATAAAGGCTCCAAATACGAAAAAAAAGATAAGTACTTGGGATCAGATAAGTCAGTATAACAATTGTATGGAACATCCGGTTTTAAATAAGGATTATTTCGGTTTAAGTTACCACAAAAGTTATTCAGTACTATATTATCATGAGAATTTAAAATTTTATTTCAGGGTTTTTAAAGAATAGGTTTTTAAAACACCAATAAGTTTTTTATGCATAACTTTGACAGGATTAATCAGGTGTAAACCTGATAAAAAAACTGATCCTAAACTGATCAAATAAAAAGATCATGAAAAGGATTAACAAACCGGAAATTCATGGTCAGAATCTGAAAACAGAATTCCTTTTTCTCTTATTTTTATCAACACTGGAATTTTGTCCGTATGCGACAAGCCAAGCTTTCCGGTCAGAATCTGACGAACTTAACCTCATTGATGCCGGAAAGAAGATCGAGAATATCATAAGTATTTATACTTCCAGGTCAAAATATGAATTATTGAAATCGATGACGGGTTCTAAAATATCATTCACTCCTGAATTGTTAGTAATAAACGGTGATACGATTAAATCTTCAGAATTAAGCACCAGGGGGCAGACAACCCTTAATTTCAGAAGAAAGAGTTACAGTTTTGATGTTAAACCCAAAGCTTCTTTCAATCATGGTGAAACTCATGAGTCATTCAAAAAATTCTTTACCCTCAGCCTTTGCATGGATAAAGACTATGTCAACAACAGGCTCGCTTTTGAGATGATGGGAGTCTGCGGGATTTTTGATCTTTTTTATTCTTTCTGCGAACTCAGGATAAACGATCATACTGAAGGAGTCTATATGGTTATTGAACGGCCGGAGGACTATGCTTTAAAAAAAATGAATGCGAGGATCCTGATCCGCAGGGGCTATAATCAAAACCTGGAAAAGATCGAAACCGGAAAGAAAGTAAAAAAGCAAGAAATAAGGAATTATTGCCAGTATTTCAGACAAATATACAAATGCTTAAACAGGTATAAAGGAGAAGAGCTTTACAGTAAGATCTCAGAGTTTCTCGACCTTGAGATGTACATGAGATGGCTGGCATTTAATTTTCTGGTAAGGAACGGAGATTATACCGATGAAGTTTATTTCTTCTTTAATCCTGCAAATAATAAATTCGGTATTATACCATGGGATTATGATGATCTTTTCTTTTCCTCCCCGCATGAAGGAAGTGATTTAAAAGCTGATATGATAGGCAGAAAACTTATTTTTTCAGCTGAAGATATTCTGGATAAAGAAATTGCCAACGATCCGGTTCTTTACAGGGCGTATCTAAAACAATTAGAGGAAGTGCTTGAAAGATTACCGGCGGAAGTTATGAAAAGAATATTTGAAGAAATATATGCCGAGCTTTATCCTTATTTTACAAATCCTGAAATTATACGTATGTCGGAATATGATTCCTTTCATTTGACAAATACTGAAAAACTGAGAAATGATTTGAATAACCTTTACAAAAGATTAAAAAATTCGAGAGAAAGATATCTAAGTAAACTAAAAAGTGATATATGATCTTCTCAAAACCAGAAACCTTCAAACACTCCAAGTCCAAATAGTGCAAAATCATATTTTACAGGGTCAGCCGGATCAAATGTTCTCAGAACCGAGTCTAGTTCGGTAACGGCTTTGGCATCATTCTGTTTTCTTTTCAGCAATCCGAGTTTTCTTGCAACATTTCCAGAATGGATATCAAGAGGACATGACAAAATTGATGGAGATATTGATTCCCAGATTCCAAAATCTACTCCTTTACTGTCTTTTCGCACCATCCATCGAAGGAACATGTTTGTTTTTTTGGCAGCTGATCCGCGATAGGGATCCGCTACATGCCTTTCAGTCCTGCAACTGTGAGGTAATTCAAAAAAACAATGATGCAGCATGTGTATTGCGGGCTGCAGCGAATCGTCAGTTTTATGTTTGTTGAAAATGGATTCCAGCCCTCCCTTTGTTCTGTAAATATTCTTAAGAGACTTTACAAAATAAACGAAATCATCAGAGTTAAAGGTTCTGTGAACAAAACCCTTCAGCCTTTCAAGGTCGCTCTTTCCCGCATTGATAACAAAGTCATAAGGTGAGTTGTCCATTAGCTCCATCATCCTTCCTGCACTCCTGAGGATCATTTTACGATTGCCCCAGGCAATGGCAGCTGCAAGAAAACCAGATATTTCTATATCCTCCTTCTTCGTAAACTGATGTGGAATGCTGATTGGATCACATTCGATAAAAGACGGCCGGTTATATAATTCAACCTTTTCATCAAGGAACTCCTTAATCTCATGTTTTTTTAACTTCATTTCCTTAACTTGGGGGTTATAAAAATAAGGAAACATTATTAATAATCATGGTGACTTAATTATTTGCAGGAACAAGTTTATTTTTTTGGCATTTGATCACAGGGATAATTGTTGATATGAACATTAGCAATGCAGTTGTGAAGCAATTCAGAAAACCAATTACATAAAAAATTTGGTTTTTCAGTATGTTCTTGTAATTTAATTAGTTATAAAACCAGATCAATATAACCCATAAAAAGTAGTAATTATGACAAAACCACTTAATATTAAGATCTTATTGCTGTCAGTTATGATTTTATCAGCATTACATTCTGTACCTGCGCAAACACTGCCTGTAGACAAATGGAAGTATTTACAGGTCGATGATTCACGCAAGAAATGGGGAGACTGGGATGAACCTGCATGGCTGAGATATTTCGGACTCGACATTAATGACATAAACAGAGATGGTTTTCAAGATCTGATAGCTGGTCGCTATTTCTATCTCAATCCGGGTGGGAATATGGAGGATGAATGGACGCGAAGCGATCTGGGCAAGAATGTGGATGGATATTTGTTTGTTTATGTTGACGATGATGATTTTGCAGATGTCATAGCTGAAGCACTACCCCATGTTTACTGGTTTGAGGCAGATGATATTCTGGGTAAGACCTGGACGTGCCATAAAATCGGTGAAATCCCCAGGACTGATCATGTCAACGGGCAGGGAGGCCGATTTGCCCAGCTTGTTTCCGGCACCAAAGGGGAAATAATACTTGCTGCGAATGACGGTATTTGGGCTGCAACAATACCGGATGAACCAGGTATTCAATCTAACTGGAAATTTAGATTAATAATTAGGACAGGATCTTCAGAAGGTATCGGAGTTGGCGATATTGACGGAGACGGCGATACTGATCTTGTCACTGGAGATATGTTTGAAGAAGACAAGGATGTTTCAAGGCAGGTATTTTGGCATGAGAATCCCGGGTCAATTAACACAGAATGGGTCGGGCATCATGTTGGGACAACTGTCAATGCTGCTGACAGGATTGAGGTTGCCGACTTAAACGGTGATGGCAGGTCAGATATAGCAGTTTCAGAAGAGTTGTATCCTGGTCTGGAGCCATTGGCCAATATCCTGATATTCACTAATCGGGGCAGCGGGATAGGAAATAAATGGAAAAGAGACATCATATTTACAGGCTACTCGATTAATAATCTAGATGCAGCGGATATTGATAAAGACAGTGATATTGACCTTGTAACCTGCGAACATAAAGGAAAGGAATTCAGACTTATTCTGTTCCTAAATGATGGTAAAGGTGTTTTTGCAATGCATTTAGCTGATAAAGGTCATGAGAGCCATCTGGGAACTCAACTGGCCGACCTTGATTCAGATGGCGATCTTGATTTAGTAAGCATTGCATGGGATGATTACAAATATCTTCATGTATGGAGAAATGATGCCATTAAAGGGCATTAAACGAAAACATTTGCAAATCAGAGCCGTAAAAATGCCGATATTCGGCCAAACATTAGTGTTGATCAATTAACAAAACTTACTGAGAAAATCTTATAGAATTGAAAATATGCAAAAACTGTTCTTATTAATACTTGTTCTGGATTTTTTACCGGTAAACGGATACTGCCAGGGAATAAAATTTGAAATACTAAATGTTACTAATTCAGTAGCACTGCACCCTATGATCTTTGATGTTGACAAAGATGGGAAAAATGACATCGTAGTGGTTGATAATTACAACGATCTGTCGGGTAATGATGCACTTAATACTAAGACTGTATGCTGGTTTTCCAAAATGGGTGCAAAGGGTGGTGGAGGTTTCAGAAGAAAAGTAATCTATGAGACAAACTACAGATCATGCGGGATTGCATCAGCCGATATTGATAATGACGGATATGTCGATATCATCGGCCGTTATGACACCGATGGTGATGATGGTAACGAAACCGGAAACATCTTCTGGCTACAAAATCCTTATGGTTCAAAGAATTATGATGACCGTGCATGGCAAAAATTTGATATAGGCTTCAGTACCTATACTAAAGATATAATAACCGCAGATTTCAACAACGACGGAAAGACAGACATTGCAGCAAGAGGAGTAGATGGTTTTGTGAGAGTCTTTTTACAAACCACACCTGTCAGATGGGCTACCCTAAAAATTGAAGCCCCTCATCATGATGGCACTGTTGTGGCTGATATCGACAAAGATGGAGATCCTGATATTGTAATTAATGGCTTATGGTTTGAGACGCCGTCCGATCCGTTTAAAGGAGTCTGGAAAAAACATGATTTTGCTCCGAAATGGTACCAGCAGAAAACAGGGCCTGAAGGTTCCTGGTTTGACAATAATACCAGGGTAGCCGTAACCGATATTGATGATGACGGATGGACTGATATTTTTATTTCCAACGCTGAAAACTCAGGTTATTCAATATGCTGGTATAAAAATCCCGGTAGAGACCTGGACAGGGACTGGAAGGAACATGAGGTTGGCTATATTGATTATGCCCATACACTTCTGATAGCGGATATGGATAATGATGGGGATAAAGATGTTGTTTCCGGCTCATTGATTCTTCATAATGATCCTAATCCCGAGGGATATCATCCTGTTATTGTATTTGTTAACAAGGGCAATAATTTTGAATGGGAAAAACAGATTATCTCTGAAAGAGCATGCTACAACGGTAACGCAGGAGATATTGATAATGATGGTGATATTGATATTGTTGCATCCAGAAACTGGAATAAAGCTCCATTGTATTTATGGAGGAATCTTACAAATGAAAAAGTGAATATGTCCTCAATCAAAATAACCGAGATCACTGAACAGGGTATATCATGTTATAAAATAGAAACATTATCAGCAATTTATATTTATGACAGGCAGGGTGGTGGTTTCATAAGTATGTTTGATAAGGATGGCAAAGACTGGATCTCCTTTAAGACAACTGACCTTGGGCAACCTGGCAATGCTGCCTCTCGATATAGGGGTATTCCTAATCTGGGCATAGACGGAGAAGATATCGATGCCGGTCATCCCGGTTATAATAAATGTGAAACAAAGATAGTTGCTCCAAACGTAATAGAAACAATAACAAATACAGGCAATTGGAAATTCAGATGGGCATTTTATGACTCTTATGCAAAACTTACAATGGTGAAAACCCTGCCTGATCAGACCTATTGGTTTCTGTATGAGGGCACTCCAGCCGGGAAATATGATCCTGAAAAAATGTACTGGGGAAATAATATCGACAGTAAACGTGTTGATTTTCCCGACTTGCTCAACAATACAGGCATATTTAAAAACATGGAATGGGTATATGTCGGACAGAAGAATTATTCTCGAATAATATTCTTAAGACAGGTGTTTTCTGATGAAAAAACTGACATGTTCTCCTATATGGGGAGCACCCGGGGTGGATCTGAAAAATCACCTGATGGAATGGTATGTTTCGGTTTCGGAAGAGCTCATGGAACGAAACCTGTCCTGACTGGTGATAATCAGGAGTTCATTTTAGGCTTCATAGACAGAGAGATTATTTCCATGGACGATCATGATTATGTAAGAATAAAAATCGAATCTATGAGATAATTTAATATTTTTGGTCATTAGTGCCCACTAAAAAATAAAAAATGTTCTTCTAAATAATGAGTAAATCAGGGTTACAGAGTTTTTGACCAGGTATCGATTTGAAATGAGATCCCGTTTTGTCATATGATCAGTTTAAGATTATTTTGAATTGAGGGTGTCTCAAAAGGGGCACTCTCTTTTTTTTTAATTAATGTTCATTTCTTTTGCTCCTCCAAAAGAAATGAACCAAAGAAAAGGAGTCCGGAAAAGACAACCGCTCCTGTTTTTCGCCAATTGCGCAAAGCCATTTCCCGCTCCAAAAAACAGGGTGCGGTTTACGCCTTTTCCGGTTTGCCCACACACAGTTCCACCATGGATTGTTAATAAGTATTTGATTATTAACATGTTCTAATGTTGTCTATATGGCTCATTATTAATATATTAGAGACATGAAAAAGCAATATTTAAAGCCAGTCTTCAAGGATTATAATCAGAAGCAGATGATGCTTTTGCCGCCATCTCTTGATGAATTGATTGAACCGGGACATCCTGTTCGGATAGTTGATGAATTAATAGATAAAGTTGATGACACCTCTCTTTTTAAACAGTACAAAGGAGGAGGTACATCGAGTTATCATCCACGGATGCTGCTCAAGGTAATGATCTATAGCTATTTGTGTAATGTATACAGTGGTCGCAAGATGGAAGCAGCTCTTAAGGAAAACATCCATTTTATGTGGTTAAGCGGGATGAATCGCCCTGATCATAATACAATAAACAGATTTAGAAGCGAAAAATTAAAAGATGTTCTCAAAGAGATCTTCGCTCAGGTTGTCATGATGCTTGCTGAGAAAGGTCGCGTTAGTTTAAAAGATGTATATCTGGATGGGACTAAAATAGAAGCCAATGCAAACCGGTACACCTTTGTATGGGGGAAATCTGTAAAGTACAATAAAGAAAGAATAGCCGGGCAGCTCAATGAATTATGGGACTACACACAGAAGGTTGCAGCAGAGGAGCTTGGAGATGATACTCCACTTGACTTTCCACCCATTGATCCGCAGAAGATAAAGGAGACTATCGAAAAAATAGATGAAGCATTGAAAGGAAAGCCTGTAAGCAAAGAGAAGGGAAGACAGTTGTGTTTGATGGCAGCAAGATGAAAGCTTACGCCGGGCGGGACATGTATTCAGAGAAGAAGTTAAAAAACCGGATAGAAAATATAGAGCAATCTCTTGAGAAATATCTTGACAACATGGAAGAGATAGATGAGCTCGAAGAAAGACTGGAAAAGGATTCAAAGGATAAAGACGATTTGGAGAAAAAGATCAGGAAGCTTGAAAGTGAGAAAGAAAAATTAGAAGGATTAAAAAATAAATTGAAGGAATCTGCAAAAAAATATATCTCGCTAACAGAACCTGACGCAAGCCTTATGAGAAGCAGAGATGGTAAAATGGCTTGTTATAATGTACAGACAGGAGTAGATGCTAAATACCACATGATTGCAATGGCACAAGTTACCACTGATGAATGTGACATCAATTTATTAAAACCCGACTTTGAAAGTTTAACAGAACAATTGGGGTATAAACCTGGGGAAATTGAAGCCGATAAAGGATATGGAAATTTAAGTCAAATACATGATTTAGTGGAGACATCAGGCACAACTTGTTACATTCCAATGCAGGAACCACCAACAAAGAGCCAGGATAGAGGGAACGGTATTAAGTTTATCTATGATGCAGATAATGATATCTTTACATGCCCAAACAATGAAAAATTATCATTGTACTCAAGAAATTTTAAACAAGACGGTCAAACCTATAATATTTATAAATACCATGACTGTGGCGGATGCCCAATGAAGGATAAGTGTACAAGATCCAAAACAGGAAGGGCGATAAAAGTAAATGTAAACCATCAATGGATCGAAGGCTATCGGGAATGGATAGAAAGTAAAGAAAACTTAGAGAAAGTCAGACAACGAATGACTATAGTTGAACATCCCTTTGGCACTATAAAAATGATGATGGGAAAGTTTTGCTTTCTTTTAAGGAAGAAGTGCAAAACACAAATTGAGGTTGATCTTTATGCAACGGCATATAACCTGAAAAGGTTAATAAACATCGATAATGTGGATAATCTCCTTAGTAAGGTTAATGGATTTAATTGGAAGATCACGTAAGTCTTCCTCTTTGTTTTAAAAAAATCTTAAAAGCGACTTTAAAATGACACCATATAAGAAAACTGGAAAAAAGAGATTATCACACAGCCTCTCTAAAGCCAACGGTAAAAAGAGTTCAAACTTAAACAGGCATAAATTGCACATGACTAACCTAATCAAAATATCTCAAAACCAGATAATTATAAACCAACATTCATTTGAAATTAAAAAACTAAATTGTATACATTTGAAAATAAATTATATTTAAGTGGACACTAATGATTTGTGGTATTAATAATATGCATTTACGGAGGTTTCATCCTGATGTTTCCGGAATGAAATTTATATTCAATTATTTTTTAGACATTCATTCTTTTAATTGTACATGTGTTGCATGAAAGCAATCCTGATGTTCATATTTGTATTTACTGCTGTTCTGTTAATCAGCTGCAGAAAGGAAAAACCTTTGTTTATGGAAAGAATTATCGATGATCAGGCACCATCAAATCTATGGATGAAATCTATCGGAGATGTAAATATGGATGGTAAAGTTGATATACTAGTTGGGGGATGGGTAAAAGGAGGCATGTCTGCTTACCTGGCCCCTGAATGGAAAAAGATTATTATAAATGATTCACTGAAGATTTCCACCGACGCTGAAGTCGCGGATGTTAATAATGATATAATCAACGATGTGGTGTCGGTCGTTGATAAGGCAATAGTTTGGTTTGAAGGTCCTGCCTGGAATCTCCATTTAATTGATTCCATTGTGGGACATGATGTGGAAACATGTGATTTTGACAATGACGGTTTGATAGATGTTGTATCCAGGAATCAGGGAGCATTTGGTACTACCGGCGGTTACACACTCTACTTCTACAATCAGAAACCTTTGGGAACATGGACCAAAAACCAGATAGAAATAACTGATGGCGAAGGAATCAAAAGGGCTGATATTAATCTGGATAATAAAATGGACATTGTAATCAACGGTTACTGGTTTGAAAATACAGGTGAAATTGCCATTTGGAAAGAGCACAAATTCACTGATACCTGGAAGTGGGTTAATACTGCAATTGATGTTGCTGATATTAATAATGATGGGTTGCCCGATATTTTGCATTCGCCTTCTGAGCTGAAAGGTAAATATTATCGTATATCATGGTTTGAGGCACCAAAAGATCCTGATTTAATCTGGAAAGAACACATTGTGGCTGATTCAGTTGAAACAGTTTTACATTCAATTGGAGCAGCGGATTTTGATCTGGATGGGAAAGTTGATATTGTTATCGCCGAGATGCAGCAGGGTGTTGATCCCGATGAGGTGGCTATATATTTTAACCAAGGGAAACACAAATGGGAAAAACAGGTTATAAGCACAGGAGGTTCTCACAGCATGAGGCTTTATGATTTTGACCAAGACGGAGATACCGACATTGTCGGAGCAAATTTTGCCGAGCATACATTAAAGATGTGGATAAACAGGAAAAATGATTAAAATTCATGGTACCTGATTATCAATTGGAACATCGAAAGACTAGTGTGATGAGTGATGCCGGTTAGTGTTATTCCTTACATCCCCTTAAAAAACCGGGAAACAAACAAAATTACTCTCCCCTCTCCTGTTCCTTCTGATATTCAAGGATATTCCCGGGCTGACACTTTAATACCTCACAGATGGCATTAAGAGTTGAAAGCCTGATCGATTTAGCCCGGCCGGCTTTCAGTATCGAAAGATTTGACTCCGTTATGCCAACCTTTTCTGAGAGCTCTTTAAGTTTCATCTTGCGCTTGGCAAGCATTACATCAAGGTTTATGATTATAGCCATTTCCAGAAATTAAATTATCTAACAAATATATATATATATTTTTATTGATATTCGATAATAATATTAATGTTTATCAATATATTTTTTACCCATATCAATATATATCTTGCATACTGAAATATCTTTCTAAGTATGCCTGTAAATAGTAATAATCTTTTTCCCTGACCGTTTAATATCAATGGACAGATAAAATAATGAAGAGATGACACAAAAAGGGAACTTTATTTCAACTGGAGCTTTAATATTGTTTCTGGCATGGGTCATTTTAATGCAGGGGCAGGAAGTGGCAGCTCAGGCCGGAACAGCAAAGACCTCAGCGAAAAAGACACAGACAAAGACCGCTCCGGTACAGAAAAAGACAGTACCTGTGCAAAAAAAAGCGTCTCAGACTGTCTCTTCTACCAAGACCGTAAACAAACCAAAAGATGAGGGAACTATTAAAATAGGATCGCAGATCTGGGCAGCAGAGAATCTTAATGTAGTAACCTTCCTTAACGGCGATACTATTCCCGAGGCAAGGTCCGATGAAGAATGGATTTCGGCAGGGAAATCAGGAAAACCCGCCTGGTGCTATTATAACAATGATCCGAAGAACGGGCTGAAATATGGGAAATTATATAACTGGTTCGCCGTGAATGATTCACGGGGTCTTGCACCAGCGGGATGGTCGTTGCCCAGTGCCTCTGACTGGGCGCAGCTTGCAGCTTTCCTTGGTGGTTCCAATGCGGCGGGAAGCAAGTTGAAAAGCACCAGCGGATGGGCCGACGGATATATTGGCACAAATGAATCGGGATTCAACGGACTTCCCGGCGGGTACCGTGTTGCGAACGGTAAGTTCCTTAATCTCGGTACAATAGGCACATGGTGGACCTCGACGGAAAGCAAGCCAGGAACGGCTGTTGATCATTACCTCGGACAGCGGGGATCACTCGAAAGAAGCAATAATCCAAAAGAGGCAGGGGAATCTGTGAGATGTATCAGGAGACAGAAATAAAACTCCGGATAATTTCTGGATGATACAAGCCCCATAATCCATTTATTAATCAGTATTTTAGTATAAGCGGTAACTGTTTTTCTATTATGATTACATTTGTCTCGTTAATAAAGGCAGATGAAACTTTGCTTTAAAAATACAGAGACATGGTAATTGGGATAGATATCGGAAGCACAACTACGAAGGTAGCAGCAGTTAATTCCGGGAAGGACATAATCATGGTTAAGACCAGGGCCGTCGATGCAATTACATCGGCAACCGGAGCATTCGGGAAGTTACTGGTTGAGAATCATTTAAGTCTCAGCAGTATCGAGAGGATAAACATCACCGGGGCTGGTGCATCCAGGATCCCCGGCAACCTTTTCGGAATAAACACTAACCGGATCGACGAAATGACGGCTATTGGAACTGGCGGAAAGTTTCTTGCAAAAAAAGACCGGATTATAATTTCGAACATAGGAACCGGAACAGCTATCATAGAAGTTGACGGAAACAGCATCACCCACCTGGGCGGAACGGGTGTCGGCGGCGGTACCATAACAGGACTGGCGAGGCAGATGTTGAACATCACTGATTTTGATACCATAATGAGTTACGCATCAAAGGGTAACGTCAATAATATCGATCTTCAGATAGGTGACATCACTGAAAGTAACATAGGGTTCCTAAACCGTGAATACACGGCATCCAACTTCGGGAAGATGCTTGATAAGGCCACAAGAGAAGACATTGCTGCAGGGATAATTAATCTTACATACCAGGTAATAGGTATGGTTTCCGTATTCGCCGCAAAAAGCAAAAATAACGATACCGTGGTGGTAACCGGAAACGGCAGTAACAACATTATCGGACAGAGGATACTTATCTCAATATCACACATGTACAACATTCATTTTGAGTTCCCTGCCAATGCCGAGTATGCCACAGCCATCGGTGCAGCAAAAAGCTGAAAGAAAAGCAGACAGAATTATTTCCGGTCTTAACCGTTCTCACACCCTTGAAAAGTTGTTACCAGAAAGATTTTTTGTTTTAACATTGTCTGGATAAATATTTAGCATTTTTGGTTGATTTTAAATTTTGTCGTAAATGAAAAAGATTATGACCCTACTCCTGTTCTATTTTATAACCTGCAGTATCATCATTTACGCTCAGGATTCTGAATCGGTTGATCCTGCAAGAAAAACCGACTGGTGGGGTGACATTGATGGTTTTCTGAACCGGCAGGCGGAAGTAACATTGGAAATTGCTGATAAGGCACTTAAATGTTACCCTCCCGATTTAGAGATGCCTTTAATAAGGAAAATGGCACTCCAGATGATCGATAATGTAATGCATGAAGAAAAGGCTCCGGAATTTCAATCAGTACAGAAATTTCTACAAAACCGAATACGGAATGCCATAAAAGATATTAAGGAAAAGAAAATAGACTCAGGTGCCGTAATATGGAAGCTGTACAACCACACTTTTATTGTAAAGACCTCAACTGTGACTATAGGTTTTGATATTCAGAGAGGCTTCAGAACTCACAAAGGATATTTGCTTGATAAGGGACTTCTTAAGGAACTAGTTAACCTGACTGACATATTATTTATTTCCCATCTTCATAATGATCATGCTGATAAATGGGTTGCAGAAACTTTTATTGATAACGGCAAGCCGGTTATTGCACCCCCGGACCTATGGAAAGATGATACTCTTTATTCAAAAATTCTTCATCTGGAAAGGAAGCCACATACCATTCAGAATATCGCTCTTCCAGGCAATGGCAGTGAGCTGAAAATTGTGGTTTATCCTGGTCATCAGGGCGAGAGTGTCTGCAATAATGTATACCTTGTATATACCCCTGAAGGACTGACATTTCTCCATACTGGCGACCAGTCAAACCTTACAGATTTTGTTTGGATCGACAAGATTTCAGACTTTCATAAAGTAGATGTACTAATGACAAACTCATGGTCTGTATATCCTGATAACAGACTTTTTCGCGGTTGCGGGCCCCGTCTGATATTACCCGGACATGAAAATGAACTCGGTCATACAATAGATCACAGGGAACCTTACTGGCTTAATTATATAAGACTTCCTGAAGTCTTCCTGTTTCCCTGGATACAGATGACATGGGGTGAGAGTTACCATCTTAAGTAAAATACACTATCTTTTTTGCTTTCTGGTTAAAATTTAGATTTCAAAATGCTTAAATCGCATCATAAACTGATAAAAATGGCTGAAACAGGAAGATAAAACCATGATATTTTTACACAGATGATACACTTCAAAAATACTTATGTTAGAAACGCCCTGGTAAGTGAAAATATCTTTCGCACGAAAAGTGCAGAAAAAGAAGATATTCCTTTATTTACAGAGCACATGAAAGAATTGCCAGATCCTTTCTGGGAAAATCATGATAAAACTATTGAATGTTACTGGAAAGTATGGGAGCTTGCATTCAGAAATATAAGGAAACCGACTGCTGAGAATGGTTTTATAACAAACTATATCGACACTGCTTACAATGATAATATTTTCATGTGGGATTCGGCGTTTATTTGCCTCTTTGCCAGGTATGGCAGCCGTGTATTTAACTTCCAGAAAACTTTTGACAATTTTTACTCGAAACAACATCCGGATGGATTTATCTGCAGGGAGATAAGGGGATCAGATGGTACAGATTGTTTTCACCGCTATGATCCTGTAAGTACAGGCCCAAATGTTATCCCATGGAGTGAATGGGAATATTTTGAGAACACAGGAGATATGGAGCGACTTGATCAGGTATTTCCGGTCCTCTCAGCATACTATCAGTGGTTGAAGCTTAACAGAACCTGGCCGGACGGTTCTTATTGGTCGAGCGGGTGGGGAACAGGCATGGACAATCAGCCCCGAGTTCCCTCAAAATACAGCATGATTTACAGCCATGGTCACATGGTATGGCTGGATACCTGCCTGCAGCAGATATTTGCTGCCAAAATCCTGTTGAAAATGGGACTTGTTCTTGAAAGATGGCAGGAGATAGAAGAAATAGAGGAGGAGATAACATTCCTGACGAACTTCGTAAATAATAATCTTTGGGATGACCATTCAGGATACTATTATGACCGATTTGCCGGAGGTAAACTTTCCGTTGTAAAAAGTATAGGTGCATACTGGGCTCTGCTTGCCGGGATAGTACCTCAGGACAAAATTGATATATTCACAAGCCATCTTGACAATGCAAGCGAGTTTAACCGCCCTCACAGAATTCCTTCACTCTCCTTTTCTGATCCCGGTTACAAAAGTAACGGCCGTTACTGGCAGGGAGGTGTATGGAATCCTACAAATTATATGGTCCTGAGAGGGCTGGAACTGACAGGCAAAACAAAACTGGCCTACGAAATAGCTCTCAACCATATCCGGAATGTAACGGAAGTCTTCAATAAAACAGGGACGGTTTGGGAATACTATTCACCGGAATTACCGGAACCAGGGTTCATGGCACGACCAGATTTTGTAGGATGGGGCGGTATTCCTCCCGTAGCAGTGCTGTTAGAATATATATTTGGTATTACTGCCAATGCGTCTGAAAAAACACTTCGCTGGAATATAAGTCTTACAGACAGTTTCGGGGTTGACAAATATCCTTTCGGCAAAGATGGACTTGTATCTCTTAAATGTCAAGGAAGAAATTCCACATCAGAAAAACCATCGTTTGAGGTCAGATCAAATGTTCCTCTTAAACTAATCGTAACATGGAAGAGTCAGTGTAAAGAATTTAAACTTGAACCAGGCAAAATAATCAAAAACATTTAAATGTTATGCAACTGTCAGGAATTGATTATTTCATAGTTATTCTCTACCTCATTGGGATTGTATTATTGGGATTGTACTTCACAAAACGTGCAAATTCCCAGAGCGGATATTTTCTTGCAGCGAAGTCCTTGCCATTCTGGGCAATTGCCATGTCTATAGTCGCCTCTGATATCGGTGTAACTGAATTTATAGGATTATCAGGGCAGGGATATCGTTTCGGAATCGTTGCAGCCAATTATGACTGGATTGGATCTGTTCCGGCAATGATCCTGGCCGGTCTGGTTTTTATCCCTTACTACTGGAGAAATGGAATTTTCACCATTCCTGAATATCTCGGTCGCAGGTATAATGAGTATGTAAGGACCATTAATGCCTTGGTATGGCTTATCATAATAGCACTTGGCCTGGGAGTCACCTTCTGGGTGGCTGGAGGAATGCTCAGCAACCTGGTAGGTTTGCCGGTCAGGACTTCAATAATAATAACAGCTTTAATTATAGGTATTTACACAACTGCGGGAGGGCTTTCTGCAGTGGTAATGACAGAAGTTGTAAACCTTTCTATTATGATTATCGGCAGCATAGCCATACTTATGCTGGGATTTTGGGAAATAGGTGGCTGGCATGAACTTACAAACAGGATTGCGGCTCTAGGAACTGAATATCAGAATCATTTTTCCCTTGTCCTGCCTTCTGATTCAAAAACACCATACCCATGGCCCGGAATATTATTCGGTCTTACATTGGTCCTGGCTCCTGCCTATTACATTGGCAATCAGACAATCGTTCAGAGATGCCTGGGTGCCAGGAACGAGTGGAATGCTAAAGCTGGCATGATTATGGGTGCATTTCTGAAAATGTCAATCCCTGTTCTTGTGGTTTTCCCGGGATTAATAGCTCTTGCACTTTATCCCGGTATTGAAGACGGCGATACTGTGTTTTCAAAACTGATAAAAGAATTATTGCCTCCCGGATTATCAGGACTTGTATTCGTGGCACTTATAGCGGCACTTATGTCAACAATGAGTTCTGTATTAAATTCCTGCTCGACAATTTTTACTAAGGATGTGTATGAAAAATATATAAATAAAAATGCAAGCGACAAACATTATCTTGTTGTGGGCAGAATCATCACAATAGTTATTCTTGTTTTCGGAGTACTATCCTCGCCCCTGACCCAGAAATTCCAGGGTATTTATATCTATCTCCAGACTCTGAATGCTTTTATCCAGGGTCCAATCCTTGCTATTCTTCTTCTGGGAATGTTTTGGCCAAAAGCAACGCAATGGGGAGGATTAACAGGGTTACTGGGAGGGATATGTCTGGCAGCATTTATGTATATTTTCAAAGGCAGACTTTTTACAATCAGTGAACCTTTCCTTTATATTGCCTGGTGGAGTTTCCTAGGAGCAATGATCATTACATTTGTGGTCAGCAAATTAACAAAGCCCTATCCAATTGAAAAGATAAGGGGACTTGTCTACAGGCAGATATTGGACGATGATGAGGTGCAGCAGGCAATAATTAATCGTATAGATGATAAAGCACAGGACTAAAATCTAAACTATAATTAAATGCTAAATTTCAATTGGGCCAATAACGTTTCAGAGGTTTGGGCAAGGGTACTAATCATTGCGACATTTTATATACCCTTTATTTTTGCGCTTACCATGAAAAATGAGTATATAATGAAAGGCGCAGATGATAAAAAAAGATGGAGAAATCTTAAACTGTGGGTTTTTATCCTGGTAATCATTCAAACATTGATATATGCTTATTTTTAATTGCCAATAAAAAGTTAGTTAATCAATTTCATGACAGAGCAGACATCAGATAAATCGGCAAAAGGCCCTCTTACTGCAATCGGCATTTTTCTAAGTGTCTTTGGATTAGCGGTCCTCTCAGGTATTTTCTTCACACATAATTTTCACGGGAAAATAATAAATCTTGTATGCGGAGGGATTCTGTTCCTTGCAGGTCTCACCGCAATTTACAACGACCAGTTTAGGCACAGGCAAAGAAACAAGACTATTAGCCAGTAAATGCAAATCAGCCCCATTATAACAAAACAAAGAGCTGAGGAATTACTGTCAAAGGCCAGCGGATTATGGCCCTCCAGGAGGAAAATTGTGAAGGTTGAACTTTTTTACCTTCCTGTTTTTATTTTTACAATTGACCTGGAGGATAAGAAAGGAACACATTATTCTGACATGATATCAGTTGATGGAATCAGGGGAGAATTTGCTTTTTTCAGGGAGGATGGATTCGATATTCCTCGGGAAGAAATTGCTACCAAAATTGAATTTAAGCTTACAGAAAATATTGCCGGCAAAATAGCCATTAATGAATACCAGCGTTTCATCTACAGGAAAAATATGAGGAATCCAAATTTTCTCAAGATAGTAAGCATCAGCCGGGCCAAGCAGTTTTACTATCCTTACTGGATTGGCTATTTCAGGAAAAGTTACGCCTATGACTTTGATGTGATAGATGCCGTAGGAGGCAATAGACAGGGTGTAAGAATGCGACCGGTTTTCATGGATTTGCTATTAGAGGCTTCAGGGAAAAGGGAATCAGAATGAATCTTAATTGCTTTTTGTTTTAAACAGATAATCCAATTGCATTATTAAAACTATCAGGCAATCTGCCCGCCACCTGAAAAGCACTGCAATTCAGTCATTTCTCGTCTTTAAAAACCTAAAGCAAGCTTAGCATTTTCACTCTTTTATAATGTTTTAATATTGTAAATGCTAAAATTGAATCGGTATTGGCAAAAAATATAAAGATCAAACAAAGAAATTGTTTTTATGTTTATACAATTAAAATCAGTTTTAGCTGAAAAAGGTTTCAACTGATACAGATAGCCAATACACCTTAAAAAATAAGTGAATATGGATTTCAGAGAAATAGAAAGCATCAAAAATGAAAATATATTAATCCAGTATTAAAATCAATTAAATCAAATATTCTAATAATCTAACCTATTTAAATTATGAGAGAATTTAAGCGCAATTTTCCTGACAGTCTATGGCTGACTGTCGCTAAGAAAGGATTGATCGCGACGAAAATTATCGTACTGGTTATCCTGATGTCCTCATTTTACCTGAATGCGTCAGGTGTTCCATCTGATGACAATAAAGGAAGATCTGGAGATGATCAGCTGCTTACAAATTCTGAAATTATGCAGGCCCAAAGGAAGGTGACAGGAACAGTTACTGACGAAAAAGGCAGTCCCCTTACAGGAGTGACAGTGTCAGTAAAAGGGACCGCAACCGGATCATTGACCGACATTAACGGAAAGTATGAAGTAAATATCTCAGGCCCATCTGACATACTTGTATTCTCCTTTGTTGGAATGAAACCACAGGAAGTCATTGCAGGAAACAATCCTGTTATAAATATAACTCTTGCTGAAGAGCTGGTAGGATTGGAGGAAGTAGTGGTTATTGGTTATGGCACACAGAAAAAAGCTGACATTACAGGTTCTGTCGCCGTGGTTGCACCTGCTAAAATACAGGGTATTAACCAGTCCCTGAGTCATGCTCTCCAGGGTCAGTCAGCCGGTGTGACCGTTATACCTAATTCAGGAGAACCCGGAGGTTCAGTTGAGATCAGGATCAGGGGTGCCGGATCAATAAATGATAACAGTCCCCTGTACGTTATCGACGGTGTTATCGGGAGCATTAATGGTCTTAATCCGGCTGATATTGAGAGTATGTCAGTGCTTAAGGATGCTGCATCAGCAGCAATCTACGGAACAAGAGGTGCCAATGGAGTGGTAATAGTAACTACGAAAAAAGGCAAAAGAGGAGAGAGAACTAATTTCTCCTATAATACAAGCCAGGGCATCCAGCAGGTTTGGAAAATGCCGGAAGCTCTTACTGCTGAAGAGAGAAACCTGATCCACACAGAAGCACTTAGAAATGACGGAACTCCAACTTCTGAATCTGTATGGGATTACTATACCAATCCTGAGAATGCTATTACACGAACTAACTGGTTCGACGAGATATTCAGATCAGGTTATATCGCAACACATGATCTGAGCATGCAGGGAGGGACTAAGACATCCAATTTTATGTTTAGTCTTGGGTACCTTAATGATAATGGTGTTGTTGAAAGATCAAATTTTAAAAGGTACAACATAAGGTTTAACAGCCAGCATGACATTATTGGGAATCTGACCTTCGGAGAAAACATCTCTGTTGTGTCAACGGATCAGAAGATAATTGAAACGAGGGGCAATTACGATGGTGTATTGAGTGCAGCTCTCTTCAACATGCGTAATATTCCGGTTTGGGCTGATAAAGCAAATCAAATTTACGGAATGCCGAAAGGAGATATTCCGAATCCGGTTGCCTCAATAAACAGCCGCGACAATAACCAAAGGAATCTTGCCTTTCAGGGTAATGCATATCTTGAATACAAGTTCCTTGGAATGTTTACCCTTAAGACCGATTTTGGTTATATACTGGGTAACGGCAAGAATAAGAACTTTGTGGCAAAAGCTGAAGGAGGGGGCCGCGGCCTCTATTACAACAGCCTTTATGAAGGCTATGCCAACAACAGAACATGGATCTGGAACAATACCCTGAGTTTTGATAAGAACCTTGGCAAAAACCATATTGCAGGACTTGCCGGTATGTCAAAGGAGTCGGGATATTCAGAATGGACAAGTTCACAAATTGGAAGGGATTTCAGTAATCAGGATCCGGCTCTGCGTTATTACAACAATGCAGGAAGCTTTCCAAATCATGTCACCGGAAGTGCTGATGACTACTCTTTGATGAGCTACTTTGGACGCCTCAGTTATGAATATGACGGGAAATACCTTCTTGCTGCCAATGTCAGGGCAGATGGCTCATCAAAATTTGCAGAAGCAAACCGCTGGGGGGTATTCCCCTCTGTATCTGCTGGTTGGAGAATATCCAAAGAAGCATTTTTTTCTGGCCTTACTGATGTGATATCTGACCTGAAAATACGGGGAAGCTGGGGGCAACTCGGCAATGACAAAATACCAAATTATCAATATTACAGTACAATAACCCCTGTCGGCTCTCCAACTCTTAATGGCAGTGCCTTTACTGCACTTGCTCAGGACAGGTTTGCCAATACGGAAATAAAATGGGAGGTAACTACGCAGACTGATGTTGGTATCGACGTTGGTCTTTTAAAAGACAAGGTCTATTTTACCGCGGACTACTTTAACAAACAGACTTCTGACATTCTTATCCAGGTGCCACTTGTTTCCTCACTTGGTGTAGGTGTTGCCCCTTTTAAAAATGCCGGAACAGTTTCAAACAAAGGATTCGAATTTGGCATCAGCTACAGGAACCACGAAAGGGCATTCAGATATGAGATAGGAGGAAATATTTCAACAGTCACAAACAAAGTTGAAACTCTTGGGGTGCAGGGTGCCACTGAAATCTTCACTTCTGATTATAAAAACTATCTCGTAGGACGAATTGCAGAAGGTGAACCAATAGGACATTTTTATGTATTAAACGCCCTTGGTATTTTCCAGAATCAGGCTGAGATAGATGCTTACAAGAACTCCGAAGGTGGACTTATACAACCGCTTGCCCAACCAGGGGACGTTAAATTTGAAGATCGCAATGGTGATGGTTCTATCAGTCAGGAAGACAGATTCAATGCAGGTAACAGCTTCCCGAAACTCACATTTAACCTTGATTTCAATGCTGAATACAGAGGATTCGACATGAGTCTCCTTCTAATCGGCAGCCAGGGAAACAAAATATTTAACGGGCTTACCCTCGGTGGCATGATAATGCAAGGTACTGATTATAACAACAGCCCCAGAATACTTGACAGGTGGAGAGAGGATAATCCCAGCAACACTGTTCCAAGGGTTTCAGTGAAAGATCCTAATCAGAACCGGACTTACAGTACATTATACATTGAAGACGGAAGCTTTGCACGATTGAAATACTTTACGCTTGGATATACATTTGGAAGGGGAATTACAGGGTCCAATATTTCAAGGTTACGTCTGTACCTCACATTACAGAATCCTATTACCATTACCAAATATCAAGGATATGATCCGGAAATCGGAGCCGAGGGCGGATTCAGCAATAATATGTATGGAGTCGACAAAGGAGTGTATCCACAGGCTAAATCATATATATTAGGTTTAAATATAAGCTTTTAACCATTTTAAAAATTATTGATATGAAAAATTATATTTCAATTTTTATTTTACTGGTTTTGATGACTTCATGCGGAGAAGATTTTCTTACAAAAGAGCCTCATGAATTCACAGATGCAGTATTCTGGAAGACAGCCGAACAGGCAGAAGCAGCACTTGCAGGTGCCTACAGCCCTCTTCAGGATGAAGAAGCCCTGGGTGGAGAAGAATGGTGCAGTATGGAAGCCTTCAGTGACATAGGATACATGAATGACCCTTATCCCGATTTTGTTGCAATGTCTGAATTTGTTGCAACACAGAACACTGAAAACGACCTGAGCCTGAATAGTTACAGATCTTATTACAAAACTATAAAAAGAGCTACTGATGTTCTGGAATATGTTCCTGAAATGAGTATTAATGAGGCCCAGAAGAAGAGGATTCTCGGAGAGGCAAATTTTCTGAAAGCTTTCGCATATTTTCAGCTTGCAATCCGGTACGGAGGGCTCCCTATTTATGACCCTAAAGATCCTGCTGCTTCTCTTGTAAGGGAAACCAAAGAAAAGACATGGTCGGTTATCGAATCAGCCCTGATTGATGCAACCACTCAGCTTGAATGGGACCACCAGGAGGGCAGACCAGGTCTTGGAGCTGCATGGGGAATGCTTGCAAAAGTATATGCTTACGAAGAAAAATGGTCTGATGCAAAAACAGCAGCAGAAACAGTTGTCAATTCCGGCAAACATAATCTGTGGCCGGTTTATTCTGAAGTCTTTACAATTGAAAAAGAAAATATCAGCGAGATTCTTTGGGGATTGGGTGCAAGGCTGAATGAATATCCTATCACTCCTGTGCTTTATCTTCCTAATAATGTCTGGGGAGGAAATCATCCCGAACCAGGAGGTGAAGGCTGGAGACTTGTAAGTGCACTTAACAGTTTCTATAATTCCTACCAGCCAAACGACGTCAGAAAAGCTGCAACCGTAGCCAAAAGAGGAGTTGACCTTGTAACATACAACGGATTTACAGATATTCTGGTAGCACCAAATAATAAATCAGATGTGGTATGCATTAAGTTTATGTCACCTTATGCAGTTGAATACACAGGCTGGGCAGCCGGACTGAATGTGCCTGCTTTAAGATTAGCCGATGTACTACTGATACATGCTGAAGCTGTCATGAACCTCAATGGAGGAGGACCTCGCAACAGAACAACAGGGGTTCCTGCTGCAGCTGCTTCACTAAATGCTGTCCGTGAACGAGCCGGCCTCGATCCAATTGCTTCTCCAAATTTCAATGACCTGATGTACGAACGCAAAATGGAGCTGGCATTTGAGGGTGGAGACAGGCACTTTGATCTGGTACGCTGGGGGCTCGCAAAAGAAGTATATGACAACCTTCCGGCAGAGGGATCCTATAAACCTGCCCGCAATTTTAATCCTTCGGTACACAATCTTCTGCCATATCCCCAACGCGAAATCAATAACAGCGGCGGATCAATTGTTCAGAATCCTGGCTATAACCCATGATAGTCAACTATTCACAGCCTCCTTTTCATCAAACCAGAGAATGAGGCGGTGAGTATAAACAGTCATAATTAAGGGAGGAACCAAGAAATAAATTTAATTTTTGATTCCTCCCATATTTTTGTTTTTCAGTATAGTTCCCGAAATGTCTCATAAAAGTGGAAATTAAATGATCCCGAAAGGTTCTTCATTCCATTTGCTTCATATTTTAAGAATACAAGGAATAGAAATAAGATTATTCATATCTTTTATATGCTCCATTGTATTTTCACAACTCACTTTGCTTTCACAGGAAGATTATAGTAAATATGTAAATCCCTTCATAGGCACTGGCAAAACTAAAGTTAAATCAATGTGGGGAACAGAAGGAGGAACTTATCCTGGTGCTGTTGCACCTTTTGGTTATGTACAGCTCACTCCCGAAACAAATTTTTCCTCATCAAAAGGATATAACTATAATGACAGTTCAATATTCTTTTTCAGTTGTGTTAATCATATGAGCGGGTATCCTGATGGATCAGCAGGAAGTATCTATGTAATGCCTGTTGAAGTTTCCAGAAAGATACAGATCGGAAAGTACAGCAGGCCGTTTTTTCACCAGGATGAAAAGGCTCAGCCGGGGTACTATAGTGTACTTTTCAGGGATAACGGAACACTCACAGAAGTATCTTCATCTGCAAGGACAGGCATGTTCCGGTTCACATTCCCGCCTTCAGTCACTCCGGTACTGTACCTTGGCGATGCAGGTAAGATTGAAGTAAAAACAAGGCGTCTTGTTATATGTTCAGAATATAACGCAGTTATAAATTTCAGCGAGGATATTTCAATGCAAAAGGAGACAGAAGGAGGAGTTGTTCTGACTTTTGCATCACGGAAGGATAAGAAATTAGTGCTGATAATGAAAATAGGAGTCTCAACAACCTCACAAGAAAACTCTGTTCTGAATCTGGAAGCAGAAGCAGCCACATGGGACTTTGATGAATATAAAGAAAAAAACAAGCTGAAATGGAAAGACGCTTTGTCAATAATAGAGGTCGATGATCCTTCAGATGAAAACAAGATTAAATTCTATACAGCTCTCTATCACTCTTCCCTCCTTCCATGGATAATATCAGATGTAAACGGTGAATATTTGGGAGCAGACAGGAAGATTCATTGTACAAAAGGCAGTCATCAATATGGAGGATTCTCTCCCTGGGACACATTCCGTTCGCTTCACCCGCTTTTGTGTCTAATTGCTCCTGAACGACAAAATGATATGATTCTCTCATTGCTAGATCATTACGATCAGACCGGAAGATTACCCCAGGGGCCTATGACAGGATACCATGCTCTGGCTATAATAGCAGACTCCTGGTTTAAAGACATAAAAGGATTTGACAGTCTAAAAGCTTATTCTGCAATGAAAGCCACCCTATGTGATGCTATGAAACATGCAGATTATTCAGCTTACATGAAAAAAGGATATGTTCCATCAATATATGCCGAGTCAGTAACCAAAACAGTTGAGTATGCATATAACGACTGGGTCATTGCGCGATTTGCAGGAAAAATACTAAAGTATGAAGATGAGTCGGGGTCCTTTCTGAAGAGAAGCTTCAATTACAGAAATTTGTTCTTTTCCGAATCCATGTTTTTACTTCCGCGAAATGAAGACCGATTTTTTATTGAACCTGGCAACTTCGGTTATAAAGAAGGTGACAAATGGAGTTATTCATTATTTGTTCCTCATAATCCTTCAGATCTGGTCAATCTCAAAGGCGGCAAAAAGGAGTTTACAGCACACCTTGAATCCGCATTCGCAGAAGAGAAAATATATTTTGACAATGAACCAGTTTTGCATGTTCCCTATCTTTTTAATTATGCCGGCTCGCCTTTTGAAACGCAGAAATGGGTAAGAAAACTGATGAACAGTCACTACAGGATCACCCATGACGGACTACCTGGTAATGACGACCTTGGAGCAATGTCAAGCTGGTTTGTTTTCAGCGCAGCAGGATTTTTCCCTGTATGCCCGGGAAATCCGGTTTATGATATCGGCTCCCCTCTTTTTGAAAAACTGACTTTCCATCTGGCGAACGGCAAAGATTTGATAATCAGATCTCAAAATAACAAACCTGAAAATTGCTATATTAAGAATTTGCTTTTTAATGGCAAGCCTTATGGTAAATCAAGGATTACTCATTCTGCAATTAAAGAAGGCTCTGAGTTAGTTTTTATTATGGATTCCATTCCAGGGGCATCCCTGTCAACAGAATCTGAAGAAAATGACAACCAGCCTGATTTCAGCATCCGGGAGGTGTATACTTCAAAAAAACAAGTGAAGCCTGATGAGAAATTTTATGTAAAATTCAGGATTTCAAATTCAGGCAGTGCCGGAACTAAAATATTGAAATTATATACAGACGGATGTGAAAATTTTGTAAAAAACATTTTTTTAAATGAGGGATCTTCAGTGTCTGACTCAATAGAATGCCGGTTGTATCCTGTTGGTAAAAGAAAAATCCGACTCGATAATCTGGATGAAATAATAGTAGAGGTGGTACAACCTAAAGTTCAAAAAGAGAAAAGTATTAATGTTTCTAAACTTAATTGTACTCCTATATTTAAAGCAGGTGAATACGGGGAATGTTCATATTCAGTTCATAATTCCGGTGGATATGCAGACAGCTCAACAATTCAGGTACTTTTAAACGACTCTATTATTTTTAAAGATCTTATAGTATTATCACCAGGGGAGAGAAAAAGAATACATCACAGGTTAAAGCTGAATAAACCAGGAATTTATAGTCTTAGTGCAGATGCTGCAACCATTAAGTTCAAAGTATATGTAAACAACAATGAGACAGGCATTATAGACATGCCATTAATCGGGGAATTTACTGACGACATTGTCTCGGATTTATCAGGTTTTTCAAACAATGGGATCATAGTAAGAACAACCAGATTGACAATTAATCATTTCGGCTATTTTAAAACCTGCCCCGATAGTTATATTGAAATTAGTAATTCCCCGTCACTTGATATGATGGGAGAGAGAATAACTGTAATGGCATGGATTTATCCGGAAAAGGGCAGTATTGGATTGACTGATATTATAACAAAGGGAGATTTTATTGCTCTTCAGACTAATGCACAAAGTTCTCTTTCCTTTTTCGCCGGTGGCTGGGGACGTGGAAGCTGCGAAATACCTCTTCCTCCTGACTGGGTAAATAAGTGGCATCATGTTGCAGGAGTTAGCGATGGACATTACCTCAGAATATATATTAACGGAGTGGAATCAGGTAGTAACAGAATTGAAACCCCTGTGAATCTCTCAACATCAGCAAAGTGGATGATTGGCCGTAATGAGGAATTCCCCGGTGAAAGAATATTCCTGGGTTTTGTCAGTCATTTCAGAATATTTGCTGAAGCTTTGACATCATCCGAAATAATTAAGGAAATGAACAAAAAATGAAAAACTATTTAAATATTGGGGTATTAGTGGTTGCATCAAGTCAAATTCATTTGGCCACCCCTTATTAAAAACATATTATCCTAATAAGGTTGAATGGCATGAAAGCATAATAAATCGACGGGGCTTCATTGTCGGTAAAACCTTATCCTTTAAAGGATTATGAAAATGAATCCTTCCATTTAATGTGAGATGTCACAATGATTAACGTCCCAGCAGAGTTTAGTCATTTCTGGCAATAATTCCAACCGTTGAATAATCCTTTAAAGTTTTCTGATTCAGGGAATATGCTCTCAAGTATTCAGTTGGACTTAAATTAAAAATACGTCTGAATATTTTATTGAAATGGGCCAGGTTATTGAAACCGCTTTCAATACATGCAATGGAAACCGGCAGGTTTTCTTCAACCATAAGTTTACAAGCATTTCCTACCCTGATCTCATTCAAAAAAGAGATAAAAGTTCTTCCGGTACGTTGCTTGAAATACCTGCAAAATGCAGTAGGACAGATATTTGCTTTATCTGCTATATCCTTCAGCTTTATAGGTTGTGTGAAATTCTTTATAATATATTCCTGGATTATTTTGAACCTGAAGAAATCATAAGAGTTAATGATCTTTGAATAACCCAGACTTGAATGGTAAGCATATTCGTCTGTATTTGCCATCATATCCAGCAGGATTATTAGTTCTGTTATTCTCTTTATGCCTTTCATCCTGAATATTTTCTGAACCTGTTTCCCAAGAATTTTCCTGCTTGTCCCATAGAATTGAATGCCTCTTTGTGATTTTTCAATTAGCATCCTGATACCACTCATTTCATGAAGATTGATGAAATTATCGTCGAAAATTTCTTTCTTAAACTGGATGATAAGTGCCCTTACCCCGCTATTGTTGGTTGATTCAAAAAATTTGCTGTCACTTTTCCACCAGTGAGGAACGTTTTCTCCTATAATACTTATTTCACCATCAGTAAAGCGGTGTATACCATCACCGATATAGCATGTACCTGTACTCTTCAATACAAAAAGTATCTCTATTTCCTGATGGAAATGCCATGAGACTGTGAAATGCGGCTTTTCCTCATCATAAAAGATCACCGATTGAGTTGGCAGAGGAGTCAGTTTCTGATAAAAAGGCTTCATAATCTAACAAAAATGATCATAAATATTTGCAATGTTATTGTTTTTTTTTTAAAAAAATGCTAAAACTGTATCGTATACAGTTAAAAATTAATGTTCTCCGTTGATAACTGGTAAGTAATTAGTTGATCCTTATAAACAGATAATATTCTGATTGTTAATAACTTATGTTC
>CAZEUL010000015.1:0-67710 GCA_964514725.1 uncultured Rikenellaceae bacterium
CCCACAAGAGGATCATGAGCGAAGCCTGCCATAGCCTTCAGCGAAGGCGGGCGAAGCGAATAATCCTCTTCTTCAATCCCTCCGGGGTTGGCAGGCTATGTATCATCCCTTACCACGGATGTGACCGTGGTTATTGGAATTTAATGCCTCCGGCATTGAAGAAAATTCACTATTGCCGAAGCCGGAGGCAGGGTTTTTTCACTGTAAAGCTCCCCCCTTGCAGGATCACGCGACCACAGGGAGCGTAATCCTATATCTTCATGAGCTCACCCCCTGCTTCACTCCGTTCAGCATCCCCCTCTCTGCTAAAACAAAGAGGGGGCTTATTATGCTGTACTATAACTATTTACCTTTTTAAGTACGGCAGGTTTTTTAACTTGTTGATCTCTACAAAGAGGATCATGTAAATAATCCTCCCTATTATAAGTGTGAGAGTGAGTGTGAGAGTGAGAGTGAGAGTGAGAGTGAGAGCGAGAGCGAGGAAAAAACTTTGAATGCGAAGCTGAAAAAACCGACAGCCGACGCAGGAGGCTGACAGGGATTTTTCTTTGTTAAGCACCCCTGATGTTTACGAACGGAGTTAGCAATCCTCCAAATTCATGGACTCACCGCCATGAAAACCATACATTGTGAGTCTGCTCTGGTTCCCTGTACAGGTTATCGAAAAATTGAGATACCCAACCATTTTGTTTGTTTTCTTTCTGGTGAAGCTAATGAATATATCGTTTTAGTTGCTGGGGATATGACTTGATGTTTCTTATTTGTTTGGCATATAGTTTACGGTACCAAAATATTTATCCAGCCACGCCAATACCTCTTTTATCATGTCGGCTCTTGCTACATAATGACCTGTTTCGTAAACTACCAGACGTTTGTCTTTTTCAGGAGTACCTAAGAAATTGAAAAAAGGTTTTATATTGTTCTCAAGTTCAAAAAAATTGTCATATTTCCCGTTTAACATAAGTGTCGGTATTTTTATCCTTGTAATGTAGTTAATTACATCTGCTTCGGGAAGTGCTTTAAAGAATCCACCACAAATTAAGATGTTCATGCTAAGACGTTTCTCCACCGCTGGAATAATTCCTCCTAAATATCCTCCCCAACTGTGTCCGTAGAAACCTATTTTAGTTGAATCTATATCTTTCCTTGTTTGCAGGTAATCGATTGTTTTGCTGAAATCTTTTACCAGTTTTATTAAATATTCAGTATTCTTATAACTATTAAGAGGAGGATTTGCACCATCTTTTCTTTCAAAAGTTCCCTTATAAACCGGATAAATAACGGCTCGACCACTTTTCAAAATATAATCAAATAACCATTTAATATGTGTACTGTTTTCATCAAACTTATTTTCTGTTTCAGCATATGAACCAGGGAAAAAAATAAGTGTTTGGAAAGGAGGCGGAGTGTTTTTTGGAATAAAAAGGTATGCAGTTATTTTTTCACCACCATAAGCTGCATCGAAAGTAATTTTCTCAACCACCCTTTCATCAGAACTTTCATCTCTTTTTTCAATAACTGCATTTAAGGGGGAACTGTCATAAAGGAACTGGTTCTTATAAACTCTAAATATACTTTCTGAAACAGGAGTTTCTTTGGAATAATCGATTCCTCTTTCCAAATTAATTCGTCTAAATGCACTTACCGGGATTTTTTCTTTATCTATATATTTAACACATCTGAATCCGTTTTGGGGTGAACGATCAAAAGCAGGAAGCTGATTCCAGGTTGTAAACAAATATGAGGCATCATCATATCCTGCTCCAGAGATTAGTCTGCCAATATTTGTTTCATTCCAGTTCCATTCCCTCACATTCCCTGCCATATCATACGAGCCAAAAGCTGCAATGCCAGAATTCTTACCAACAGGGTCAGTGTTCTTACCATTGAAGTTACTTAAAGGATTTATCCTGGGTCCAAAGTAATCAAAAATAGATTTCCAGTAAAATCCGACTCCGGTATCCCAGTGATCTCCAGTTGGCAGTTCTTTCCCGGCAAATTCTGCATAAGCTGCTGCCTCATACCAACTTACCCCTGATACAGGATAATCATCCTGTCCGTCAGGATAATCACCACCTTCCCAGGTCGAAGGTCCGGGCTGTCCGGTTTTGTCTGTAAATTCTGCCATTGCTGCTTCCCACGTGAGAGTTTTGCCATTTTTGAGGAATGAATTATTCCAGTATTCAGGGTTCCTGTATCCTCCTTTTTTAACAAATTCCCGGTATTGTTTATTGGTTACTTCATACTTGTCCATAAAGAATCCATTTTCCCTATCGAAAGTATTCTTCACCTCATTCCAGTATCCATCTACATATACCATGCTTGCAGGTGTTTTTCCTGTTTCCAGTAGTTTTCTATACAAAGTATCAATTGATGTTTCTGTAACAGCCAGGATTTTATCATATCCCTCCTTTTCCAGTCTCACCTGGTAGAATACAAACCATGGGAACTTCATAGTGTCGATAGGTGTGGTACCTATTTTCTGCCATTTCCCATTAATATCGGAATACTCCCTTATAAATACCTCTGCCCCGGGAGGATCAGTCAAAATCGTAACTTTTCTTACAATCCGGGATGACCAGTTTTTTAGATCAGGGTTATTCGGAATATACTTCTGTGCTTTCTGCACCAGCTTAAAAGCTTCAGAGATATTTAATTCATTAAAATATTTTTCAATATCAGGCAGGGCCTTCCCCGTGGCCCATTTAACTTTTGATTGGTGATTAAAGATGAGAAAAGCGGCCACAAGAATTGCAAAAAATAATAAAACCCAAGGCATTAAAAATTTAGGTCTTAGCCTTGATTTTATTAACTTCTTTTCTTTCCCAGGTTTAAAGTTATCAGATGATAGTTTCTCGGATATTGTACTTTTTTCTTTTACGTCAGGCTTTTCAAAGGAATTTTTCATTTCCATATTTTGTCCGGACTGAATATCCTTTTCTTTTGCCTTTTCAGGTGCAGGCGGGGACTTCATACTTTCAATGATCTCCTTGATTGCCAGGGCAACTTTATTTATCTGGTCGCGGTAGAGAATCTGGTTTGGGCTTCTTATGATATCATCATCTTTAGCTCTAAGCTGGCGGTTCACCCCTGTCTCCTTGTAAACGAAATCAATAGTCCTCATTACTCCTCCTACTACCGACTCAAAAAGCTTAGCGTCAGAAACATCAAGATCATGGATTCGTATTGGAAGTACTCTGTTTGCGACATTACCATTTGGAAGCTTCACCTTAAAACCGAACTTATCAGCGGAAGCACTACTTATAAAAGCCTTTAGTTCATTATCCCATGCAAACGACTTCGGGTCACAGTATGTACGGGAAATAATTGGAATGAATATCAGGCACTTAAGCTTATCCTTCAGGGAAGCGTCCACATCATAAGACTCCAGAAGATAATCACTGGGATTAATATCAAAATAGACACTAACCTCTTCTTTAAACATTGATTCAAGCTCACGTTTAAGATTGTCGACAAATTCGGTAACCCAGCCGTCATATTTATTATCCTTCTGCCTGTAGCTGATGAAGATGTCGTAATTATACCCTTCAATAATACTTGACATCAGTTTTTGATGTGGTTTATTATCAAAGTTAAACCATTACCAGGCTAAATGCAAAATTTTCTTCATATGGAAGAAAGTCATTATAAAACCTCTGCCAGTTCAACTAATTCTACCATTTAACTGATTAAGCTCCCACAAAAGGATCAAGACGAACGAAGCCAGCCTTTGCCGTAGGCATCAGCTGGCGCAGTGAGGCTTAATCCTCCCTTGTTTTACCCCCAACCTACTAAAGGGGGCTTTATTCCAGTGATTTATTCTTAATAACTGTATAAACGAATAAAGGGCTTTTTCTTTGTGATGCACTCTACAGAGGAACGCGAGCCTGTGAAACAGGCGAGCAATCCTTTCCCTTATTCAACCCGCTCCGGGGTTGATAGATTATGCCCGCTTATTACCACGGATGTGACCGTGGTTATTGGAATTCAATGCCTCCGGCATTATTAAATTTTATCACATTGCCGTAACAAGGCTTTTTCTTTGTGAAGCTCCCACAAGAGGATCATGAGCGAAGCCTGCCATAGCCTTCAGCGAAGGCGGGCGAAACGAATAATCCTCTTCTTCAATCCCTCCGGGGTTGGCAGGCTATGTATCATCTCTTACCACGGATGTGACCGTGGTTATTGGAATTCAATGCCTCCGGCATTATTAAATTTTATCACATTGCCGTAACAAGGCTTTTTCTTTGTGAAGCTCCCACAAGAGGATCATGAGCGAAGCCTGCCATAGCCTTCAGCGAAGGCGGGCGAAACGAATAATCCTCTTCTTCAATCCCTCCGGGGTTGGCAGGCTATGTATCATCCCTTACCACGGATGTGACCGTGGTTATTGGAATTTAATGCCTCCGGCATTATTAAATTTTATCACATTGCCGTAACAAGGCTTTTTCTTTGTGAAGCTCCCAAAAGAGGAAACCGATCCCGGGCGGAGGGAGAGCAATCCTTTAGTATTACAACCTGAATCAGTCCTTGTAATGATACTCCAGCCATCTTGAGAGAAACACGTCATAGACCTGCCATTTGTTTCGGTCAAAAACTATCATCTCTTTTTCTGCCAGGGCTTTTAAGGAAGTTGACACCGAGCTGGCGCTTGTAAGGTCATGTTTTCCGATAAAGCTTCCTGATGTCGGCTGAAGAACTCCGTCTTCAACAGCAATTGCTTTTAGAAGCCGGAACTGATGCTGTGGCAGAAGATTCCTGTAGTTCACGAACTGTGGCTCAAAATCAGTTATGATTTGATGAAAAATCCTGTTAACCGCTTCTTCGCTGATTCGGGATTCACTCTTCTCATAAAGATGGCTGCACACATACTGTACATACCAGGTATGAAGTCTTGTCCAATTAAATATTCTGGCGATTGAATCGTCGCCAATTTCCTTGCCACCGGCATTAAACCACTTCCTGATGAAGTCAGTGTATTCGTTTTCATGTATCCTGTCAAGATACATCAGTTCCGAACTCTGATAAAAAGGCCTTCCTGGCAACATGAACATATTTTCAATCATATGCTTGCTGCTTCCTGAAAAAATAAAGGGAATTGCCGGATATGTCTGGATGACTGATCTCAGCATCGATTCAATGTTTTTTTCAGGATAGTTGCTTATCTGCTGGAACTCGTCAAACATGAACACGATTTCACTTTTTATTTCCGAAATCAGCTTAAGGACCTGCTCCAGCCCCGATTTTATGCCTATTGACGATTCCACCTTAACCTCAACCGAGGGTTCTCCCGTGAGAGGATCTATTGTCAGCCTTGGACGAAGAGATGACATAAACCCAAGCATCTTCTCAAGGAAGTTCTTTTCACTTTTCCTGATTCTGTATAATGCTGAGGCGATGGAATTAAGCATGTCATTTCCGTTCATCGTCGGCAGAAGATCAGCATAAATCACTGCGCATGGTTTCTTTTTCTGCTCCAGCTGACGCTGTACATGCTTCAGGAGCCCTGTCTTACCCATACGCCTCAGGGAGATAAGTGTCAGGCTCCTCCTTGAAGAAACTGCATTTATTATCCTCTCCGCTTCTTTTGTTCTGTCGCAGAAATATTCTGGACTGACATAGCCTACTGTAATGAATGGATTGGTAATTCTTGCTTTCATTATACGTAATTTACGTTACGTTTTTTACGTTATGCAATTTACGTAATCTATTTCTAAATACAAAACTTTTCAATACTATTCTCCTGAGTATACATTATCAGGCCATCTGCACGTAAAATCTACCTGTCACCGGTTTCACCCGATTGAGAGAATGCTTTGTAAACAACATTGCCGGCAGCAATGGCTGTCGACCGGCCAATAAAATCCCTGCTGGTAAGCTTTTTACCTGACATCGGTAAAGTAAGTAACCTTTAATTAAAGTTAAGTTGTTTTAAACTGAATTCAGAAATCAATTCAGCACGTTGAATTATAACTTCGGTCACTATAAAAATCTAAATTTGCAGAACATAAGAATGCCAGATTAAAACATAGATATATTTTTTATCAAAGTGAAAGAACAATACAGATCCCGTCGCAATTTCTTAAGAATAAGCTCACTATCAGGCCTTGGCCTTCTGACATCTGGAAATAAAAACATTTTTGCCGCCGGCAACGGCACAACTTATTCTCCGAAAATCAGAAGTGAAAAGATCAAAGCGATCGCCGGAATGAGCCTTGAACAGCTTCGCGACAAATACAGGCAGGAGCTGTTCGGGAATTTTATCCCCAATATGGACAGGTATGCGATAGACCATAAATACGGGGGAGTAATGTGCTCGCTGGATGTAAGGTCGGGGCAAACGGAAAACATGAACAAGACAGCATGGTTTGTCGGAAGGGGACTATGGGTCTATTCCTTTCTTTACAACAACCTTGAAAAGAACCCTCAATATCTTGAGATAGCCAGGAAATCAAAAGATCTTTTGCTTAAGCTTCAGCCGGCCGACAAGAGCTTCTGGACGCAGAGATTCACCAGGGAAGGGGAGCCTATTACAGGCCCCGGCGATATTTATGGAAGCCTTTTTGTTGCAGAAGGCCTCTTTGAGTATGCAAAGGCGTCAGGAGAAAAGAGATTCCGCGAACTTGCCAAAAAGATCATGTTCGACTGCCTGGAAAGTTATGACCAGCCTGATTACAATTATGATATCACATACCTTAGGGGGGCTCCGAAAATCGTTGGTCCAAGGGTTCTCGGCCACTGGATGATCTTCCTCAGCCTTTCCACACAGATGCTGAGACATGAACCCGATGCCGACCTTGAGAAACTCGCTTCAAGGTGCGTCGATGCAATAATGAATCATCATGTCAACAAGGATTACGGACTTACCAATGAATACATCAACCATGATTTCAGTCTTCCGGATAACGAATTTGCGCAATTTTCCGTCATAGGCCACGGCCTTGAAACAATTGCCTTTGTGCTGTTCGAAGCAGAACGCATTAAAAACAAGGAATTATTCAAAGCTGCAGTACCGGTTTTCAAAAGACATGTGGATGTAGCTGCTGATTACCTGTATGGAGGATATTTCCACTCTCTCCAGCATGTCGGCAACTATACCTGGGATGTCAGGAAATCGCTGTGGTGCCAGCAGGAGGTACTTAACGGCGCACTGTTTCTGATTGAACACACCGGAGATGAATGGGCCCGTTTCCATTTTGACAGGACCGACAAATACATTTACGAAAATTTCTTCAACGTGAACAATAAATTCTGGTACTCCGGAGGGGACCGCAAAATGACCAATCCGATTTTAAACCTCATGGAGCATTATCACCATGCCCGTCAGCTTATGCTCGGCATCCTTTCACTCGAGCGGATGATCAGGAGGGGTGGCAGGATCTCGGGGAAATTTACGTGATTTTGAAATTACGTAATTAAATCGTATTTAATTACGTAATAAATTTATTGAAGCTGCACTCATGCAAGTAGCAGATCATCAGGTAATAACATTAAAAATATCATTCCATGGCACGCAACCGGCTTGAAGATGAAAACATCCGCAGCCTTACCAAGGTAGGGGGATCGAGTTACTCGGTCACAATTCCCAGGTCATACATCCGCAAACTGAAGTGGAAGGAAAGGCAGAAACTTGAAGTTAAACTATACAAGGACCGGATAATAATCAGGGACCTGAAGTAGGCTTCCTTGTTATTTGAACTGCTTTACAAAATCAAGGAATTTCCTTGCTGTTTTATCTAGGTTTGCGATCGATCCTCCGCCTTCAAGTACCTCGCACATCTCATATACAAGGTACCCTCGATAGCCGATCTCTTTAAGGGTTCCTATAAAGCTCCTGTAGTCAATTATCCCCTCTCCTACCGGTACGGCTCTCATTACTGGGGTTGCAGACAGGTAATTAGTCAGCGTATTGTCATAATTGAACCTTGGCAGAGGAACGTAATCGGCCAGGATAGTGTTTACAATATAGGGCTTCATTTTCAGGATCGACTGCCTTATCTCTTCCGTCGATAGTCCTTCGAGCACCGGCGACCAGGCATCCCATCCTGCCATCACATTGGGCATGTTTATTTCATTCAGCAGCCAGTACATGGCATCGTGATGAATTGCGATGTCGTGATGATTCTGCACAACCAGGGTAACACCATATTTCTGAGCTTCCTTGGCTGCAAGTTTAATTCCCTCAATAACGGTTGCATACTGTCGGTCATAGGGAATTCCAGGTCGTTCATAGCCTGTAAATATCCTTACCATTTTTGTTCCAAGGTCTGAAGCAAGCTCCGCTACCATTCCGATATATGCTGCCTGAATTTCGGTATGAGGAATACCCGGTTTGTCCATGCCAGCGGTAAAGTCAGAATAACCTGCCAGTCCGACAAGAGTAAGTCCCAGCTCTTCTATCCTTTTCTTTAGCTTTGCCCTTGCTTCCTTATCATAATCCAATGGAGAAAGATGCGGCCGTTTGGCCATTATCATAACACCATCATACCCCAGTTCCTTTGCCTTAAGCAGGAACTCATCAACGGTCAGCAGAGCCTGACCGCGCCACAGACCGGAGTATCCGATTGAATGCAGGCATGTTTTTACCTTAAAATCCCCGGGATTGCCTGATGGCGGCATCTGACATCCGGCTGAATAAACAACCAGCATCAGAAAAATGATTGTTAATCCTGTCTTCTTCATGGGATATGATTTTTATCAGAAACATTTTTGAAAATAACACTGATTTAAAGGTTTAGGTCTGTGCAAATAACTTGTTTACATTGGTATTATCTCAATTTTTCTCCCCTCAGACCTTTCAAAGAGTTTTTGTGCTTCATCTGCTTTTTCACGACTGAAAGAAGGATCCAGTGAATTTGCTTTCATGTACATTTCGTAAGCCTTGTCATACTTCTTCAAATACATATAATAGTCACCTTTTGAATCGTATACATTTGGATTACGCGGTGCAAGTTCCATGTACCTGTCAAAGGCCTTTTCTGCCTTATCGCTTTGTTTGACAGACAGATATGCATATCCAAGCTGATTGTAGAAAGGGGCGGGATCGGGTGCAATATCCACTGCTTTCAGCAACGTTTCAATCATTCCTTCATTGTCGCCTTCAAGCGATTGAAAAGAGGCAAGATTGTTATACGATTCCGGATCATAAGGATATAACTCAACCAGCTTCCTTCCCAGGTCCGAAACTTCTGAATCGCCATTAATCAGTTTTTTCAAAACCTGTTTCAGGATCTCCTCCGCGTCGCTTAGTCTGGCTTTGGATGAAATGGCTGCCTCAGCATATTTGTAAAAATCATCTGTTTCACGGTTCAGAAGGGAATATAATGCAAGCTGGTAATTGGCCATAAAAAACCCTGGATCCTGTTTGAGAGCTTTTTTAAATGTTTCCAGTGCTTTATCGAGATGGACGTCATCATAGTATTTCTTAGCCTCTTTATATATATTTAAGGCTGTCTTGGAATCAGTGGTAACAGGCATCAGCTTTTTCCTGTCAGTTTGAGAATTCACTACCAATCCTATGGTAATAAACACTAAAACGATCAGCAGTTTCTTCATTTTTATTTTTCTTTTTGTTAATATTTCCGTCTCCTTCACCACCATTGATTTTATCAGCCGCGGGGGGCAAAATTTACTGAAGTAACCAGTGAAAGGATCTTTTTAAGTTCTTCATCAGAAAAATCAATATTATCAAGCGCCCTGACATTGTCTTTGAGTTGTCTGACGGAGCTGACCCCTACGATTACCGAGGTCACCCGTTTGTCTTTCAGCAGCCAGGCTGTTGCCATCTGTGCCAGCGTCTGACCTCTTTGCAAAGCAATTTCATTGAGCTTTGCTATTACGGCAATTATTTCCGGGGTAATAAATTCAGGCTTAAGGAAGTGAGCTTTAGCAGCACGGGAGTCAGCAGGGATCCCGTTTAGGTACCTGTCTGATAATACCCCCTGGGCCAGCGGCGAAAATGCCACGAATCCAAGTCCATTTTTTTCCAGGACATCCAGCAGTCCGTTTTCAACCTTCCTGTCGAGCATGGAGTATCTCGACTGGTGGATAAGGCAGGGAGTCCCCAGCCTGTTCAGAATCCGGACAGCATTTTCGGTCTGTTCCGGTGAATAATTAGAAATGCCGGCATACAATGCTTTTCCTCTTTTTACAATATGGTCGAGGGCCATCATGGTTTCTTCCAGCGGCGTGGCGGGATCAAACCTGTGGGAATAGAATATGTCAACATAATCGAGATCCATTCTTTTAAGGCTCTGATCAAGACTTGCAACAAGGTATTTTCTTGATCCCCATTCACCATACGGCCCTTCCCACATCAGATAGCCGGCTTTAGTGGCAATAACCATTTCATCCCTGTATGCCGCAAAATCCTTCTTCAGTATTGAACCAAAGACTTCTTCGGCTGATCCGGGAGGAGGTCCATAGTTGTTTGCCAGGTCAAAATAGGTGATCCCGCTGTCGAAAGCTGATCTGATTATTTCCCTTGAGTTATTATAATTGTCTGCAAACCCGAAATTATGCCATAATCCGAGAGATATGGCTGGAAGAAGCAGACCGCTCTCCCCGCAGCGGTTATATTTCATGTTTTTATACCGGTCAGCGTAAGCCAGGTAATTGTTTGTCATATTCAACTTTATTGGTTTATCCAGGAAAGCCCAAATTTAAAAAATATCACAAAACAATTTTAACAAAATGTTCTTTGCCATCCCTGAAAACAGGGATCAGATTCGACCGATGAGTTTTGCCGTCGATCCATACTTCACTGACTCCTTTTGACTTTCCGTTGGGGTTGGTTACTTCGATTCTGTATGTTGCCCCCCTGAATTTACGTGTCACCTTAAATCCTTTCCATCCTTCGGGTATACACGGGTCGATGAGCAAACCGTCGAAGGAGGGTCGTACACCCAGAATGTACTGACTAACAGCATAAAAATTCCAGGATGCGGTCCCCGTAAGCCAGGAATTCTTCGCTTCTCCGGGTTTGAATGCATCTCTGCCGGCAATCATCTGGCAATAAACGTACGGCTCTGTCTTGTGAAGTTCGCTTTTTTCCTCGAGGTATGCAGGGCATATTTTCCGGTAATAGTCCCATGCCCTGTTGCCGTTCCCTGCCATCGTCTCACCGATAATTATCCATGGATTGTTATGGCAGAAAACTGAAGCATTTTCCTTATACCCGGGAGGATAAGAAGAAATTTCACCATATTCTATATAGTACCGGGTGAAAGGAGGATTATTCATCATTATACCGTGTTCGCAGTCGAGTTTTTCTTTAACCGAATTCAGTGCTTTTGAACACAGCCCTTCATCTTTTCCAATCCCTGCCATTGTACACCACCCCTGCGATTCAATAAAGATCCGGCCCTCCTCGTTTTCCCTGCTTCCTACCTTTCGGCCGAAATAGTCATATGCTCTGATGAACCATTCCCCATCCCATCCGTATTGCTTAACAACCCCAACCATTGTCTGAACATGGTTCCGGGCCCGGGAGGCCTCCTCATTCTTCCCGAGCCATTCACACAGATCTGCATATTCACGTCCATAAACCACAAACAATCCTGCGATCATAACTGACTCGGCCTTTGAATTTTCTGTCTTATTTTCAGTTGTCTGAAATGATTCATCCGGATCATTGGAGAAGCAATTCAGGTTGAGGCAGTCATTCCAGTCGGCTCTGCCGATCAGAGGCAATCCATGTGGGCCAAGGTTGTTTATGACATGATCGAATGAGACCGTAAGATGATCGAAAAGTGGTTTTGCTGATGTTGCATCATTATTAAAAGGGACCATTTCATCGAGAATACTAAAATCCCCTGTCTCTTTAATGTAGCTTATCGTACCCAGAATAAGCCAGAGAGGGTCGTCGTTAAAACCACCTCCTATGTCATTATTACCGCGTTTTGTAAGTGGCTGGTACTGATGATAGCAGCCTCCGTCGGGGAACTGGGTCGATGCGATATCGATAATTCTCTCCCGAGCTCTGGCGGGGATCTGATGGACGAATCCGATAAGATCCTGGTTTGAATCGCGAAAACCCATACCTCGTCCTATACCTGATTCAAAAAATGAAGCCGATCTTGAAAAACAGAAAGTGATCATACACTGGTACTGGTTCCAGATATTAACCATTCTGTCGAGCTTTTCATCACCTGAATCGACTGTATAGATGCTCAGCAGATCATCCCAGTATTTTTTCAATTCGTCAAGAGCAGAATCAACTTTTTCTGCCGTATCAAAGCGGGCTATCGTCTCCTTTGCCTTACTTTTATTTATTACATTCTTCGATTCCCACTTTTCTTCCTGTTTATTTTCAACATATCCAAGCACAAATATCAGGTCTTTGGATTCACCGGATTTAAGTTCAAGTTCAATGAAGTGAGATGCGACAGGTGACCATCCATGTGCTTCACTGTCTGATGATTTCCCGGCAGCAACCACCTGGGGCTCATTAAAACCATTATAGAGACCAAAAAAAGATTCCCTGTCGGTATCAAATCCCGAGATGGGAACATTAACTGAATAATATGCATAATGGTTACGACGTTCTTTATATTCAGTCTTGTGATATATCACTGATCCCTCAATCTCTACTTCTCCTGTGGAGAAGTTTCTCTGGAAATTCTCCATATCGGTTGCAGCATTCCAGAGACACCACTCAATGAAAGAAAACAACTTGATTCTTTTTGTCGTATCTGTATTGTTTGTGATTGTCAGTTTCTGAACTTCTGCCCACGTTTTCAATGGAACGAAAAATAAAACAGTTGCCGTAATTCCATCCTTTTCTCCTCTTATTATAGTGTAATTCATTCCGTGACGGCATTCATAACTGTCGAGATCATTTTTACAGGGTTTCCATCCGGGCGACCAAACAGATTTACCATCGTTTATATAAAAGTACTTACCGCCACTGTCCATAGGTACATTATTGTACCTGTACCGAGTTATACGCCTGAATTTTGCATCCTTGTAAAAAGAGTACCCACCTGCCGAATTTGAGATAAGTGAGAAAAAGTCTTCAGTGCCAAGATAATTGATCCATGGCCAGGGAGTTCGTGGATTAGTAATTACATATTCCCGGTTTGAGTCGTCAAAATATCCAAATTTCATTTCAGTATCTTTTAGTTTTTAGATTTTGTGATCTGTCATGATAATGATACTTGAGCTGCCCTTCTGTTTTGCAGTTCTGTTGTGATCTCATCCATTTTCTTCTGATTAAGAGGATATAGTGCCATTATGCCGGCACCTGTCAAAGCAACTAAAGCCGGTATCCAGCTCATAAGCATTTTAATTCCTGGAATGGCTCCCTGGATTGCAACCTCATCCTGTCCGTTATAACTGAAAGCTGCCAGTACAAACCCGATAATTGCTCCCGCTACGCCTCCTCCCAGCTTTGTCGAGAATGAGCCTGCTGAATACACAAGTCCGGTGGCTCTCCTTCCGTTGACGTATTCAGAATAATCGGCAGCATCGCCAAGCATTGCAAAGAATAGAGTAGGGAATATTGCAGCAGATGCTTCCGAAAGAGTACCGAGTGCAAAAATAGCTGTTATATCGTCCTGTCCGCAGAATATGATCATTGCGTTCACAAAACCTGAAAAAAGAAATGCGTAAATGAAAAGGTTTCTTTTTCCAAATTTTCTGGCCAGGGGTGAAGTAATAATTGCTCCGGCGATGGAGGCGATCATAAGGGCAACCATATATGAAGCTGCCAGCAGCTCTTTATTTAGGAAGTGTGAAAAATAAATTACAACGATTCCCTGTTTTATTGAGTTATAAACCTGGAAGACCAGACCGATAATAAGAAGAATTATCCATGGCCGGTTCTTTATCAGATCCTTAAGATCCTTCACCAGATTTGTATCCTGATTCTTTGGTGGAGCAACCCGCTCCCTGGTTGTATAAAAAGTAATCATCATACATATTGCCAGAACAACCGACAGCAGATAAATAGAATAACTGTAGCCTCGTTTCTGATTAATAACAGTAATAACTCCGGGCGTAAGGTTCTCCTCTCCTGAAACAATAAACCTGTATTCTTTTCCTGCATCCATTGATAGGCTTTTACCTTTTGTAGGGATATTAATACTATCGGCAGTCTGGTCGGCCCATATAAAATTCGCTATCCCGTTTTTGGTTTTTACATTTACATTTTCAACTTTTACCGGAGAGGTTACTGAGACCTCAAATTTTTTATCCCCGAGTTGACTGATATTTACAACCGGATTAATGTTGCCGAAATGAGCAACAAGGAACAGCAGAGCACCCTGAACGAGCATTCCTCCGGCAAATGCACCTACCATCCTGTACGATCCAAGGCTTGTTCTTTCTTTATCATCTCCGGTCATAACTGCCATCAGAGCACCATAAGGAATATTGTTGGCAGTATATATCAGGGTGAAAATTATGTAGGTGGTATAGGCATAAATTATTTTTCCTGTCTGGCTAAGGTTCGGGCTGGTAAACAGCAGGGAAAGAATAATTCCCAACGGGATTGCCGACCAAAGTATCCACGGACGGAACTTGCCATAGCGTGTGTTTGTACGATCGCCGATAATACCCATTGCCACGTCACTTACACCATCGCTGAACCTCGCTATCAACAAAAGTAATCCTACTGCAGCCGGGTTTATTCCAAAAACATCCGTATAAAAAACAAGAAGGAACGTCGATACTCCACGCCATGCAATGTTTGCTGCACCATCGCCCAGTGCAAATCCTATTTTTTCTCTTACTGAGAGCTTCTCCATTTTATTAGTTTATTAGTATTAAAGAATTTATTTTAAAAACTATTTTTCGGATGATCTGGAATAATTCACAAGGAATCCTGTCACATAAGCAAGAGCAGCATTCCAGTTAATTGCGATTTCGTTAGAGGCATAACTTGCAGTGAGGTCAACATAACACTTTGCGGGTTCTTTTGAGGGATATCTTACACCAAAAGGAGTTTTGTCGCTCAGTTCATCATTAAGGTTTGCATTTGGACCTCCGACAACCCATCCGGGAATTGGTTCAGGTATATCGTCTGATGCGCTAAGCCTGAAGTGGGGGTTCATGACTGGTTTTGACCCAAAACCTGTAACAAATGAATAGCCTGTTGCGTTCTTACCGAAAATATAATCGGTGGTTTCTATGGCTGCATCAAGATACTTTCTGTTTTTACTTATTATATATGCTTGTGCAAAAATCACTGCAAGATCGAGTATATCGCTGTTCGATCCCCATACGAAAGAATTGAGTGGCTGACGGTATGGTGATCCCTCGAGAATGCTTACCTGTTTATCGGCCTCGGCAATGATTGCCTGCCTGTAAAACTCTTTCAGCTTTTCTTCTACTTTTGCTTCAGGAAGGATAAGTGCATAATAGCCAAGGTTCTTCAGGTAATTTCGCCAGTTTTCTCCTGAGATAAAATCAAATGGGACAGAATTCGACTCCAGATACTGTCCGTATTCCTTATTTCCCGTTGTGGCAAATAACTGGGCGGCAGCCCAGAAAAAATCGCCTCTAAAATCTGAATGACCATATTCCCCTGTTATTATATCAGGGGGATTCCTGAAGACAATGGCAGGATTTCTAACCGCCCATTCCCATGCTTTGACTGCAGAAGCCAGATATTCTGATGAGAGACCCTTATCAATGCTTCTCCACACCCTTGATGCCTGCGCAAACATTGCAGCAAAATTGAGAGAAGATGATGTTGATTTTCCGACGACATATCTTCGCAATGTATCATCCTGCGGTTTAACAAATCCACTGAAAGTTTTTGAAGTAAGTTTGAAAAAGACTCCGCCGTCATTGTCCTGCATTGTCGATGCCCAGTCGAGTTCATACCGGATCTCATCAAGAAGGTCGCTGATATTATTCCCGCTCTCGGGAATACCTGAATTATCAGGATAAACACCTGGGAAGTTCTCAAAAAGAGTCAGAAGCATACTTACAGTAAAACCGGCATTCACAATATATTTATTATAGTCACCGGCATCATACCACCCTTTTGGGGAAGATATCACTCCGGGTTTACGTCCTGTTGACGGATGGAGATAACACACATTGTCAGGGTGGGCTAAAGGCCGGCTGAATTTGCCCGCAAACTTTTCTTCTATGACTGTCGAAGCCCGTTGAATATAGAAAGCTTTAACTGATGACCTGAATACATCATCATATATTCTACTTCCGATAATGAAAGGATATGAATTGCCAATGTCCTTAACAATTATCCGGAATTTTCCGGTGCCGGTGAAGCCACTGAAATCGGCAATTTTCACATCCTCCTTCGAGGCATCCCATATCCCTCTTTCCTCAAGCTTTCCCGAATAGATCACTTTACCGGTAGTATCAGTTAAACTGAACTCTGAAGATTCAGAATTAATTATTAAAGCACGTTTAGCAGCTTCGGGGAAATATCCCAGCTGGTTCAGCCTTATATCGTTGCTGGGCTCCCGGGAGTTTTTTTCACTGTTCCCGGAGTTGCAGCTCCAGAGCACAAATACTCCCATTATGAGGAGTAAATGTAAATCTAACCTCTTCATGTTAAAACATATTGGTGAATAAATCAATCTGCATCTGACTCAAAAAATTAAATGAATATGAAGATCGTAAATTCAGGTGAAGGCACCAAAAAGAATCAGTAAAACTAACCCAAGGCTATCTCCTGTTTTAATATTCATCTGTACTTTTTTCCGGTTCAACAAAATTGCTTATTCAATGCTTAATTCTAAAAAGCTTGACCTTTCATGGTGAGTGCAGACAAGAATTTGCAGTATTGACTGTTCGGTTTCTCAGATTTTGCAACCTGCTTTGAAATATCATATAAACACCAGTTTAATCCCATAAGATTAATATTACCCGGATGGTTATTTAATCGTATTATAGTAACTTTATTCTTTAACATAATCACTGTGGAGGAAATAAAAATGAAAACAACAAAAATGGGCTATTTCATTATTTTATTACTGATTTTAATTCTCCCCTTCAGATGCCTTGCACAACCTGAGTTAAGCAGTCGCCCTGATCAAAAAGAAAAAGATGATATTACGAAGTGGACAAACAAAACAATAATGTGGGTTGGTCCGCATCAGGATGACGAAAGCAGTTGCCTGGGGACATTATCCTTGCTCAAGGCAAACGGCAACAAAATTATAATGTTATGGTACACAACAGGGAATAAGGGTTCAAGAGACCTCGAAATGACAAGCGAAAGACTTGCCCAGATAAGAAAAGTTGAGTCTGAGAAAGCATGCGGCGAAATGGGAATTACACCTGACAACAGTACCTTTATCTGTTTCGGATATGATGATGGAATGCTTGAATATGTCCCTGAACTCGAACTTTGTGAAAAGGTTTGCAGACTGATAAGAATGTACCGTCCCGATGCAGTATTTACCATGGACCCCGGAAGTGAATGGATGAAGTGGCTTAAAACCGATCATCGCATGTCGGCTTTTATAACTCTGGATGCTGCCAGGGCAGCCGCATATCATTTATACTTCCCTTACCATAGGATATATGAAGGGCTTCAGCCTTTTACTGTCACAGATTATTTTTTCTATGGTACAAAAGAATCTAATTACGATGTAGATATTACATCAGTCAGTGATAAAAAAATTCGTGCCCGTGCCTGGTATGTAAGTCAGTTCGGCCCTGGTAATTTTAAATATATTGGTCCGGATCCGGATCAGGAGAACTTAAATAAACAGTTAAAAACCAATGCTGAAAAAATAGCAAAAGGTGAAAAAATATATGAGAAGTTCAGAAGACTTTCTGAGTCACTTTCCTTCTAAAAAGCTGTGTGATTCCCTGATCATTGATCAATGGTGTGATCTGTACCAGCCAATTGTTGAAAATGCTCCAGACTTCTCAGGAATAGACCTAAGGATTAAGGATTTTTTATGCATCTATTAAGATAATTTATAAATGTCAAATTATCCGGAAGTATTTTAACAGACATATTGTTTCATTAAATCCAAAAATATGAACCGTACATCAAACTGCCTGGCCAAGCTTGAGAGAATGAGAAAGACACTAAATCATGAAGAGCCTGACAGGGTTCCGATAAGCGATTTTTTCTGGGGCAGCTTTGTGAATAACTGGAGGAGAGAATTGAGCCTGCCTGAAGACGCCAATCCGTATTATTTTTATGACCTCGACTGGATATCAACCACTCCGAATATGGATCCGTTTATAAGACAATTTGAAACAGTCCGTGAGAATAGTGAAGAAGTTGTGATTAAGACCGGGTTTCTCGCAACAATAAGAAAAAGGTTTGATTTCCCAATGCCTGAATTTATATCCTTTGATACAGATACCATAGAGAAACTTGAAAACCTGATTTTTGATGACCCTTCCGATCCCAGGAGATTCTTTTCACCCGGAGATAATCAGATAGCGGGAGTCGGTGATGGATTTGAGCGTAATTCACCTGCTTGGATTGATACCGTGAAAAAGTTTTATCCTGATTTCCCGGTTTATGGAAGCATTATTGAATGCTCCGAGTGCCTTACGAGGCTGGTTGGACAGGAAAACACCCTCTTCTGGATGGGTATTTATCCCGAAAGAATGGGAGATTGTATAAACAGGATAGGACAGTTTTACCTCGACAGTACCAGAGCCCAGATAAAAGCTGCTAATGGATTACTCGATGGTTTTGTCATCTGGGGAGATGTTGCTTATACACATTCCATGCTGTTCGATCCGGAATACTGGCGCAAATATTTCAAACCATGGGTAAAGGCAATGATTGATGAATGTCATAAATATGACCTGCCTGTGATTTATCACGGTTGCGGCAACGTGAACCTTATTTTCGGTGATTTTGTTGAAATGGGTCTTGATGCCTACAATCCGCTTGAAGTTAAAGCCGAAATGGATGCTCTGCAGCTAAAACATCATTATGGAAACAGAATAGCATTTTGCGGCAATAATGATATCAGGGTCTGGGAAACAAATGATCCGGAATTAATAAAACGTGAAACTCTGAAAAAGCTGAATGTTGCTAAAAGGGGAGGTTATATATTTCAATCAGACCACTCCGTATCAAGTTCAGTATCAGGGAAAACGTATGATTATATTGTCAGCATTGTAAAGGAATATGGCAGATATCCCTTGAAGCTTGGAGAATTTGATATCGACGTATAGTTTAAATGACATATTTAAAATACTAAAGTTGAAGGGGTTCTGGCTCCCCTTTAGCTTAAATGAGCAGCAGAGAATGCTTATTTACATGGCATCAGGATGGTTCCTCATGGCATATTTGATGGTTTGATCTAGTTGGCAGCGCATACTTAGGTTGGGGGTCGCAATGCCTGAAAATTTTATCGCATTCGAACACCCGGCAGGAAATATGCCCTGGTGGTGCGAAATAGTTGAAGATCTTACCCACTCTATTAAAAATAAAAGCCTGATTAAAGTATTGGAAAAACGCGGCCTGGATGTCGAAATCAATACCAAATCAGCCAGAAAATTCCTTAATGATGAGGATTAAAAGTTCTTTGACTGATTATCTTTTTAATTGGGAATTTCAAAGAAACAACAGTTCTTTAATCTTACACGGTTTAATCAAATCATAAATAAATTTTTAAATTGTACTGAAATAAAAGACAAATTATAAAACAAACTAACATGTTCATCCAATGAAAAAAAATAAACAGAATATCAATTCTTCACCAGGTGAAGATGAGATCTTTACACAAAAAGATTCACACAAATCACTGAGCAGACGATCATTCATGAAACAATCACTTGCTGCAACAGCAGGTGTTGTTGCAGCACCCACTCTGGCAGGTACTTCACTTCAGAAATCATCATCAAAACCTCCGATCAAAATAACTGATTTAAGATGTGCAATTATGGGCAACAGCCCGGTTGTCCGCATCACTACCGATCAGGGGATTGAAGGTTATGGACAGGCTGAGACAGCCAAACCTTATCTTAAGCCTTTTGTCCTTTTTTACAAAGATTACCTTATAGGAGAGGATCCTACAAATGTTGAAAGGGTAATGATGAAGATCAGAAGAATGGGAAGCTATAAACCATGGGGGAGCGCTGTAAGTGCCATTGAAATAGCTCTATGGGATATTGCCGGGAAAGCTGCCGGCATACCTGTATATAAGCTCCTTGGAGGTAAAATCCGTGACCAGGTCAGATGCTATAATGGAAGTGTCAGGGTGGAAAGAAAGGGATCGGAACCAAAAGATTATTTGGAATGGGCAATAAATGTGAAAGCTCTTCCACAGGGATTCACAATAGTAAAAACCGCTGTGGGATATCATGCAGGTATGAACAGAACTGTCCCTAATTTTTCATATAACAACACTTCGCCATCAGCAAGCAAAAAAGATGTGGGACGCCGCGGACCAATAACTGAATACGGATTAAAATATATGGTTGAACGCGTTGCAGCCATGAAAGAAGGGTTGGGTGACAGTGTCGGGCTTGCGCTCGACTGCGGACCCGGAATGATGTTATCTGATGCCATACGGATGGCAAATGCTCTGGAACCGTTCAACCTTATGTGGCTTGAAGATATGCTGACAGGTGATTATACTCCTTATGTTCTGGCAGATGACTATAGAGAACTTACAAGAAGTACAACAGTTCCTATCCATACCGGTGAACAGATATATCTGCGTCAAAACTTCCGCGAACTAATAGAAAAACAGGCTGTTCGGATCCTTGGCCCCGATCCGGAAGATATGGGAGGAATTGCTGAAATGAAATGGGTATCAGAATATGCAGACCTTCACAGCATCCAGTTTGCTCCTCATGGAACCTTCGACGGACTTATTGGAGTTGCCGCACAGGTTATGGCCGGAGCTGCAATGCCTGAAAACTATATCGCATTTGAATATTGCCAGGCAAATCCTGCCTGGTGGTATGATATAGTTTCAGGTTTACCTGATCCTATTGTGAAAAACGGTCTTATTGATGTATGGGACCGTCCTGGTCTAGGTATCGAAATTGACAAAAAAAGAGCAAGACAATACCTTGCTGAAGAGGATAAAAATTTCTTCGATTAATACAAAAAAGGAATTAAAATTCAGAGATTATGAAAATATACTCAAGAAGAAACTTTTTTAAAAAATCAGGACTTGGTATTTTCGGTCTGCTCGGTTATGACGCAATGTCATCATTTTTTAAAGGTGCTGCATCAGCAGCACCCAACCTTACAATTACCAAGGTTGAAACAGTCAGATTCAGGAACGGCCACTGGATATGGATCAGATTACATACCAACGAAGGGATAACTGGGACAGGTGAAACATATCCTCTTCATCCTAATTCTGTCGATTTCGGTGACCTTGACCTGCGTAATGTAGCCAGAAATCTTGTGGGGACAAACCCGCTGGAAATTGAACAGACCTGGGAAAAAATTTACAGGAGACACGCATTTAATGTTTCAGGAGGAGCAGAGATGAGGGCTTTGTCAGCTGTCAATATTGCACAATGGGATATTCTGGGACAGGTCTGTAATGTTCCTTTGTACCAGTTACTGGGAGGTTCGGCAGATAAGAAAATCAGGGTTTATAATACCTATACCAACGGAAGTGCCCGTGCAATTAACGGATGGACCCTGGAACAGGATATGGAGAAAATCGCCCGGTTCCTGGTAAAAGAGGGTATTAAGGGAATTAAATTCTGCCCTTTCGATAAAATAGCGTCAGTCAATAATGGTGAATACATATCAAAAAAAGATATTGATACCAGCCTCGACTGGATAAAAAGAGTCAGGGATTCAGTAGGATATGAGCTCGAGATTGGATGTGAATTTCACAGTATGTGGAACCTGACAAGCTCCATACGTATAGCCCAGGCACTGGAACCCTATGAAATTCTTTTCCTCGAGGATATGCTTTTACCTGATAATATGCAGGCCTATGTAGCACTAAACCGCGAATCAAAAATCCCATTGGTGATAAGCGAACGACTTGCAACAAGATTTTCATTCAGGGAGTTGTTTGAATCCAAAGCAGGAGAGATCGCCATGTATGATCTTACCTGGTGCGGCGGAATATCTGAAGGAAAGAAAATTTCAGATATGGCCAACACTTATTATATCCCCACCATGATGCATACTTCAGGCGGACCTATTCTCTGGTATGCCTCTTTACATCTTGCTGCCGCAATTACCAACCTTTTTTATGTAGAAAGTGTCTACCCTGAATGGCATGACAGAAATGTGCTTTACTTCGAAAATGCTCCCCAGGTGATAAACGGATTGGCGGTTCCTCCTGATCTTCCCGGATTAGGGTTACAGTTCAGGAAAGGATTATTCGGACAGAAGGATGTAGTGGTTGAAACAGTGGCCTGAAAGAAATGATGAAAAACAAGAGCTTTGCCGGAGAAAGGCTTCCTGTTAAGATAAAAAATATAAAGGCAATAGCAACGGCCCCGGCGATGTCTCACCTGTAGGGCATGCCGCAAACTGTCATATTGACCTCGCATTCTGGAATTTTGGAATCCAGGAGGAAATTACCTTCACCGACAGACTTCTTGAAGTATTTCCAGGAAGCCCTGTTATAAAAAATAGCTATATGTATGTTAATGAATCACCAGGACTGAGAGTTGACATTAATGAAAAAGAAGCAGCAAAATATCCTGTCAACAATAAGGCGCCCGGATGGATCGTTCGCAAAAGAGACGGGACAATTATCAGACCATAATCAGACTTAATAAAAATTATGCCATGAAGATTTTTAATACAATTCTCAAAACAGTTCGTATTTTTATTTCCGTTGTTTTTCTCATGTTTGTCGGACTTATTGTATATGCCCTGATCTCCGATTATAAACCGCCTGAAAAAGAAATAATTGCCCAATCATCCATGCTCCCGGCCATGCGGGATTCCCTGAAAATTTCCATTTTGACCTGGAACATCGGTTATGCCGGATTGGATAAAGAAATGGATTTCTTCTATGACGGGGGCACAAAAGTGTTTACTCCTGAAAAAAACTGCCGGGAAAATATTGAGGGGATCACAAATTTTTTAAAAGCAACCGACACTGTCGATTTTATTATACTTCAGGAGGTCGACAGGAAAAGTAAAAGAAGCTACAGAATTGATGAATTTGAAAGCATATCACATAAGTTAAATGGATTTGAATCGTTCTTCGCAAAAAATTATGACGTTTTCTTTGTTCCAAGTCCACTCTCGAATCCAATGGGAAAAGTTGTCTCCGGTATCGCCACCTTTTCAAAGTACACTCCTGCATCCTCAACCAGATATTCCCTTCCAGGCGATTTCGGTTTCCCAACCCAGCTCTTTTATCTCGACAGATGCTTTATGGTAAACAGATACAGGATTGAGAATGGAAAAGAACTGGTATTAATTAACACTCACAATGAGGCATTCGATGAAGGCAATATCAGAATGGCTCAGATGGCGAAACTTAAAGAATTTATCATAAATGAATATCAGTCAGGCAACTACGTAATTGCAGGAGGTGACTGGAACCAATATCCACCTGATTTTAAACCTGTGTTTTCAGGAAATAAGGCATTTACAGGAACTATTGGAAATTTTAATCTAATGGGAATAGAATCAGACTACATGCCTGATGACTGGAAATGGATTTATGATCCTGAAACACCTTCCTTCCGAACTCTTGTCACAGGATATGACCCAGCTTCAACACCCACCAGTGTTTGCGATTTCTTCCTGATTTCCCCGAATATTGAATCAGTTTCAGTAAGATGTCATCATCTTGGTTTTGCCAACTCAGATCACAATCCTGTAATTATTCAGGTATACCTTAACTAAAGGAAAAATGTCATTAAGGATGATTTCCACATATTACTCTGTGAATTTCGCCTGTCAAGAAGACTTTACTACGTAATTTATTACGTAATTAATTACGTAAATAGTTAGAGAAATTCTGTTGTTGAGTTAATGCCTTTCCTGGAATATTAAAACATAGCCCCCGGGCTTCCATTTTGTACTACAGAGTTTCTCCCTGATCCTTGTTCTTCCGACTTTTCCAGGTATCTGTCACATGGGGATTATTTGTATCTTTCTTCCTTCTGTTTGCTCATAAAGCTTCTCAGCAGCCTTAGCTTTTTCACGGCTGAAAGAAGGATTTATTGAATAAGCTTTCATATAGGATTCGTATGCCTTATCATATTTCTTTAAGTACATGTAGTAATCCCCTTTTGAATCGTAAACATTCGGATTCCGAGGAGAAAGCTCAATATATTTGTCGAAAGCTTCTTCTGCCTTATCAGTCTGTTTCAAAGCCAGATACGCATAACCAAGCTGGTTGTAAAAAGGTGCCGGGTCTGGTACTATCTTTATCGCTTTGAGCAAAGTTTCAACCAAACCATCATTATCCTTCTCAATCATTTGAAAAGTTGCAAGGTTGTTATATGATTCCGGATCATAGGGATACATTTCGACAAGCTTTTCTCCGATATCAGCAACGTTTGTGTATCCATTGCTCAGCCTCATCAATGCCTGCTTAAGAAGTTCTTCAGCCTCACTAAGTCGTGCTTTACATTTTTTTGCAGCGTAAGCATACTTATTAAAATCATCCGGTTCGCCATTCAGAAGGTAGTACATCGCCAACTGGTAATTGGCCATGAAAAAATCCGGATCTTCGTCAAGAGCATTGCCAAAGGTTTCCAGTGCTTTTTCAAGGTTAACATCATCATAGTATTTCTTGGCTTTTTTGTAAAGTGATAATGCAGATTCTGACCTTGCGGTTACAGTCATCAGTTTTTCTTTTGCTGACTGTGAAAAAACAGGGCAGGCGATTGAAATTAAAATCAGTATTAATAATAAGTTTCTAATTTTATTAATTTTCATTGGTATAAGATATTATTCTATTTCAGACTTTTGTCAGTAAGAGCATTAAGAAGCGGGGTTATCCATTGTTCTTTATCAATATCATAAACGATAAAGTCGCTGTCGAACTGCCAGTATGCCCAGCTGAATCCAAGTTTTTCGGCAGTACGTGCAACATAGTTTGTCCAAAGGGCACGAGAATCCATATCGGCTTTTTCATACGATCCAAATTCACCGAGAAAGATAGGACGGTCATGTTCCTTCGACCAGTCGGCTGCAACCTGCAATCTGGAGTTTATTTCGTCTTTTTCTTCCCTGGTGCCATTCCATTTAATTCCACTCAGGTTTGCATTCTCTTTTGACCATGGTGCTCCCTGATGTGTAAACCTTCCCGGGTAATAAAAATGTACCGTTACAATTATGTTACGGTCATTCTCGGGTAATTCGAGTGCGGATAGTGCATCAATGCCATTCCAGTTTCCCGGACCGATTATAAGGGTCCGGTGCGGGTTGGTAGAGCGGATAATTTTCAGGGCATCAAGAAGGAAAGTGTTCCACATCTCAGGAGTCAGCTGCCGGTTTGGTTCATTCAGAATCTCAAATATCAAATTGTCTGATTGATCTTTGTACCGTGGAGCCAGCTGTTTCCATACGGAAAGGAACATTTCTTTCTTTGCAACAGGATCCGCTGCCATGGCATTGTACTCGTGCATATCAAGAATAACCATCAGACCTGCTTCAAGACCATTCCTGACTGCCCAATCCAAAGTCTCCAGCCATGCTGTATTGATTTTATAATTCTTATCCATGTATGCAAACGGATGCATGTTTATTCGGATATTTGAAAAACCTGCTTCCCTGATCATTTTGAAATATCCCTCTTTAAACCGGCCCTTTGTGTGATCTTTCCATAACTCTCTGTCATAACCTATAATATTTACACCTCTGGCCAGCTTTTTATTTTGTTCCCACGCTGACAAATTCCGACTATGCAACTTATTGCCAAATGAAACCAGGCAGATAATCATTAAACTTAAAATGACTGATCGCTTCATGATTTTTGAATTTATTGTTTTTATATCACTTAATTAACCTTTATTAAGACAGAAATTTCTTTTCAGACTTTATTTAATTGATTTTTCAGGCAAGTGTCTTACTTTTCAGATTAAAATGTTGATTTTTTAATAATCTGACGAAGTTAGCGTTTTAATCTGTCTGATGAGTACACTGAAGAAGGAAAAACTTGCATAAATCTCTGACTTTGTCCTGTCGCTGAATATTAGTCTCCTGAAGATCAAATAACAAAAAATTCAGAATGACAAAATAAATAAGCTGACAATAGGTACAAATTCTATGTTGAAATTCATGCTTTTTTAATCTAATTGATTAATTTACAGCTATTATAATTCTATTTATTTGTTACCAATTAAATGGAAACCAATTGCATTTAACACTTATACAAAGCCCAAATGGAAAAAAGAAAGTTGCCTTTAAACAATTTACCAAAAGAATGAAATACAATAACTTATTCATTACGTTGATATTTGCTTGTCTTACTGTTTCCTGTTTCAGATTAACGGATATTTTCCCCAGAAAAGATGACCCATGCAAAGTATTCATAAATCCACCTGAGGATGCCAAACCCGGGGTGTTATGGATGTGGATGGGTTCGAATATTACCAAGGAAGGCATAACCAGGGATCTTGAAGCCTTAAAAAGAGCTGGATTCAACAGGACAACGATGTTTCATCTTTCAGATATAACAACCTCATTGTCTGTAGAGATTGGTAACAGGCCCGGACCTGAAATAATATCCCGAACTGAACCCTGGTGGGAAATGGTTCGCTTTGCATCTGAAGAGTCAAAAAGACTGGGAATGGACTTTGGAATGCATAATTGTCCGGGCTATGAGACAAGCGGCGGAACATGGATAAGCCCTGAACATTCGATGCAGGATTTAATCTGGTCGAAACAGGAGATAACAGGACCCGGTATGGTCGAATTATTGCTTAAAAAGCCGGAAACTGACATAAGATCCACGAATTATATACCTTTTATTAACAGGGAAACAGGAATTGCAGAGAGACCAGAAATTCCTGAGAGGAAAACTTACTATAAAGATATAGCTGTTATAGCGGTACCATTAAAACATGATGTTGCAGCAAAAGATGTGATAAATGTCACCAATTTGATGCAGGCTGACGGTACCTTGAAATGGGATGCACCTTCGGGACGTTGGGTGGTTTACAGGTTCGGCCATACGACAACCGGCTCCCTGATTTTTCCCGCCCAATGGCAGGCTACAGGTTTTGAATGCGATAAAATGAGTCAGGAGGCAGTTGACTACCATCTCGATTATATTATTTCTGAAATAAAAGCAAATCTCGGTGATCTTATAGGGACAGGCTTTACGCATGTTCATTTCGACAGTTATGAGGCAGGAATGCCGACCTGGACCCCAAAAATGCCTGAAGAATTCCGTTGGAGAAGAGGATACGACCTTATCCCTTATCTCGCAATATTCGCAGGGGGTAAAATAGGGAGCGTTAAGGATTCCCTGAAATTCAGAAATGATTTTGATGCCACAATCAAAGATCTTTACCGGGACATATATTTCGCCACTATTTCAAAAAAGTTGTCAGAGGCAAACCTCAAATTTCTATCGGAACCGTATGGCGGACCATGGCGGATTGATGAGGTTATTCCTCATGTTGACAAAGTCATGACAGAGTTCTTCACTGACAGCGGCAAGTTTTCCCCTTACCAGTTTGAGCCAACTGTATGGGCAATACGTAAAAGTGGAAAGAATCTGATCGAAAGTGAAGCTTTTACCGGAAGGCCGGCATTCAGCAGATGGGAGGAAACTCCTGCCTGGCTTAAACCTATAGGTGATGAAGCTTTTTGCGCAGGTTCGAACAGGTTTATAATTCACAGGTTTGTCCATCAACCATGGGATGATAAATACAAACCCGCAGCAACAATGGGTGTATGGGGCAGTCATTTTGACAGAACCCAAACCTGGTGGGAACAATCTTATGCAATGGTAAAATACTGGCAACGATGTCAGGCTCTTCTCCAATGGGGGAAAATATCACAAAATGAGAACAATCCTAAGGTGACAAATGCCGGCTCATCGCTGAAAATCAGAACAATCCACAGGGAACTTGGCAAAATGCATGTTTTTTCATTGCAAATATATCCCATGATTCAGGTAATGCATCTTTTACCTTCAAAATAAAAGGGATGCAGCCTGAATTGTGGGATCCTGTAACCGGGATCATGCATGAGATATCTGACTTTAAGGACTTCGGAGAAGCAATCTCCCTGACTCTCACATTTGATGAAGCACAGAGCTTTTTCGTGGTATTCAGGGGGAAAATTCATAAGAGGAGAAAGAATACATTCTTTAATTTTCCAACTTTGAAAGTGTTAAGATTCATTGAAGGACCATGGCAGGTTTTGTTTGATCCATCCTGGGGTGGACCGGCTGACCCGGTATTATTTGAAAAACTTGAAGATTGGGTGAACAGACCTGAACCGGGTATTAAATATTATAGCGGTACTTCAGTTTATAGATCAACATTTGATCTGCCTGAGAAAATTAATATGAACAGAAAATCAGATCTTTTCCTTGACCTTGGCACAGTGAGGGATGTTGCCAGGATTAAAATTAACGGGAAGGATCTCGGTGTGATCTGGACTGCCCCCTGGAGGATGAAGATTCCGGTAAAAATATTATATAAAAGTAGAAATTCTCTGGAGATTGAAATAACGAATACATGGGTAAACCGTCTTGTGGGAGATGAGCAGGAACCTCCTGATGCAGAATGGGCCGCGGCACATTATGGACCTGAAACCGGAACTTATCTTAAAGAGTTTCCCGACTGGTTTGTCAGGAACCTGCCAAGGCCTTCAAAAAACAGATATTGCTTTACAACATGGAACTATTTTTCAAAAGATTCTCCGCTTAAAAGTTCGGGTCTGATCGGGCCTGTAAGCTTGAAAATAATAAATGATAAATGACTTGAGTTTTAATGCTTTTAAACAGTAACCACAATTCAGATTATACTAAAACCTTGTTTTATGTGTATTCCGGGTTATACTGAGTCTTTTTCAAAGTGACCTGCAATGTTTTTCCTATTTTTGTATACAGGATTTAATCTTTTGGAATTATTACATCTGCTGTCTCCGGGAAATTGCTGATTTTTATAAGCTCCTGACCAGAATAACAAAAGCAACGCTAAGCTAAAATAACTACTTCCGAGTATGCAAGAACTCATTCGTTTTGAACTGAATGGTAAAAGGACTGAGCTTCTGGTGGATCCTGACCAGACGCTACTATGGGTACTCAGATACAAATGCCGGCTGACAGGTACAAAATATGGCTGTGGCAGCGGATTTTGCGGGGCTTGTACCATCCTCATGGACGAAGATCCGGTTAGATCATGTATGATGCCGGTAAGTGATGCTTTGGAGAAAAAAATTATTACGATAGAGGGATTGTCTGCTAACGGGAATTCAGATCCTGTGCAAAAAGCCACTATATCAGTTACCCATGACTCCTCCCCGGATTCTGGAAGCCTTACAAGAAATAAAGTAAAAAACCAATATAACTATTAACTGAATGCAAGTGAAAATAATCCAAAAAATCAGAAGATTTTATTACTTTTTTCTCCTGATCTTCCCAATGGGACTAACTGGAGAACTGCAGGGCCAGTCGCCTGAAAAAATTAAAATCAGATTCATTGATAATTTTTTTGAGAATGCATCCCCTCTGAATTGGGAAATAGCCGGTGACACAGCTGTCAAAATCTCATTGCTTGCTGATTATGAGAGGGATATTCTTAACCGCCAGACGGACCACTGGTATTTTAAAATTGAAGCTGCAAAAGGGACAAAAGTAAAAATTATTCTGTCAAAGCTTGTCCCAGGATACTATAATGGAGAAGAAGTGAAGAACTGGTGGAATTTTGAGAAAGATATTTCATGTTATGTTTCATATGACAATAAATCGTGGGAAGCTGTCGGGACTAAAAGAATGCCAGGGCTTGAACTGATGGTTGATATCATAATGAAAGAAGATTCTGTTTATGTTGTCAGAATGCCTCCTTATACTATAGAAGACCTTGAATCCCTCAAAAGGAAAATAAGCTCGAGTAACCTTGTGAAAATCTTTAACATAGGGGCTACAGCAGAGGGAAGACCCCTCGAAATAATTCGTCTTGGAAATCCTGAAGCACGTAATTCAGTAATTATAAGAGCACGGGCTCATCCCTGGGAAGCTGGAGGAAATTGGGTGATTGAAGGACTTATTAATGAATTTTTAAATACAAACTCCAGAAAGTGGCAGGAAACATTCTGTATTTATATCATGCCAATGGCAAACAAAGATGGTGTTGCCAGAGGTATGACCAGATTTAATATCAGGGGCAAAGATCTGAACAGGGATTGGGACAAAGAATCTGATCCTCATCTGTGCCCTGAAAAATATGCACTCGAAAAATTCATTATGAAGTTGATAGCTGAAGGTAAAAAGCCTGCACTCGGAATAGATATCCATAATGATGACTCAGGCGGTATAATTCTTGCAAGGCATAGTAAGGATGACCATATATTTATAGAAAAAATGAAGCTGTTCGAACGACTTATGAGGAAATATACCTCTTTTTCAGAAAGCATGAGTTATTCATGGTCAGCTCCCGGCCAGACTGAATCGTATGTTTCATTTGAAAACGGAATGTACAAAAGATTCGGTATTGAGGCAATGGTTTATGAACTTAACGCGAACTGGATTGGGAGCCTCAACAAGGTTCCATCAGAATCTGACTGGATTGAAACAGGCAGGAACCTTAACAGGGTTTTCTACGATTTTCTGCTTGAAGCGCACTGAAAAGATTTTCTGAAAAGAATATTGCATAATACTGAAAATCTCTCCTAAATTGTGCTTCTCCGCGACTACTGAATTAAATAAGTTTTATATATTTACGGTAGCTAACCTGAGATTAGTGTGTAAATTTTAGTATTGTTTTAAACGATTAGATCAAAACCTGTTTTATTTTAAGAATCAGTTTGTAACTGTTTTATCTTCAGGCACTTTTTTATTTCATAAAATGGAAACAACCAATAACCCTGCCAACGGATCAGTTTCATATGAAGCATATAATAAGCTTCAGGACTTGTACATTGAATTGCTTGAAAAACATAAAGAACTAACCGGAGAGGTTCCCCTTCAGCCTTCCAAATCCAAAAGGAAGAATCTGGTGGCTCCGCTTGTTAAAGCTGACTGGACAGCAACATTAAATATCGAGGGAGAAGACAAGAAGTATGATCTTACCCCGCTGCTTAAAATGATAGAAGGTGATGGAATTGAATTCTTTGAAAACACTCTGAGGGATATCCATGAAAATTATGCAGTTTTTTATATAACAGAGCTTGAAAGGGTTTTGAATACTCCCCCAGAAACGCACGATTGGTTCAGGGGAACTCTTAAGCATTTTCAGTCGGAATTATCACTTATTAAAATGCTCGCTGATGCATTTGGGGCTTTAAAAGAAGTAAAGACTGACTCTAATACCAAAAACAAAACAGAATCTCCCTGAACCAAATCAATCGGTTTGGACACAATAACATCTATCTGCTTATTTTTACTGAGTAAAATCCTCCAATTTTAGAACAACTTTTTCGTGTTACATTTTTAAGCTGTAAAGGAACTCTGGTCTCCGATTCCGGGATTTAGGTTAATTGACAATTCCTCTGACTCAGTCTGACGCAGTCAGGATTCCTTTGAAGCTGCAGAAAGTTGTGCCTTCATAGTGCACAGTTGCATTGCATAACAGGGCGCAGCTCTCCTGTTCACTTAAAAAGAGGTCGGTGTCCAGTATTTTATTAATTTCAGGATTGATGAATGAAAGGTACTTAATGCTTCCTGCTTCGGAAAGAAGAAGGGACCTGCCGGTTACAACTTCAATAATCTCTTTGATAATCTGAACCGTACAAGCTCCGGGAAGAACAGGATTACCAGGGAAGTGACCTTTAAATATTTCGTGAGAAGAATTTATCTCAATCCTGACTGATATTTTATCACTTCCATCTCCCCGGTTTATATTCTTAATAGTATACAGACTATCCAGGAAATTTTTACTTGTTTTCATTGATCTTGGAAAGATGTATATCCAGTTTAATATTTTTATGTGCAATCCTAACCGAATCAAGCTCAACGCCATTACTGCTGAAAAATGAAGTATTTGCACTTTTTGACAGACCATCTTTTCTGACTATGCGTTCCACTCTTGCAGTAGTGTCATTTACAACAAGATACTTAATGCCTTTCTTGTCTCTTGTCTTATAGACTCTTATTCCTGATTTCTTATTCTGCATCTCCCCTAAGATTCTGCTCTTCTGATTATTGAGCATCAAACTCAGATCATTCTTAAGTGTTTTTATGATAAGTTTTTTATCAAGGTATTCAATACAATAATGAACTTTATGATCTCCGGTTCCGAAAATTTCCAAATCAAATATTTTAATGCCAAGTTCATTAATAAATATAATCCTGTAATCTTCCTCTGTCAATGGTTTTACTATCATAAGACCTGTAAAATGGTTATTAAATGCATCTATGGAAGCCTTAAAAAGGAAATGATCAATATTTGTCATGAACCAAGACTGGTAAGTATTCTTACCTGCTTCTGCTGAAGGGATCTTATGAAGATGCCTGAAAGCTGAAGGGGTGCAGCTTACTAAAATAAGCAGGAAAAGACTATTTAAAACTAAATTTTTCAAGAGGAATATCTGTATTCAGCTTTTTGTTTTCAAATGTTATCTGAGTATAATCATTGCCCGATTCCACCATTCTAAGTTTTGAAACAGCAAGATCATTCTTATCGAACCATATATGCACCTCATTTAACATCTGTCTTACTTTTTCTGATCTGGGGACCAGCTTCACATAAATACTCTTATCGCTCTCAAAATATTCTTTGGTATAATCATTATCATTCCTCAATATATCACCTTGAATGCAACCTGAAATAAACCTGTTCATCTCCTTGAACAATGGATTAGACTGAATATCTATCTGCTTTTTGTTTTTCTCATCACGCATAAGCATCTGGTTATTGCTTATTATTATCAGATATCTGTAGGGCTCAATGTATTCCCACCTTATATTATTTTCCTTTTTAAAGGCAAATCTGCCTTTCGAAATAATTTTCTCGCTGAGAACACTCAGATTCTTTTCCTGAACAAAATCGCTTGTTATCGTATTGACCGATGAAGAAGCTGCAATGAGATCATTAACAAAACCTCCGGGATCGGAAAGAGGTTTGTAATTTTCCTGCCCTCCAAGATAATAAGGGATAAGTAAAAGGGAAATGCTGAAAATGAACTTCTGATATCTATTCATAAGCTTCAATTTTTAAAAAATGATCAAGCCTTTTAAAACTGAAATTCCGGCTGACAGAATATTTGATAAATTTATCAAGTGTATTTGCAGTAACACGCCGGGTGTCATGGAATAAAATTATACTGCCGTTTTCAATTCCGGACACCAGTCTCCTTAAAAGGGTTTCATCATTGTCAATTACAGTATCTTTTGACTTAAAACTCCATCCAATAGCAACATATCTGCCTTTTCTTATTGCTGAAGCTACAGCAGGATTCGTAACGCCATAGGGCGGTCTGAATAATAAGGGTGTTTTTTTAATTATGTCTTTGATTGCTTTGCTATTCTCTTCAAGCTCTTTAAGGATTCTCCTTTTACTGTACAGATCAAAAAAGTAACTGTGTGAATATGAATGATTCCCTATAATATGCCCTTCACTGTCAATTCTTTTTATTAACTCAGGGTTATAAATAGCTCTTGATCCGATACAAAAGAAAGCTGCTTTTACATTGTTCTCTTTCAAAATATCAAGAATTAGAGGGGTGATTTTTTCATCAGGGCCATCATCAAAGGTCAGGGCAAGTGTTCTCTCTTCTTTGTCCCCGGCATATGTCACCTTGCAATAGTATCCTGACTTAAAATTTACGGATCCGTATGCAAGTAATCCAGCTGTTGCAAGAACCGTACCAATATAAAACCATGGACTGATAACTAACAAAAAATCAGCAACTATCAGTATTAAAACAAGAAAGACTGCAACAAGAATTATTTTCTGATATGTCAGCATTTTGAAACCTGAATCAGAGTATGGTTAACATTTCTGACATGATTATATATCAAAACATTCCTGAACTGTGAAGCCCTGGGGCCTTCAATCATCATAATCTCAGGAACGGTTTGCTTTTTAACAATCTCTGTGGCCAGAAAAAAGGCAAAGGAGGATGATGTATCATATTCACCGCACAGGTGTTTATAATATGCACAAGGTATCTTTCTGAAAACCTTATTTATCAGTTTCTTATAAACTTCATCATTGTAAATATCCCCATTTAGTCCCATAATTATAAGGTCTATATTACCAAGGTCTCCAATATTATTCCCCACATAAGAAATTATTCTGTTTTCGATTTCTGCTGAAGTTGCCGGTTTGTAGAAAATATCCGGCATCCGGATTTCGGCAATACTTTTATCGTTTCTCTCGCCGCTTAGAACAAAAAAATTCATCCCCTCGCCGGGCAGAGTTCCTTTATTTTTATAATTAAGCAGGGAAAGACTGTCGACCGGATCCCTCTTCCATAATCCCAACCTTCTGGTAATGTTAAAGGAATCGGGGGTCAATTCATCAATACCACCGACAAGCACTGTTTTAAACGAAGAGTCTTTCAATAACAACACTGCATCTGTGAGTGAACTCTCAAATGAAATTCCGCGGTGAACATAGGTACTGTTGTACCCATTGCATTTCAGTATTATTGCAATTGTTGAAGCTACAGTATTATGTGTTGACTGAATGAAAGGAGTAGGATTTAGAAGTTTTTCTTCATTTGCATGAAGATTCCTGAGAAATTTCTCAGTATCCTCTATGCAACCCAAACCTGTTCCCACAATTATTCCGTCAGGTTTCTGTATGCCGGCATTTTGCAGACTCCTGAGGGCTGAACAGACCCCAAATCTTATTATGCGGCTCATCCGCCTTGATATCATTGGATCAATAAATTCGTTCACAGGCGGATCAATGCACTGAAGATGACTTACGCCGGTGTAATTGACAGGTTCATGGCCCGGAAATTCTCCCGAGAAAGTCATCTGAGGTGATACTGCGCATGATCCGTTTATGAATGCTGTCATATCAGCAATTTGAAAAAATCAAACTTGTATTGTTGCCGCCAAAACCAAATGAATTGGACATTATATTCTTAACATCTACATTCGCACAATATTCAGATACAGGTTTTATTTTGAGCTCGGTCATCTGTTTTCTGAAATTTATATTTGGATAAATACATCTGTTTCTGATAGCCATAACGCATATAACTGCTTCAATAGCACCTGCAGCCCCCAGTGTATGGCCGGTAAATGACTTGGTAGAGCTGAAACTGACATTAGTATTGGAAAACAATCTTTCAATGGCTTTCCCTTCAGAAAGATCGTTGTTTCTGGTTCCGGTACCGTGGGCATTAATGTAATCAATCATGTCAGGGGTTAAACCTGAAGTCTGCAAGGCTTGTTTCATAGCAAGGTAAGCTCCGTCACCCTCAGGGGATGAAGCGGTCTGATGATATGCATCACATGTATTTCCGAAACCGGTTATTTCGCAAAGAACAGATTTGCCCTTTTCTTCAACGATCTTTTCTGATTCTAAAACCAGATACCCTGATCCCTCACCGAGAGTCAGTCCATTTCTGTCCTCATCAAATGGTTTACAGGCATTTTTATCAAGTATCATCAGACTGTTGAAGCCATTAAGTGTGAAAAGAGTCAGAGCATCTGTGCCACCTGCAATTACTCTGTCGAGAATACCGCTTTTGATCAGCCGGGTACCTGCCAAAATTGCATTGGCTGATGATGAACAAGCAGTACTTATTGTGGTAATATAATCACTGATTCCAAAGGTATCTGCAATGACTTCTGTACTGTCGCCACAGTCGTGGGTAACAATATCCCGCAGACGGCCTCCTGACTTTTTTGTAATATACGCCTTATAAAACCTTTCAGAACGGTCCATTCCCCCTACTGTCGTGGCAGAGATCAGACCGGTTCTGCAGCTCCCAATATCCTTGTAGATCCCGCTCTGATGCAAAGCTTCATGAGCAGCAATAATGCCAAGAAGAGAAGTCCTGGAGTATAGTCCTTTTTTTTCTATCCCGGCGAGTTTTTCGAGACCTTCATTTGTTAAATTTATTTCAGCAACAGGGATCTCATTCCTGTAGATCGATGGAAGTCGCCGCATTGGACCGATTCCAGACTTCCCTAACTGCAAAGAATGCTGAACCTCCGAACAATTCAGCCCAATTGCAGAAATAATCCCTGCACCCGTAATAAATACTCTTTCTGGCACAAATTAAATATTAAAATTCCTTGGAATCAGGCTTTCTTATTTGCTACAATACAGTCGGCCATAGATCTTACCGAATAAAGGATTTTTTTTCCTTCTTCTGCAGTTTTAATTTTTATCCCGTATTTTTTTTCAAGCAGAACAGTAAGCTCAAGGGCATCAATTGAATCCAGACCCAAGCCATCAACAAACAGAGGTGCATTCTCATCAATATTCTCAGGTGACATCTCAGCCAGATTCAAGACTTCGATTATCTCTTCCTTAAGCTTCTGAACAAGTTGCTCCATATATTACTTGAATTTATTATATAAACCTTCGATAACAGCTGCGTCAAAATTAACAATTCCTCTCAAAGCATCAGCGCTTTTTTCAACTAACATAACAAATGATTCATAATGCTCACCATTCATTTCAATCCACCCCGCCATACATTTGTTAATAATTTCACAATCAAACAGGTAGCTTACATAGCTGACAAGAAAGGAGGGATTGAATTTTTCCTGGATGAAAAATATGTTCTCTCCCGTTATTTTATGTCTGATACAAATCTCTCCGATAACTATATTAGGCAGCGTATATACAAATATTGAGGGACTTGGGAAATATTCTTTCCTGTCAGCTATAGTTTCCTGATGATTTCTGTCAGTGTCAAGTGATGATGAAGAATTCATTAACAGAATACCTGTATCGCTACCGGTAAATCTTTTCTTTATCTCTTTATCCTCAAGGAGAATCTCTGATGTAAGAAATCCAAGCTTGCAGAGATTATCCATTTTGTAAAATTTCGGATAATCAGTATTAAATTTCTTATAAACTGCGGTTGAAAACTCTTTAAAACCGGCTTCAGGAAATGAAAAAACAGGCTTATCCTCAACAATCACCTGATTATTCCTGATTGTGCAATGATTTATAATTGAATATTCAGAATTCATACTGCATAAAACATTAAAGCTGCATTGCAACCACCAAATCCTGAAGCTATTTTAATGCAGCTGTTAACATCCCGTCTGATTAATTTGTCAATGACATTAATGGGATGTTTTAGCCCAGGTTCAGTATATCCAGCTGTTCTAAAGAGAATATTTTCCTTCATTGAGTAAACAGACATTATTGACTCAATAATTCCGGCAGCACCGAGGGTGTGGCCCCAGTATCCCTTGAAACTATTGACAGGTACTTCCTGGAGGCCGGCTCTGGTGAGGGCAATAGATTCCATTTCGTCATTATAAATTGTGCCTGTACCATGTGCTGAAATAAAATCAACAGGAATTGAAATGTTTTTTAAAAGCCTGTCGATAGTCTGGTATAATCCCTCTCCTGTCCTTGATGGGCCTGAAATATGATTTGCATCATTACTTGAAAATCCGCTGCCAGCCAGTATAGCTCTGTCGGTTCCGGTTATGGATGACATATTTGACAATATGATCGTTCCCGAACCTTCGCCTAACGATAATCCGTCGCGAGTTTTATCAAAAGGTCTGCAGGGTCCGTTACTAAGAGACTTAAATGAATTAAAACCCGAAACAACGAATTCGGAGATTATGTCAGTACCATTTATCACAACCGCATTATATAAGCCGGCACTGATTAATCTTGCCCCCAGTATAATTGCCTGTGTCCCTGATATGCATGCATTTGAAACAACAACAGGTACATTTCTGAAGCTGAAGAAATCTGCTATTAATTTTGCCGTATCCCACAAGAACAGTTTTTGCCGGATGTTTTTCTGTGGTTCGTTCTTTTCAAGAAGATCAATATTGCCTTTGGTGGTGGAAAGAATCAAAAGTGTTCGTGAATCGGCTGGATCGACATGCGATTCAGCAAGTGCATATTTTACTGATAATAAAGCAAGCTTCTCTAATCTGGTATATTTTTTAACATCCCCGATTTCCGAAAATAAATCATTCAGGCGGTTCGTATCAACCATGGATGCATAAAAAGGTGTCGGAGAAAGGTCGGGGTTTTCGATTAATCTGATCCCTGTCTTCCCGGACATCATATTAAAAGCATTCTCAATTGTTGAGAATCCAAGGGAAGTGATCATATTATCAGAGGATACAAAAACGCCGGTCACTTAATGGACTTATAGATTTCGGGGGTGAAAATTAATAATAAAGTGTCAAATGAGGCCATTTTTCATTTTCCATTCGAGGAAAAAAGACGGAACACTTAGCAGCAATTCTCTCTTAAGATCGAGAAAAACCTGAACTGTTGAGCCTGTTGCGGCAATTTCATTGTTCCGCTGATTATATATTGTGTATTCGTATTTGATTTTTGCAGATTCACAATTAATGAACTCTGTTACAACTCTTGCAGTATCACCGTATGATAGTGGTTTTTTATAATCACATACCACTTTTACAATTGGAATGAGGATCCCATTCTTATAGAAGTCAAGATAGTTCAGCATATATTTGTTGCCAAAATCCTCACGGCCATCCTCAAAATACTTAATATAATGACCATGCCACACAATTCCCATTGAATCCACATCACTGAATCGGACAATTACAATAGTATCAGATATTAAGCTCTTCTTTTTCATCTGTTTATTTCATATTTTCGATATGCTGGGAGCCTATCATCGGGTGCGGGGTTAACGCAAATATTAGAAACATTTGCTTATGAAGTCAAGTTAATTAACACCGCTTTTACGACCGGGATTCCCTCAATATTTTTTTATAAAAGATTTTCGGAAACATAAATAATTAATAGTTCCCGGTTGCGGGATGAAATTAATTTTATTTTTATCAACCTGCAGATCTGACCAGACTTTTCCGTAATTCAGATTGCTGTAATATTATGTAAAAAAGATCGCTATCGCGCCGTGCAAAAATGCAAAAATGCCCAGGGCTATCCCAAAGTACTTATGCATTTTGAACGAGATCTTTATTACTTTCAATCCGCCTAATATCTGAACAAGTACAAGAATAAAATTTACTATGCCTAAGGGTAAAATCAGATTATACATATCAATATAAGGTTAATTTGCCTTAATAATTAAACTATTCGGTCCTGTGCTGCCATGCATATTACAATGACCCTGGGCTTCAAGATTTAGATCGCCGGTAACTGTTGTTTTATATTCAAGGGTAAAATTGCCATCTGGAGGCAGGTTTTCCTTGTTGTATTCCCAGCGTTTTACTTCCTGTCCATTGATTTTAAGAGAAACCCAGTCGGTATGATGCATTTTGCTGTTACCCTTGTGCATAACCTTTATCGTAATGGTAACATCTGATCCTTTTTTTATTCCTGAAGGTCCTGAGAGTTCAACACTTGTCTTGTTGGCCATCAGATCAACTGAGAATAAGAACAGCATGGCCGGAAGAAGTAATAAAATTTTTTTCATAATTCTATAAAATTAGTTGTTTGAAATACTCCAATAATTATCTGAACTGTTTTATTAATTGAAAGATTTTAAGCTTCTCATCTTTCAACTTTGATGCCAAGATAATAAACTTTAAGGAACCCTGATTTATAATCTCCTATTATCTTCTGTCAATAAGTTTCACCGGTTTACGGCTCATTCTCGGGTATTGCAGTTTTTCTATATATTCAACTGATTCGAAAGAGATTGAGGGGGCTACTCTAAGTTTAGCCCGGAAATGATCTTTTATAGTTTTTTCAAAGTTCTCTGAGCTTACAGTAGTACCTATCCTGATGAGGATCTCATCTGTTCCAATTGTATTTGTATAAAGTTCAACTATGTAATTACTGACTCCTTCAATATTTTCAAGGATGTCATAGAGGGCTGGAGGATAGAGTGTTGTTCCTTTGTATTTGATCATCTGGTTTTTCCTTCCGATCACCGGTCCTACGCGCATTGTTGTCCTTCCGCATTTACAAGGTTCATAATGCCCCTGACAAATGTCGCCTGTTTTAAATCTGAGTAAAGGCATACCTTCTACACGCAAAGTGGTAATTGTAAGTTCACCTTCTTCTCCTGTAGCAACGGGAGAATCGTTCTCATCAAGAAATTCGACTATAAGAAGCTCGGGGTGATGATGGCCTCCCATGCCATATTTACATTCGGTGAAAGATGCGGCCATTTCAGTCGAAGCATAAGTTGAATATAATTTAACCTCTGGCCATCGTTCATTTATTTTTCTGCCAAGGGTGTTGAAAGTAAAATCTGTATTCCTCAATGTATCCCCGATGCATATTGCTTTATTCACACTTGAAGAATGATAATCGATATTATTCTTTTCTGCATAATCTATTATGTTTAATAAAAATGATGGTACGGCTATAAGTGCTGTGGGGGAAAACCGGTTTATTGTATCCCACTGCAGCTCAGGGATACCATTGCCAACTCTTATCATTGCAGCTTTTAACTTTCTGGATCCGAGAAAATAAGCCATTCCTGCCATAAATCTCCTGTCGATCGTAGTCATTAGCTGGAAAACTTCCTTTCTTGTACAATCAGCACATGTAAAGCCAAGATACTCATTATAAGCCAATCTCTTCAAATCATTCTCTGTCATGGCGTAAATCACAGGATCGCCCGAAGTACCTGATGTTGTCAGATAATCAATTATCCTGTCTGGTTTTACACAAATAAATTCATGGGCACGTTTCTGCAAATCCTCTTTCTTCGTTGGGGGTATGACTGAAAGATCAGCTACTCTGTTTATCTTTTCAGGCCTGATCCCGTTATGTCTGAAATGATCCCTGTAAAAAAGTGAGTTCTTTTCAAGATAATTCATCAGATTCCTTAACTCTTTGCTCTGAAATAACTCAACCTCCTTCTTACCTTCTTTTTCAATTTCCGGAATATTCATGCTTTTGTCTTTTTAATGCTTTCTTTGAAATTCTGATCAACTTATTCCTTTCATCCAATCCTGCAACTTCCTTTGATAATGATTTCATAAAGTATTCATAAGCTTTATTATAGTCTCCTGTTTCATAAAAATAATAACCCAGATTTGAATAAGTAAGATAGAGCTCTGGATTTGATTTGATATAAGTGGCTTCAAAATCTAAGGGTAACTTTAACCGGTCACTTGTATATTTTTGAATCTCATCTGTAAGCTTCAAATATCTATTATAGCTTTCATAATGAGAAGAATAAAGGAATGGATCTGGAGGAACCGACAATAAATTTTCTGTAATTTCCTTTCCGCTTGCAATTTGTTCTTTAGTCATGGTGAATAACTTTCTAAGATCATACGCAACAAACCTTCCAAGCTGGTAAGGATTAGTTGAAACCCATACTATCTTTTGTTTTGGCTTAAAAATAACTGAATGATGTGCAATAAGCTGATTAACTGCCAGAGGATTTCCCATACCCGGATCCGAATCTCCTGTACCCTTCCTGTTTCTAAGGATAGATATGGCATCAGAAACATCTATGGTACTGTCATCGTTGAGCAGTTCTTTTATCCGGTCATATCTGAACTTACTGTCCGATCCCCTTATATTTTCAATATTTAACCTGTCATTACTGAAAGCTTTTCCCTGAAAATGGTTCGTACAAATAATCTGGTAATTATCTCCATATACAATATCAGATTTATCAGGTGATTTTTCTATTATAATGGATGTTCCATCAGCTGCCGAGCTTATCAGGAGTGACTCTGAAACAAACAGCTTTCGTTTTGAAGATATTTCAATTGCCTGATTCAGGTCACCTGCATATTGCAGAATTTCTCTGGCCAGTAAGGCAACGGGGGTTGTAGCCTTGAGGGGAATTTTAGATTTAGAGGCATTTATTGTGACAGTAAGTCCTTTCTCATTCATGCCTGATACTACGCCGATCATATCTGCCCATGTAACTGTCATGAATTTAAGTCCTTTGTCAGGGTTGCAGAAAAGAACTATTTTGTTTTCAGCGAACTTACGTCCTGCATAAAAATCAAAATTGCGGGCTGTAATCAGGGATGAATCAGCGCTTTTTTTATCCCAGCATGAAAAAGATGTGCATCCCGTCATGTTCATGGCAAGAAGTGCGTGCCCTATATCATGAGCTGCATGATAGTTGAGTTGTCGCTGGTATCCGGTACCTATAAAGTCATATACCGGAGAGCTTGAGAATGAGGTCCCATATATCTCAAGCAGGAATTCATCCGGTATGTTTTTATCAAGATCCCTTGAAAACCATGCGACAAAATACTTCAGGAACTTCAGATAAGATTCAGATGGCACCAGTTTTTTTATCTGCTCAACAAATGCAGCTTCCTGATAAAATAACAATTCCTCTGTAAGCTTGCCGAATGCAACACCCCTCTCAAAAGGTTTTCCTTCAATGTACAACTCAAAAAGGCCTGACTTGCTTTTTCTGAGCCAGCTGTTACCAAAAAAATAAGTGCTGTCATCTGACTTTTCCCTTGGAATGTTAAGTACTGATAAATCCTTAATCTCAGGTGGATGTTCCACTGAAGCTCTGAAAAAGATTATAATGAACAAAATAATAACCAGGAGGATTAAGATTAAAAATCCTCTTAGAATTACCCGTCGTGAAGGTGCCCGTTTAAGCATTACGTATTTTATCTAGAATATAACTTGTGCCAATCATTTCTCCGCAGGTTAAAATTGATCCAATGGTAACTCCTATAACCCCATGGACATTTATGTTCTGACCGGTAAGAAGCAGGTTGGGCACTCTGGTCCGTGGCATTATAAGGGTTTTAAGCGGACTGTTATAATCTTTTAGCAATCCATAAACTGAACCTTTATAAGTTCCTGTATAATCTCTGTAAGTCAATGGAGTCGAAGTATAAAACGACTTTATTTTGCTTTTTAATCCAGGAAAATCACTTTCGATGAGATCAATTAATTTCTCGGCCCTTTTCATTTTGAATTCCAGGTAATCATCACCTCTTTGGCCGACGAAAGTATTTGCCCATGGCTCAACTTCCCGCCAGTTCATATATGCGGTAGCAATAACAGCATCAGTATATCTGTTGTTTTTAGAGGTAGGAGAAAAGTGCATCATGTAGCTTGCCGGCCATTGCTCCGGATCATAAGTATCACCATGCCAGATGTCATCAGTCCTGTAAATATAGTAATGACTGTTTATGTACTCAAATGAGTTCTCCTTCATAACAAGATAAAGAGAAAACATACCGAATGTATCCTCAAGAGCTTCTATCCTTTTCAGATAAGCCGGCCTGAAAGGAGCATTTTCAAAAAGTGAAATCATCGTCTTGGGATGTATATTGGATATAACCCATTTGCCTTCAATTACCTCCTCCCCGTTTATTTCAACACCTTTTACATGGCCTGCTTCAAATATGAACCTGGTAATTTTGGAACTTCGTAGTATTTTTCCTCCGTTCCTGATAATATGCCGTGCAAGTATATTACTTATCTGGGATCCTCCATCGACAAATCTGTAAGAGCTGTCAATATAAGTGGAATTTATTATCATAGGTGTATAAAGGGGAGTCTTGGTCCTTACGCCAGCATATAATGGTGAGTTACCCAGTAGAACTCTCTTCAGTTCCTGATTATTTGTGAGGGAATCGAGAAAATTGTTGATACCTGTGTTGAAATATTGAAAATACTCAGACCGTTTCCCGGGAAGCTCATTCATTTTTAAAATATCAACAGATCTCTTAACCTCAAGAAGCTTGTTAATATATTGTTTAATAGCTGCAGCCTCACCAGGGAAGGATGCAATAAGATTATCTCTGAAGCGGTCAAAGCCCATGGCAAAGCGATATTCCCGGTCTCCAAACCTGATTATTTCAAAAGCTTCTTCATCAAGCTTTCTGAGTTTCAGGGAACTTTCAAGGCTGAAGTATTTAAGAAATTTATTAAGGAACTGACCTTCCTCCACGCTGCCGACGTAATGCATGCCTGTATCGAAGACACTGTTATCCCTCTTGAAAGTCTGCAAACATCCCCCCAGTTGATCGTTCTTTTCAATAAGGCAGACATTGAATCCTTCACGGCTCAGAATAAAAGCACACTGAAGTCCTCCTAATCCACTTCCTGCAATAACAACGTCGTACTTCATCAATCCTTTGATAATTTCAAATCGCAACCGGGTAAAGTTAAAAATAGGATTATTGATAAATACTAGTATTTTTGAAAAAAAATGACCAAAATGTTCGAATTAGAAGATTTTGAGGATATAAGACCTTACAATGATGATGAGGTCAATGCAGCACTAAAAAGGATTGTTTCCAATCCTTTGTTTGATAAAATTCTTGACTTTTTTTTCACAGGTAAAGATAAGAGCAGCATTAAGGAATCTCTTTCTGAAACGTATTCATCCTATGCATTTCAGCGGAATTTCATTTATCCTCTGGTTGTATCAATAGTAGAAAAGACCTCCTCGGGTCTTACATCTGACGGAGTCCAGCAATTAAATCCTGATTCACCCTATCTTTTTGTCTCCAATCACAGGGATATTGTTCTTGATTCAGCTTTGCTTCAACTTATCCTTCACAAAAACGGACATCCGACAACCGAGATTACATTTGGCAGTAACCTGATGGTCAATCAGTTTGTTATCGACCTTGGGAAAACAAACCGTATGTTCAAGGTTATCCGTGGAGGCACCAAGAAAGAGCTGTTAAAGAATTCACAATTGCTTTCAGCATACATTAGACACACCATTGTTAACAAAAAGGTCTCGATATGGATTGCACAGAGGCCAGGCCGAACTAAAACCGGAAATGACAAAACTGAGACTGGTCTTCTGAAAATGTTCAGTATGAGTGGCAAAGGTACCCTTGAAGAATCATTTCAGGAGCTGAATATTGTTCCTTATGCTATTTCATACGAGTATGAACCATGTTGTGCCCTTAAAATAAAGGAGGTTCTCACTACCTCCCTGACAGGAACTTACCAGAAATCACCCGATGAAGATCTGAAAAGCATAATTGAAGGAATCACAGGCTATAAGGGCAGAATTCATGCCTCAGTTGGCAACCCATTGAATGACAGCTTACATCTTCTAAAGGCAGAGCCGTCACCCAACGATAAAATTAACAGGATAGTAAAAATTATTGATAGTGAGATATACAGGAACTACAAATTATGGCCAAATAACTATATTGCCTGGGATATGCTCAATAATTCAGAAAAATTCAGACATCATTATACAAATGAAGAGAAGAAGATATTCCTTGAATACAAAGAAAATGAAATCAGGGGTATTCCAGGTGACAGAAAAATGATAGATGACCTATTCCTTAAGATCTATGCGAACCCTGTGTCAAATGCTCTTCCCCTGATTCCTGGCAATACTGACGTCAAAGCTGTTTAATTATATAACCTGCAAGCGATTTGCCAAGTTTTGCGTAAGCTTCTTCAATCCTGTAACCTGTGTCAAAATCATAACCAAAAGCGTCTCTCCCCGGGCAATTATCGACAGTGATCACTGCAACTTCCTCTCCGGTTGAAATATTCTTAAAAGTTATTGTCAGATCGATGTAAGCAGGCTTTCTGGTTATTCCGATATTGAAGCCTGGTTCGGTAAATGTTGTATGAATGTTCATTTCGTAACTGGCATCAGTAACATCACGGGTCCCTGTAAGCCCGATCTTGACAGTATATTCATTGAAAAGTTTTTCAAATTTGGGCTCATACCGGGATGCCCTGTCACTCTTCCATGCTTCTTTCCATTTGTCTCCCTTTCCGGCTTCAGATTTGTTGTAATCTTCAACCTTTTTTGCAATGTAATCGTCCTCCTTGTCAAATTTACCAACAGCCATATTGCTGTAGTCAAATGTTACAAGAATGGATTTCTGTCCTTTAAGAAAGTTAAGGTTGCCCTTCTTTAATGATATTTTCTGTGCATTAAGAATTAATCCTGAAACCAGTATCTGGATCAGGATCAGGGAAAATAGTCTTTTCATAATAACCGGTTTTAATTATTTTACAAGACATAAACTTATACAGAAATCAAACATAAATTTGTTAATAATGTTCATAAAATATACTTTTAATTAACAATACGGTATATCAGGCAATAAGCAGCATGTACCCTTTTACTTGTTTGAGTAATCCGGATTTGAAATTCCTTGAAACAGTCAGAAGGGTAATATTGATCCCGGTTTAAAAGAACCTGTAGGTATGTTTCTGAAAAAATTCCTTGCTCCAATCTGGTTGATTCTTCAGATTCCGGCTGTGTTTACCGAAGGGCAGACAACTGTAACCGGCAGGGTTACTGATATCCAGACCTTTGAACCGGTAGTCTTTGCAAATATCGTTTTCAAAGGCACCTCTGTCGGAACACAGACATTGTTCGACGGAACTTACAAACTGACAGGAAAGACAAAAAGTGATTCTATTGTAATATCATTTATCGGGTACGAAACTAAAACCATAGCTGTAGTCCCAGATAAAGATCAGATTATTGATATTCAGCTCCAACCTGCTCTTTATACACTTTCTGAAATAACAATTAAGCCCGGTGAAAATCCTGCAATTAAGCTTTTAAAGAGAGTATGGCAAAATCTTTCTCTGAACCACATTGAAAACCTGTCTGCTTATCAGTATCAGAACTATTCCAGATCTGCTCTGTATGTAAGAAAACTGGGATACTATAAAAATAAAGATAAAAGTTATTTAAAACCTTTCTCAAAGGAGTTTGAAGAATACTCGGTTAAAACCGGGGATGAGGATATTCCGGCAATTCCATCTTATTTCACTGAAACAATAAGCGATAATTATTACCTGAAATCGACAGGTCAGAAATTTATTCATATAAAAGCCACAAATTCAGAGGGAATAGCTTTTGACAATACAAGTTTGCCTTCGCAGCTTATAACAAAACAGGAGAATTTTAACTTCATGGACAACACTGTGTTAATAATAGACAGATCATTCGTTTCTCCTCTTTCAAGATATGGCCCGATATACTATAGATATTATCTTTCAGATACATTGCTGATCGATGACAAATTTTACTGTTATCAGGTGGATTTTATTCCCAGGCGCAGAGAAGATCCGGTTTTCAGGGGCACCTTTTGGATCAATGATACCACATTTGCACTGAAAAGGATTTCAGTTGAAGCCGATCAGCGGGCTGAACTTAATTTTATAAGACGTCTAAAGATCCAGCAGGACTATGAGCCTGTTGAATCGGCAGCATGGTTTCCTGTCAGAACCAGATTTATGGCCGATGCAGCAAACCTGTTTGTAACAAATTACTCCAAAAAATCCAAAATAGTCGTTAATGAACCTCATGATCCGGGTTTTTATAATTCAGAACTAAAAATAAACATGTCTTCTCTGGATAATAATCCTGATTTCTGGAAATCAGAAAGGGTGAATTCGCTTGAGAAAATTGACAGCATTACCATTCATAAAATAGGTACTCTTAAAAATAACAACAAGATCAGAACCACCGCAAAACTTATTGAAGCATCTATACGAGGATATTATGATTTCGGCAAATTCGAACTCGGTCCATACCTGTTATTCTACAATTACAATGATGTTGAAGGCAGCAGATTCAGGATTGGAGGCCGAACAAATATTAATTTCAGCAGGAATGTGTCAACAGAGGGCTATATTGCTTTTGGTCTTAAGGATTCCCGTCTTAAAGGATCAATGCAATCAGAAGTTTTTCTTTCAAAAGAACGGTGGACAAAAGCCGGATTTCAGTATAGAGACGATATAGAAAGATCCGGATCCTTAGATGAATTTTTTTCACAAAGCAGCTTTCTAACCTTTGCCTCGACTTTTGGGGGATCAGATAAAATGGCAAGATCAAAAGTTTTTAGGGTCTGGCTGGCCTCAGATATCATCAGGGGTATGCAAAGTAAGGTTGTCTTAACACATAAGACCTTTGACCCTGTCGGAGATGATTTTTATTTTGCCTGGTATGCCGATCCGGAAAAGAAGGTACTTCGAAATGAATACCAGACGAGTGAACTTGGGTGTATTTTACACTATCAGCCGGCAGCTGTTTACGTATTGGACGGTATCAGAAGGTTTCCCGTCAATTTTAATCAAAACCCTGTTTTCAGTTTGGAATATTATAAAGGTTTTAAAGAACTGGCTGGAGGGGATTTCAGTTATGATAAGATAGTTACCGGCATTCAGCAGAAATTCAATCCTGGAGGACTTGGCACCATATCATACAATCTCAGGTTCTCTAAAGTTTTCGGGGCATTACCTTATCCCATGCTTACAACGCTTGCAGGCAACCAGTCTTTTTTCAGAACTGACCGGACCTTTAACCTGATGAATTATGGAGAGTTTATTGCAGATGAGACATTAGAAATATTTCTTTCCTATCATATGAACGGGCTTATTCTCGGGAAGATTCCCCTGTTGAAGAAGCTTGACTGGAGAACCGTTTTTACTTTAAATTCAGCATTTGGGAAATTCAATGATGAATCCAACGGTTTCTACGATCCGGGAACAAATCCTCGTGGAATCCTGCCTCAGTTTGATCAAAACGGAAATCCACTTACCAGATTTAATACACTGTCATACAAAAAGCCTTATGCTGAGTTATCATATGGCATCGAAAACATATTCAAATTTATAAGGATAGACCTGGTGCACAGACTGACATATCTTGATAATCCTGATAGTCATAGGTTAGCTCTGAAAATAAGCGGAGTTTTCAGATTTTGATTTTTACCTGGCAAGATTCTTATTTTTTTAATATATAAAGAAGATTTGAAGTGATCCTTGAGTCCTTAATCACCTCGAGTTTCATCTCATTCCTTGAAGCCACACCGGAAATCAACGTGCCTGAAAAGAAATGAAGTTTATTATCAACAGTTTTATTGTATCCAAACCGCGTTGAAAAAAACTCAGTGTAACGAGTAGCAAGATGCTTCTTCCGGAGATCCTTGTCAGCGTCACGGATTATTACAATACCACCCGGATTAAGTCGCTTTATGCAAGATGTTATTAATGCTTCCTGCTTTTCATCAGGAATATAATGCAGGACATCACTTAAAAGAAATACATCCGCCTGAGGATAATCATAATTCACAGCATCAGATGCAACAAAACTTAATCTCTCATTTTTTGATATGCAGTTGTTTGCCATTTCTATCTTATTGACATCGTAATCTATTCCCAATATCTTTCTCTTTTCCGATGTGAATCCCAGCATATAGGAGATTAAACCATATCCGCACCCTATATCGACAACAAATGCATCTCTCGGAACAACCTTATCTATATGTTCATAATTCCTTTCCAATCGCAGTTTTATTCTGGTATACCACTCAAGGACCGGACCTTTGAAAATAAAATTCCTTATCAGCTTCCTTCTGAAGTAGGACGGTGTCTCAAGTTGCTCTTTCATCAGGTTGAATTCCTTTCTGAAGAATTTCAGAAAATATTTTGTACGTTCGTGATAATCAACACCATAACTTTTATTATCAGCAAAAACCCTCCTGAAAATCTTCATGGTGATTGTTCCCCTTCTCAAATGGTTTTCTCCTTTTTTCATACAATCACCAGCGCCATGTATTATAACTGGTGTAATGTCGAGATTTAATTTTTCTGCGAGCAGAAATGCTCCTTTGTGGAACCTAAGGATATTGAAATCAGTTGAACGGGTTCCCTCAGGAAATACAATTATTGAATAACCCTCCTCAACTTCTTTTTTCAAAAGTTCAACAATAACTTCATAACCCCATGTCACAGGATAAAACTTAAGATATCTTATCACAAGGGCATAAAGAGGATTATTCCATACCCAGTCATTTGTAAGAATTATAATTTTCGGATTGAGCATTAAAAGGAGCGGAAGGTCAAGGTGAGACTGGTGATTTGAAATTATCAGCGATGGCTTTGAGAAATCAAGGTTTTCAGGGTCAATATAACGCCTTTTTATACTTATCATGCCGTAAACGGGCAACCGGAGGCACCACATAAGAGCATAATGCATGAACCTTTTTTTTCTGATTCTGGAAAAAGGTAAAGGAATAACAACAAGCAGCAGCAAATTCAGAATTATGCACAAGACCAGTCCTGTAGTAAGTGCTGCAATGGTCTGCAATATATCCGACAGAGCAACAGGAAGAAAACGATTTTTACCTTTTTTGGTTACAAGCCAGTTGAACAACACAGGTTCGAAAGTATATGAAATAAGGACGACTGAAAGCAGCCCAATAATTGAAATTAATGCAATTGATTTCAAAGCGGGATGTTTGGCGAGAATCATAACGCCTGTCCCTGAAATTGAAATCATTACCGACAGGAGGATGCATGTCTTGTATGACAATAGGTTTTTGTTATTGCTTTTATACCCCTGAACCAGGCCCTGCATGATATATATGCTGTAATCTATTCCAAGCCCTGTAATGAATGAAGAAATAATGATATTGAAAATAGTGAATTTAATACCTGTTAAACCCATAATTCCCAGAGTCCAGATCCAGCTGACAAATATTGGCAGGAAGGTTATGAACCCCAGCTCAAACCGTCCAAAAGCCAGAATAAGTATTAAAAGTATAAGTATGAGGCTGACATTGGCAATGAAATTAAAATCATCACCCAGTACTTTCACCATTTCTGAAAGCATTGATTTCCTGTCCAATACAAACAGACCTTTAATACTGCCAACCTCATTCTCCACAAAGTCTCTGTTTAGGTCATCTGTCTTGACAACCGAAACAATTGTCGATAATCCTGGCTTTGAATTAATGTTTTCTGTATAGAAATATTTTATAAGTTGTCTGAAATCTGCCGAATCTATTATAGTATATTTTTTACGTAACATATCGATAAAATTGCCGAAGGCCCCAGCTTTAAACCCAACTTTCTCTGCGGTACTGCTGAACATTTTAATGAATGCCTCTCTTTTCCCGTTGCTCCAGAATCTGTTCCATTTTTCAATTCTATGGAGCTGCATTGAATCCGAGTGGAGCAAAGAACCAGGTGAACTAAACCTCATTATTTTGTTTTCCTGAATCAACAACCTGGTCTTTTCAATAAGTTTATCATTGTTCAGAAGAGCCTCCTGAAGATTCTCACCATGAGCTATTACATAAATAGAATTCAGCTTATAATTATTAATTCTGTTTAAATTTTCCTCCGCTTTGGCCATCTCCCCTGACATATAGTTCATTTTCATCATATCACTCTCGAAACCGACCTTATCCTTAAATATCCAGCACACAATGGTTACAATAATCATAAAAAGCAGCAGACGCTTATTTTTATGAAACTCGTATTTTGTGATTTTATCCAGGAGTCGTTCAAGATAGTTTTTCTCTTCTGTTTCATCTCCCTCTTTCCTTGTAATATCGAGGATATGAGGCATCACCACCATTGTGAAAAATGAAGCGGTAATAACACTTATGGCAGCAAGGATTCCGAGTTCATGAAGTGACTCTGAAGAAACGAAAACCAGGCTTATAAATTCGAACGCTGTGGCAAACCCGCAGACAATAATCGGAAATGAGACATCCCTTATCGTATCTACAACTGAATGTTTGTGTTTGTAATGTGTTGTTATATGAAGGGCATAATCCACTGTAATTGCCAGAATCACGGTCCCAATACTGAGTGATATGATTGAAATCCTGGCCTGGATCAGATAAATTACGGCAAGGGCGACCAATCCACCGAAAATCGCAGGCAAAAAGATAAAAGGTATAAGTTTTTTCTTTTTGATCGAAAAACCAGTAATAAGGAAAAGCAGAATTATTGTTATTGATAATGTAAGACTTATATCTCTTTTAAGTCTCTCAGCATTCCCTGCCGCAACAGCTGCAGATCCAAAATATTCGATCTTTATCTCACCACCGCTTTCTTCTCTGATTTCACGTATTATCTTGTCTAGTTTTCTGATCAGTATTGAATTCTTTGATGTTTTGTTGGCCGCATAAGAAGTTGTAAGAAAAAGAAGCAGATGTTTCTTATCCTTTGAAAAAACCGAACCATCAATTATCAGATAATTTTCATCATTCTGGAATGCTCTGAGTTTTCCTGAAGCAACACCTGTCAATCCGGCAGGATCAAGAAGAATCATTTTTTTCATTGCAAAGCTTGCCGGAGTCAGCAGGCTGTTGTAGTTGTTTTCAAGAGACCTGGTAATCCTTTCTGGAGCTATCAGTGAATCAATAATTTCATAATCTTTCTCTTCAAGGAATATTGGAAGGTTCCTGTAAACAATGCCGAAAACCTCTTCCATAATATTTTCAGGAATTCTGAAAGTAATTTCTTTTATGTACGACTTAAACCCGGATGCCTGCAATGAATCATAAAGCTTCGAACCATAGAGTATGAGCTTTTCAGGATCAGGCATTGAGGTAGTGTCAGTAATAGAAATATTTATGATTATTTTATCGAGAAAACCCGATTGATTCAGAATTGAGGTAATTTCACTTTTTCTGTCAACACCCGAAATCATCTTAGCAATATCTTCCTCAAATTGTATTCGCGAGGCAAAGAATATTGCGGTCAATAAAATGGCAAGTATTATTAAGAAGAAAACAATCCGCCTGCTTTTGAAATAATCGTACAGAAAAAGAAAAAAACCTTCCATTTCCTAAAAGGGTTTCACTGGCTTCCTTCTTACCAGATTTAGTATGAAAAAAGATGCAATACCTGTGAATATTGAGAAAACCGCAGCAAAAACGATACTTCCTATTATATATTGAAACAGGTTATTTTCAAATGTCTTTAAAGTGATATCTCCTGTAAATTGAATCCGTGTTCCTGTGCCAAGGACTATTCCGCCGGTTAAATAACTTAAATAAAGGATAAGTGGTATCATAGGTGGAATGCTGATATTTGCTGCAACTGCAACAAGAAATTTACTCAGCCTGAAGATGTGCGCCAATGCCAGTGCGGTTATAAGCTGGAATCCCCATATCGGTACAATACCCATAAAAACACCCAGTGTTATTCCCAGAGCAATTTTCATGTTTGACTCCCTGGTCAGCAGGATATGCCTGCTAACAAATTCTTTTACATTTTCTTTGGTTAAATATCTGACAAAATAAAAAGGTTTATAATATAACAAGGCCACAATTACAAGAATTGTATTAAGCAGGCTGATACGTAAAAAATCCGTGAAGAACCTGTAATGGGAAATACGCTCTTCTTTAGGGGGATAATATACATTGACCGGAACACTAACAATTTTAATTCCTTTCCATGCTGCCCTTACAAGAATTTCAGTCTCAAATTCATATTTTGAGGTAAAGAATTTCATTCCTTTTATCCTGTCGAGAGGGTACAGCCTGAAACCAGTTTGTGTATCGTGTAATTTAATTCCGGTCAGGAATCTGAACCAAAAGTTTGAAAAATTATTTGCAAATCTGCTACCTGCAGACATTTTTCTGTTTAACAGGTTCCGGTCACCGGCAATAAGAATATCTGGCTCATTATCTACTTTTTCAATAAACTTTAAAATGTCCTCAGGGTAGTGTTGGCCGTCAGAATCGATTGTTATTGCATAATTGAAACCTTCGGCTATTGCAAGATCAAATCCTTTTCTGATTGCAAATCCCTTGCCCCTGTTCCGGGGATAGGAAACGATTTTAAGGTAATCATATTGGCTCAGGATCTGAGATGTTGAGTCGGTTGATCCGTCATTTACAACAATTATTTCTTTTGTTATTCTGCTGACACCGGTAATTATTTTTTCAATTGTCCTGTCATTGTTGTATGTCGGAATTATCACACAATACCTCATCCCTCAAATCAGGTTTTTCTGAACATGTAATTACATTGGCGCTCTGTAATTTTCTGCTTATAGTAAGTTTTTGCAGAGGCCTGCAATTTAGTTAAAAATTTATATCATGAATGAGGTTGTTCTTATTTAAAGATTTGGTATAATAATTAGTTTTTTTTACTTTGCGCAGATTTTTTTCATACCCTGAAAAAATCCTTTTTAAGATATTCTATAATATTGCTGGTATGGTGGAGATTGGTGAACGCATTATTGCTACCGACGATTTCAGGAGTGTTCTTTTTGGCGGCAGGAAAGTAGTTATTTCTGATGTGGCAAAAGCCAGAGTAAAAAAAAGTTTTGATTTTCTGCAATCGTTTCATAAAAATAAAATCATTTACGGAATAAATACGGGGCTCGGACCAATGGCTCAGTACCGCATAGAGGATTCTGACAGGATAAATCTTCAGTATAATGCAATAAAAAGTCATGCATCAGGATGCGGACAATCTGTTGATACGATTTACGTACGTTCGTCACTCATTGTTCTTCTTAGTAATTTCCTTCAGGGACACTCAGGAATTCATCCGGAGGTTGTCGAGCTTATTGCTGAATTCATAAATAACAACATTGCTCCTGTTGTGCCGGAACACGGTGGTGTTGGAGCAAGTGGAGATCTTGTCCAACTTGCGCATATTGCCCTTGCCTTAATAGGAGAAGGAGAAGTAACCTTCAACGGGAATGTAATTCCTGCAATGGAAGCACTAAAGCTAACCGGACTCAAACCTGCAAAGGTCCATATAAGGGAAGGACTTTCACTTATAAATGGAACCTGTTTTATGACCGGGACAGGAATGGTCAATATTATAAAGGCTCAGAACCTTTTATCATGGTCAGTTCTAGCAGCTGCCATGATAAACGAGATTGTACATTCATGTGATGACAGTTTTTCTAAAGAACTTAATGATGTTAAACGCCATCCCGGGCAGCAGGCTGTAGCAGCAAAAATAAGGGAAATACTTGCTGACAGCAAGCTTATAAGGAAAAGGGAGAACGAGTTTTACAATCATAACCATAACCATGAAAAAAAGGTCCTGGATGACAAAGTCCAGGAATACTATTCCATAAGATGCGTCCCTCAGATCGCGGGACCAATTCTTGATACCATTAAAGAATCAGAAAGGGTCATCCTGAATGAAGTCAATTCATCATGCGACAATCCTATGATTGACGATGAAAACCATAATATTTTTCATGGCGGGAATTTCCACGGTGATTATATTTCCTTCGAAATGGATAAGGTAAAGATTGCTGTTGCCAAACTTTCCCTATTGCTCGACAGGCAGATCAACTACCTGATGAACGATAAGCTGAACAATAAGTTGCCTCCATTTGTTAATCTTGGAAAACTTGGTGTGAACTTCGGAATGCAGGGTGCACAGTTTACTTCCACATCAACAGTTGCTGAGAATCAGTCACTTTCTTTTCCTAACTATTTGCACAGCATTCCTAATAATAACGACAATCAGGATGTTGTAAGCATGGGTACCAACTCTGCTCTTTTGGCTAAAAGAGTAATAGACAACACTTATCAGGTGCTGGCAATAGAGATGTTAAGTCTGGTGCAGGGAATTGACTACCTTAAAATTGAAGACCGGCTATCATCCACCACCTATAAGGCATACAGGCAAATCCGTAAAATTGTACCCCGGTTTGAAGAGGACACTATAAAATATCCAGAAATTATTGGTATTAAGGAATTCCTTTACGATCAAAATCTTAACCTGTTCGAATAATCTATCTGACTGACAATGAAATATGCACTTGTTACCGGTGGATCCAGAGGCATAGGCAGAGCGGTCTGTGTCAAACTGGTATCTCTGGGATATTATATTCTTGTCAATTACAAATCGAATGAATCAGAGGCATTGAAAACACTTGATATGGTCAGGGAGGCAGGAGGTAACGGAGAGCTATTAAAATTTGATGTTTCCGACCATAAAAAGGTTGATGAAATATTAACCAACTGGAATGATCAGCATCCGGATGAATATATTGAAGTTCTTGTAAACAATGCCGGTATCCGGCGGGATGTCCTTCTTATGTGGATGGAAAACAGTCACTGGAAAGATGTAATTGAGACAAACCTCGATGGTTTCTTTTACGTTACCCGTTCATTGCTCAAAAATATGCTTATAAGAAAATATGGAAGGATCATTAACGTTGTATCACTGTCGGGTTTGAAAGGGATGCCGGGGCAGGTCAATTATTCAGCAGCTAAGGCTGCTATTATCGGTGCAACAAAAGCACTTGCCCAGGAGATTGGCAGAAAAAACATTACTGTAAATGCGGTAGCTCCTGGTTTTATCAGGACAGATATGACAAAGGATCTGAATGAAAATGAACTTAAAAGTCTGATACCGTTGAACAGATTCGGCCTTCCGGAAGAGGTTGCTGAGGTTGTCTGGTTCCTGGCATCAGAAAGATCATCTTATATAACAGGAGAAGTAATCTCTGTAAATGGAGGTCTGTATACATAGTTTTTAAATCAGAACTGCAGGGTTCACAATATGAACAGAGTAGTCATTACCGGGATCGGGATCTATTCCTCAATAGGAAAAAATATTATGGAGGTGAAGGAATCACTTTATGAAGGAAGATCAGGAATCTTTTTGGATCCGGCCCGCAAATCATTTGGCTATCAGTCAGCTTTAACAGGAAAACTGGAACGCCCGGTACTGAAGGGAATTCTTGACCGTCGTTCAAGAGTTTGCATGCCGGAACATGCAGAATATGCTTATGTTGCGACCTCTGAAGCATTGAAGATTGCCGGCATGACAGACGAATTCCTCGAAAAAAATGAAGTTGGGATTTTATATGGTAACGACAGCTCAATGCAACCTGTCATTGAGTGCGTGGATATAGTCCGTGAAAAAAAGGATTCAACGCTTGTAGGATCAGGATCCGTCTTCCAATCAATGAATTCGACTGTTACAATGAACCTCTCTGTGATATTCAAACTGAAAGGTGTTAACTTCACCCTCAGTGGGGCATGCGCCAGCGGCTCGCATTCAATAGGGATGGGTTATTTTTTAATCAGACATGGTTACCAGAAAGCAATTATCTGCGGAGGAGCTCAGGAGGCCAATATATATTGTGTAATAAGCTTTGATGGCCTTGGCGCATTTTCAAAACTTGAATCAGAACCTCAGAAAGCTTCAAGACCCTTTGACAAAAAAAGAGATGGACTTGTTCCAAGCGGCGGGGCAGCTACCGTTATACTCGAAGATCTCGACCATGCTCTGCGCAGAGGAGCTCCTGTTCTTGCTGAGGTTATTGGATATGGATTCTCATCCGACGGTCTTCATATTTCAATCCCTGATGTTGAAGGACCGGTTCGGGCTATAAAAATGGCATTGAATGATGCGAAATTAGGACCGGAAAGCATAGATTATATTAACGCCCATGCAACTTCAACACCTCTTGGTGATCAGAACGAGGCAAAAGCAATAAATTTGGTTTTCCACAACTTCAAACCGCCTGTTTCATCAACCAAATCAATGACAGGGCATGAAATGTGGATGGCAGGTGCAAGCGAAATTGTTTATTCTCTCCTCATGATGCAAAATTCGTTCATCGCACCTAACATAAACCTCGAGGAACCTGATGAATATTCTGCTGAACTTAATATAGTAAGAAAAACAATCAATCGGAAGTTTGATACATTCCTTTCTAACTCATTTGGTTTCGGGGGTACCAATTCATGTTTGATAATAAAGAAATATAACTAACTTCACAACAATTTTATTTTTTATATGACGAGGGAAGAAATTGTAAGAACCATCAACAGCCTGCTTGTGGAAGAATTCGAAATTTCTGAAAACCTGCTTCTGCCCAACGCCCGGCTTAAAGATGACCTGGGTCTTGAAAGCCTTGATTTTGTTGACATTGCGGTAGTAGTTCAAAAAGAGTTCGGATTGACCCTCAAAGGGGAGGAGATGACTTCTATCAACACCCTTCATGACTTATATGAGCATATTAATAAACGCTATCATTAGTAAAACTAAATGTGACTTCCTGGAAAGGCAAAACCCGCGGAGGTTTAACCGGATATAAGATTTTCATAACCATTTTAAAGTTTTCAGGGCTCCCCATTGCTTATTTTGTCCTATATTTTGTAGCATTCTATTTTTTTATTGCTTCACCGGGTTCATTTCTGAATACATACAGCTTCTATCGTCACAGACTTGGTTTCGGAGCTCTCCGATCAATTCTATTTGTATATAAAAATTATTACACTTTCGGTCAGATATTGCTCGACAAAACAGCGGTGATGGCAGGCTTCAAAACAAAATTCACATTTACCTATGAAGGGGAGGAACATCTCAGGAAAATGGTAAATGAAAAAAGGGGCGGGCTTCTCATAAGTGCTCATATCGGTAATTTTGAGATGGCCGGTAATATGCTTGAAAGGCTCAATACAACAGTAAATATAATAATGGTCGACTCGGAGCATGAAAAGATAAAGGAATATCTCTCCTCTGTAACAAGAAGGAATTTCAATGTGATTGTAATAAAGGAGGATAATTCACATGTTTATGAGATCAATAAAGTATTTGGCAATAATGAAATAGTTTGTATTCATGGCGACCGGTTTATGAAAGGCAGTAAAAAGCTGGCAGTCGATTTTCTTGGCAGTAAAGCTTTCTTCCCTGGTGGTCCGTTTTACCTTGCTATGAAATTTAACATTCCTGTATCATTCGTGTTTGCTATGAAAGAAAAAAGGCATCATTATCATTTTTATGCCTCGGCCCCCAAATCATTTATGCAACCGGGAAACCAGGAAAAACGGGATCTCATGATCATTAATATATTAAAAGAGTATATTTATCATCTTGAAAAAATGATCAGGAGATATCCTGCACAATGGTTCAACTTTTATAACTTCTGGGATCTTGATGGGCAATAAGAAATTTCTATTGGTCTCGGCCAACAGGTTTACAGCTCCTTATCCTGTTTATCCTCTCGGGATATCGTACCTTAAAGCATTTCTTAATGAGGTAATGCCATTATTGAAGGTTTACACCTTTGACTTTATGACCGGTTCATTTGATGATTACATCAAATTGCTTTGTGAAATTAACCCCGATTATACTGGAATATCTCTGCGGAACATAGATGATGTAAACATATACCGAAAGGAGAGCTTTATATCACACTATAAACAAATTATTGCCACAACACGGGAGTTCAGCAGATCAAAGGTTATTATTGGAGGATCAGGATTTTCAATTTATCCCCGCCTGCTGTTTGAAATTCTACACCCCGATTTCGGAATTCATGGCGAAGGCGAAGTTAGCCTTCAGAAACTAATTAAAGCCATTGACAATAATGAGGATTTTTCTTCCATCGATGGACTTGTCTTCAATAACAACTCACAGATAGTTGTAAACAGACGTACCAGTTACTTTAAAACTCCTGTTCTTTCCTTTGACAACAGTATGATTGATTTTTACTGGCAGAACAGCGGGATGCTAAATATACAGACAAAACGGGGATGCCCATACAAATGCATCTACTGTACTTATCCGCTTATTGAGGGAAGCAAAGTCAGAACAATAGACCCCGTTCTTATTGTCAAGACGTTAAAGGAACTACGGGATAAAAATAAAATCAACTATGTCTTCTTTACAGATTCGGTCTTTAACCTAAACAACAGGTTTAATTTTGAACTTGCTGAAAAAATAATAGATGCTGATCTTAATTTAAGATGGGGAGGTTACTTTAATTTTGCAAATCTCGACATCAGACTTCTTAAAAAGTTAAAACAGTCAGGTTTGCAACATATTGAATTCGGAACTGAATCGCTTTCTGATACAATGCTTGCAAACTACAGAAAACCATTTACGGTTGCCGATATTTTAAACATTTCTTCAATTTGCAACAAGCTTGATATTGATTTTGCTCATTTTCTGATTCTTGGGGGGTACGGTGAAACTGAAAAAACCCTCGATGAAACTTTTTATAATTCAACCCTGATAAACAGAACTGTATTCTTCCCTTTCATCGGAATGAGGATATATCCGGGCACCAGACTTCAGGAGGTAGCCATACATGAAAAGCTGATCGAAAAAAATGACCCGTTACTGGAACCTGTTTACTATGTCTCGAAGGAAATAGATATTGACAGCCTGAAGAGTAAAGCGCTCAGAACTGAAAAGCAATGGATTTTCCCTGATGAGGATATGTCGCCCATAATGCTTCGAATGAGAAAGAGAAACAGGAAAGGACCTCTGTGGGAATATCTTCTAAAATGAACAGAATGAAACCATCAGATTATGAAATAACTGATCTAATTCCGCAACGGCCTCCTATGGTGATGATAGATAAACTGATTTTTGCGGATGAAAAAACAGGTATTGGAATTTTCAGGGCAGGTCCTTTAAATCCATTATGTTTCGGAGGTTTTCTTTCTGAGGCCGGCATAATAGAATCTATTGCCCAGACTGCTGCTGCATTCACAGGATATTCACGTATATCTCGGAGTAAAGCAGTGAAAAAAGGTTTTATCGGCTCGGTAAAAAATCTCAGAATATACTCTCTTCCTCCTGCTGATTCCAAAGTAATTTCTGAAATAACCGTTGAAAATGAGTTGTTGGGGTTCACAATCATTAAAGGAAAGGTAGTGTGCAATAACAAACTGGTTGCTGAGTGTGAGATGAGAATCATTCTTGATAATCACGGAAACGAGTCATAATATAGCAAGCATTGCTGCTAATTAAGCCAATTTATTATTCTGTATATTTGCATTCTTGAAATTTTTCCAGCCGATGAAAGTAAATGAAGTGCCTCAGGACAAGGGTTATCTGATACAAGGCAGGATTAGTGACCTTAATTATGTTGTTGATGCAGAAGGGCATTATACAAGTATAAAAAGCCTTGGATGGAAACCTAAGAACGAAGCCATGAAGCTTGCCTGGCAGCAGGTTTATGAAAACGCAAGTGAAATACGCAAGAAGATCCTTGATGGGGTTTTGAGTCCGATAGCACTTTATATGGAATTAAACGTAATGGATGTTTCAATACTTGCATCGTATATGGGCATCCCGAAAAGAAAAGTAAAACGACATCTTAAGATGAAAGCATTTCAGAGACTTTCACAAGAAATGATAAACCGTTATGCAGAGACATTAAATATCACTCCGGAGGAGCTGGTGAATATTGAGATAATACGAAACGCTGATTATGAAAATCGATTTTGAACACAGGCAGGCGGCACATTGCGAAAATGGAGTGACAGTAAACCTATTAAGGTATTATGGAATCAATATAAGTGAACCTATGGCATTTGGAATTGGTTCAGGATATTTTTTTGCCCATATGCAGTTTCTTAAGGTAAACGGGATGGCTGTCACCTCTTTCCGTGTGTGGCCCGGAATGATCTTTAAAAGAGTTACCCGCCGCCTTGGTATTAAAATTAAATTCAAGAAGTACAAAGATCAGGAAGAAGCAATGCAAGCACTTGACAGTCTTCTTGAAAAAGGCATCCCTGCCGGAATGCTTGTAGGTGTATTCCATCTGCCTTACTTCCCGAAAGAATACAGATTTCATTTTAATGAACACAATATAACCGTTTTTGGTAAGGAAGGAGACACTTACTTCGTCAGTGATCCTGTTATGGAAAACGTTGAAACCCTTACTTCCGCTGAACTCAGAAAAGTAAGGTTCGCCAAAGGCACTGTTCCTCCCAAGGGTAAGATGTACCATATAACCAACGTGCCTGATAAATTTGATCTTCAAAATGCAATAATAAAAGGCATACGGAAAACTGCAGATGACATGCTTAATATCCCACTGCCTATGTTCGGGGTCAAAGGTATACGCTACCTTGCAGGTAAAATGAGGAAGTGGCGCAGGAAGTATGGTGATAAGCTGGCAGCCATGAACCTTGGCCAGGTTATAAGAATGCTTGAAGAAATAGGGACAGGAGGTGCAGGATTCAGGTTCATTTATGCTGCATTCCTTCAGGAAAGCTCTGAAATTCTAAAAATGCCCGTGCTTGATGAGCTTAGCAGGGAAATGACCGAGACCGGTGATAAATGGAGAGAATTTGCATGGCAGGCCTCACGGTGCTTTAAGAATCGTGATAATGGAGAGGTTACTTATGATATGCTTGCAGATATGCTCATGGGAATTGCCGCACGGGAAGAAAAAATTTTCCTCCAGCTAAGTAAAATAAATTTCAGATGATGGGGGATCCCATAATAAAAATAAGAAACCTTACAAAAAGATACAGAGGAAATCATCTACCTGCTGTTAATAATATCACAATCGACATCGGTGAAGGTGAATTTTTTGGTTTGCTTGGGCCCAACGGGGCCGGGAAGACGACCATAATTAGAATATTATGCGGCCTTCTCCTGCCAACTGACGGTACCGTTTCTATTGGAGGCTTTTCACTGAAGCAAAACCTTGGTGAGATAAGGAAAATAATTGGGGTTGTCCCCCAGGATATCGCCTTATATCCGACTCTTACAGCTCATGAAAATCTTAAAATCTACGGAGGTCTTAACGGGTTGACAAGCAAGGACCTTAAAAACCAGGCTGATAAATGGCTGAATATTCTGGGCCTTGACAAAAATCACCGGCAACCTGTGAACACCTTCTCCGGCGGCATGAAACGTCGTCTTAACCTGATCGCCGGGCTTCTCCATAATCCAAGAATCTTATTCCTTGATGAGCCTACCGTTGGTATTGATGTGCAATCCAAAAATGTGATCACCCAGACGCTAAGAGAAATCAACAACAAGGGAACCACAATCGTCTATACATCACATTACCTCGAAGAAGCGGAAAATCTTTGTTCTTTTCTTGCAATAATCGATCAGGGCCGCATCATAACACAAGGTACAATGACGGATATAAGGGAAGAAACAAAAAATATGTCAAAACTCGAAGATATATTCCTGGATCTTACCGGGAAAGAGCTGAGAGATTAGTTATGAGGAATATATTAATACTTATTTATAAGGATTTCCTTGTTCTTGTCAGAGATAAATGGGGACTTGGTCTGCTGTTCATAATGCCCATGGCACTTGTTCTTATTATGACAGCACTCCAGGATACTACCTTCAGATCGATTCATGAACGTGGTATAAAACTTATTCTTCTCAATAATGATCTCGACTCACTTGGTAATGCAGTGGAAAGAGAAATAGCCAATTCCGGTTTTTTCAGTTGCAGTAACAGGTTAAACGGCCGAATACCAACAGAATCTGAAGTAAAACAGGCTGTGGCTGAAGGAAAATATCAGATCGGTGTGGTAATTCCTGCAAATTCCACCAGGCAGATAAGAGAAAGGGTAAAAACAAATATGGAAAACCTCTTTTCAGGAAATAATGTAAATCCCGTAAAACCCGACTCAATTTTCATTACATTGTATGTTGACCCTGTTATAAGGACATCACTGCGTTCTTCATTGCAGGGTACCATAAAAGAATTTGCCTCAAAGGTTGAAACACGGATTTTTTTAAATGAGCTGACCCTTGAAATCAACAAGCAACTTATTGTCTCTGTCTCAAATCTGAACCTCATGCAACCTGCAACTGTAAAATTAAGAGAAGAATATGTGGCTTATGGAAACAAAACAGCTATCCCGAATTCTGTTCAGCATAATATCCCTTCATGGACACTTTTTGCGATGTTCTTCATTGTCATCCCTTTTGCAGGAGCAATGATCAAGGAAAGGGAGGATGGCAATCTGGGCCGTCTTCTCACAATGCCGGTTTCATACAGCTCAATAACCTTATCAAGAATAATAGTCTATCTTGTAGTTTGCTTCCTTCAGTTCATTTTCATAATGCTCATGGGAATCTTCCTGTTCCCCTTAATTAACCTGCCTGCTCTGAATGTCGAAGGCAGAATTTTAAGTCTTTCCGTAATGGCTGTTTTTGCATCGTTTGCCGCTGTCAGTTACGGAATAGCAATAGGAACGATAGCCCAGACTCATCAGCAGGCAGCTATTTTCGGTTCTGTATCGATAATGATCCTTGCAGCCCTGGGAGGAATATGGGTTCCGGTATTCATAATGCCTCCTTTCCTTAAAAGCTTAAGCATAATTTCCCCGTTGAACTGGGCTCTTAACAGTTTTTATGATATCCTTGTCAGGAATGCTTCTCTTGCAAATGTGATCCATTATGGCATAAGACTCCTTCTCTTTTCCATAGTATGCTTTGTTGTGGCTTTATATTTTAACAGAATCCGAAGAGAATTATCATTCTAAAACCGTATTAATGGATCGCAGCCTGGGTTAATTTCAAAAAATACCATCGATTAAAATAGATTTTTTAAATTTGCCCTCTGAAACTTTGAGCTTTTTTACCTGGCCATGCTTTTATAGCCTGGAATCATTTGAAGTCAGACTTTTATGGAAGATTTAATTGCACAGCTGAAACAAGATATTATTACATCCCTGTCGCTTGAGGACGTCAAAATAGATGACTTTAATGCAGATACAGATCTTTTTGTGACCGGTCTTGGTCTTGATTCAATTGATGCCATAGAGCTTATCCTCCTGATGGAAAAAAAATATGGAGTAAAAATTGAAGACCCTAAGGAGAGGAGAACTGTCTTGAAAAATGTTCGTTCAATGGCTGAATGCATCATCAACCACCGAAATTCACTTAACTGATGCAACCGGGAGTTGTAGTTACCGGTATCGGAATTATTTCTGCGATAGGTAACGGTCAGGATGAGACTCTCAAATCACTGTTCAGTTATAAAACAGGAATCGGCCATTTTAAATGGCTTAAATCAATACATCAAGAGATCCCAGTTGCAGAAGTGAAATTCTCAAATTCTGATCTCTCTGGAATAGCTGGTGTTGAGTTCAATCCTGCAAAATACACACGCAACACTCTTCTTGCCATTGTAGCTGCACAACAGGCAGTGGACTCCTCAGACTGGTCAGAGGAAAAAAGAAAGAATGCCGGACTTGTAATGGCAACAACTGTTGGTGGTATGGACTACAACGAGCTCCATTACAAATCTATGCTTGCGGGGAATATTTTAAATTCTTATTCTGCAGTGCTTGACAGTTCCGACACTACCGAAAAGGTTGCTTCAAGGTTTGGTATAAGCCGTAATATCACTACAATTTCTACAGCCTGCTCTTCTTCCGCTAACTCCATAATGCTGGGTGTGCGATTGATCAGGAACGGGAAACTGAAAAATGTTCTTGCAGGAGGTTCCGACGCACTTACAAAATTCACTATCAATGGATTCAAAGGGCTGGAGCTTTTATCGGCGGGAGAATGCCGTCCCTTCGATTCCAGGCGCGATGGTCTTACCATTGGTGAAGGAGCTGCAGTGCTGGCATTGGAATCTGAAGAAACGGCAGATATATCAAAAGCGATCTGCAGGATCTCAGGATATGCCAACTTCAATGAGGCTTACCACCAGACATCATCATCGCCTGACGGAACAGGAGCATTTATGGCAATGAAACAGTGTCTTGAACAAGCAGACCTTAATCCCAGGGATATAGGATATATAAATGCTCACGGTACAGGGACAGAAGTCAATGACCTGGCTGAGAGTGTGGCAATCGGCAGACTTTTTGGTGAAAAAGCTCCGCTGGTAAGCTCCACAAAAGCATATACAGGACATACCCTTGGTGCTGCAGGAGCAGTTGAGGCAGTGATCTCAATACTTGCATTAAAGCAGCAGGTAGCCTGGCCCGCCCTCAACCTCAGGGAGAAAATGCCGGAAGCCTCGTTCAGCCTTCCAGCTAATGCAGTCAGAATACCTCTGAAACATGTAATGTCAAATTCATTTGGATTCGGCGGTAATAATACATCGCTGATATTTTCAAAAATATGAAAGCTTATATCAGATCTGCAGGAGTAATTTCGCCACAGTATACATATAATTGTACCGGATTTCCTGAGATTTTCAGAGGAGATTTTTCAGACAGGCTTTCCTGCATTGAACCTGAATATCAGTCAATAGTTAATCCCATTCAGCTTCGACGAATGCCAAGGATCCTTAAAATGGGATTGGGTGCCTCCAGAATTTGTATTGCAAACTCAAATAATACAGATCCGGAAGCTATCATAATAGGGACAGGACTTGGCTGCCTTAACAGCCTTGAAAAGTTCCTGGATGAGGTAATAGAGACCAAAGAACAGATAAGAAGTGTGCTGCCTTTTATCAATTCAACACATAATGCAGTGGCTGCACAGATAGCAATGATGCTTAATAATAACAGCTACAATGTAACGTATTGCCATCGTGGTTTTTCTTTTGAGAGTGCTCTCGCTGATGCCATTATGCATATTGAGGAAGGAAGATGTACAAACATTCTCATAGGAGGGATTGATGAAGTCACTGATGACTTCATTACACTACACCGATACAGTGGATTATGGAAAGAGCCGTTGGATACCCTAAAGCTTATCTCTTCAAAAACCAGGGGAACAATACCTGGAGAGGGTGCCGCTTTTTTCATCATATCATGCGAAGGAACTCAAGAAACCGGAGTAATAGCCGAAGGAGTTCACACCTTCTTTAATTCTGACGGTGCAGAACCTGAAGAAATATTTGCCGAAGCTGACACTTTCTTAGAAGAAAAAGGGATCGGAAAAGAAGAAATTGATGCCGTAATCCTTGGAATAAACGGAGATGCTGAGTCTGATAAAAATTATTATTGGCTTTTAAACAACTACTTTGAAAAATCCACACTTCCCGTTTACTACAAGCATCTCTGCGGAGAATATTATACATCAACATCTTTTGCACTGTGGGTTGCAAAAACAATTCTCGAGACACAGTCAATTCCTAAGGTGATCCGGCTCCAGCAAAAAGAAAACAAGCCTGTAAATAAGATTCTTATTTACAACCATTTCCAAAATAAAGAGCACTCCTTCATAATTGTGGGGATTGATTAACATATTGATTGTCATAATTGATTTTCATATACTTTTCTAATAGTTTGTTTTCCGATTTTTTAAAGTCCGATTCCTTTATAAATGCTGCTGAAATGATCTCTACAGTTTTTGGCAAACACAATTTATTTATGATCTTTATTTTCAATAGAGCAGGTTTTATAACACATTTTTAATATTCATCCGAGGAAGATACTAAAGACATTTTCCTTACTGGGCTGTATTAAAAGCCCTTTATGTTACCTGTCTGACTGCCCGACTGACCGGTTTCAGTCGGGCAGTGGGTTAGTCAGGCTGGTTTTATTGGATGAATATTATATGATTATAATGAAGAATATTTATTTATCTAAAATCTTCAACACCTCCGGTGTTGAGAGGTACTGACTGACCCTTGCCATGGATGTCACCATGGACATTGGAATTGCAGTCCTCCGGCCTGCCTGACTATGACTTACTCCAAACATGGGCAGCACTATGGACAATGGTACAGCCCTCTTGGGCTGTGGCACTCTGCCTGCCTCCTATAATGGACACCCCTATGGATACTGGAATTGCAGTCCTCCGGCCTGCCTGTCGCTGCCGGGCTCCCGCCATGGAGGTCACAATGGAAATTGGGTTACGGTCCTTCGGGTTGGGAAGTACCACTTGCCATAAAATAAAGATTTGTCTGCCGGTTAACACACAACTTTGATCCCTATCTGTAATTTGACATTCAAATTTCGGATGGAATTGCCAGTTTATCAACAACCCCGGAGGGGCTTGCAAGTCCAATGTCCCCGGTAACATCCGGGGCAGAACCACTGAACGCCTGGCAACCCCGGAGCGGGTTGAACCAAATCCGGATGGCGATGATCAACGATCAGCACCTGAGATTTGTCTTGCCATTTCAGTTTAAGCATGGTATCCACAGGTTGTCAACAACCCCGGAGGGGCTTGCAAGTCCAATGTCGCCGGTAACATCCGGGGCAGAACCACTGAACGCCTGGCAACCCCGGAGCGGGTTGA
>CAZEUL010000015.1:67810-116548 GCA_964514725.1 uncultured Rikenellaceae bacterium
ACGCCTGGCAACCCCGGAGCGGGTTGAAGCAAATCCTGCGTGTAATTGTCATCGTTAGAGATAAGGCTTCTGGAATTCAGAATCAGGACTGCAAAAAAGAAAAAGGGGCATTCTAAGCCCCCGGGATTTCCTTATTAACCAGTAAATAATTTAAAACTTCACAGCTACACCGATTGTAAGGTATGCTATCCCATAACCAAGTTCAGCCATAGCAGCAAGATTTTCCTTAAAATAATATCTCGCTCCAACAAAACCCGACCAGACAAGTCCTCCACTGGGTGTATAATCATAGTAACCACTATAGGTACCAAATTCTTTGTATCTTACAATCCTGTATCCTGTCAAAACACCAGCATATGTGTCAAGTTTATCCACAAGAGGATAGTGAAAACTACCTCGTGCTCCAATAATGAAATTTGATATTTTATATCCCCAGTCATAATTTGCATAATCCCATTTATATGAGGCATATCCAAGATAGCCACCAACTCCGATAACTCCTTTTTCCAAAATGTTGTCAACTATACCAACTTCAAAAGATGCCGTTAGTGGGGGTACCTGGCTCTTATAAAAAGATCCTGTATATAGAGTGGATCCAAGTCCAAGCCCTGCATTAAGTACTTTATCTCCCTTTTCAAATGTTGGTTCCTGGGCAAAAAGCTGTCCAAGTGAGAATAAAGCAATCACAGAAATCAGAATAAACTTTTTCATAGTTCAAGAATTTAGTTCGTTAATTAATGCTTATATAACAATCTTATCAATCTATTGTTTTAACTTTTCTATTATTAATATAAAAAGATATTTTATTCTTCAAACCACAGTAATTATTTATTGATATAATGCATATTACGCGTAACATCGACTTATGGACCCCCTTACGTATAGCGAAATTACAAATTAAATTCTTAAGGATATACTCCGGTTACAATATTTTTACCAACGGCACTATCGGAGTGACGAAAGATGCCAGTTTTAATACGATAAAGCAATTATCTTAAATGAAGGTATTTTTTAGGCCCCTTTAAAGATCAGGAACATCACTGATGCGAGCAATGCTCCCAGTAACGGACCAATTACCGGCACCCACGAGTAACTCCAGTCACTATCCCTTTTACCGGGAATAGGAAGCAGATAATGCATTATTCTCGGGCCAAGATCACGGGCAGGATTGATTGCATAACCTGTGGGTCCTCCGAGGGAAAGGCCGATTCCAAGGACCACTATTGCAACAGGGAGGGCATTCAGGGCGCCCAGTCCCACTTCAGGTTCAGCCATATATAGGACAGCCAGAACAAGCACATAGGTGCCAATTATCTCAGTAACGACATTGTACCAATAGCTCCTTATATTCGGTGCTGTGCAGAATACAGCCAGCTTCAGGTCAGCATCAGAAGTAATATCAAAATGTTTTTTGTATGCCAGCCATGCCAATGACGATCCGAACATTGCTCCCAGAAGCTGGGCGCAGATATAGACAGGTACAAGGCTCCATGAGAATTTATGGACTATGGCAAGAGCAACCGTGACAGCAGGATTAAGATGTGCACCACTAAACGGAGCTGAGATAAGTACTCCGGTAAACACTCCGACTGCCCAACCGAAACTAATAACAGTCCATCCACTGTTGATACCTTTTGTTTTTGTCAAAAGCACATTGGAAACAGCACCACTTCCGAAAACAAGGATTATGGCAGTTCCGAAAAACTCTGCAAAAAATGGGTTCATATTATGATTTATTTAACTTTTTTATTTTACCCGTCCCTACCCCTCCTCCCCGGCAGGGAATTTTAAAGATTTGTTTTTCCCCTAAATCATGGGAGATTGCAACTTCTATAATTTTTTTACTTTTTTACCTGAGTCTCATGCCTTTTGTCTTTTTACTTTTGTCTTTTATCATTTTCAGTAGTTTTCTTCCGCCCAGGCTTCAGCAGCCTTAATTGCCCTACGCCATCCATTTACCAGCGATTTAATCTCCTTTTCGGACATCCCGGGGAGAAATGCCCTGTCGAGCTGCCACTGATTCCTTATCTCTTCCATACTCTTCCAGTATTTTACAGCAATGCCTGCCAGATAAGCTGCACCAAGAGCTGTGGTTTCAGTAATCTTTGGACGTACAACCTTTGAATTAAGAATATCGGCCTGAAACTGCATCAGGGTGTTGTTTACAGTTGCCCCACCGTCCACACGTAATTCCTTTATTTCTATCCCCGAGTCCTGCTGCATGGCATGCAATACATCAAATGTCTGGAATGCAATACTCTCCATTGATGCTCTGGCTATATGAGCAGATGTTGTTCCCCTGGTAATTCCAACTAGAGTTCCTCTGGCATGCTGGTTCCAATATGGAGCTCCAAGGCCAGCAAAGGCAGGAACAAAATAAATTCCTCCATTGTTTTCTACAGTTGCAGCAAGTCCTTCAACCTCATAAGAACCCGATATTATTCCAAGTCCGTCCCTTAGCCATTGAATTACAGCACCTGCAATAAAAATACTACCCTCAAGAGCGTAAACCGTTTCGTTTCCAATTTTCCATCCCACAGTTGTGAGAAGCTTATTCCTTGATTCCAGTGGCTTCCCTCCTATATTCATCATCATGAAACATCCTGTTCCATAAGTGTTCTTAACCATTCCGGGATCAGTACACATCTGACCGAAAAGTGCTGCCTGCTGGTCACCGGCAATCCCCGAAAGCGGAATCCCTGTCTTGAAGATTCCCGATGTCTCACCGTAAACTTCACTTGATGATCTTACTTCAGGAAGAATACTTTCCGGTATATTGAAAACATTCAAAAGTTCCTTGTCCCATATAAGTGAGTGAATATTAAAAAGCATGGTCCTTGATGCGTTTGAGACATCGGTAACATGTAATTTGCCCCTGGTTAAATTCCAGATAAGCCATGTATCAACATTGCCGAAAGCCAGTTCTCCCTTTTCAGCCAATTCCCTTGCACCTTGAACATTATCAAGAATCCACTTAATTTTTGTCGCTGAAAAATATGCATCTATTACCAGACCGGTTTTTTCCTGTATTATCAGGCTCAAACCATCACTCTTAAGTTTGTCGCAGAATTCCGAAGTTCTTCGATCCTGCCATACAATTGCATTATAAACAGGTCTTCCCGAAATTCTGTTCCACACTACAGTCGTTTCCCTCTGGTTGGTAATCCCTATGGCGGCAATATTACCGCTTTCCAGACCGGCCCTGGCAAGAACCTCAATGGCTACACCGGCCTGGGTCGACCATATCTCTTCGGGATCATGTTCAACCCATCCAGGTCTGGGGAAAATCTGATTGAATTCCTTTTGAGCAGTTGCCATTGGAATGCCATTATTGTCAAAAACTATCGCCCTTGAACTGGTTGTTCCCTGATCAAGAGCCAGTATAAAGTCATTCATTTTCAAAAATTTTATTTTTAGGAATGTATATAGTTCAATGTAAGCAGTTTGTATCTTTCGATCTGAATCTTTTCCCAACTTTTTGACCAATTTAATTCCTTTGCCATAATACTTGCTGTTTCAGTGGCTATCTCAAGACTGGCTCTGGCATCAAGCACAAGGGCCCTTGTCCTTCGTGCAAGAACATCTTCGAGAGTGTACGGCATTTCGTTCCGGCAGATCCAGATTATTTCAGCTCTGGTATAAGGAAGCTGTGGACTAACAGGTTCACCAAGATAAGGATTCTCATCAACCATTTTCTCGATCTCACCGGCCCTGTCGCCATATATTTTAAGCCTTTCCGAGTTCAGAACGTTATTATTACTGCATAAACTGAGATTCTCAGTTGTACATCTTCTTTTTTCCAGAATCCCTTCTTTTATAGCCCTGTCAATTGTTTCCCTGGCCATTCTTCTGTACGATGTCCATTTCCCGCCAACAATAGAAAGAAGACCCGACTCAGAAATAGTAATTTTATGACGTCTTGAGATCTCTTTTGTTGAATGAGGATTTTCAGGATCAGCGGCAAGGGGCCTCAATCCGGCGTAAACACAAAGAATATCTTCCCTTTTGGGCTGCCGGGTAAGATATCGTCCGGCTGTTCTCAGAATGAAATCCACTTCTTCATCAAGTGCTTTAGGTTCCACAGTAACTTTATCCAACGGTGTATCAGTTGTTCCTGCTACTACCTTGCCAAACCAGGGAATAGCAAACATTACCCTGCCGTCATCAGTCTTCGGGATCATAATTGCCGACCGGCTCTGTAAAAAGCTGTTATCAAGAACTAAATGAACACCCTGACTTGGCCTCAAAGTCGGTCTGGATGCGGGATCATCCATCCTGTGAATTTCATCTGCAAATACACCTGTGGCATTTACCACGAGCTTCCCTTTGATCTTATATTCTTTCCCGGAATCGGCATTGGATGCGACCACCCCGGCTATTTTGTTGTTTTCATTTTTAATGAGACCGTCTACACCAAAATAGTTTAGAGCAACACCTCCGTTTTTTACAATAGCATCCGCAAGAGCAATTGCCATTCTTGAATCATCAAACTGTCCATCATGATAAACTATGCCTCCCCTGAGTCCCTGTTGAGCTATAAGAGGAAGTCTTTTAATCACTTCCTTTTTATTTATAAAATAGGATTTCCCCAGACTAAATCTGCCGGAAAGAAGATCGTAAAACTTAAGGCCGGTAGTATAAACAAGACATTCAGAAAGTGAGTAAACAGGTATCACAAATTCCTGATTAAAAATAAGATGAGGTGCATTCCTCATCATGATGCCCCTTTCATGCAACGCCTCCCTGACCAGGAGTATATCACCCTGGGCAAGATAACGAACTCCCCCGTGAACAAGCTTCGTACTCCTTGATGAAGTACCCTTGGCAAAATCATATTTCTCCAGAAGAATAGTCTTGTATCCCCTTGTTACAGCATCGAGTGCAATTCCAAGTCCTGTTGCGCCACCACCGATCACAATCACGTCCCATAGCTGGTCCTTATGATCCAAAAAACTCTTAATTAGCACATTACGGTCCAGCATGATTTTTATGATTCGGATATTAATTTTACAAATAAAAATCAAGTGTACAACCAAATCATCAGTAAAATAAGAAGTGTTGTATCTGAATTTGTCTCAGGTGGCAATTTTGTCTGCCTGAACTGATGGTAATCAACATATGGTTTATTGATGTATGTCATTTTAATTATTGATATATATCATCTGTTAGATTGATTTATATCAACAGATCATGTTTATCTCCACTGATCAGAAATTGAATGTCAGTGTTATGCAATTATTTATCTCACTGACGATTTAATATTTTTATCTTTATTGGTTTAATGTTCTTTAGGATGAATAAAATAATTTCGCTTATCTTTTGCCTGTTAATCGGAACTTTAAAGATTATAAGTGGTCAGGATAAAGGAACCGCCTTACTGCTTATTGATATCCAGAATTTTTATTTTCCAGGGGGAAAGTCCGAGCTTGTTGAACCGGAAAATGCAGCAATGAATGCAGCAAAACTTCTGTCTGAATTCAGGAAAAAGTCATTACCTGTGGTTTTTGTATGTCACCGGTCAAGCACACAAAGTGAGATAAACGATATCGTCAAGCCGAAAGAGGGAGAGAAGATCATTTTCAAGGATGCTGTAAACAGTTTCAAAGGGACTGATCTGCTTGAGTTCCTGAAATTAAAAAAAATCAGCTCGCTGGTTATATGCGGTATGCAGACACACATGTGCGTGGAGGCTGCTGTCAGGGCTGCAAGCGACTTTGGTTTCAATTGCACCCTTATTTACGATGCATGTGCAACAAAGGATATTGTTTTTGAAGGAAAAACCATCAAAGCTTCCGATGTTCACTATTCCACCCTGAGCACTCTAAAAAGCTATTCCCGGGTGATCAGCACTGATGAATTCCTGGATACAAAATAAGAATTATATTCTTATTCAAGGAACTTTAGGCATGAAGGGCTCTTAATATTAAGTTTAAAAAGAGGTTCCCCCGGAAGCCCGGTTTTAATGTTCAGTTTAAACACTGAAATATCGTTGGAATTCTGATTTCCAACAAGCAGATATTTCCCTGATGGATCAATCACAAAATTTCTGGGCCATTCACCGCCGCATGGAGTATATCCTGCCACGGTTACTTTTCCGTCCTTTCCAATCCTGAAAGTCACGATTGAATTATGTCCCCTGTTGGACCCGTAAATGAATCTACCGTCCTTCGACAGATGTATATCGGCGCAGAAGCTTTTTCCGGAAAAACCCTCAGGCAAAGTTGAAATTGTCTGAATCTCCTTTAAATCGCCTGAATCTGTGACATCAAAAACGGTCATTGTTGAACCAAGTTCATTTATGACATACATTTTCGATCCGTCTTTTCCAAAGGCGAAATGGCGAGGGCCTGATCCCTTGGCAAGAGGTGCGTAACCAGTGTTTACAAGCTGTCCTGACATAGTGTTGAAATCATAAATTGCAACTCTGTCAAGACCGAGGTCTGTAAGATAAATCTTTTTACCTCCCGGCCCGGGAGCAATCATGTGAGCGTGTGATTTAGCACCTTCTCCGCCTTTAAAAATAATAGTATCACTAACTTCGTAAGGTAATCCTTCGGAATCAAGCCTTACAACAGCTACTGAGCCCCCCCCGTAATTTGCGACGAGCAGAAATTTCTCATCCGGGGTTAGGGATATATAGCAGGGGCCTCCGTTGGGAACAGCAAGGTCTTTAATTTTGTGAGCCGTACCATTCTTTATGTCAAGCCTAAGAGCTGTGACCCCTCCAGCTCTTTCACCATTCATCCTTCCCACTTCATTCACAGCGTATATAATGCTGTACTTTTTAGAAATGCAGAAATATGACGGATTGTTTCCCGCATCATTTTCAGAAACAGATGTAAAAGTTCCTTTTGAGAAATCAACATCAACTATATAAAGGCCTTTTTCGTCCTGTCCTGTATACTTTCCAATATAGAGCCGTGAAGTTTGTCCCATGATATGAAATGTAGAGAACAACGCAAGAGTAAAAATCATTAAGGTTTTGAACGGTCTTTTCATTATTTAATAATTTTTTAAAATCAATGTTAAATATCGAAGCTGTCAGCCTGCCTGTAAGCTTCAATAACTTTTATCTCCCCCTCTTTAGTCCTGTTGCTTATTCCATGTTCCATGCATATAACCCCGTTGTAATTTTTACTGTAAATGAACCTGAAAACGTTTTTATAGTTTATTTCCCCTGTTCCGGGTTCATTCCGGCCCGGATTATCACCGCAATGGAAAGCACCTATTTCACTCCAGGCTGATTCAATGTTAGGAATAAGGTTCCCTTCTGTAATCTGCTGGTGATAAATATCGTTGATGATCTTGCACGATTTCCTGTTAACTGCCCTGCAGATGGAATAAGCCTGTGGTATTCCTGTCAGGAACAATCCGGGATGATCGTGTATTACATTCAGGGGTTCAAGGACGATAGTAAGACCGGCTGGTTCCACAATGTCGCAGCAGTATCTCAGATTATCGATCACATTTGCAGTTTGGAAGTCCCTGTGAAGTCTTTCGTCATATCTTCCAGGTACCACCAGGGCGAGTTTTGCACCTGTCCGTTTAGCCACTTCCACTCCTTCATTCATTCTTTTTAATAACATCTCCCTAACTTCAGGGCTGTTAAGAACGAAGGATGTTACTGAAAAATCGGCATAAAGTACAAAAGGTCCAAAGTCCATTCCAAGTCTGTTAAGCTCCGCCATATATTTATTCTGATCCTCAACAGGCCGCCCCATAAAACCATTGTCAAACATTGCCCTGAATCCCATATCATGACAGAATCGAATATTGTCAATTATATCTGTTCCAGCATGTTCGCGAAACATGCCGACTGATGGGGCATATTTAAGTTTAAAGGGGGTTACTGCTTCGGGTGCTTTTTTCCTGGCTGTTTGCTTTTGATTTCCCAACAAAACAGGAGCAGCCATTATGGCAGCTCCTGTTGTCGTCGCTTTCTTTATGAAGTCTCTTCTGGAATTATTCATAATTTGCGAATTTACATGATCTCCGTCATCAAAATTATGTTTGTGGAACATAAGGTAATCCTGCAATTGGAACTTCTTTTGGTATATTGACTGGTCCGAATGCAAATACTGTCGGTCCTAATTTAAGATCGGAGTTCATCATTTCTTCGTAAGTTGTTTCTTTGCCGGTGTATGCTGATATTCGGCCCATTATGGCAACCAATGTTGAGATTGCTGTATTTTCAAGTTCATTGAAAGGCTTTCCTGTACGTATTGCGGTCACCAGGTCTATATGTTCCTGGACATATGGGTCAACGCTTACAGTGTTAGTTGGTTTCCCGTCCTTATCGAGTGGGTAATCATATTTCCAGATTTCATTTCCGGCAAGGTCAAGAATAGTGTTCTGGCAGTTTGTCGAGCCCTTTGATCCCTGAAGCCGTTCTGATACATTATTTGCACAGCCGTTAATCTGGCGGCACATGCTGTGAATATGGATTCCGTTATCAAATGTAAAGTCAACACTGAAATTATCGTATTGGTCACCTGTTACGCGTCTCAGTCTTGATCCCATACCAACGGCTTTAACCGGATGTTTACCTGTGAACCAGTTTGCCACATCGAGGTTATGAACATGCTGTTCGACAATATGGTCGCCGGAAAGCCAGCACCAGTTGACCCAGTCGCGGATCATCCATTCCATTTCAGTCCAGGAAGGGTTTTTATCTCTGTGCCATAGTTTTCCGCCGTTCCACCATACATTACCGCCAACAATTTCTCCAATGAGTCCCTGCTGTACCTGCTGCCAGTTTGCCACGTAATCGCGTTGATGGCGGCGTTGTGTTCCGGTGACAATACTTAGTTCCATGCCTTCAGCTTTCTTGGCGGTTGCCATTACTGATCGTGCGCCAACAGGATCGACACAGACGGGTTTTTCAGAGAAAATATGTTTTTTTGCCTGAACGGCAGCAGCCAGATGTTCGGGACGGAAGAAAGGCGGTGTTGCCAGGATAACGATATCAACACCTGCATCTATCACTTTCTGGTAGGCATCGAATCCAACAAAGCAATTTTCAATCGGAACTTCCTGCCCTTTTTCTTTAAGGATCCGTTCCCTGCAATTGTCAACCCGATCTTTAAATGTATCTCCAAGTGCCACTATCTGAAGGTTTGGACCGACACTCAGGAAATTTATTGCTGCCCCTGTTCCCCGACCGCCGCATCCTATAACACCGGCCTTAAGGACCGGTCCGTCAGGCGCCTTATCCAGAAAATCAGGTATTGCGACAACCTTTTTAGTCTCCCGGCTACAACCGGTGATAATCGTAGGCAGAACAACTCCCGCAACTCCCGCGGTTGCAGCTTTGCCAAGGAAATTTCTTCTTGAAATACTGGTTTTTTTCATATCTGAAAGGATTTATAAGTACTTAAATGAATTGGTTATCAAGGGAACAGAATGTTGTAATCAAATGTAAATATAGCGTTTTTAAAAACAAAGGATTCGACCGATTTTAAGGATTTTTAACTTCATTTCCGGTCTTTGAATCATACTCGCATACGACCCTGAACCCCACATTAAAACAATCAGAGTACCACCATATACTTTTAGGCATCTGGGGATCAGTTCTAAGCCATTCTTCGGTCCTTGTATAATCTCGTGCCGCACTTCTGATTGATCCGGCCGAACTCATGAATGTACCTCCCCTGATGACATGCTCCTCGCCAGTTTCAGGTCCACGGGGATTTTTAACAAGGCCCGCAGGATAGGAAGAATATGTATCAGGCTTGTACCAGTCGGAGCAGAATTCCGCAACATTACCCAGCATGTTCTTCAGTCCGAATGGATTAGGCTTCACAAAATCGGGTGGCTGGGTTTTTGTCGGACTGTTTCCGCTGTAAACAACATATCGATTTATAATGGCGGTATCGTTCCTTGATATTTTAGCCATAAATCCTTTCTTCTCAAATTTACGGGGATCTCCTTCAAAGAAATATGGGCCGGTGGTACCAGCTCTGCAGGCATATTCCCATTCAGCTTCAGTAGGCAGTCTGTATGTCTTTCCGGTCACCTGCGACAACCATTTACAATATGTTTCTGCAGCATGGAATGAAAATGAGATGGCTGGTCGCTGCCCCATTCCCCATCCCTGATCAGGCTGACCATAAGGCGGTGTGGCTCCCGAAATCGCATCAGTTCCCTTCCCTGATGATATTTCATTGCGCAATCCTTCTGTGTCGGTTGAACGACCCTCAGCTGAGGTCTGGACATAGAATGCCAGATACTCATCCCATGTAACTTCTGTCTTGGCCATAAAGAATTGACTTATTTCCACATCTCTTACAGGTCCTTCATCATCTCTCCTGAATGGCTCATCTGGAGGACTACCCATTCTAAATGTTCCTCCGGGTATTGCAATCATTTCAAAAGAGACAGCTGAGCCGGGAATCTTTTCAGTGTAATTCCTGAAATCAGTCACCCTGGCGGCTTCAGTAAATATTTCCTTTGGAGCTGCTGATACGCTTCCGAATTTTGTGTTGCTCCCGTGAGTATATCCTTCAATATAATGACCCGCATTAAGATGACAATTTATGCAATGCAGTTCAGGTGTTTTTTTCTGTTGTGTATAGTAAAGATGTGCATCTTCACCTTCCTTTGTCAGTTTTGCCGGAAAGAGATTCTCATGACATTTAATACAGGAGCTTTCATAAACGTGCTTCCTTGCATTTTCCAGCCGGCCTTTGTCTTCCCAGTCGAAAGAGGCTGAATCTTTAAAAATGTAACCCCATAAATCACGCAGTCCGGTTTTTGTTTTTTCCCACAGATAACCCTGACCTTTCGGTGGAAGATGGCACTCGGAACATCCAACTCTGTATCCTGATTCCGTTTCATAATGAACAGATTTTTTCCATTCAGCATCTGCTATGGGATGAATATGACATGACGTGCAGAATTTGTTAGTCGATGTGACATTCACTGCCTTGCCAGCGCCCAGAATCACAAGTATCCCTATTATCAGGCCTGGAAAAAACCATAACCAGAACTTCTTCATACTAAAAAATTGAGTGTATCAAGATAGAAAATTATATTAATATCAAAAATAGCAATGCCCTTGAAGGCAAAAAAGCTATTTAACATTTTATTACAATTTTTCTTGTTAACCTTTTTATACATTTACCGACTATTTTATATATATAAAAATGAAAAAGTACATTTTTTTAATTCTTGCCCTGGTATTAAATATCCAGTCTTATTCTCATCCGTGGAAACCTCGTAATTATGTAATAATAGATACCGACGGCGGAATAGATGACATGAGGGCTATAACAATGCTTCTTGCTTCACCTGATGTAAGAGTTCTTGGAATAATTGCATCCCCGGGAGTACTCTCAGCTGAAAACTCATATCTGAAAGTTAAAAGCCTTCTCAATTCATTTTTTCATGAAGGAATACCTGTCGGAATAAACAGAGACTGTAAATTTAAGTCACCCGAATTTAAATATGCACTGAATACTAAATGGGGAAATGAAGACATCCTTTCAGCAAAGGATGCATTGGACTATGTTGAATTAATCAGAAACCTTTTTGCAGCAGAAAAGGCCAGTGTAAAATTCATAAGTCTTGGAGGGTTGACCAGTGTCAGGTCAGCTTCAGAACAGATTCCTTCATTCAGTCAACAGGTAAAAGAAATAGTCTGGAGTAGTGGTGGCCTGAGTGATTTAAAAGGATTTAACTACAATATTGATAGTAAATCCGCTGTCAGCATCCTCAATGGCAAAATGCCTGTAAGGATTGTAAAAGCAAAGGAGGCTTCACTATTTTATGATGATGATTTTATAAAAGAATTTAAGAAAATCAACAATGATTATGCTCAAGAAATAGCGGATTTCTTCACTAAAGGCATAGCCGATGAACATGAATTTGCAAAAGAAATAAATGATGAACTGGTCCCATTATTCCTGCATTACCCGCAGCTTTTCAATTCCAACCCGGCTGGTATTAATTCAGAATCATATCCTTCTGATGTATCTGCACTTAAAGATAAAATCCTGACAATTCTTAAAGGTGAGACCATTCCCCGTAATCAGGTTGTAAAAACATTCCCTGATGATCCTTCATTTTACTATGATGATCTGAAAGATTATGTTGCCGAAATAATTGGAAAGTACGGACAGGATGAGTGGATTTCAGGGATAATCGCAAATGAACTTCACCGCCATCTCGGAGTCTTTGCTATTATCGGGGTGAAAATGGGCATAAGGGCACGTGAATATTTCAATACAGGAGTGGATGAATTCAAGGTTACATCGTATGCCGGTTCAACTCCCCCAATAAGCTGCTTTAATGACGGACTGCAGGTGAGCACAGGTGCAACACCGGGCCATGGTCTTTTAACTGTTGTAAGTGAGACACCTGTAAAACCTGTTGCTGAATTCAACTATATCCACGGAAAGATAAGAGTTTCACTTAAGCCTGAAATAACCAAAAAAGTAAGTGATGAACTGAAGGAAATAAACTTTGTTTACGGCCTTGACAGCGATATTTACTGGGAACTGGTCAGGAAAAATTCCATAAAATACTGGCTAAGCCTCGACAGACATGAGATTTTTGATATAGAGGAAATCAAATAATATTATTTCTTGTTGTATTCGTCAAAGAAATCATTTCCCTTATCATCGGTGATTATGAATGCTGCCATATTCTCGACTCTTATTTTTCTTACAGCCTCCATACCCAGATCTTCAAAATCAACCATTTCAACCGATTTAATGTTTTCTTCAGCCAGGATTGCAGCCGGGCCGCCGATTGATCCAAGATAGAAGCCGCCGTATTTCCTGCAGGCATCTATCACCTGTCTGCTGCGGTTACCTTTTGCAACCATAATAAGCGATCCACCAAGGCTCTGGAAAAAATCAACATAAGTATCCATCCTTCCTGCAGTAGTCGGACCGAAGCTGCCTGACGGTTTACCGGCCGGAGTTTTTGCCGGACCGGCATAATAAACAGGATGATTTTTAAAATAATCAGGCATGGGTTTGCCTTCATCAATCATTTTCTTTATCCTGGCATGAGCAATATCACGGGCAACAATCAAAGTTCCTCTCAGATTGAGACGTGTTTTAACCGGGTATTTTGAAAGCTCACTCAGAATTTCGGCCATAGGCCTGTCGAGGTCTATATCGACCGGTTTTTCGAGTTCGGGTGCTTTTTCAGGAAGGAACCTTGCCGGATTCCTCTCAAGCTCCTCAAGAAAGATCCCGTTTTCATCAATCCGGGCTTTGATATTCCTGTCCGCGCTGCAGCTTACTCCAAGTCCGACAGGACATGATGCCGCATGCCTGGGCAGTCTTATCACCCTCACATCGTGGATAAAATACTTACCCCCAAACTGCGCACCTACACCGTAATCATAACATATCTTCTCAATTTTTCGTTCCCACTCAGGGTCCCTGAAAGCACGTCCAGAAGCATTTCCAGTTACAGGAAGATGATCGAGATAACCTGCAGAGGCTTCCTTAACCGCTTTCATTGTTGCTTCTGCAGAGGTGCCTCCAATAACAAGAGCAAGATGATAAGGCGGACAGGCTGATGTCCCAAGATCCTGGATCTTCTCCCTGACAAATTTCACAAGCGACTCCTCATTTAAAAGCGATTTGCTCTGCTGATAAAGAAATGTCTTGTTGGCTGAACCTCCTCCCTTTGCAATAAACAAAAACTCATAAATATTACCCTCATTAGCATAAATATCAATCTGAGCCGGAAGATTTGTTCCTGTATTTTTTTCTTCAAACATATTCAAAGGAACGATCTGGGAATACCTGAGATTTTTGTCCCTGAAGGTTTCAAAAATTCCTTTTGAAAGATATAGTGCATCATTTGCTCCAGTAAATACATTCTCTCCCTTTTTCCCTATCACAATTGCAGTACCCGTATCCTGACACCAGGGAAGTTCCTCTTTTGATGAGATAACACTATTTTTAATCATCACATAGGCCACAAACTTGTCATTATCTGTAGCTTCAGGATCATCAAGGATCTTTCTTAGTTTTTCCAGATGTGAAGTGCGAAGGTAAAATGAAATATCTGATACGGCAGTCTTTGCAAGCAATTCAAGTCCCTGCGGATCAACCACAAGTATTTTGCGCCCATCAGCTTCAACAACCTTTACATATTCTTTTGTCAAAAGCCTGTAGGTGGTGGTATCCTTTTCTATCTGAAAAGGTTTTTCATAAATAAATTCGGCCATTTCTTCTGTTATTTTATTAACAATGAACTTACTACAAGAAGCTGTCTCAAAAGCTCTTTATTTTACCCCATTCTCACAAAGGAGATTTTTAAATAACATGTAATTACTATGTCACTGTCAGGAGTAACCATAAACAGAATGACTTTTGACAAAGCCTCACTCAAATATAAGAACAAAACCTGAACGATGGAGCAAAACACCCTGCGAATAAGTATGTTCTAAAGAGTGATTTTTACTCGTTGAAATCATATAGTGATGATTTTTTAGGACCTTTTAAGGGAGTCACATTTATCTCTGAAGATATTTTGCCAGAGCCTCTTCAAATCTGAATCTGTTCCGAGCCTTTATCCCTTTGGACGTCATTTCCAGATCGCAGCATTCAACATTTACATCGTGCTGAAATAAAAGTATGTAGTCGTTTTCAAGGGCTTCATTTAATAAAAAATTCTTTTCACTTATTGTTTTCAAAGGTTCAATATCATAACTCATATTCCAAAGAAGAGGAATATGAGCTGTTGTTGGTATAAGGTCGCCGGCAAATACTAAAATTCTTCCATTCATATTTACAATGGGGATCATTAATCCCGGTGTGTGCCCGTAACAGAACTTTACTGAGAATCCTTTGTAGAGTTCTCCCTCTTCGTCGACAAGATTCAGGTGTCCGCTTTGGATAATCGGGAGAATATTTTCTTCAAGAAATGAATCCTCCTCCCTGAGGTTGTTTTTTAACGCCCATTCCCACTGGGTCCTGTTTACATGAATAACAGCTTTTGGGAAAGTCATTTCATATCCCATTCCACTGATCCTTTGGCCGGCACACCCCCCGCAGTGATCTGCATGAAGATGAGTAATGAATATGTCTGTTATATTATCTCTCGAAAAGCCCCTTTTTTTCAAACCTTCCAAAAGTCCCTCACCTCCCTGAAGACTAAGATGTCTGAAAAACTTTTCATCCTGCTTGTTTCCCCATCCTGTATCCACAAGAATGACCTTTTTTTCTGTTTCAACGACAAGTGATCTTAATGAAAGAACAATAAGATTGTTCTCGTCGGATGGATATACACGCGACCACAATATTTTTGGAATAACTCCAAACATTGCCCCGCCGTCTACCTTAAAATTTGTAATATTGAAAAAGTGAAGCTTCATCAAAATATTCTCTGATGCAATTTTAATTAAATCCTGAGTCAAATGAACATTGATATAAAAATTAAAAACATTAAACGACCCGCATACCTTTCCTGAAGTATCAGAAAATTTCCTTTTAATCAGACAAAGGGCATTCAATTAATGGCATTCAGGTAGTTATTCTGAAATGATTTTTTATTATCTTTCCAGCTCTTAAATTCAAAATGCCTTAATTAATATTTGAGAAATGAAGAAAATATCTTTTGCTCTTATATTTTTTCAGATTGGTTTTATGCTTACAGCCCAGACAGGTAAGGTTATGGATAACCTTTCAATGCCCAGCAAGATCCTGAAAATGGACAGAAAATTTGCTGTTTACCTACCTCCCGACTATGAGACTTCTCAGAGAAGCTATCCGGTACTGTATCTTTTACACGGATATGGAGACGATCAGACAGGATGGGTGCAGTTTGGTGAAGTACAGTATATTGCAGACAAAGCAATAAACGAAGGGAAGGCGACACCGATGATAATAATAATGCCTGATGCCAATACCGGAAGGATTGGATACGTAAACGACATAAAAGGAGAATGGAGATATGAGGATTTCTTTTTTGGAGAACTGATGCCCTATGTTGAAAAAGTTTACCGTATAAAAGGTGAAAAGACGTATCGTGCAATTGCAGGTCTTTCGATGGGAGGTGAAGGCACTTTCATTTATGCACTTCATCATCCCGAGCTTTTTTCATCCGCATGCCCGTTAAGTGCTGCAACAGGGCCAAAAGACATCAATGAGATGCAGAAATACAGATTATGGTCTGCGGGAGAAAACGTTTCGAAAGCAGATATGGAATCTTACTTTAAAAAATACAGTGTCTTAAATCTTATCGAAAATATCAGTGATGAAAACAAGAAAGCCATAAGATGGTACATCGACTGCGGCGATGATGATTTTCTTTTTGAAGGGAATTCACTGGTGCATATAGCAATGAGGAAAAAGGAGATACCGCATGAATTCAGGATCAGGGACGGAGGCCATACCTGGACATACTGGAGAACCGCACTGCCAGATGTCCTTGAATTCGTTTCAATGAGGTTTCACCAATATTGATTTTGTGGATTGCGGATTACGGATTACGGTTTTTTAATCCAAAATTTCAAACACTTTTCCCTTTTTTGGCAGTCATCTGGGCCATCAGGCGCATAAACAATCTTATCATCTGGTAAGACATCCAACCTGAAAACTGAGCAAACCATGTTTTGCGTCGCATATAATCTTCGAAAGTCACTTGTCTGCAATCGTTCCTGATTATCTTTAGCAACACCTTCTCAAATTTCTCGGTAAACGAATTGTCAAGAATGTCCACATTCATTTCAATACTTCCATAGTCGCTGATATGGTTCAGGTTATAGCTTCCTATTGTACACCATTTGCCATCGACTGTTGCCACTTTTGCATGCAGATTTGATGGCAGGTACTCATATATTTTGATATTATTCCTCAGAATAAAATCATAAAGGAACCAAGTTGCCCTTTTAAAGATTGGGGCATCAGACTCAGCAGCCAGAACTATTTTTATATCCACTCCCCTGGAACTTGCAAGCCTCAGGAGTTTTCGTTCCAGACGTCCGGGAAGGAAGTAACTGGCGAAGATGATCATTCTGTTCTGGGAATGTTTGAAAGCTGATCTGTAGCTTCTGAGGATCTGAATTTTATTACGGTACCAGTTGTTCTCAAGTACTCTCAGTTTGATATTTTCATCATAAGTTTTAATATGATGAACTATTTCATGTGAGCGCTCATTCTTGGAAATGAAGGTCTTGTTCCAGAGTTTTTTCAGGATGCTGTTTACATGTGCGCATGCAGGCCCCCTGATAAGTACTGCAAAATCGAGCCATTCCTTTTTCCTGGGAGTGCCATGGTAACGATCGGCAAAATTCATCCCTCCGATAATTGCAGCTTCACCATCCACCAGCAGTACTTTATGATGAAGCCGAAGACTTAACTGAAATCCTTTAGTGATAAAGGCCGGGGAAAAAAATCTGAATAGAATACCTGAATTCTCTATTCTTTTTATTAGTTCACCTGAAAGGTATTTTGTACCATAAGCATCAAGTAGGAGATATGTCCTGACACCTCTTTCGGCTGCTTTTATAAGGGCATCTATGACTCTAATTCCGGTCTCATCTTCATCAACTATGTACGACTGAAAATGGATAAAACTATTTGCCTGGTTTATTAGTCTTATGTTCTCTGCAAAAAACTGTTCGCCACTGCGCAATAAGTCAACAGAATGTCCGGGTATGTAATCATGCTTTAAAGGTGGTTTCATAAAATCCTTAATTGCCATGGTACATAATGCAAATATAAAATATTAAAAGAACGGCTACAATTTATGTGATTTCACCACAATGAGGGGTAAGCATCCCCACACTTGCAAAAAATGCCTATATTTAAAAATAAAATAGTTTATAATATGACAAGGAGACATCTAATTGGAACTATAGCGGGAGCAGCTCTTGCAACAACAGGAAATCAGGTTGCAAATGCCTTTGGACCTTCTCTGAATGGGGAACTGAAATTAAAGGGAAATATCCATCACTCAGTAAGTCGCTGGTGTTATGGAGATATCCCGATGGACACTTTTATTGCAGCATGCAAGGAAATAGGTATCGAATCAATAGAATTGCTTGGCGAGGATGAGTGGCCTGTTGTTAATAAAGCCGGACTTAAATGTGCGGTTGGATATGCCACCGACTGGGGAATTCCGAAAGGTTTTAACCGGACTGAAAACCACGAGAAACTCATCTCCGATTTTGAAAAAATGATCCCAAGGGCAGCTTCGGCTGGTATCCCTAATTTGATTTGTTTTTCAGGAAACCGTGAAGGCCAACTCGACAGTGAAGGTCTGATAAACTGTGCTGAAGGAATACGGAAACTTATGCCGACCGCTGAAAAATATGGCGTCACAATACTCATGGAGTTACTTAACAGCTTCGGACACAAGGATTACCAGTGTGATAAAACTCCATGGGGTGCAGCACTTTGTGAAATGGTTGGATCAGAACGTTTCAAGCTGCTGTATGACATTTACCACATGCAGATAATGGAAGGCAATATAATTGATAACATAACAAAATACAGCAGGTATATAGGGCATATTCACACTGGTGGTGTCCCCGGCCGGCATGAACTTGACGAAACCCAGGAACTTTACTATCCGGCAATTATGAAGGCTCTTGTCGCGACTGGTTACAAAGGCTATGTTGGTCATGAATTCGTGCCATCAGCCAAGGATAAAATTGCATCTCTCAGGAAATGCGTACTTATTTGTGATGTTTAACATAGAAGTTTCATTACCAAAAAGTTTGCAATAAACATATTAAACAAGTTTTTTCCTGCCAGCAGAGGATTTGAGTGATGAAGAAATTCATCAGGAAAATTCTTCATGCACCAAATTAGCTGCATTTACGTTATATAATCACTTATCTTCAATGATCCCTGCAGCATTGCACGATCGTATGTACAATTTTTGAAGGATGAGTGGATTTTTAGTGTTATGCAAAAGAGAATATTCTTTTTTTTAATATGTTTTACTCTAAATTGTTACTGCAAAGCGCAGGAATATAAGACATGCATGGGACTCAGAGCCGGTCTGCCTTCAGGAATAACAGCTAAACACTTCATGAACAGGGAATATTCAGTTGAGGGAATTCTCGCAACCAGATGGGGAGGATATGTTCTTACAGGCTTGTTTGAACGGGAATACCTGATAAAAGATTATCCGCGATTAAACTGGTTTTGGGGAGGTGGGATTCATGTCGGAATCTGGGAAGTCAATTACAACCCGCGGATCAAAAGCGGTTATGGGGGACCCGTAGGAGGTTTTGATGGAATTCTGGGACTTGAATATACCTTTGACGAATTGCCTTTAAATGTTTCAGCTGATATTTTACCCTCATTAAATATTGTTGGTTCGACCGGATGGGGTGGCATAAATATGGCTTTGTCAATCAGATATGTTTTTTAGAGAAAAATTTTGCAGATCAAAAAAAACATCGTTTCTTTGCATCCGCATTTTTAAGTTCTTTAATGGTCCATTCGTCTAGTGGTTAGGACGTCAGGTTTTCATCCTGGTAACAGGGGTTCGATTCCCCTATGGACTACAAAACATTAGAATCAGGAGAAAATAAGAAAAAATGGCAAACCATAAGTCATCAGAAAAAAGGATCAGACAGATCAAAACAAGAAATGAAAGCAATAAGTATTACGCTAAAACAATGCGTAATGCATTGAAAGCCATAAGGTCTACAACAAATAAAGAAGAAGCCGGGGCTTTGTTACCAAAACTGAATTCAATGCTTGATAAGCTTGCAAAAAAGAATGTTATTCATCAGAACAAAGCTTCCAATCTTAAATCTTCGCTTATGAAGCATGTTGCAGGTCTGAAATAATTTTAAGGATAAGAATTAATATTAATAGGCGTGGATTTCAACCACGCCTATTTTGTTTAATAATTCAGGCGCAAAATCCTGCCAAACTCTTTTCTCTGGCAATTTAATTTTATAACTTTATAAAATAAATTCTATCGCTGCATGTCTCTTAAAATATCTGAATGGGCTGTCGAGGACAGACCCAGAGAAAAGCTTATAAGTAAAGGAATATCTTCTCTGAGTGATGCCGAATTACTCGCAATACTGATATGTTCGGGAACCAGGAAAAAATCGGCGGTCGATCTTGGCAGGGAAATGCTGAAAATGGTCAACAATAACCTGAATTCATTGGGAAAACTATCGGTTGCCGACCTTAGAAAAATTCACGGGATTGGTCCGGCCAGGGCTGTGACAATCGCCGCAGCAATGGAACTGGGCAGAAGAAGAAAACTTGCAGAAATACCAGACATACAGCAGATAAAAAGCTCAAATGACGTGGCAAACATTTTTCAACCCCTGCTTTCAGATCTCACTCACGAGGAATTCTGGGTCCTTTTTCTTAACAGATCCAACAGGGTCATAGACAGGATGAGAATCAGCCAGGGAGGATTAAGCGGAACGGTGACTGATGTTAGGATAATCATGAAAAAAGCTGTTGAATACCTTTCTTCAGGGATAATTGTCTGTCATAATCACCCTTCAGGCAATCTAAATCCCAGTGAATCTGACACAAGAATAACACAAAAAATAAAAGAGGCAGGTAATCTGATGGACATACAGCTTCTTGATCATCTTATAATATCAGAAAAAGATTATTACAGTTTTGCCGACAATGGATTGATCTGATTAATTAAATCCTTTTAACCTGCTTTGTATCTCTGCATTCTACAAGAAGTTCGGAAAATGTTTTTTTCAGTACAGGATGCATTCCGCCCGGCTCAATATCGCATAAAGGAACAAGGACAAACCTCCTTTCATGTATCAACGGATGAGGTATTTCCAAATTCTTCCTTTTTATGATCCTGTCGCCATAAACAAGAATATCAATATCTATTATTCTCGACGAATAACGTTTCTTTAATTGTTCTCTGCCCAGATTTCTTTCAATATCGCGAACCTTTCTCAGCAGTTCCACGGGACTGAGTTCTGTTAAAACTTTAATAACCATATTCAGAAACAGATCGTTGCATTCGAATCCCCAGGGTTCAGTTTCATAAATTGGAGATTTTGATATTATTTTACCGATTGATCCGGAAATTGAGTTCCTGGCGTCATTGAGATTCCTTTCCCTTTCACCCATATTTGTACCCAACCCCAGGAAAACAGTTGCGTTCATTTATTTTGTAAAAAGCAAATTATTCTTTAATCCGATTTAGTGATATAGAATGCAACCATTAAACCTTAATGGTCTGTGTAAAACTATTAACCTCTTGCAGCAGCTTTTGCCACAGACTCTGCAAGTCCTCTTATATAACCGATGGCATAAAGGTTTCCAAGTGTCATATATCCGGGTCTCTCATTTGTTTCACCATACATTGTCGGAACATGATCCGGTCTTAGAGGACCTGTGAAACCTATATCATAATAGGCTTTCATAGCTTCATACATATCTATCTGACCTTCATCGTGGAAACATTCGGTAAACTTGGTGCTTGGGATCTTACCGCTCAAATCCTGTACGCTTCTGAAATGGACAAAATTAATAACTCCCCTTTTCCCCCACCTTCGTACAAGAGCAGGAATATCGGCACCCATTAGGGAAAAATTACCCTGACACATGGTTATGCCATTGAATTTACTTGGATAAATATCAAGCATCCTGTCAAAATTCTCAACTGAATTCATTATTCGCGAAATACCCTGGATAGTGTCAACCTGGGGATCATCAGGATGAAGTGAAAGGTTCATTTCTATTTTTTCTGCTTCAGGGACTACCGCTTTAAGAAAATATTCCAGGTTTTTCCATAAAGTATCTTTTGAAATCTCGCCATATTGAGTCAGGGGTTTGTTCTTAATATCATCATAATCAAATGCCGTCATCAAAGCTCCGCCTCTTCCTGGTCTGTCAAACTGGGTGCGTGCCCAGCTGATAACCGGCATCCAGTTGTAACATATTACATCAACCTCACCATATTTCTTAAGATTTTTCATGAAGGTTATGAAATTATCTATCTCCTCATCTCGCCCAGGCAAGCCAAGCTTGGTAACCGTGCCTAGTGATGGAGGACCTTCCACGACTATCCATTTTATGCCTTCTTTTGCCCAAATCTCTTTTGTAGCTTTAATAGCTTCCGGTTCCCAGGGTTTGGTATCTGGGATGCGCTCAACTCCTGAGACTGCGTGTAAAACACCCATTTGCCTGGCAAACGGCAGTTTTGGGGAGGTCGGACTCATCATAAATGAGAATTTGATTCCCGCATCTTTCACAAAAGGACGTTTTGCATGCTTCTTTCCTGCAGTCAAAGGATTTAAAGCCATGGCTGATGAGACAGATCCCAGAGAAACTGCTGCTACCGCAGATGTACTTTTTCTTATAAAATCTCTTCTGTTATTTTTCATTTTTAAACAAATATTTTAAGGTCATTTTGGGTTCCGGAAAATTTTATGCTTTTTAATTAAGCCTTAACACCTGATTGGGATGGAACCATACAGATTTAACAGCTACCTTGTATGTATTACAAAGGTCTTTATTTCCCATGGATTAAAAATAATTCTTCCATCAACATTATTAACAACATTCCCATCTAAATCGGTTTCCACAGGAGTTCTGTCTCTAAGGGCAGGGTTAAGAGAAACAGTGGCTGCCTTATCTTCAAAGCTGAAAAAGCGGGCATAAATCATATTGTCTTTAGGATAAAGAGCTGTCATAATTATATTATCCATTCCTTCCAATATTTTAAAATCAGCAATTGAATTCACAGGGTTGCCTTTCACAGGTTCACTTTCAATTGAAGGCACTTTGAAAGCATATTCGAGGGCTTTCTTGTGAAGATCAGCTTCCCTCCAGCTTCCTCGAAAAGGCAATATTGCAAATTCGTAGTTATAATTTCCATATAATGTTCGTGTACCCCAGATGTAATACATTGAATATGCAAGAGGAATTGAAAAGCCTCTGTCCTTTTCCCTGATGCTCCCCATGTTTCCCTTATTGAAGAATGCTACTCCTGACTTACCGTCAGAAAGGGCTGTCCAGTAATTGCCTTCTATATACCTGGCTCTGGTTTCAGATACAGCAAATGGAAGATCGCGTATTCCAATTGCTGTGGTATCAAGTTCCGGAAAGATCTTAAACCTCAGCTTCTCTTCATGAACAAATGGTGAATGACTGTCACGTAAATCATTACTGAGCAATCCGATTTTCTGTCCATTGAAGTCAAATTTTACTTTGCAGTCAATCCTGGGATCATCCTCATAAAAAGTAATTTCAAATTCATAGGGTATATCTGAGATAAATCCGTACTCTTTAAGGGTAATCCATGGAGTGACTTCTCCTGTCCTCTCAATTATCCATTTACCTGAAGATTGATGATATTCTCCGTCGATTGTACCTTCAAAGAAAAGACCTCTCTCTTTTCCGCCAATGATTATTTGACCGGTTGCTGAATTTCGTATCTGTTCAATTCCACCTTTACCGGAAAGTTCTATCTCGTAAAAAGGAGTGATGATCTTTTTATTATCGCTGTCAGATTGAATAAGGTGTTTCCCAGATTCAACTGTACCATCAGCAGGACGTATTGAAAATGAAGATATACCAAGCGGAGGGAGTTTGGCTTTGAAAGCTATCCTTGCATTATAAATCCCTCCACCTGAATTTCTGTTGGCAGTTATTATACGTGCAGGTATGCTGGTTCCTTCTGCAACCGCCATAAAACTCTTTACCTGAGGTGAACCTGAGACAACCTCCGCAAAGATCCATCTTTCCTGTTCCCATGAAAGCGGGTTGAATACAGTGACCTGCCTGAGACCATTGCCTGCCGGTTTTGAAGCAAAAAATGACATGGATTCATTTATTACCTTCTCCGACCTTTTCAGAGAAGCTGGTAAAAGTCTTCTTGATTCAGGTAATAATCCGCAAATCTGAATGTCGTGATGCTGTGCAAGCAACAGATCCTTCCATGCCAGATCAAGATCCGCTTCATGTGATATTCCTCCATAAAGAACTTCGAGGGAGGCGAGCCTTTCTGCAGTAAGCACAGCCGTTTCTGCTTCACGTGAACAGTTCCATATTTCATTCCCGCAATACCCCCATGGCATTCGGACGGTAAAATCATTTGGACCTGTCACCATATCAGTTACCGGGGAAGGAAATTTTTTTAAAAGATCATCCAGCAGGATCCATGAATATTTTGGTTTCTTCTCATATTCCCTGACCAGCTCTTCTCTTCTAAGTCCGGAATCATCAGCACGTGATGCCAGAAGAGGATTTATATGTCTGAATTTTTTCCTGAATGTCTCCATCGGATCAGGACTCTCCCTTGAAGGGTAACGTGTAAGAATCCATGTATCTATTGTAGTTTTTCCGAATGCGGCTCCTTCACCAGGGTATGTAGGAACAGCGGCAATCCTTGATCCGTCAATACCAACCCACCATCCTATCGGAACATCAAAAACCGGATTATAACCATACATCATAAAATGGGTCCTCATTATAGCTCCCTGAAAACCAAATCCTTTAATTATCTGAGGGATCTGACTGTGCATGGCATGTTCACTCATCAGGTAGACCAGAGGCCTGTATCCGAGATGCTTCCGCTCAGCATTAAGTGCATAATAAATCTGTCTGATATTTGATTCATCATTTATAAACTGTGATAAGGGCTGCCCATAAGTGCATGAACCAATACCAAATCTTCCCCTGTATTTCTTGAGGTATCCGTTAAGTTCTTCAAGAATTGAAGGCTCGTGCTCCGCAAAATAATCATAGATATGAGCCTCATTGTCAAGTCCGATTTTAAAAGACGGATATTTATCGAGCCATTCAATTGCATTTTTAAGCCTTTCCCTGAAGTGCTCACTTCCCCAAAGAATGAGACCTCCATGATCATATGTCAGCATATATGTGGTGTCATTAATTTTTGGCTTATTGACCTTCTGGGAATACAACTCAATAGTAAATGAATAAAAAAGAAGAAAAATCAATGGCAGAATAGATTTTGTTTTCATTGGATTTTCCGGAATATAATTTTTCAACAAGAAACAGATTTTATTATTTTTTAAGATAATTTTCCAGACCACCTGTATTTCCAAAGTTAATGTTTTGAGTCTAACAATGGTTTTATTAATTTTAAAATATATGAGTTTTTAAATTAAAGATCGAAACCGAATAAATACAATGTTTTTCATATATTTGAAACTCATTTCTTTAACCCGTTAACCACATGAAAGATTTTCTGAAATATACATTGGCAACAATTACAGGAATAATACTTGCTTCAATCCTGTTCTTTATTATAATGCTTGCAAGTATCAGTGCGATGGTTGCTTCCGGCAATAAACCGGTTTCAATTTCTGATCATTCGATACTGGTGCTTAAGGCAGGTATTCCTATTCCTGACAGAGGCGATTCCAATCCGCTTTCCGGTTTTGATTTAGTCAATATGACAATAACCCAGACGCCGGGGCTGAATGAGATTTTACAGAACATAAAAAAAGCCTCTTCCGATGATAAGATAAAAGGTATTCTGATTGAAAACGGATTACTTCCTGCTGGCTGGGCAACTATTGAAGAGATCCGGGAGGCTCTTGAGAAGTTCAAAGCCGGGGGCAAGTTTGTCATTGCTTATTCAGATTATTTGATGCTGCAGCAGGGATACTATCTATCGACATCTGCTGACAGGATATATATAAATCCGTCTTCATCACTCGATTTCAAAGGTCTCAGCGGTGAGGTAATGTTCTATAAGGATGCCCTTGAAAAGCTTGGTGTGGATGTCCAGGTTACCCGTCATGGCAAATTTAAAGGTGCTGTCGAACCATTCATACTCAATGAACTCAGTAAGGAAAATGAGGAACAGATCCGAACCTATGTAGGATCAATCTGGAATCATGTAGTGGAAAATATCTCAAAATCAAGAGGTATAAGTACAATAAAACTAAATCAGCTGGCCGACAGTCTTTCAGGCAACATTGCATCTACTGCATTAAAGAACAGACTGGTCGATGGATTAATATATCGTGATGCACTTATTGATACACTTAAGATCCGGTCGGGACTGACAACAGATGATAAGATTGAAATGGTCTCAATGACAAAATATACAAGAGTACCCGAGCCTAAAAAAATGGTCTCTGCCAAAAATAAGATCTCAGTGATATTTGCATCAGGAACAATAGTTATGGGCAAAGGGAATAATGAAAATATAGGGGGCAATACCTATGGTGACCTGATAAGGAAGGAGAGGAAAGATTCAACTGTGAAGGCAATTGTTTTGAGAGTGAACTCACCGGGTGGTAATGCCATTGCTTCCGATATTATCTGGAGAGAGCTTGAACTGGCCGCTAAAGTCAAACCCGTGGTTATATCTATGGGAAATTATGCAGCATCAGGAGGATACTACATTTCTGCCCCGGGAACAAAAATACTTGCCAGTCCCACGACAATTACGGGATCAATAGGTGTATTCGGACTTATCCCCAATGCCGGAAAATTGTTTGACCAGAAGCTTGGTATCTCGACAGAGACCGTTAACACAAACAAGAATTCTGATTTTCCCTCCGTTTACAGACCTATGTCCGTCTATGAAAAAAATGTAATGCAGTTAAGTATTGATAATGTTTACGCTGATTTTGTGGATAAGGTTTCATCGGGAAGGTCTATGAGTGTTCAGGCTGTTGACAGTATCGGACAGGGAAGGGTATGGAGCGGAGCTGATGCCATAAAAATTGGACTTGTTGACGCTTTTGGAGGTCTGAGTGCATCAATCGACACTGCCGCAGCTTTGGCAGGTATTAGTAAATACTCTGTTAAAGAATTACCTGTACAGGAAGAACCTTATGCCAGATTAATTTCACAACTCAGCGGGGATATAAAAATGCATTTCCTGAAGAAGGAACTGGGGGAAAATTTCCGGTTCCTGAATGAGTTAAGGGAGATAAAGGAATTATCTGGCATACAGGCAAGAATGCCATATTATATTGAGATCCATTGATACATGGTAAGGAAAAGGAGCTTTCTTTTATTCCCGTTCTCTTTTATTTACGGATTAATTACAAGTGTCAGGAACTATTTATATGATTCCGGTATTCTTTCATCTGAAAGATTCAGAATTCCTATTATTTGCGTCGGGAATATTACAGCCGGTGGAACTGGAAAAACTCCTCATACTGAATATCTTGTTGCCCTGCTACATAAAGAGTTCAAAATTGCAGTCCTAAGCAGGGGATACAAAAGAAAATCAAAGGATTTTAGAATTGCAAATGAATTATCCTCAGCTGCAGATATCGGTGATGAACCACTTCAGTTGCACAGGAAATTCCCTGATGTTATTGTTGCAACTGATCGTGACAGGGTAAATGGTATAAAAAAGCTGATATCTGTTAATCCCAACCTTGACCTTGTCATTCTTGATGACGGATTTCAACATAGAAAATTGAAACCTGGGTTTTCGATACTTCTTTCAGATTTCAACCAACCGATATATGAAGATTGCATGTTACCATACGGAAATCTTAGGGAAAGCCCCAAAAATGCCCGAAGAGCCGATCTGATTATTATAACAAAAACTCCTGAAGACATCAGTACAGAAACCTGTAATGAAATTAAAGAAAGGGTTAAAGACTTCTCAGACAAAATGATCTTTTTTTCAACCATTACATATGAAGAACCTGCACCTGTTTTTGAGGATGTTGCATTAACAAAATTTCCATCTGGTGATCCTGAAACACAGGGAGCAGTACTTCTTACAGGTATTGCTCAACCAGAGCCTTTTACCAGGCTGGTTGAAAAATATTTCAAGGAGATAATTCACATAAGATACCCTGATCATTATTATTATAAGGGCAAGGATCTTAAAAGAATCATTTCAGCCTGGAACAAGCTTAAATCACCATCAAGGTTCGTGATAACAACCGAAAAAGACAGTGTAAGGTTAAGGGAATTAACAGCTGTACCGGAAACAATAAAAGAGTCTTTTTATTTTATACCAATAATGATCAGATTTCATTTTAATGGAGAATCTGAAGTTAAAAATATCATTACCGATTATGTTAGAAAAAATAAATGAATCTTCTATTTTCTTAAAGTCAAGAGGAATAATAAACCCTGAAGCCGGAATAATTTTGGGGACCGGCCTTGGAGGTCTTGCTGCAAAAATCGAGAAATCGCTGGAGATTGATTACAGGGATATTCCTCATTTCCCTGTTTCAACAGTTGAAGGGCACGCCGGAAAGTTGATTTATGGTGAATTCGGAGGGAAAAAGATTGTTGCCATGAAAGGAAGGTTCCACTATTATGAAGGTTATGGACCGGATCAGGTTGTTTTACCTATCAGAGTATTGAAATATCTGGGAATCAGATATCTGTTCCTGTCAAATGCAGCAGGTGGAGTAAATCCCCTGTTTCAGATCGGTGACATCATGATAATAACTGACCATATTAATCTGATGGCTAATCCACTTGTTGGCAGGAATGATGACAGGATTGGCCCCAGGTTTCCAGACATGAGTGAAGCTTATGACAAGTCACTTATAGAATTGGCTGTCGGGATAGCAAAGAAGAAACAGATAAGGATACAGAAAGGAGTTTATCTTGGAACTACCGGCCCTACTTTTGAGACTCCGTCTGAATATAAATATTTCAGGATCATAGGGGCTGATTCGGTCGGAATGTCAACCGTACCGGAAGTGATAGTGGCCCGGCACATGGGTCTCCCGTGTTTTGCTGTCAGCATAATTACAGATCTTGGTGTTGAAGGTAAGATTGAATACGTAACCCATGAGAAGGTCCAGAAAGAGGCTGAAAAAGCGGAAGCAAGAATGACAACCATAATGACGGAACTTATCTCCTCACTCTAAGGAATTGCGGATTTCGGATTTTGAACACACTTAATCCTAAATCCACAATGCAAAATATCCCTTCTACCTTATGACCGCACAAACTTTCTTCCACTTGCTGACTTTTCCTGAGTCGTTGAAAACAGTAACAAGCAAGATATATATTCCGCTGTCGACAAGCTTGTTGTCGGTAGTAGTACCATTCCAGATAATATCTGCCTTATTTCCTGCAAGTAAATTTTCTGTTAATTTTTTCACAATACCTCCGTTCTCATCAAACACACTGACAGAAACAACATTTCCTGCACCCTGAAGTTTAAGACTTATTGTCAGAAGATCATCATTTCCGTCATTATCAGGTGTGATCCTTGTTGAAGAAAGAGCTATCTGATCTTCATTTGTATCATTATCCGGAATTATGGAATTCTTTTTTCCCGGAGTACCCCAACCTGATGCCTCGGAAGCAGAATGCCATAAAGATCCACCTGTTGAAGACCCGTAAAAGCCCGCCCGTTCGAGAGAAATTCCTTCCTGGCTGGCAATAAGCGGGTAGTGCATATTTTTATCATAATTTACCTCATCTATCAGATTAAGCTCACGGTTGAAAAGTATAAGGTGCCCTTTATCATCCGGCATCGAAGGCATCGACTCCGTTTCAAAAATCTTTGAATGATCAGAGTCAGTAAATCTCTCTATAACAGTTTGCTTATCGGTGGTCAGAACATAATAGTCACCCGGAAGAAAACATCTGTTTTCATCCGACAAATAATAAATAGATGATGTATCGCCCGTTTCGGTGCTGACTGAAACCAAAACCAGCCTTGAAACGTCAATGATTTTATCTGAACAATTGAAAAATTCAATAAAATCAGCATCTCCGGGCAAAGGATTAAAAAGCAATTCATTGAATATTATGTCTCCTTTTTCAGCAGGCTCGGGAAGACCAAAGGCAAATGTGTCTGAATTAATGCTGTTCCCTGCGAAATCTTTCAATTTATCATCAGATGTTAAAGAATATAACTTCCCCTTTTTGAGAGGATCATTCAGAATAACATTGAATTTCCTGTATAACATGTCGACAGGATGAAGGGTTTTAACTTTTCTTCCATCCAATTCCAGGCTGTTTATGTTTTTAATCATGTCGATAATTGTCTCGGAGAAGGTGAGTGTCAGTTTTAGACTGTCGGCCGGGAAAACATTTGTAATGCCCGCAAAGAAATTATCAGGATTTTTTTCTGAAACAGAATTTTGCTTACCGGGAGTTCCTCCGTTCCTTGAGGCTGATGCCTTCCAGTTTCCATTTGAAAAAAAAGGAAAATCTTTGTCAATTATTTCGAGTGACCATCCCCCGCCGCTTTTCAATATAGAGCCATACCACCGCGACGAATATTCAATGCCATGTATAAAATCGCCTGAGCTGTCTCTGACAGCGAGGATTCTTCCTGCATCAGTTAGCGGAGGAAATGATTTGAATCCGGCACACCTCCCAAATTCCTTGAACAGAATTGTGTCCTGGGCTGTTGACAATATCAGATATTCACCGGGATAAATGATTTTTGATGGAAAAAGATAGCTCTGGCTTTCGGTTGTCAAAACCCATTTTTTCAGATTAACAGGAACCCTTGCCCGGCTGAAGATCTCAACATATTCCCTCTCAGGAAGAGATACCGCAGGCTGAGGATCAGCCATCACTTCTGTGATAATTATGTCTCCGGGGCCGGCCCTGAAATATGAAAAATCAACACTTGAAATTGCAGAGCAATTACCTGATCTGTCGCATATATTATTTATTGTGAGTGTATAATTGATCCCACTTTGAAACTTTTTTTCAAACTGGACAATTATTTCAAGACTACTTAATTTTAAAATATTCACAACATTATTAGCTGTATTACTTAGGCTCATACCGGAAACTGACAAAGAACCCTCTGATGGTGGTTCATTGAATTTCACTTTTACTGCACTCTCTCCCGTAACTTCGCAACCAACGATCAGGGGAGGATCTTTGTCTTCCCTGAAAATCCCGTCAATCTGAACATCATCAATCCAGAGAAGCCTGTCGCGTGTTGAGGTATATTTGTATGATAGTATAAACCATTCACAGGAAAACAACTCTTTATCATTTCCGGTTGAGTTGCTTATAAGTTCGTCGTTAAGCTTTTTAATACTTAGAATCCATCGGCCACTGGTCAGCCGTTCGACCTCGATAATGACAGCTTCGCTGGTTCCAATGTCTGTCTGCCAGTTTGTTTTGCTGCTGACAACCGGGATGCAGCTGCCCCCTTTTACTTTCCATAACCTCAGAGTGTCGTCAGCGTCCGTCATGTTAACACCTGCAACAAAACCGTTGATTAGACTACTCCCCTGAAAATTTGCCGGATCAGTGTCTGAAATAAGATATACGGCCCAGTTGTTGGAAGATGACGGATCGACACCATATCTTATTTTGAAACACCATTTTACCTGACCTTCTTCAGGATGCAGGTTTTTTATTGAAAGTCCCGTCAGGTCGGTTGCCGGTGCAGGATTATCAAATGAGTGATGCAATGAAAGAATACCGGAGATTGAAGATGAATTATCACATTCCCAGCGTCTTTCAGGGCTTTGAACCCAATGGGAGATATTCCCTGATTCAAATGTTTCCATGATCTGACCGGATGCCACAGCAGGCATCAGCAATGCCAGTAAAATAAATTTATTCATGCAGCGGGACGAATTGAAAAAAAAGTTACTTTTGACAGTTTTTTCTTAACAGTAAATATAAAAAATCGATTCGTTCTTAACAAATTAAAAATGAAAATAGCTGTGGTTGGAGCTACCGGAATGGTAGGCCGGACAATGATCAAAGTACTTGAAGAGAGAAATTTCCCTGTTACACAGCTTATTCCTGCTGCTTCTGAAAAATCGGTGGGAAAAGAGATAATTTTTAAAGGGAACCCTGTAAAGGTGGTAAGTGTCATTGATGCTGTCAGGGAGAAACCGGTTTTTGCTGTTTTTTCTGCAGGCGCTTCGACATCGAAAGAGTGGGCACCTGTTTTTGCAGAGAATGGCATAATTGTAATTGACAATTCATCGGCATGGAGGATGGATAAGAACGTCCCCCTGATTGTACCTGAGATCAACAGTCATGCCATAAAGAAAGGTGATAAGATAATTGCCAATCCGAATTGCTCGACAATTCAGATGGTTATGGCATTAGCTCCTTTACACAGGAAGTATAAGATAAGAAGGATTGTGGTCGCAACATATCAGTCAGTCACAGGAACAGGGGTAAAAGCCGTTAAACAGATGGAAAATGAACGTGCCGGGATCAAAGGAGAGATGGCTTATGCACACCAGATTGATATGAATTGTTTTCCTCATGGAGGAACGTTTCAGAGTGACGGTTATACTACAGAAGAGCAGAAACTGATCGATGAAACCCGTAAGATACTTGAAGACCAGTCAATAATGGTGACAGCAACTGTAGTCAGAATACCTGTTGTGGGAGGTCATTCGGAAGCAGTGAATGTTGAGTTTGAAAACGACTTTGACATTGAGGAAGTTAAATCGCTTATAGGTTCATTCCCCGGAAATATCATTTATGACAATCCTGCAGAGGCAAAATATCCAATGCCCATTCTTTCTCACAACAGGGATGAGGTTTTTGTTGGCAGAATAAGAAGGGATCTGTCAAGGGAAAAATGCCTTAATTTATGGATTGTATCAGATAACATCCGTAAAGGTGCCGCAACAAATGCAATCCAGATCGCTGAATACATGGCAGAGAAAAAGCTGTATTGAATAAATTTCCCCAATGGCTGATTTTACCTGCGAATTTTACACCATAGCGGGCATAGATCCACGCGGCAGCAATCATTACAAACTCAGATTGTGCCGGCTACTTCTTCATATAGAAAATCATTATACGGATACCTTGTAATGTGGATCTTCTTTACCTCCTCATAAAGTATCTTCCTCAGTTCTTCGGTATTCTCCTTTGTTTTTGCAGATATGAAAATTGTTCTGCTGTTACTGTCTGACGCCATCCAGGTTTTTTTCAAATCCTCCAGGGAATAATTTTCTTTTCCTGCAGGTGTCAGATCATCTTCATCCTTTACAATATATGTAAATTTGTCAATTTTGTTGAAAACGATAATTATAGGTTTGTCTGTTGAGTTAAGTTCCTTCAATGTTTCATTTACGACGTCCACATGCTCTTCAAAACCCGGATGCGAGATATCAACAATGTGAAGCAGAAGATCCGATTCCCTTACCTCATCGAGAGTGGATTTGAAAGATTCTACAAGATCATGAGGGAGTTTCCTGATGAAGCCCACCGTATCAGACAAAAGGAACGGCAGGTTTCCTATGACTACCTTTCTTACCGTTGTATCGAGGGTGGCAAAGAGCTTATCCTCAGCAAACACCTCTGACTTGCTCAACATGTTCATTATGGTCGACTTACCAACATTTGTATAACCTACTAGTGAAACCCTGACTAATTTACCACGGTTTTTTCTCTGGGTTGCCATCTGTATATCGATCTTTTTCAGATGGTCTTTAAGAAGTGCTATCTTGTCCCTGATTATCCTTCGGTCAGTTTCTATCTCGGTTTCACCAGGACCTCTAAGTCCTATACCTCCTCTTTGTCTTTCAAGATGTGTCCACATCCCTGCAAGTCTGGGAAGAAGGTACTGATATTGGGCCAGCTCAACCTGTGTTTTTGCATGTGATGTTCTGGCACGACGGGCAAAAATATCAAGTATCAGGTTTGTTCTGTCAATCACCCGGCATCCAAGGCACTTTTCTATGTTCCTTATCTGACTAGGTGATAATTCATCATCAAAGACAGCAATATCTATTTGATTGGAAGCAACATAACCGGCAATCTCTTCAATCTTGCCGGAACCTACAAATGTTTTTGGATCGGGAACAATGAGCCTCTGAAGAAATTTTTTTACCGGCACGGCACCGGCTGTTTCTGCCAGAAATGACAGTTCAGCAAGATATTCACGGGCCTGATTTTCATCCTGTCCCGGATAAATCAACCCGACAAGTACGACTTTTTCCTCCTGCTTCCCGGTTTCTATCATTAAATTATTAAACGCTTGTTGCTTTGTACTGCTCCGTTGATTGCCTTTTTAAGCGATTCTGAACAACGCAGAATCATTTCCATATCATCCGGGAACGGAACCGGCTTTTTCTTGATCTTTTCAAGCTGTGCCGGATTCAATGCACCAACATCACCAACGGCACGGGCTGATACATTTTCGAAATGCGACTGTGCACCAAGTGGCTCTTTCTTTAGTACCTTGCCCGGATTGACCTGATAAAACTCAATGTCGCCTTCGATTACACATGTTTTTGACTGAACGGTCTCGATCAGGGCACACTGCAAAGTTTTGTACTTCTTTATTTTGATGTCATTGCCCAGTGAATCCTTCATCACATTTCCCTTTTTGTCAAGCTGATAGCTGAATCCATCCTCTACCTCCCTCTTGATTACAGAGTCACGCTGCATTGTCTGGTCAGGACTGACGATAATATTTTTGACATTTATGTTGATGAAATAATCAAATTGCATATCGTTATGATAGTTTATTGTATGGTATTCAACCCACTCACTGTTCAACCGGGGGAGATCCAATGCAAGCAGGTCCTCTTCAAAATCTGGCGTGAATTTAAGTACAGAATTATTCTGAAGCGATATCAGAACCCTGCTCATCCCAAGATATTTTGATTCTTCAATTTTATTGTCAATGTTCTCATAATCGCCAACATATTCCTTAGCCCTGACAAACTCATAAAATGCCTGCCTGTAGGATTCCTTAATCTTGTTTTTCATAAGTTCGTTCCCATGAGCAAAATAATAGTCAGCCGATTTCCTTTTTGCAGCTATCATTTCAGGCATATAATCAATGTATTCATAAGCAATTGTTCTGCCATTGAGCTCCAGGGGAGTAACTGTACGGACAAGAGATTGTCTGTCGCTCAGGCGCTTGTTGATAAGGTAAATCTCATCCCAGTTGGCAGGTTTTGCTTCCATTTTGAGAAATCTGATCCGTTCTGCATCCTGTTCATTAGCTAACTTGTACGACCTGTCAAGTATAGCAATCTGTTTCGCATCATCGGAATTTTTCCGCAGTTGCTTGACCGCTTTCTCGATAGCGGCATCATAATTACCCTTTTCGAGTTGTTTTTTGGAAGATCCGCAACCACAGAAGGATATTATTAAAATCAACATTATGGGAGCTATCTTTTTCATGGTTCTGTCTTGTTAAATCTTTATTTGATATGGAAAAGATTATTCGTTTGCAGATACTTATAACTCTCAAATTTGATTCTTATTACATTTCAATAAATAAAACTTAAAGGTATCTGGAACCGGACTCGTACCGGCTGTCCTCTCTGAAGGCCGGGAGACCACCTGGGCGATTCAGAAATAACCTTAACAGCTTCATTGTCAAGAAGAGGATGGACACCTTTTATTACAGTCACATTGCTTACAGAGCCATCTTTTTCCACAATGAATGTAAGAAAAACTGTTCCTCTTATTTTATTGTCTATTGCAGCCTGCGGATAGTTGGTTCTTTTACCTACCCATTCCCTGAATTTTGTAAGGTCGCCTCCCCTGAATGACGGCATTACCTCAACCTGGAAATAAGCTTCTTCCGTTTCTCCACTACCCTGACCGTCTATTAGTCCATCACCAAATCCGGTGCCATTTGCAACTTCAATTTTGCCTTCAACCGATGCAAGCACATCTTCCGTTGTCACCTGCTGTAACTCAGCCGGAAATATAGTATCAACTACCACTGGAGGGACATACTTGACCACCTCCTGAATTCTTTCAGGTTCAGGCGGCGGTGCAGCCGGAGGCACATATATCTGCTCTTCCGGCGGTGTCAGGTTCTCCATGCTTATTATAACACTCCCTCTTCTGCCCGAAACAATCTTTTCTTCCTTTGGCCTCAGAAGAAATGGAACAATCACTGCTGTAATACCTATCAGTGAAGAGAGGAGAATGCCGGCGAACACCACCCGGTGATATTTTCTGCGTAGCTGGTAAGCGCCATAGTCCTTATTGCGGTTCTCAAAAACAATGTCATCAAAACCAAAATCATGGTTCTCCTTACTGACAGCAACATCAGGAATATCGTTAGTATCTGACTTCTTAAACTTCACTCCACTGTCGACCTGATAAATTAAGATTTAATAACCTTCAATAATTGTACCTTTTTTTGACCAGGTCAAAACAGTTCGCTGGTCAAAAATTTCACAAAAATAGCAAATAGCAGCTTTACTGCAAATTAATTAACATTGCCATTTTTGTTAAGTTTTAATATTGTTTTTTTTCTTAATTTTGGGCGGTTACCGGGGGTTTAGCTCAGTTGGCTAGAGCGTGTGACTGGCAGTCACAAGGTCAGGGGTTCGATTCCCCTAATCTCCACTTAAGCATCAATATATCAATGTACTACAAAGACCGGATCCTGTAATTTAAAAGATTGAAGGATTCTTTTTTACTTTAATTCTGAGGTCCCGCCAGAATATATGCGTCTCAGGTTCTACAGACACAGTCGTTAATAGAAAAATAAACTGTTTACGCCAGGAATCACTTCAGGATCCTATCATATTGATCAATTCCACTCCGCTTATTTGAACTATTCAGTGGTAAATATCTTCACGGTAAAAAATTGCTCTCCTGCCTCCGGCACCCTGTATTTCCTTTCCCCATTTTTATCTATCAATCCCGACTGTGCATTTATAATCTCTTTACCCTGAGCAGCGTTCACCTCAAATATAGGCACATGGATCGCAAGGGCCCACAATTCGGCAGAAGACTCATGAAAAGGCCTGTATTTCTGATTTGTTCCTGAGTTAATACAATGGATAATTAATTGTGCTCCCATTTGCTTTAGTTTCCATGGCAAATAAGGATTTGGCAACGTTGTATAACCCGGAGTTGCCCAAAGATCGTTACAGATAAGAATTCCAAACCTGATCCCATTCCAGTCAAACGTCCTCAACTCACCTTCAACATAGTCGACAATTTCCCCAGATCCCGGAATGTCCAGACTGCTGCAGCGCAGAATCTTCGAATAAGCTCCCATAAAAAGGCCATCAGGTCCGTATACCCTGACCTGGTTGAAACAGTACTCTTTTTCTCCAATAAGTTCTTTATAACAAGTCCCCAGCATAAGTCCGACTCTTAGTTTTTTTGCTTCGGCAACTACTTCTTCCAATGCAACAGCTAAGTCATTCCTGTTAAAATTACTGGTATACCCTGATAATGATCCTTCAGGTGTAACCAGGAAATCCGAGCCGTCCATAACAGCTTTTCGGATCCCGTTAAGGATAGTTTCCTTGTTCGTTTTAATATCGCTGGTCACTGTCATCTGCAAACCTGTAAGGACAATGGATGATTTTCCATTACCGGCTTGTGCTGATGCTATTCCCGCCGATAATAAAATAAAAACAACAAGTTCTATAAGGCAGACTCTTTTATTTGGCATAATTCATTTTTTGAATTTTAACAATTATTCCATCCTAAGAAAACATGGGCACATAAATATAAAGGTATAGCCAGTTAATTGATCAGGATCCAGCCAAAGGATTTTTTGGCAGTGTGACTGTAAATTTTGTCCAAATCCCTGGTTCGCTGCTGACTGTTATCTTCCCTTTATGGTTTTCAACAATCTGTTTTGCAATTGACAGACCTAATCCTGACCCTGTTTTAATATCTTTCGGAACATTTGAAGCTCTGTAAAACTCATCAAACACTTTTGTGAGCTCTTCACCGGGGATGCCGATTCCGGAGTCGGAGACTTCACAAATAATCGACTCATGATGACTTTTAACTGTAACTGAAACCCGTCCTTTTGGAGGAGTATATTTTATGGCATTTAATAAAAGGTTGGCAAATAGTTCTTCCAATGTAAAAGGATTTCCGGTGATCATTTGAATAGAGTTATCAAATGAATAAGTGAAATCGATAGATTTGTCTTTTGCCAGCGTCTGAACACTTGCCACAACCCGGTCAAATACATCTTTCAACAAAAATTCTTCAAATTCATTGCCATGCTGCAATCGTTTTTTTGTAAGATTAAGAAGGTTCTTTATAAATGTTGAGAGGAGCTCTATCCTTTCAAAAGCCCGGTTGGAAAACTCTTTCTGGTCTTCGGTGAGAGGACCTGCTATCCCTGATCTTATTACATCAAGACAGCTGGATATTGCAGCAACATGCCCCTTAATATCATGAGTTACCCTCAATACATATTCATTTTTCAGTTTATCCTTGTCTTCAAGTTCCTGGTTTGTCCTGACATAAGTTTCTTCAGTTTTAATAGACCTGTAAATAATCATGTGTGACAGGAAAACCACAAGAACAGAGGTTATAGTAAAAATAATACCTGAACCAAAAACATAAAATACATTACTATAAAGCTCATGAGTTATAAATCCCTCAAGAGGATAGTGTGGCACAATAGCATAACATTCAAAAAGTGCAAGTGAACCTGCAAGGAGTATAGCAAAAAAAGCATAAGTATAACTTTGGAATGTTGAAAATATTGAACTGGCAATTATCATATGGAAGAAGTAAAAAAGGATAATTGGATTTTCTATTCCTCCTGAAAAATGAAGAATGTAAGTCAGAATTATAAGGTCGGTAATTATCTGGAAATGAATCCCGCTTTTTATTTTCAGGATCACATTACGGCTCTTGTCCATTTTTAGCCGTGTAAGTATAATCCTGTGAATTACATTTAACAAAAAAAGAATTGCTGCAAGAATAAATATTGCTTTGTCCTGTATTGATATTTTAAAAACATACTTTACGATAAATGTTGATACAAAAAGCAATGAAATAGCGAGCCATCTTATCCTGATAAACCACTTTGTGAAGTGAATATGAGCCGGAACAAGTTTCTCATCCATTTGATTCTGGACTTTAAAGAGGATGTTACTAGTAATACTAATATCAGCTCTCGAACAATCCCTCTACTTGAGCAAGGACTTGCTGATCGGTAAAATGGCGGCCTTTTATTGCTGCCGAAGGACATGCAGCGACACAGACTCCGCATCCTTTGCAGAGTGCACTTATAATATGGCTTTGTTTTTTCTCCTCATCAAATTCAATTGCACTATATGGGCAAAGCTGATTACATAATCTACAACCTGAGCATTTATCCTCTATCACTTCTGAGAAAAGAGCATCGACTTCGATCTTTCCTTTCGAGATTCTTGCAAGCACTCTGGCTGCAGCTGCCCGTGCCTGTGCAACAGTATCCGGTATATCTTTAGGAGCAACACAGGTTCCGGCAATAAAAATTCCATCTGTAGTGGTGGCTACCGGTTCCAGTTTTGGATGACTCTCAATAAACCATCCTTCTTTATCCTGGCTTATATTGACAAGTCTTGCAATCTCATGGGAATCTTCACGAGCTTCCATTCCAACCATAAGTACAACAAGATCAGCAGGAATCTCAATAAGCTCTCCGGATAATTTTTCATTCACTTCAATAAGCATTTCACAACCATCCTTCTTTGAAGCTTTGTGAATCACAGGCCGGTCATCTTTTTCATACATCAGAAAAAGTGTTTTTGCTTCTGATGAACGCCTGTAAAAATCTTCATGCCCCTTTCCAAATGCATGCATATCAATGTAGATATCAGAGATATAGCAATCGGGATTTGCAGATTTGATCTCGTGCGCATATTTCAAAGCAGTCATGCAGCAAACCCTTGAACAATAAGTGTGAAACTCCTGACTTCGGCTGCCAACGCAATGAATTATGGCCACATATTTGGGTGATTTGCCTTCTTTTGTTACTATACGTCCGGTCCGGATCATTTTTTCAAGTTCAAAGGATGTAATTACATTTGGAAGCTTGCCGTACCCATAATGAACAATTCGGGATGCATCAAATTCTTTAAATCCTGTACAGACAATAACATTTCCAATTTCAATATCAGACTGATTTGAGTAGTTGTCTGGCTGCCCGTTTACCTTTCCGATTGTTGCTCTGAAATTACCAATGAACCCTGTAAGACCAGTAAGTTTTGATTCAAAAAATACCCGAACATGTTTATGGTTCATAATACGGGTTATTCTTTCAGTAAGCAGATCCCGGGCTGAATAGAGATATGGTGCAGTAAGATCGACTCTCGCTAGGTTGCCGCCGAGATGATTATTTTTCTCAACGAGATAAACGAAGTTTCCTGCATCAGCAAGTTCCAGCGCAGCTGTCATGCCTGCAATTCCTCCCCCTATCACAAGAACATTTGGGCACATGTTGACCGACATGCTTTCAAGTTCTTCATGATATGCAACACGTCTGACAGCTGCATTGATAAGACCTATTGCCTTCATTGTGGCTTCTTCAGGATCGTTGTGAACCCAGCTGCATTGTTCCCTGATATTTGCCATTTCGAAAAGATACTGATTCAATCCGGCTGACCGGAGAGCACTTCGGAAAGTGCGTTCATGCATATTGGGGCTGCAGGCAGCTACAACTATCCGGCTTAGATGATTTTCCTTTATGTCCTGTATTATCATCTCCTGCCCAGGATTGGAACACATATATTTGTATGTCTTGGATAAAACCACATTGGGCATAGCCAAAACATATTTCGCTACAGCTTCCACATCAATTATCTTGGCGATATTAGACCCGCACATACAGATGTAAACCCCAATTCTGCAGTTTTTAATGGATTCCATAGTCTATTTTATTAATACAGGTTCAGATTTTATGATTTCCTCCTGTCTGGTAATGGCATCTCTGCGTATTTCTGCAAAATACATTGCCAGAGGACGATAAATAAGGTGCGACCATTTACTGAATGGCATTCTTAATAACCAGGGCACAACTCCCATAAGATGTAAAATATATGTGATATTTGCAGCTACATTAAGACCGGTACGATGAAATACATGTTGTAAGATTCCTGTTACCACTATATAAAACAGCAAAATAATAAACACCCAATCAGTTCCGTGAGTTTTTTTGTACTGGACATAATTCTTTCTGATCCTGCTGCGGATAAAATAGACTGTACCTGCTACCAACCCTATAGTTGCCATATATCCGAAAATATGGACTGACCAGCGTATCTCTGGTCCAGCCTGCAACTGCTCGATGAAAACCATAACAAGGACCAGCATAGTTACATAGCCCAGCATTAGACCGAGATGTATCAGCCAGGGCATAAAAACCGGATGTTCCTGTTTCTTTTCACATTCTGAATATCGTTTCTGTGTAAAGAAATGCAAAGGAAGCTGGTAGAACTGCTTTATATAGATCCACCATGGCACATAATAATTAGTTCCTTTTATCATAACCAGATACCACATATGTATGGCGTTAGTTATGAGGAATATCAATAAAACCAACCCGATTGTCAGGTCGAATCTGTGAATAAATCCACTTGGAAGGAATGCGCCTTCACCATCATAAATGGTTATATTACCGCCGGAGAATCCGTAAAACAAAAGAAATCCTCCGGTCAGTAAAGCTACAGTAATTATAGTAAGGATCTCTGTAAGCCGCGATTTGAAGAATTTACGCGCTATGCCGGTGAAATCATATCTGGAAATCAACCATCTCCGCAGACTCATCATAGTCTCTCCAGGATCAGCTTCCCTGGGACACTGGACCGAACATTGACCACAATAATAACAAAGCCATGGTTCAAGGGTTGTTTCTATTTTCCTTTCCAGTCCCATTTGCAGAAACCTCATTGACTTTCTTGGGAAAATATACATTTCATCAGCGTGTGGACAAACCGTTGAGCAATCACCACACTGATAACACAGTTGTACATCCTCAGCACCAAAACGGTCGAGATCATCAATAAATGCCGGATTAACTCTTATTGCCATAATTGAAAAGTTAGATTGCATGAATTTTTTTTGCCCTGCTTTCAATTTCACTCAGGGACAGGCTGCTCATATGCCCAATCCCCTTACCGCTTGTAAGACTGCGTAGTACGCCTGCAGCAACAGCTGAAGCCTGTGCAACGGTATCAGGTATATCTTTAGGAGCCTGACACATCCCGGCAACATAAATACCTCCTTTGTCGGTATCAGTCGGACTCCCATTATAATCAAGCTCTGAGAACCAGCCGTCGGAATCTCTCTGTACGCCAAGAAGTCTGCTTATTTCTTCAGTGCCTTTTGATGGAACCAGACCTACTGCCAATACCACCATATCCACACTGAACTCAACCAATCTGTCATTGAAAATATCCTCTCCCCTGACAATCATCTGTTCGTTTTTCATTGCGACTGATGCAGAATGACCCCTTACTACAAATGTGCCTTCCTGTTTAATCCTTTCTGCAAATTCTTCATAGCCTTTACCAAAAGCCCTCATATCAATATAAAATTCATATACTGTGACATTAGGAATTTTTTCCTTTATCAGGTGTGCAAATTTCAGAGAATACATACAGCATACTCTTGAACAGTAAGGGTTGTATTTCTTATTTCGTGATCCTACGCAATGAATAAGTGCAACACTTTTAGGGGGCAACCCTTCAGGAGAAAAGATCCAATGCTCCTTATTACTTTTCTTATCTATTACTTTTGTTTTGGTAACAATCCTTCCGCCAGTTGTGCCTGAAGCATTTGTTAAGCGCTCGAATTCGATGGAAGTCAAAACATTCGGATAAACTCCGTATCCATACTGCTCAATTCTGCTTACATCCAGAAATTCATAACCAGTCGCAAGTATTATGTTGCCGACTTCAATATCAATTATCTTATCGGTTTCATTCAGATTTATGCATTCCTTAGGGCATTTTTTCATGCAGACACCGCATTTTTGTCCTTCCGAAAGGATATATGTGCAGCTCGACTCATCAACCAGATAAGCATTTGGCACTGCCTGGGGGAATGGAATATAAATTGCTTTTCTTAATGAGATTCCTGCATCAAATTCGCTTTTAACCTTTACCGGGCATACTTCAGCACAAATGTTGCAAGCCACGCACGATTTGACATCAACGAATCTTGCTTTTTGTTTTATTTTAACCCTGTAAGATCCGGGTTTTCCTGTTACAGCCACCACATTTGATTTTGTAAGCAAGCGTATCATGTCGTGCTGACCCACTGAAACCATTTTTGGGGTAAGGATGCATGCGGCACAATCCAAAGTTGGAAAAGTTTTATCAAACATAGCCATATGTCCTCCAATGGTTCCTGTCTGCTCAACCAGATAAACCTGTTTACCTGCATTGGCAATTTCAAGAGCTGCCTGTATTCCGGCAATTCCTCCGCCGATAATCAGTGTCGCATGATTTACGGGATTTCCACCGGGTACGGCGGCAAGAGGGAAAGGTATCCCCATAGTGGCACATGCTACAATTGCTTTAGCCCTGTCCAAAGCGTTTTCACCCTTGGCACCATGTTCCTGGAAAGAGGCAAGACGTATTTCGTCTGTATTCCCTCCGGTTATGGCAACTGCTTTTGTAAAAACAGGTTTGAAATATCCGGGCATGTCGCCGGCAAGAACAATTCTCTCGAGATTGTTTGATTTGATTTGCTCGCAAATAAAGTCAATACCTGGCAGTGGTCTTGGCCTTAAAATCTGAACAGTTTCGACATCCGGAAGGTTGGCAGAATATTTTGCGATAGAATCAATGTTCAGATTCATGTTATCCTGCGCCTGGCAGAAAAATATTCCCGTACGCATATTACTTTATTTTGCTTTTTTTCTTAAAATAAAATCATAATTCTTATTAATCTCTGACAACTTTCTGTAATAGTTCTCCGTTTGAATCATGCACCTCCAGAATTAGCGGCATCCTGCCGGGTAAGCTGTGTGTGGCGCATGAAAAACATGGATCATAAGCCCTGAACGCCATTTCGATCATGTTCAAAGCACCATCGGTTACCTCAATTCCCTTTTTAATTATTCCCTCTGCCGCTTTCTTTATCGACATGCTTATTGCACCATGATTGTTTGTAGTCCCTACAATTAAATTTACTCTGGTAACGATGCCTTTCTCATCTGTCCTGTAGTGATGTGTAAGAGTCCCCCTCTGGGCTTCAACAATACCAACTCCTTCGCCAGGAATGGGTCCGAGAGTAGCCCTAAGATCTTTACCGGTTATTTCAGGATCCATGGCAAGCTCAAGACATCTTTCAGCTGAATATAACAGTTCAATAAGTCTTGCCCAGTGCATGGCCAGAGTTGCATGCACAGGTTTGCCTCCCAGGATGTCAAACATTTTCTCATATTCTTTTTGGGCTTGTGGAGTAGCCATTCCATCTGAAGCATTAAGCCTCGAAAGCGGAGTTGCATGGTAAAGCCCGGAATTCTGTCCGTCGACAAATCCCTTCCATCCTATTTTTTTAAGAAACGGAAATTTTAAATAGGTCCATGGCTCAACATGTTCAGCCACATAATCGAGGTATTCCGGTGGTGAATATTTAAACAGTTCTTTGCCCTCAGTGTCTACAACCCTTACCTTTCCATCATAAAAATTGACTTTGTTATGGGAGTCAACCAGTCCCATTGAATGAAGTTTGAGACTATAAGGACCATTTAAAATTATATCTATATATTCCTTATTTTTCAGGACCACATCCTCAAAAATCTTCAGTGTAAATTTTGCAAATCCGACAAATCCATTGGCTTTGACCATTATATCGTCTCTCTCCTGTTCAGTCAATCCTTTTCTTACGCCCCCAGGGACATTCATTACAACAAAGGTCTGATGCCCGCCAAGAAGCGCCTGGATCTCCTGTGCAATTCGTCGCTGTTTTATCACCTCGGTTCCAATCTCCTTTCCCACTTTTTCAATTACACCAAGAATATTGCGCTTTTCAGGAGGAGCATAAGGTCCTACAACAAAATCCGGAGCAGCAAGCGCATAAAAATGAGCTGTATGACTATGTACAAAATGAGCCATATAAAACAACTCCCGCAGTTTTTTTGCGGTAGGCGGTGGGTCAACTCCAAATACTGCGTCAACAGCTTTGCCTGATGCCATATGATGACAACCAGGGCAAACTCCACAAATTTTGGCGGTAATTGCAGGCAGCTCCTCAACAGGGCGCCCTTCACAGAATTTTTCAAATCCCCTGAGTTCAGGCACCTGAAAATATACATTACTTACCTCACCATTATCATTCAGGAAAATTTCTATTTTACCATGGCCTTCAAGCCTGGTAATCGGGTCAATTGTGATTCTTTTCATAACACTTTCCTTCTTATTAGTGAGACAGGGAGACTGAAACGGTAAAAATATCCTGCCGGATCTGCAATATCCTCAATTACCTTACTGATATTTTCAGGTTCCTTTTCATCAATAATACTTGCAATTGCTGAAATCATTTTGGCTCCCGGATCCGCAGCACCGGGAGGAGGGCCATAACAACCCCGGCAAGGTGCATTTCCTTTTATGCAACGATGTCCGCACCCAGTTCTTGTTGCAGGTCCCATACAAATTACTCCCTGCTCAAGAAAACAGGTTTCGCCATCGTCTGTGATTTCCCATGGCCTGTAAAACTTCTTTATTCGTTTGTTTTCTGTCTTCTTTCTCGTACACTCGTCACATTGCGCTTTTATACCAGCTCCAACAACTGATCCACTCGGCGGCAGCTCCGAACCAGTAACAATTGCCATAAAAACCTCTACCAATCTTTCTGTCTGAGGCGGACAGCCAGGCATAAAATAATCTACATCAACAACCTGTGACAAAGATCTTACATCACTAAAAAACTCAGGAATTTCAAGAACTCCTTCATTAACATTATATTCAGGTAGCGGCTTTAATTTATCAGGATTGAAAGTTGATTCACTTTCTTCGAATATTCTCCTAAAGAGATCTTCTTTTGTTGAGAAATTTGCCAGCCCTGGGATGCCTCCCATGTGTGCACAACTTCCATAAGCCACAAGAAGTTTGCTTTTTGCCCGCAGAAGTTTTGCCATATGCTCGTTTTCGCTGTTACGGATTGCACCGTTAAAAAGGGTAAGATCAATGTGCTTGTCAGGCATCATTTCAACATCCGCATATTTTGTGTCAAGAGCTATGGGCCAGAATACGAGATCCGCCGCAGCAGTAACATCAAACAGCTTTTCGTGAACATCAAGAACTGACACACAACAGCCGCCACAGGCTGCTGCCCAGTATACGGCAAGGTTTAATTTAGGCTTCTGTCTTTCCATATAACCGTCTGCTTTTAATCTATTTTAAAAATGTAACCGTTTCCTTTACTCTACTGGGCCCGAGTTCCGTAATTGTCTCCGTAAAACTGTTTACAAGGTCTGCAAATTGCTTTCCTTCACTGGCACTTATCCATTCCAGTTTTAGCCGTTCAGGTTCTATACCTAATTGTTTTATATACTTCTGAAGCAAGAGGAATCTGCGTAAACAGCGATAATTTCCTTCCTGATAGTGACAATCACCGGGGTGACATCCACAAAGAAGAACTCCGTCAGCACCTTTATTAAATGCTTTGAGGACAAGTGTCGGCTCAATCCTGCCAGAACACATAAGTCTAATACTCCTGACATTGGCTTTATACTCCATCCGTGATGTACCAGCCAGGTCTGCACCGGTGTATGAGCACCAGTTGCATAGAAAGGCTACAATTTGGGGCTTATATTCCATTTCACAACCAATTAAAATTCATTTGAAAGGCAGATAAATAATAAATATAAAAAAAAATTGATATTAATCTAGCCATACATATAATTTAATGCTGTATTGTGAATTTTTTCACATTACTGATACTTCAACTATTAATAAATCAAATCCTTTAAAACCTGTTGTTAATTATTTACTTATGAAATTGAAAGTCTATCGGCCTGCAAAAGAAATTCATTTATAATATTGAATATAATATATTTAGGCAGTATATTTTTGTTGATAACAATGTAACAAAATGTTTTCTGGAGTGTTTTTTATTCAAAATTTATAATTCGGCATGAATCAGGTTAGATTCTTGTAGTTAGGTATAGCAAAGAACTATTATAGTAATTAGAATACTTATTTAAGTCACTTATTGTGATATTTTTCACATTAAATGAAAAATAAATACTGGAGTCTTTAAGATTTTAATTTTCCTGTTCAGGCCAGTTTTTCCATTTGCTTGTCTTCTGGACAAGAAGTTCTCCTACTCTTTTGAGAAGCTCTTCAGAGTGGACAGGTTTATCAAGGAATGAGTCTACAGGAAGATATTCACCATCGGTTTCTGGAGAGAATTTAAAAACAGGCTTTTCTGTATTGATTGCAGTGAGCATCAATATTGGTATGCCTGAAAAATTCTTATTAAGCCGGAGATTCTGTGCAAAATTAAATCCTTTTGATTCCCCTTTGCTCCCAAACATTACATCCAGAATTATTAAGTCAGGATTCTCCTTTGTCAGCTTTTCATTACCTTCATCAGGATCATAGGCAACAATTGCATCATACCCTTTGCTTTCCAGAATCCTTCTCATAGCTGCTACAAGATCGACGTCATCTTCAATTATCAGTATTTTAGGTTTTTCTTTCATGATTTATTACCTCCCTTACGCATGTTTAAAAATCCAAACAAAAACTATTAGAACTTAATCTGTATAAAATGAAAATTAATAAATATTGAAATAACATCAAAACCGGCTGACTATAATTTTGATAATCAGTGGGAAATGAAATCCTGTTTTGTGATATGTTATCCTTTAAATTGATGTTTTGCTCACTGACCTTATTGAATCTCAAATTAAAATAAGAGTATCAATTTTAGTTATTGATAATATTTTTGACACAGTCAGCCACTTCTTCCAGAATTTTATGGTATTTTTTTTCCAGTAATGGGGTGAGCTTTTCACCGAATTTCATGTCTTCAAGTATTTCAATTGCAATAATATTGACATCTCCAGGAAGTTTCATTTCAAGAGTTTTTCCAAGGCTAAGCGCCGTAAGAAAATTAACATCATGAAGACTTGAGAGGTTCGAGGTTTCTCTGAAATCTGATGGTTTAAAACGATAAATATCCCCCGGAACCCCTTCTGAAGTATGGATTGAATCTATAATAATAACAACTTCATAATCTTTTATCAATTCCATTATTTCAAGTCCCCCTGTACAGGCTGTTGCAAAATGAATGTCCGGATCTCTTATTATCCGGGACAGATCTTTCACAAGCAAAATCCCAATCCTGTCGTCTGAAAGGATTTCATTCCCAAGGCCAAGAATCAATGTGGTTTTAGCTGTCACAAACTGTTGTAGCTTATTTATGAAACAAATATTACTAAATTATTAAATATCACCAATCTGTTTAATAAAAATCATTCCGGCTTCAATGATGGGTTTCATCAGTGGTTAGTAAATTGAATATTGATAAAAGGTTTAAAGTTAATTTATATCAATATAAAGATTGATATATGTCAATTATTATATTTTTTTTGACAGGTTTAATTCGTTTCTTTTTTATTTATTTGTTCTATTATTGCAACAAGAATTTGGTAAATAATATTTCAGTTCAGTATGTCAAAAAAAGAGACTGTTTCCACAAGGTGGCTTGAAAATATGGCCTTCGAATCTGAAATAAATGGTCATAAACTGATAATTGATGCTGATTCATCAGTCGGAGGAGAAGACCGCGGTCCAAGGCCAAAACTTCTAATGCTTACAGCCCTCGGGGGCTGTACAGGTATGGATGTAGTGTCTATTTTGAAAAAGATGCGCGTGGACTTTGATGGATTGAATGTCATTGTTGAAGGAGATCTGACAGAAGAATATCCAAAGCACTTTTTTCGAATGCATATTACATACGAATTCACAGGCAGGAATCTGCCGGTTGAAAAACTTCAAAAAGCAATTGATCTTTCATCTGAAAAATATTGCGGAGTAAGCGCTGTTTACAAAAAAGCGATTGAACTGACTTCTGAAATAAAAATTATTGAGCTGTAAAAACATCTGAACAGAAAGTGCAACAACTGCATTTTTCAATATAAGCTGCCATTAGTGTCCACTTAAAAATTACTGATTCTTAACTGTATAAAATTCAGTTCTTT
>CAZEUL010000016.1:0-92626 GCA_964514725.1 uncultured Rikenellaceae bacterium
GGGAAACCTTTGGGGAGTACCCCTCTTTTTATTATTTTAGTCGGACACTAATGATTTTAAACATAAAATAAATGAGTAAAATACTTGAATATCTGCAGATTAAACCATCAGAACAGTCGGTAGATTATGTTAAGAACAAGCAGCAGTTTCACCTGTTTACACTGCTGACGGAACAAAGGCATCCTAAAACATTGACCCTGAGTTCGACAATTGCCAAGGACACAGAAAAAGGTTTAAGAATGCTCCTTTCCGTAGATGATGACATCACTTCAAGAATTGAAAGTCTGTGTAAAGATCTGCAGTCCCTTGAGAATGCTGTCAACGCCATACAAAGGGCTATCGCCAACGGGAAAAAGATATACTTCTATGGTTGCGGCGCTACCGGACGTCTTGCAAAGCAGATGGAAAGCACTTTCTGGAGACCCTTCTGGAAAAGCGTTAAGGGCACAGAGATTTGGAAAAAGTTAAGGGATAATTTGCCTTCTGATATTGAAAATCGGTTGATAGGAGAAATGACAGGAGCCGACAGAGCTCTTATAAGTTCGCTCGAAGGTTTTGAGGACCTGCAGCTTATAGGAAGACTCCAGCTCAACGACAGAGGGATTGAAAAGGGGGATGTGGTAATTTGTGTAACGGAAGGGGGGGAGACCTCTTCGGTAATAGGTACTATTCTTACAGCATGGCGCCAATATGAACCTGAAATAGGTAAAGATGGTAATGAATCTAAAGATAACCTTTACTTTGTCTATAATAACCCCGATGATCGCCTTCTTCCCTTCGACAGAAGCAGGAGTGTGATTGAAAATCAGGGTATTACCAAACTAAATTTTACTACCGGACCTCAGGGGATAACAGGCTCAACCAGGTTGCAGGCTACTACTAGTGAGACTTTTATTTTGGGGACTGTACTTGAGGAAGCTCTTTACAGATTATTGAGAGATTATCTTAACGAAAATGAACTTTCTGAGCTGGGGTTTACCGATAAAAGCAATTTGTCGTCCAGGCTTCACACGTTCGGAGAAGTGAAGGCCTCTGTTGACAGAGCGGTAAATGATCTTGCCAGGCTTACTGATCTTGAGGCAGAAACATATTCAAGTAAGCATTTTTCAACATATTTTGCGCGTGAAGCTCTTGTTACTGTCTTTATTGACAGTACGGAACGCAGCCCGACTTTTAAACTATTTCCTCTCGACACTGTAGATGAACCGGTCAGAAAATCTTGGATACAGGTCTGGACTGACGCCAAAGATATAGATGATGCATGGAAAGTTTTTCTGGGAAGGCCTTTTCGCGGACTTGAGGATAATTTATACAGGCAGGCGTTTTTGAATGAAATAGATGATCCTTATCTTAAGGAAGTAGCACTCAAAAGCCTTCTGAAAGCCGGCAACGACCAGCAAAAATTATATGACCTCTCCTTTTCCGATGAAAACATAAAACGCAGTGGTCCGGGTCCAGGAGATTTAGGTGTCATTGTATGCGTTGACAATGAAAGAGATGAAACAAATAATCCTGATGCTTCGTTCGGCAGATTTGGAAGTCTGGTGAAAGCAAAAGGAGGAAGAATTGCTGTGATCTCAGTAACGGACAAAAGTAAGATTCCGGCTCTGGATAACTTTAAAGCGGATGTTGAGGTAAGGATAATGCTTCCTCCAATTCCTGACCCGATCGGCCTCAGGAGGCAAATTGCTCTGAAAATGTTACTGAATGCGCATTCAACTGCAATGATGGCCAAACTTGGAAGAGTTACAGGAAACACAATGACCAATGTAAATCCAAGCAATCTCAAGCTGGTAGGAAGAGCTACTTTTCTTATAATGAGTCATGTAAATGATACCTTATCGGCGAAAAAATGGAAAGAGAAATACGGCGACCAGGAGCATGTCACTTTTAATGAAGTTAATGCTGTTTTATTCGATGCTGTTGAATATATAGTTATTAAAAATCCGGAGCAGACCGCAGAGGTTGCGCTTACAATAATCAGAATTATAGAAAGTCTTAAATACAGAAAATACATAAGCTGGGACGAAGCCCTTTCAATCCTGAATGACAAAGGATTAAATGCTTATCTTGAAAGTATCTGATTTTATTTGTAAATCAGTTCTGCCTGCAATACACTGTTTTCACCGGTCATGACATTTTTTACATCATAAATCAGGTGTCCGGAAAACTTCCTGCTTACAACAACCCTGGTGATTGAATTTGCTGCAATCGTAATTGACTGAGGAGCATTTGCCGGCCCGTTTATAAGGTAGAATGGCAGATCTGATTTATTTGTAATCTCAAAATAGATGTTTTTTTCATTCTGAAAGAATGGTTTTGAGACAGAAATGCAGGCGTAAAAAAATGGTTTTGCAAATTCTTCCCTGCCACCTATCATATTACCGAAATAAGCAAGAGTTCTTCCAGCGAAAAGCGCTTCTTTGAGAGCCGCTTCGGTCCTTGCTTTGGCAAAAACGAGGGTCATCGGCCTGTTTGGATATTCAGGTTTATGATAATCTTCACTGATATTGCCGTGTTTGTCGCTGTTTGCCATCACTGCAAGGTTATTCTCTTTGCAGAATGTAAGGACATTGGGATAATATTCACTGTCGTTGAAGAACTCAATTCCATGAATCCATTTTTTTTCAATGTACTGCTTATGAATCGGGTACAATTTCGGAATTCCGTCTGGCTCCTGTGCTTTCCATCCGGGATGATTCCACTGAATGAAGGCACCCTGTTTTACTGCTTCTGCCACTGCATCAGAAACTGAATCTTTTTCAAGGGATGCAGCATCGGTGATAAAAAGGGCATTAAGGTGGCCGGGAGGCATTGAACGGGTAATCTCAGCCCCATGGACGAGGATCAGATTCGATTCAGAAGCAGCGCCCTGTGCTATTTTCCAGGCAGCATTATGATCAGTGGGAATATAATCCTTGTGAGGAAGATATTCAATATGATCTGTTATTGAGATTGCATCCAGTCCGTCCCTGTAAGCCTCTTCCACCCTGTTTAAGGGCCAGACAGAACCATCGGAAAAGACTGTATGAAGATGAAAATCACATTTAAGGGTTACATATCCCGGAATATCGGGAATGTTGACAATTTTTCTCTGCCCGTAACCTGCAATGCAGATGGCAGTTATCAGTGATAGTAATAATATGAGTTTTTTCATTGATAAACATATATTTGGTTTTTATTCTTGTCTCCTATATAATATTATAACCAAAGAGTATTACAGAGTTTGCAAGGAGTTCCATGGAGTGTTATAATTTATTTATACTGTGTTTTTACTCTGAGCAAATCAGTATTTATCAATGGTTAATTATTTTTTCATCATCTCATTAAATTTCCTCATAAAAATAAGCCATTTTTTCATCTGCATCGTCCCATGTGAAGAGTTTTTTCTTCCTGTTGATCCAGCAATAGTTAAGCATAGCAAAGTCGCCGGCGCACATTGTTGTATGTACAAACAGGAATAATGAAAGGCTCCATTTCCATAATCCGGGTATTGTAAATACAAAGTATAGAAGAACAATACTTGTTAAAAGGAAAGGCACCCATGCCACAAGCCGCAGCTGCTGTTTTGTAGTCACATGCCTGTGTGCAGTAACATAAAACATATACTGTTTCAGGTCCATTCCTATCCTTATTTTTCTGGCTCCGGTCAGATAATAAGGAATAATATGTAAAAGTTCGTGGATAGGGATATATAAAATCGGGAAAACAATCAGTCCGAGCAATGTATGGAAGAATATATTTCTAAATGGGAAATAGCCGCTAAGGTTTATCCTTACGATAAAAGCTATTCCCATGAAGAGGATGCAAACGGACCAGAAGAAAACCATCATCCCTGATTTTCTCCGGATGTATTCAAGTACAAATGAAATAAGCTCGTCGTAGGGTATTTTAAGTATCTGCCTGTATTTTGACTGATCTTCAAGATCTTCGATTTTCAATGCCATAAAATATGCTTTCCCCAAAATTAGCTTTTTGGGCAGGTATTGCAAAGAGAAAATAAATAAATAAAGGGAGAAAGTTGGGTACTTCTTGTTCCTGGTTTATTGTTGCTGGTTATCAGATGCTTGTTAAATTTAGCCGGGCACGATGCATCCAGTAATCAGCAACCTGCAACTGATATCCTTCAGGCAGGAAGCTTCAGCCTGTTTACAATCTCAATAAACCTGGGTTCATTAAGCAAGGGCTTGAAATATAAGTTCGCCTTCATCCAGGGTATGAAATCACCATGTTTTTTATAGGCAATCTCCAGGCAGTCTATAGCTTTTTGTTTTTCCCCCAGTGTGGCATATACTTCTGACAGTCCCCATGCGTACCACCAGTAATCCCTGTTTTTTTCCATTTCTGCCACGACTTCAAGGGCTTTCTCTTTCTTTCCGGCACGTGCATAGGCAATACCCAGACCGCTTTCATATCCGGGGCTTATAGTAAGGCTCTTTTTGCATGCCTCAATTCCCTCATAATACATACCCATTTCAGTATATGCTGAACCTATAAGGTAATAAGCAAGAGTGCTGTCGGATTGGAGCTGAAGCAACTTCTGTCCTTCCCTTACTGCGTCCTCAGGCATACCGAAATAGAGGTACAGCCATGAGAGATATCCCTGGGCAACCTGGTCGGTAGGATCAATTTCAAGAGCCTTCTTCATAGCGACAACTGCCTCATCGATCTTATTCTCGAGAGCAAGGTACCAGCCGTATGTATAGTGTACTGAGGGGATATTAGGATTTAATTCCATTGCACATTTGAGCGAGTGCTTGGTGGCCGGGAAATCCCACTCAGTATAAAGATATCGCATTGCAAGTACGGTATGGGCCTCTGCAAGTGTTGAGTCGAGCGAAAGAGCCTTGAGGGCATATCCTTTGGCAAGATTTGAAGCATCCTGGGCTACTGGTGATGTATGTCCAGCTGTGCTGTAGCCAATGGCCAGCCCAAGGTATGGCAACGGATCGACAGGATCAGTCTCTATTGCCTCGTTAAAGCATTTCAGGCCTTTTTCGAAATCCTCTGAGGTGCGTTTGTTCATATAATAAAGCCCCCTTTCATAGGCCTTAAGTATTTCAGGATTATGGCTTTTCCGTCCGGTAATTTTTTTCTGATCCTCAGGAAGGATATTGATCTGGATGCCATCCATTATCCGACGGATAATTTCATTATATGTGGAGGTAATATTTTTCCAGTTCTGGTTGAAGGTTGAGCTCCAGATCACTTTTTCTGATGGGAACGCTTCTATTAGGCTTACCTCTATCTGCAGGTTTTCTTCCGATCCGATAATTGATGATTGAATTATGTTATTAACGCTCAGCTTTTTTGCAATCTGCTGGGGAGGTTCTTTTGTATCCCTGAACTGCATGGTTGACAGGTCGGGCCTGACAATTAGATTGCTCAGTTGCCTCAGTTGATTGCATAATGTCCTCTGGATGCCGGAAGCAATGTAATCAAGCTCTGGATTTCCGGTAAAATTTGAAACAGGCAATACTGCTATTGCTTTTTTCATAAGATCTGATCCGGAAATCTCTGATGTGGCCTTGTTAATAAGCTTTGGAACAAAGATTACCAGTGCAAGCAATGCCATTATCCCCAAAGATGTCCACAAAATATATGTTGTTGGGATTTTTCTGATCCCTGCCCTTTTCTTTGAATCAATTCCTGGTTGACTGTCATAAATTTCCTTTTTATCTCTTGTCTTATAAGTCTTTGTAATCCTTTTCTGCTGTTCGGGATGAAGGCCGTAGATAATTTCTTTTACGGCATTTGCGACTTTGTTTATCTGATCGCGGTAGTATGTCTTATTAAGATTCCTGTCGGGATTGTCTTCCGGCTTAAGGGGTCTGTTGACGCCTGCGCTTGAGTATATAAAATCGATTGACCGTAGCCTGCAGCCAAGTTCGTTCTCAATGAGTTCGGTGTCGGAGGCGTCGAGATCATGGATCTTTATCGGGATGATCCTGCTGCACACATTCCCTGACTGTAGTTTGATGTCCCTGCCTATTGTTTCAGCTGAAGCCATTTTGTTGAATGCAACGAATTCGTTCTGCCATGCAAAGCTTTTGGGATCGCAGTATGTCTGCGATATTACAGGCATGAATATGACTGACTTAAGCTTGTTCTCGAGGCTTTTGTTTACATTATGGATCTCAAGGAGGCCGTCGTGAGGATTCTCATCAAAATAAATTGAGATGTCTTCCTTGAAAGTAGCCTCTAACTCTCTTTTGAGATGGTCGATGAATTCTGTCACCCAGCCATCATATTTGTTGTCTTTCTGGCGGTAACTGATGAATATATCATACTCGTACCCGGGAATAATGCTTGCTATAGCTGACAGAAATTTAGTCAATCCAAAGAACATTTTGCTGACTTGATATCAAAGTTAAGCCTTTGCTGAACAGAAATCAAAAATTTTAAATAACTAAACATCTGCGACAATCCGCGTAATCTACGGGAACTTTTTCCTGGTTTCCCGCTGGACCCGCAGATAATCGCAGTATATGGAACTGCCGGAACAGAGTCTGAGGTCAGGCAATCAAACAAGCTCCCTTTCTACACATTATACACATTTTTGGTAGGAACAATTTTAATGAGGTTGTAATTTTTAAATAGAAGAAATATCGGGAATAGAATATGAATTGAAAATTGACAGATGCCTGAGGCATCAAAGTCTAGTGTCCATGGTCACATCCATTGTAAAGCGCTTACAGGATTCTGCAACGCCGTAGGTGTTGAAGAAAAATCATCTTCAGGCAATACTTCTTCAACCCACTCCGGGGTTGATAATAAAAATCAGCATCCTGCCACGGATGTAACCGTGGATATTTGACTTAAAAGCCTCCGGCTTTAAATTGAAAAACTCGTTCAAGGACCGGATCGCTTTGAAACATAGCTACAGAAAGAAACCAGGGCTCCTGATAAATGAACAGTGTTATTCTCTTTAACGACCAAAAATGTGCACAAATAGTAGAGAAGGTGCAAGGGGTGGGTCTTTTACAAACGGAAGACTGAAGGCGGGATGTTAAATAATATTGAAAAGTGAAGCCTGTACTTCCCTTTTCAAAAAAACCAAACCTCTTATTTGCACCAGCCTTACCCTTTCATCGGCTTACACGGTAAGGCTCCAAATATTTTTAAAAAGTCAGGTCGGCAAGACAACAGATAAGATGAACGGTGTCCGGCATTCATTTGATTCTTCCCTCTCCAACGCAGCTGTATAAAAATACATCCCCCCGGGAAACACTCACTTCTCCATTTGGCAGGAAAGTCATATGGAAGGCAAAATAAATAATGCCAACCAGCTTTCCGTTTAATGAAATATGATAATTTCCCGGTCATGTCCAGGGTAAGGCTTTTGTGCCCCAATCATCCCAATTAGATTCAGAGATATTTTGAATACCGTCAATATAATACTCCTGACCATCCGATTGCCCGATCAATGGTCCATAAAACCTATGTTGGACTTTATTATTTAAAAAAGCAACTTCAAACGTCACCTTACCGACAAGGTCCTGGTTTGTACAGGCAAACGGAAGCGTTAAATCAACCTCCTCATGAATTTCCTTCACAGGCTTCTGACTAACAAGATTATTTATGGCTAATCCCGAGAAAAGAACTAATAACATAAGAACTATTAATGTTTTCATAGCTTAAAGGTTTTCGTTAAACAATGAATAAATTGATATCCAAGTTCGGAAAGTATTGACCGTGGTACATAGTAATTATGTTTCAAAAAGTTGAAATTTTTGTTCAGATATTGAACTTATATTTCAAAAACATGAAAAAAATGCATCAGGTTGCATTCTGGTATGATAATACAGGGGTGGTTGTGAGGGAGTGATTAAATATTTTTAGTGAGATTCTCCTCCATTGTAGGATACAAGTCCGAACTCTTTCAGTATCCTTATAAATCCAGGATCATTGCGAAGAAAATCAAAATCAGGATTGTTGGTTATCAGATCGAAATAATGATATGGGATAAATTGGGATTCATTTACCTTTTGCAGCCACCCGACAGCTTCCTCTTTCCTTCCAAGGATGGCGTACCACCAGGCTATATAGAAAGGATGCCCGTTCATCCCTTCCAGACCGACCGGCCTGTTGATATTCAGATCAATAAGCCATTCATACAGTCCATTTATGCCCGACTTTTTATAAGCATCGTTTATTTCACCTTCATACTGGCTGGTCTTCAGATAACGGTTGAAAATATCTTTAAGTTCCTTTGCTGCCTTTTCACCCTCACCCATCCTGGTATAGTGTTCTGTGCATATCTGCGAGATCTGCCGGAACGCCTGACAATTCGTAACAATTTTATAACTGAAATCCTGTTTATCAAATGGCCCGTAATTTGATAACTTTGTCTCAAACAATTATTGTGTGAGGTTTGGATTCTTAATACTTTTTTCATTCGTTGTTCTGGAAGTTACCAAAGCCCAGACTGATACTTCATTAACCAAAGCTGACACACTTCCTGGCAACTTCTACCTGCTTCATACCAAAGAGAGAGACGGAGTCAGCCTGCCCGAAATAGACATTAAGGAAGTTGTGATCATAGGCAGGCCGTCAACATCAAAGAAATTCCCTTTCCGTAAGTATGAAAGAATGATTTACAACCTTAAAAAGATCTACCCTTATGGATTGGTTGTCAGAGCTAAATTGGAACAGGTGAATCATGAACTCATGAATATTCAGGATGAAAAAGAGAGAAAAAAATATCTTAAACAGGTTGAAAAGGATGTTTTCGGGGAGTATGAGGATGATGTCCGCAACATGACGATTACCCAGGGGAAGCTGCTGATTAAACTTATTGACAGGGAGACACGTAACACATCTTACGAACTGATAAGGTTTTACAGGGGTAATCTTTCTGCAGCTTTCTGGCAGGGTATCGCAAGAATTTTCGGGACCAACCTTAAGGCAGAATATGATCCTTATGGCGAGGATGCTGTAATGGAGATAATTCTGCAGGAAATTGAAGCAGGAAGATTATAGAACTTAAAAAGGCAGGGATGAAAAGAGTTTTTATTGCTATAAAGGTCGAGGCAGGAGGTGAATTGCAAAGAATGGTTGCTACTATCAAAGCACTGCTGGGCAATGAAAAAATAAAATGGGTTGATATTCAAAATATTCATGTAACTCTTGCCTTTCTTGGTGATACTGAAGAGAAAAGGATCAGTCCATTAACTGTTTTGCTCAAGGACAAATGTTCAGGCTTTGGAGACTTTAAGTTCACTCTTGTCGGAACCGGGGTCTTCCGGAATCTCAGAGATCCAAAAATTATATGGGCAGGAATCAGATCAAATGGAGAACTTAACAAGCTTAGTGATTTAATTTATAATGGTTTAAAAACAGAAAATTTTGATTTTGATGAAAAACCATTTAAGCCGCATCTTACACTGGGTCGGGTAAAAAGTATCAAGAATACTGAAAACCTCAGTAAGATTCTGGAAATGTACAAGGATACTGAATTCCAGGCAGTCATTGTTAAAGAAGTTATTCTTTTTGAGAGCATTCTTTACCAGACAGGTTCAGTCTACAAGCCAATTTACAGGTTTCCTCTTAATTAATGTCTATCGGCGATTTATAATTATCTTGATTTTTTCTCACCACAAAGAACAGGGGAAAAATTCTGAATTTGACTCAACATCATTAGCATATCTGCCCCGGGAAACTCTGAGGTTAATTTTTAACAGATTATAAAGTATCCCTTATAAAATCATTTTTTTTATTTTCTTTACGGAAACAAACCACCTGATTTTTGGATGACAGATTCATTTGAAGCTAAAGGAAAAAGGAAGAAACTTGTTGAAGAACTCAGGCGTAAAGGCATTACTGATGAAGAGGTTCTCCGGGCTATTAATACTGTTCCCCGGCATGATTTCATGGATCCTGCATTTCTTAACCATGCATATATTGATAAAGCTTTTCCGATTTCATCAGGTCAGACAATTTCACAACCTTATACTGTTGCGGTTCAGACTTCACTGCTGAAAGTTAAAAAGAGGGATAAGATCCTTGAAATAGGCACAGGGTCAGGCTATCAGGCAGCGATTCTTGCCGAAATGGGAGCCAGAGTATATACAATTGAACGATTTAGGGAACTTTACCTTAAAGCACAGGCAATAGTTTTAAAACTAGGTTATTCAGTTGATTTTTTCTTCGGCGACGGATATGAAGGTAAACCACAATATGGTCCTTTTGACGGAATAGTCATAACTGCAGCCGCTCCTGAAGTCCCTGAAAAGCTTCTTTCACAGCTTAAAATAGGCGGAAGACTGGTTGTCCCACTGGGGAGCAGTGATTCACAAATAATGACCCTGGTTGTAAGATCAGGAGAGAATAAATTTGATTATTCTTCTCATGGCTGTTTCATTTTCGTGCCAATGCTAAGAGGAGTTGTAAAAAAGTAATTTGTGCAAATGAAAATTTACAGGTTAGTATATAATCCCATAGAGGTAAATACTTATATAATTGCTTCTGAGAGCAGCAATTGTGCAATTATCGACTGTGGTTGTTATGACACTTTCGAATTCACGAATCTCAAAAAATTCCTTGATGAGCGGTCAATTAGACCGGTTTCAGTACTTAATACTCATTGTCATCTCGACCATATTTTCGGTAATATATTTATTTTTAGAGAGTATGGTCTAAGACCTCTCTTCCACAGTGATGACGAATATAACAGGTTAAACTCCGTTAAGCATGCCGAACTTTTTGGACTGACTATGGAACTGCCACCTGATCCGGGCGAGTTCATTTCTGATGGCCAGATAATTACATTTGACAATATCAGCATAAAAGTTTTACATGTGCCTGGTCATTCTTCTGGTGGAGTTGCATTTTATTGCCAGGAAGAAAAAGTCGTATTTACAGGAGATGCATTGTTCGCAGGATCCATTGGAAGAACTGATTTGCAGGGAGGTAATTTCAAAACTCTGATTTCTTCGATTAAAAATAAATTATTCACACTGCCTGAGGAGACAATTGTTTATCCAGGACACGGCGAGAGCACTTCAATAGGGGCTGAAAAGAAGACAAATCCATATTTTATCAACAGTTGATGCTTCAGATTTTTAAAATAGTTTCTTATTGCTATTTTCGCAGACGGTATTGTTTTGGAATTCATTAATTAATGCCGGATAAATCCTGAATCCCAATAACGAGCCTGTTTTTAAGTATTTTTTGAATCCATTACCTGCCTTCAGCCCGGGGATAGAGAGCTCTGGTGACAAAATACAGGAATATGGAATTAAGAAATAGTAAAATCAGAATTTTACATTAAGCTTTTCAATTGCAAAACTAATATACATTTTATGCTGTCAGATAAATTTGTTAATCGCCATATTGGTCCGCGTGATTATGAAACAGCCTCCATGCTGAAAAAAATGGGTATTGATTCGATTGAAGAGTTGATAGAAAAGACGGTACCCGATGGTATCAGGTTAAAAAACAACCTAAGACTTCCGGAAGCAATGAGTGAGTATGAGTATCTGAATCACATAAGAAAAGCAGGCTCAAAAAACAAGCTGTTCAGATCGTTTATCGGGCAAGGTTATTATGGAGTGGCTCCATTATCAGTTATCATCAGAAATGTGCTTGAAAATCCCTCATGGTACACATCATACACGCCTTATCAGGCAGAGATCTCTCAGGGAAGGCTGGAAGCTCTGCTGAACTTTCAGACCATGATAATTGATCTGACAGGTATGCAGATCGCAAATGCTTCGCTTCTTGATGAAGCCACTGCTGCCGCTGAAGCGATGATTATGATGTTTAATTCCCGGTCGAGGGAATCTGTAAAAGCAGGAGTAAGGAAGTTTTTCGTTGATAATGATATTTTTCTTCAGACTCTTGATGTAATCATAACTCGAGCTGAGCCACTTGGTATTGAGCTTATTACTGGCGACTTCAGGAATTGTACGATTGATAATGGTTATTTCGGGGCATTTGTTCAGTATCCTGCCGCTTCAGGTCAGATCAACAACTACCTTGAATTTGCTGACAAGGTACATTCAGCAGGAGCGCTTCTTGGCGTTGCAGCTGACTTGATGAGTCTTACTATCCTGGTTCCACCGGGAGAATGGGGAGCCGATATAGTTGTTGGTTCAAATCAGAGATTTGGTCTTCCTATGAGTTTCGGCGGCCCGCATGCCGGATTCTTTGCAACGAGAGATGATCTTAAAAGAAGTATGCCAGGCCGTATAATCGGGGTTTCAGTCGACGTACATGGTAACTACGCACTGCGAATGGCTTTGCAGACACGGGAGCAACATATCAAACGCGAAAGGGCCACATCAAATATCTGTACGGCTCAGGCTCTGCTCGCAACAATGTCTGGTATGTTTGCACAGTATCATGGCCCAGAAGGGCTTAAGAACATAGCAATGCATATCCAGCAGTCTGCATGTACAATCAGCAGAATATTAAAAGATCTGGGATATGATCAGGTTAATACACAGTTTTTTGATACTCTTAAGATTGTTTTGCCATCTTCCATAACCGGGTTGCAAATCAGTAAACTGGCTCTCGAAAGTAAGATAAATTTCTTTTATCCCGGAGAAAATATCGTAATGCTGAGCACTGATCAGATAACCACCATTGAAGAAATTAACCTTATTACGGCCATTTTTGCAAAAGCTGCAGGAAAAGAACCGGTAAAGGTTGATTCATTATGCAGCAGCAATATTGATGATATTTTTATCAGAAAGTCTGCTTTTCTCAAAGCATCTGTTTTTAACCGGTTTCATAGCGAAACTGAGATGATGAGATATATCAAGATGCTTGAGAGAAAAGATTTCTCTTTGACACACAGTATGATATCGCTTGGTTCGTGCACCATGAAACTCAATCCGGCCAGTTCAATGTTTGCTATGAGCTGGCCTGAGTTTGCAAATATTCATCCCTTCGTTCCTGCAGACCAGGCAGAAGGATATTATCAGGTAATGGATGAACTTGGAGAGGCTCTAAAGGAGATTACAGGGTTCGATGCAATAACCTTTCAACCCAACTCTGGGGCAGCAGGTGAATATACCGGCCTGATGATCATTCGTGAATATCATAAGAGGAGAGGCGAAGGTAGCAGAAATGTTGTACTGATACCTTCTTCAGCTCATGGAACCAATCCTGCAAGTGCAGTTATGGCAGGAATGCAGGTAATAGTTGTCGAGTGTGATGAAAAAGGTAATATCAGCACAGATGATCTTAAAACCAAAGCTGAACTATTCAGGGACAGGCTTGCGGGATTTATGATCACTTATCCGTCAACTCACGGTGTATTTGAGGCTGAGGTAGTCAAAATGACAGATATTATCCATGAAAACGGCGGGCTTGTATATATGGACGGAGCAAATATGAATGCACAGGTCGGATTGACAAGTCCGGGTAAAATCGGGGCTGATCTGTGTCATCTTAACCTTCATAAGACATTTGCAATACCTCATGGAGGGGGAGGTCCTGGAATGGGACCTGTCCTTGTTAATGAAAAACTTGCAGAATTTCTTCCATCCCATCCTGTGGTAAAAACCGGTGGAAGTCACGGGACCACTGCTGTTGCTGCTGCTCCTTTCGGAAGCGCACATATTCTTACAATTTCACATGCTTATATCATGATGTTGGGATCAGAAGGACTCACCAAAGCAACGGTTTATGCAATTCTTAATGCAAACTACCTGGCATCATCACTCAAAGAATGTTATAAGATTCTATATACAGGTACCAATGGGTTTGTAGCCCACGAAATGATACTTGACTGCCGTAGTTTTAAGGGTGAAGCAGGAATATCAGAATCTGATATAGCAAAGAGACTGATGGACTATGGTTTTCATGCTCCTACACTCTCTTTTCCCGTGCATGGGACTTTGATGGTTGAACCTACAGAGTCGGAATCGCTTCAGGAACTGGATAGGTTTATTGAAGCCATGAAATCGATTTGGAGTGAAATTCAGGAAATCAGGGAAGGTAATGCAGGGAGGGATGATAATGTTCTGCGCAATGCTCCGCATACTGCCCGGGTTGTAACCTCTGATACGTGGAACCATCAATATGACAGGCAAAAAGCAGCTTTCCCACTTAAGTGGATTGCTGAAAATAAATTCTGGCCATCAGTAGGTAGAGTAGATGACGGATACGGCGACCGTAACCTTGTTTGTACCTGTGATCCTATTGACTCTTACAGAATGGAATCTCTTAAATTATAGTACCTTTAGTTCCGTGACCAGCTGTGGCTTCATTTTATTTTAAAATGAAACTAACGGACTTGCAAATAGACCAATAATGATTTTGCTTATAATTACAGAGGTGTTTTGAAACCTGATATTTATCTTCCTGATGCGGAACTCCTTTTGGAATGATCTCCTTGGTTTACTTGATGGTAAAAATCCTGGTTACAGACCTGTTGGATTCATTATAGACAGTCCATGGTTACCAGGTTGGTACGGTATTTCAACACTTGATTACTATTCATCCGACGAGTTGTGGCTCAAATCAAATCTTGAAGCAGTACAGAGATTTCCTGAGGTGTGGTTTATGCCGGCCTTCTGGGCCGAATACGGAATGTGCACAGAACCCTCTGCCTTTGGATCCAGGATGGTCTTTTCATCAAAGAGCCTGCCGCATGCTGAAAGAATTATATCGGATATTTCTGATGCAACAAGGTTGCCTCAGCCTGATGTCAGGACAGACGGCTTATTACCCTTTGTTATCAACAGACTTAAAAACAGCGAAAAAGCTATAAAGAATGCTGACCATCAGGTCAGGTTTGCAGTTTCCCGGGGGCCATTTAACATTGCGAGCTTTCTGATGGGAACAACTGAATTTATGATGGCTGTTGCCACTGATCGCGATAATACCCACAAGTTGCTGGGAAGGATAACTACTTTCATCTGCGACTGGCTTTCTTACCAGAAAGAATGTTTTCCTTCAATTGATGGTGTCATGATACTCGATGATATTATAGGTTTTGTCGGGGAAGCTGAATTCTGTGAATTTGTAATCCCCTACTTTAAAAAGATTTTTGATTCAAACGGTCTGAAAGTCAGGTTCCTCCATAATGATGCTGACGGCCTTATCACTGCCAAAAAACTTAAAGATATGGGAGTGAATATGTTCAATTTCTCATTTAGACATACAATGGCTGAGATCAGGGATCTTGCAGGCAGTGATGTGGTACTTGTAGGAAATATTCCCCCAAGGGATGTATTGGCTGCAGGTTCACCAGAAGAGGTTGCTGAATCAGTCCGAAAAACCATAAATGAAATTTCTGACCATGACCGGATTATCTTGTCAGCAGGAGGAGGTATGCCACCTGACGTAAATGATGATAACATTAATGCTTTCATTGAAGCCGCAAGAAGTTATGTGTAGAGTCAATCATCAAATACTATTTTTTCTTATTGCAGCATTGGCAATTATCACCTGCAACAAATCTCTGCCACAGGAGGATCCTGTTTTGCATTTTTCTGTGTATGCGGGGAAATTCAGGAGGATAGATACTCCGGTAAGCCTGGAAGTTGAAAATTTAATCAGGAGTGATACGCTCTTTTTCAGGCTTTTTGAGAATACTAAAAAAGGGTTGATTGAAAAACATCTTCAGACAGAATCAGGATACATTAACAGATTATGGTTTATTCTTGACGGTATAACAGAACCAGGTGAAAAAAGAGAGTTTTTCCTGTTCAAAAGTAAATCTGCTTCAGATTCTAAGACTGTTGTTTATACAGAGATCTCACCCGATGCTCTGGTACTGAAGAAGGGTAAATCGGAAATTCTCCGTTATCAGACTGCATTAAAATATCCGCCTGTGGGAGTGGATACAATTTACAAACGAAATGGATTTATCCATCCATTGTTATCACCCGCAGGAAATATTCTTACCCGGATCAATCCTCCTGACCATTATCATCACCTGGGAATATGGAATCCATGGACAAAAGTGAGCATTAACGGACATATTACAGATTTTTGGAACCTTTATGAGAATCAGGGAACAGTCAGGTTTGAAGGAATTAATTCATTGTCCGGCGGACCAGTATACGGAGGCTTTTCAGTAAGACAGCAACATTTTGATTTCCTTGGTAAAAGCGGAAATGATTTGGTTCTTAATGAGGTTTGGCATGTAATAGCCTGGAATTCAGAACCAGTAGAAGGGATAAGGTGCTATATTATTGATTTCACATCATTTCTTACATCTGCAGTTACCTGTCCGATCATATTTGAGGCATATAGATATGGAGGCGGCATAGGGTTCAGGGCTACAGAAGAATGGACAAATACTAACAGTACTATCCTGACATCGGAAGGGAAGACAAGGATTGATGCTGATGGTTCAAGGGCCAAATGGGCAGATATAAACGGAGTATTTTCTTCAGGCAGCAACTCAGGGTTGATAATCATGTCCCATCCCTCCAATCGCCAGCATCCCGAACCTATGAGGGTTTGGCCTCCTGATGCCAATAATGGAAAGGGAGATGTCTTTTTTGAATTTTGTCCGATACGGTATAAAGAATGGATAATAGAGCCAGGAAATGTCTACAGACTCAAATACAGGATAATTGTTTATGATGGCAAGGTAAGACCTGATACAGCTGAAAGATTATGGAACGATTTTGCTAGCCCTCCTGAAATCAGGATTGAAGGAAATGATTATAGTATCTGAAATGGTTGAATTAATTATGATTCTAATTGTCGGATATAGCATGCATCCGTTATAATAGTTCAATGTTGTCTTCAATATACTTTAGCTCACTCCAAACTTTTTTAATAACTTTAGTCATTTAAACTTAAATTGTATTAATTACTTTAAATTACCTGACAATGTGCAAGTATTTATCAATAATTCTGGCTCTCATGCTAATAATATCGTCATGCAATACTGGCAGCCCTAAAGGACAGAAAAAAGAAAAATCGGAGGTTTCAACAGGAAGCAAATACCCTGTTCAGCTTATAACTGTTGATCCGGGGCATTTCCATGCAGCGCTTGTCCAGAAATCGATGTATCCTCAGGTTTCTCCTGACGTTCATGTTTATGCTCCGGAAGGGCCTGATGTTCAGCAACATCTGGCAAGAATAGAATCTTACAATAAAAGACCTTCCAATCCGACCGCATGGAATGAGATTGTTTATAAGGGAGATGACTTCTTTGAAAAAATGATTTCTGAAAAAGCAGGTAATGTGGTCGTTTTATCGGGAAACAACAAGAAGAAAGCTGAATATATCGCAAGATCTATTGATGCCGGTATGAATGTTCTGGCCGACAAGCCGATGATCATATTTCCGGAAGATTTTCCAAAACTTGAACAGGCATTTCAGGCTGCAGAGCAAAAAGGGGTTCTGTTATATGACATTATGACTGAAAGATTTGAAATCACCACAATACTTCAAAAAGTTCTCTCTCAGAATGAAGGTCTGTTTGGAAAGATGACATCAGGTTCTATGAAGGAACCTGCTGTATCGAAAATAAGCGTACATCATTTTTCAAAACTTGTATCCGGAACTCCGCTGATCCGTCCTGCCTGGTTTTTTGATGTTGAGCAACAGGGTGACGGGATTGTTGATGTTACCACCCATCTTGTTGACCTTATCCAGTGGGAATGCTTCCCTGATCAGGTGCTTAATCCCAAGGACATCAATATGGTGACAGCAAAAAGATGGCCGACTATTATATCGAAAGATGAGTTTAAAAGTGTTACGGGTCTGGATGATTTTCCGGGATTCCTTCAAAAGGATATCAAAAACGGCAGGCTTAATGTCTTTTCCAATGGTGAGATGGTTTACCAGATAAAAGGTATATGGGCAAAAGTATCAGTTGAATGGCGATATATGGCGCCACCTGGTGGAGGGGATACTCATTACTCAGTTATGAAAGGTTCCCTATGCGACCTGGTGATAAGGCAGGGAAAAGAGGAAAACTTCGTACCTACTTTGTATGTTGAAAATATCAAGGGGACTGGGATAGATGAGTTTACTGCCAGATTGAAGGATGCTCTTGGGTCGCTGCCTTATGATAGCCTTGGTTATGAAACCTTACCCAACGCTTCCATAAAAATTAACATTCCTGTAAAATACAGGGTTTCACATGAAGAGCATTTTGGTCAGGTAGCATCAAAATTCCTGCTTTACCTTCAGGAAGGAAGTCTTCCTTATTGGGAAGTTCCAGGGATGATAACAAAATACTTTACTACAACCAGCGCACTTAAGAAGGCAATGGGAAAATAAAGGAGCAATAGTTTTGGGGTGTGTGAAGGTATGGAGGTATAAAGGTATGGACTCAAAAATCGGAGCCACCCCAACACACAATCACGCCATCAAACCTTCATACCATCATTTGAAAAGGTCTTCGATTACCATTGAGTAAATATCAAATAAGTTTATTCCTGCTGCTTCAGCTTGTTTGGGGATTAGGCTCTCTCCCGTCATACCGGGAACAGTATTGATTTCAAGAAAATACGGTTTATCTCCTATAATTATAAAATCGACCCTGACAATTCCCTTACAGCCGAGCAGATCATATATTCTGGAGCTAAGGTTTTGAATATTGCTGGTCATTTCTTCAGAAAGGTTTGCAGGAGTTATTTCTTCCGACATACCGGCAGTATATTTAGCTTCGAAGTCAAAAAATTCATTTTTGCTTATTATTTCCGTTACAGGAAGAATGATTGACCTTCCTAAAGTTTTTACCACTCCGCATGCTACTTCTCTTCCATTCATAAATGCTTCTATCATAACCTCATTGCTTTCCCCGAAAGCTTTCTGCATTGCTGATGAAAGCTCTTCCGCCGATTTTACTTTGGTTACTCCGAAACTGGAACCGCTGTCATTTGGCTTAACGAAACAAGGTAGTCCGGTGTATTTCAGGATCTCCCCGAAATCAGGTTCGTCGGTTTTTCTTATGAGTACTGCTTTCGCCATTGGTATATCGTACTCTTTAAGATAAAGCTTACAGGCCTGCTTGTTGAAAGTAAGGGCAGAACAAAATGCGCTGCAGCTGGTATATGGGATTTGCAACATGTCAAAATAACCTTGTAAAAGTCCGTTCTCACCCGGTGACCCGTGAATTGCAATAAATACAGCGTCAAATCTTACTTTGCTGTCTTCAAGCTTGAGAGTAAAATCATTCTTATCAATGCTGTGATACCTTCCTTTGGGATCTTCCCAGTACCAGTTAAACCCCCTGATCATAATAATGTAAGCCGCATATGCCCGGGACAATATTTTCCATACTTCTTGCGCACTCTTTACAGATATTTCATATTCAGAGGAGTCGCCTCCGGCTACAATTGCAATTGACCTCATTAGCTTAAAATAAAAATCAAAAATAAATATTTTGCAGTTGGATTATTATCTGTTAATGAATATTTCATTTTAATATCTGCCGATTATTTATAAAATCATGAATTTTAAATTCTGACAGTTTGCTCACCCGTTTTAAAAATCTGAAACACTGTTATTATCTCATTTATCAATAATAATTACCTTTGATAAAATTCTAAAAAACTTACAAAAATGAAAAAAGGTTGTTTGATATGGATAATCGTAGGAGTTTTTCTTGCACTTATTATTCTGGGATTAGTTTCCTGGGGCACCAGGGTTTATAACCAGATGGTAACTTTACAGGAGGGTGTGACAAGCCAATGGGGTAATGTTGAAACACAATACCAGCGAAGAGCGGACCTGATTCCCAACTTTGTCAATACTGTCAAGGGAGCTGCAAACTTTGAGCAGGAGACTCTTACAAGGGTCATTGAGGCCAGGGCAAAGGCAACTCAGGTATCAATTGATCCGACAAAGATGACTGCAGAAAATATGCAACAGTTCCAGGCGGCTCAGGGTGAGCTGAGTTCTGCCCTTTCGAGGTTGATGGTTGTTGTTGAGAAATATCCGGAACTTAAAGCAACGCAGAATTTCAGAGATCTTCAGGTGGAACTTGAAGGAACAGAAAATCGCATTTCAGTCGAAAGAAGAAAATTCAATGAGGTTGCCCAATCATTCAATGTTTATATAAAGAGGTTCCCGAATAATTTTATAGCCGGCATATTTGGATTCAGTGCCAAACCTTATTTTGAAGCTATGGAAGGGGCTGAGAAAACTCCCCAGGTTCAGTTTTAACTAAGGACGGTTATGGAAATTAAAGCTTCCACTTTCTTCACCAAAGAACAGCAGAACAGGATCAAAGATGCTATTAAGAAAGCTGAGGATCATACTTCAGGAGAAATCCGCGTACATATTGAGACCAGTTTTAAAGGCAATATCCTTGACAGAGCTTCATATATATTCAGGAGAATAGGTATGCATGCCACAGAAGATCATAATGGAGTTCTTTTTTATATAGCAGTAAAGAACAGGGAATTTGCAATAATAGGCGACGGAGGTATCAATTCCAGAGTACCTGATAATTTCTGGGATTCAGTAAAAGAAGTAATCAGTCATCATTTTAAAAGCGGAAATTTTACAGAGGGGCTTGTAGAAGGAATATTAATGGCAGGATATCAGCTTAAGGAGCATTTCCCTCATAAAAAGGATGATGTTAATGAGCTTCCTGATGAGATTTCTTTTGATGAACCAGAGCAACCCTTGCAGTTATGAAGAAAATACTAACAGGTCAGAATAAAATTCAAATATTACTCCTGGTGTTATTTTGTGCATTAAAAAGCCATGCCCAGGAGTTTCCTGAAAAACCTTATCCTCCACGGCTTGTTAATGATTTTGCCGGCATGCTTTCAAAACAGGAAGCTGATGCACTTGAACAGAAACTTGTAGCTTATAATGACTCATCATCAACACAGATTGCTATTGTAACGGTTAATGATCTTCATGGTTATGACAGGGCTGATTATTCTCAGCGCCTGGCAGAGAAATGGGGTATTGGTCAAAAGGGGCTTAATAATGGTATCCTAATATTGGTCAAGCCAAAAACATCTGAGACATCCAGAGGTGAGGTTTTCATAGCTCCCGGCTACGGGCTTGAGGGCGTGATCCCTGATATTGTATGCGCCCAGATTATTGATAATGAGATATTGCCAGCATTCAGGGCAGGTGCTTACTACCAGGGGCTTGACAGAGCTACCAGTACACTTATGTCTCTGGCTAGCGGCGAATTTCCTCCTGATCAGTATGGGAAAAGAAATGGAGATAAACTTGGTAATCTGTCTCCGCTGATTTTCATTATAGTATTGATAATAATGATAATGTTCATCCGAAGCAATGGTGGATCGAATCAGCGTCATATAAGCAAAAAAGGTTTACCACTTTGGCTGTTGCTTACGATGATGAATTCAGGAAGCAACTCTCACAGAGGAAGCTGGGGTGGATTTTCAGGAGGAGGCGGCTTTAGCAGGGGAGGTGGCGGCTTCGGCGGTTTCGGGGGAGGAAGTTTTGGTGGCGGAGGTGCCGGAGGGAGCTGGTGAGGACCAGGCATGTCGTGTAAGGTATTGAGCACAAGGCAAAGAGCTAAGTGAAAAGGCAATTGATCTGTCAGTTATTATTTCAGTCGTTCCATACCATGTCATGCGTCCGGTATTCTGAACAGTTGTCAGCTTCTGGCAGAAACATAGTTTCTCCATTTTTCAATTACCTGTGACATATCGGCAGGCAAATCGGAATCGAAAGATAGCCTTTTGCCTGAAACCGGATGATCAAAGGCAAGATATTTGGCATGTAATGCCTGTCGAGGTAGTATTTTAAAACAGTTCCTGACGAATTGCTGATATTTTGTAAATGTTGTGCCTTTTAATATTTCATTCCCTCCATATTCATCATCATTAAACAAAGGATGACGGATATGGCTGAAGTGCGCCCTTATCTGATGAGTGCGTCCAGTCTCCAGTTTACACTCAATAACTGAGATGTATCCGAAATCCTCCAATACCCTGAAATGTGTAATTGCAGGTTTCCCCTGGCTGCCGTCGGGAAACACCTGCATGATTTTTCTGTCACGTAAATTCCTCCCCACATTCCCGGTAATGGTCCCTTCCTTAGTATCGGGAGTACCCCAGATTATCGCAATATACCTCCGATCTGTTGTCCTGTCATAAAATTGTTTTGAGAGCCTGTTAAGTGCAAGATCATTTTTTGCGACTACCAGAATCCCTGAAGTGTTTTTGTCTATTCTGTGGACGAGCCCGGGCCTGAGTTCACCGGTATTGAATAGTGGAAGATCCTTAAAATGCCACATCAGTGCATTCACCAGGGTTCCCCGGTAATTGCCGTAAGCCGGGTGGACAACCATTCCTGGCTCTTTGTTAACAACAATTACATCATCATCCTCATATACAATGTTCAGAGGAATATTTTCAGGGATAAGCTCTATTTCACGCGGTGGATTTGGCAAAACTATTTGCACTACATCACCTGGTTTAACTCTGTAGTTAGGTTTTACAGGAATGTTATTGACCAGAATATTTCCTGCATTGGCAGCATTTTGTATTCTGGTCCGTGAGGTATTTTCTATTTTTGAGAAGAGATATTTATCAATTCGGAGGAAGGACTGTCCGGAGTCGACCACATATCTGAAATGTTCGAATAATTCCTGCTGGTCAATTTGATCCTCTTCTGCCATTTCAGCAATTATCTTGTTTTAATAAGTTTTACGTATCCAACTGATTTCCGGCTTTTGGTAGCAGCCACTGTATAGAGACCAGCCTTAAGTGATGAAATATCTATCCGTTCACTAAAAGGGACATTCATTACTCTTCTTCCCTGTAAATCAATGATTGTAATATATGAATCGGGCGATAATGCGAGATCTTTAAAGTAGATATTTATAAAATCACCTGCCGGATTAGGCCAGATTCTGAAGGAAGACTTATTTGTATCTTCTTGAATATCATCGACAGATGTTGCTTTTATGGGATTTCCTACCACAGGCCTTATCATTATACTACCTGAAACCTGAGACTGATGCCATTCTCCGTTTAAATAATAGAATTGTCTTCCCCTATGTGGAGTGTTTACATCAAAACCTGCATTAAGGAATGTCTCAGACCTTTGTTTCCATCCTATGTAGAAGACATCATTGACCATTACACCATCAGGTAGAATGTAGGTATAAAATCCATTTATTCCCTGGCCTTGTTCCACCATTACTCCCTCCATAGTATAGATAATATCACCGGGCATATCATTGTTGTCATTCCATACAACTATGTCAAAAGATCTCAGGTTACTATTCATATAGCTGTCGTTGAAACATATATTAACAGCTCTCAGTGTGTCCTGCATATATGATTTGAACTTGTAAGCAACCATGGCATTTTTGGATCCAAGTCCGTTAATTCCATAGCCTCCTTCCGATGTCCCGTCATCAAATGCAAAGTAATTGCTGAAAACCTGGTCATACTTGATAGTGTCATTTTCCTTTGGATCAAAGTCATCGGTGATGAGGATACAGGTAATCCTGAATTTTGCAGAGTCGGTACCTGATGTATTGAAAGTATATATTAAACCTGCATTATAATCAATACTTGTCCGGGGATCAATATTTGCAGCTCCGGCAGAAAAGGAAAGTGCCAGGGTACCACTGTAGACGTCTTTTATAGTAAAATTACGGGTTACATTTCTTGTTATTATGTCATTATTTCTATAATGTATAGGTATTGAGGATCCCATTTCCTGAAGGAAAACCTGTCTGAACTGTTTCCAGGGCATCGCTTCGTGAGTCTTAAGCAAGGACCTGATTGGTGTCCGGAAAGAAACATCTGCCAAAGCTGTATCAGCTTCGTTCCTGTTTCTGTTAAGATAAATGTAGTCTAAATTCCACTGGTCACAGTTCCCTGCAATTGAAGGTTCACTAATTGTTGGGCTAAGGCTGGCCCAGTTAATGAATCTGAACCTGAAGCCATCCTTAAGAAATCTTGGTTTATCAATTTTAATAATTACTGGTTTAAATCTTTTCTGGACTAGTCCTCCCTGTCTCCACACAGAATACCATTTATCCTCTTCCGGAGCAAAAAACTGAAGTATGAGACTATCCTTGTTCTCAGGAGTGTCACCAAGTCCGCCCGGCTGGTAATAAAAGCTTAACCAGATATTGTCAGATGAGGGGTAATTCAGGTTAATCGGCCTGGAAGTAAGATGATCAGCTTCAAATCCTGATGAGGATGCAGAAGCATATAATCTGCCGTTTTCATCAATTGCATCAAATGTGGCTACACCGAGAGTAAGCTGTTGGTCCGAATAAGTATTATTATTAAAGACATAGCTGTCACTCCATTTTTTCATATCAGGAGTATAGGAATTCTCAGAGAAGTCATCAAAAAATGGCAGTTCCAGGTTTCCATTTGCTTTATTTTCATCATTATACTCTTTTTTTGCAATTACCATGGGATTTACCTGTAAACCGGTTACTATTTCCTGTGCATCTGCAACAAAAGGATAAAAGGCAAGGAGAATAAAATATAATACCGGTTTTCTCATTATCAGTAATTATGACCGTTGCAGAGTCTCTTAAGGAATTGTATCATTTACGTACCTGAGTGAATCTGCCATTAGTTTAGTTGAATCGACAGTAAACCACAGGTAAACCGAGGAGCCGAGTTGTATTGTTGCGTCAGCTTTGTATTCAGGATTCTGCTTGTAAACGAAAGCCCTTAGTGAATCATCACTGTTTTTGATTGTATTGTCATAAATTGATGTAACCAAAGTCAGGGATGCACCAAGAATTGTGTTTTTTGCTGATTCAAGGTTCATCCCTAAAAGATTGGGGACTTCCGTTCTCTGGTTGCTTAGTCCTTTACCAAGAACCAGATCAATTATTGATCCCTTCTGAATTGAATCACCTTCCATAATCTCCTTGCCGTTGTACAATTGTTTAATTACGACATCTATTGAAATATCAGGAATATACTTTGGTGTCCCCATTTCAAGACCTGCGCTTTCAATAAGGGCAATAGCCTGTCTTTTAGGCAGGTTGATCAGATTGGGCATAGCAACCATTTCAGGATTGAATGCATTAATAGTCAGCATCACATTTCTCCATTTTTTTACCCTGAATCCCGGTTTTGGATTTTGTTCAGCAATGCATCCGCGAGGGACTTCTGATGTATAAACAGAGTCTATGATCTGGAACCTCAGCTTGCTTTTTTTTGCCAGCCTGGCAGTTTGCTCTCTGTTAAGCCCGAAAAAATCAGGTACCGGTCTGCTCTGTCCATGCCGTGTATAAAAATTCAGCCAGATTAACAGAATCATTGCAATAGCTACTATAATCACCGCTGCCAGTCCGAGGTTCTTTAGAAATATTTTACTGAGGATAAAGTTTTTAAGACTCATACCATGACCTGAACTAAATTTATAACGCAAATGTACTTATAAAATTATAAAGGGAGTCCCTTTCGACCGGATTGAAACCGGCATCTGAGATAAGTCTGCAAATATCTTCGGTAGTCATTTCCGGATTTTGATCCTCAGCTCCGGCCATTGAATAAATCCTGGTTGTATCATTAATTGTCCCGTCAAGGTCATCAGCACCGAAGAAAAGGCTTAACTGAGCAACTAATTTCCCCGTCATAGGCCAATAAGCCTTAATATGAGGGATGTTATCCAAAAAAATTCTGGAGACAGCATAATTTCTAAGATCTTCAATTATCCCGACTTCTCCCATATATGACATTGAATTATTTGCCTTTTTGTATTTGAGCGGGATGAAAGCATTAAATCCGTTTGTTCTGTCCTGAAGTGATCTAAGTCTCTCCATATGGTCAATCCTGTGGTAATAGGTTTCCAAATGACCATAAAGCATTGTCGCATTTGAGGGGATGCCCAGCATGTGGGCAGCTTCATGTATTTCAAGCCATCTGGCAGAAGATGTTTTTCCCGGACAGATCTCTTTTCTTATACCTTCATCAAATATTTCAGCACCTCCTCCAGGAATTGAATCGAGGCCGTATTCTTTCAGCATCTGCAAACCTTCAAGGGCAGAACATCGGTTTTTTAAAAACATGTAGTCAAGTTCAATTGCAGAAAAGGCTTTAATATGCAGATCAGGCCGGTATCTTTTTATTTTGTTTATAAGACTGCCATAATAATGAAGATCATAGTCGGGATGGACGGCACCAACAATATGGACTTCTGAAACATGTTTTTTATCGAATTTTTTTACTGTTTCAAGCATTTCTTCATGGCTGTATTCCCATCCTTCAGGATCATCAGCCGGTTTGTGATATGAACAGAACCTGCAGTTGTAAATACATTTGTTTGTGGGTTCTATATGGAAATTACGGATGAAAAAGGCATTGTTATTGTTTTTTCTTCTCCGTACAATTCCTGAGAGCAGTCCAAGTAATGGCAAATCAGCCTTTGTGTAGAGTGTCAAACCTTCTTCAGCAGAAATCCGGGTGCCTTCAGATACTTTTTGTGCTGTTTCCAGCAAGGAAGGATCCTTAATATATTTTTCAAGGCTGTTCATTCACTTATTACATTCAGCAAAATTAATAAAAAAGGTGCCCTCCGGGAGCACCCTTAATATTAGCTATGAATTCTGGGTTATTTTAATTTAAGTTCTGATGAAACCGTGAGTTTTTTCCTGCCTTTTGCCCTGCGTGCAGAAAGTACTCTTCTTCCATTTGGGGTGGACATTCTTTCCCTGAAACCATGCTTGTTTGCTCTCTTTCTCCTGGAAGGCTGAAATGTCCTTTTCATGACTTATAAAATTATTTTTTTGAAAATATTTTGAGACCGCAAAGTTAGTTATTTTTTTATATAAACAACCTTAAAGGCATTTTTTATGTTTCAAATTTCAATATAAATTATCTTTTTTGTTTCAAAGTAGGGCTCTTCAAAAAATTTTTTGATCTCCAAGATATTAAAGTTATTGTTTATATGAGATATTTCTTTTTCAACATCACCTCCTTTCAGGTAAATTATCCCATTGCGTATTTCATTCCTGCTTTCAGATCTGATGTTTTTTCTAACAATAGCAATAAAAGCATTAAGTTTCATAACAGCCCTGCTCACCACAAAGTCGTATTTGTCTTTTTCCTCCTCTGCTCTTTTTCTGATCACGGTTACATTCTTAAGTCCCAGTCTTTCTGCTACGTCAGCTACTGCTTTTGTTTTCTTTTCTATTGAATCGAGAAGAAAAAAATCGGAGTCGGTGAACATTATGGCTAGTGGAATTCCCGGAAATCCGCCTCCTGTTCCCACATCCAGGATTTTGGTCTTCTCCCTGAACTGTATGATCCTGGCTATAGAAAGAGAATGGAGGACATGATGAATATAGAAATTCGCGAAATCCTTACGTGATATCAGGTTAATTCTGGCATTCCAGTATTCATATATTTCCATTAACTGTGAAAATCTATCGATCTGGACTTTGGTAAGAGAAGGGAAGTATTTTTCAATGCTTTCGATCACTATCTGTTTGCTGTTTTAATAAATATATTGTAAAGCAGCGATTTAGCTCTGTAAAGTTGAGCCTTGACTGTTCCTATCGGCAGATTAAGTTCGGAAGCGATCTCCTCGTAAGAATATTCTTTATAGTATCTTAATTCTATAAGCTGTCGGTAACGTGGTTTCAGCTGATTGACAATACTTCGCAGCACTGCTATTTTCTGGTCATTAATAAGTGATTCTTCAGGGTCAGGGAGATCGGACTGAATATTTTTCGTGATTGATTCAAGGTCATCCTGAAGCTGATCAATGGTTGATGGAGATGATTGTTTCTTTCTTATGAAGTCGATACAATTATTGGTCGCAATCTTAAAAAGCCAGGTACTGAAGGCAAAATCGGGTGTATATGATTCCAGATTATGGAAGGCTTTACCAAATGCTTCGATAGTAAGGTCTTCTGCATCGGAAGTATTGTTTACCATCTTTAGAAGCATATAATAAATTGAGTCGCGGTAGCGGTTCATCAGTGTGGCAAACGCCTTTTCGTTCCCGTTCCTGGCCATTTCAACAAGTAACAGATCGCCTTTTGCTTTTTCTGATAAACCATTGTTAACTAACTCCATATATTTCTGCCGCGAGTTTTCCTGAATATGCCTGAGTAAAAAATCAGATTTATAAATGGTGAAAATATATCAAAAAATAACGAGTAAATAAACAAAGCAGGTTCATTAAAGCGTTTTTGGGCAAGTATGAGAACAATAACCTGTAATAAGAGTCTGGCTGCAGCAACAGAGATCACAACTGGTAAAAAGCATGATTTTGCAATAAGAAAAACAAGAGAAAAATAAAAAAGTGTTCTCGCGAGAGGTTCTGTAATCAGGATTATTTTGTCTCTCAATTTATAATGATGCGCTGTTGTGAGATGCCGTTTCTTCTGACGGAAAAGTTCAATGAATGTTTTAGGTGGTATGGATCGTGTATGTGCTTCCTTTCTGAATTCTACTGCGGTATTTTCTTTGCGTGCATGTCTGTTTACAAAAAGATCATCATCTCCTGATACGAGATGAGTGTGTGATCCAAACCCCTTGCTTTTAAAAAACAATGTTTTCCGATAGGCAAGATTACGGCCGACACCCATATATGGAATGCCTCTGATTGCCATACCCATATATTGAACGGCAATAAACAATGAATCGTAACGAATGTATTTGTTCAGGAGTCCCTTTTCTGCCTTATATCCTCCGTATCCAATCACAAAGTCAATCTTTTCATTGAAATTTGAGACCATATATGCCAGCCATTTATCTGATTCAGGGCGGCAATCAGCATCTGTGAAAAGCAGAAGTTCATTTTTTGCTGCCTTAATTCCAATGAATTGAGCAAACTTCTTGTTATGAGTAAATTTAGGATCTTTGCTTATTTCAGAGACTCTAAGATGGGGATATTTGACAAGAAAATCGCCAAGTACCTTGAAGGAATTATCTTCAGAGCAATCGTTGACAACAATAACCTCAAAATCGGGATAATCCTGTTCAAGTACTTCAGGTAGAAAACTACTGAGATTTTTTTCCTCATTTCTGGCACAAATAATTACAGAGACCGGACTATTGACTGAAAAGGAATAAAATCTCCGTTGAAGCCCGGGGGCAATATAAAAGTATGCATAATAAAATATCTGTATGGCTGCGGATAATCCGAAAATTATTAAAATGACATTGCAGATTAAATTATCCAGGATCATTGTCTGGCTCTAAAATATTGACCGCAATATTAATAAGATAAAATGAATGGGAAAAGAGTATTGGTAATTATCGATGGTTAAAAGAAAAGAGAGATTTTAAAAATATTGACATAAATTTTATCAGGCATAACTAATGAATTACATTTGTGCTGCTGTAAGTAACTGAAATTATGTTTGAATTACAATGCAGGGATAAGGCATCAAAAGCCAGGACAGGTATTATTAAGACAGCTCACGGAAATATTCCGACTCCGATTTTTATGCCTGTTGGGACTGCAGGCACTGTAAAGGGGATACTTCAGAAAGATCTTGCCAGTGATATAGGTGCAAAAATCATTCTGGGGAATACGTATCATCTTTATCTGAGACCGGGAACCGATATATTAAAAGCTTGCGGCGGTCTTCATAAATTTATGAGCTGGCAAAACCCTATTCTCACTGACAGCGGAGGGTATCAGGTTTTTTCCCTTAGTGGCAACAGGAAGCTTACTTTTGACGGTGCACTCTTCAGATCGCACATAGATGGTTCCAGACATATCTTTTCACCTGAAAACACAATCGACATACAACGTATTATTGGTGCAGACATAATAATGGCGCTTGATGAATGCGCACCTTATCCGTGCGATTATAAATATGCGAAAAAATCGGTCGAGCTCACCCATCACTGGCTCGACAGGGCTGTTGCCCATTACAATGAAACAGAGCCATTATGGAATTATGATCAATACCTTTTCCCTATAGTTCAGGGCAGCACTTTTGCTGATCTGAGAAAATTCTCTGCTGAAAAGGTTGCGGCCTCATCACTCCCGGGAAACGCAATAGGTGGGCTATCGGTTGGAGAGCCTGCAGATGAGATGTACAGGATAATCGAAATTGTTAATGAAATACTACCGGAGGATAAACCAAGATACCTGATGGGTGTGGGTACTCCTGTAAACATTCTGGAGGCTATTGAGCGCGGAATTGACATGTTCGATTGCGTAATGCCTACAAGAAACGGAAGAAACGGAATGTTGTTTACAAGTGAAGGTGTCATCAATATAAGGAACAGAAAATGGATTGACGATTTCAGCCCAATTGATCCGGCGGGCCCTTCATCAGTAAGTCTTTATTATTCAAAGGCATATCTGCGACACCTTGTAATATCGGGCGAAATCCTTGGAGCACAGATTTCCAGTATACATAACCTCGCTTTTTACATGAGACTGGTTGAAGAAGCAAGAAATAGGATTGAAGAAGGTAATTTTGCAAAATGGAAGGAGACAACAGTAAAAAAGCTGGCAGTAAGATTATAGAATTCTTTAAACTAAGGATTATTGACCGGTATCTGATAAGAAAGTTCCTGGGTACTTTCTTTTTCTGCCTTATCCTTATAATAACAATCGCGGTGGTCTTCGACTTTGCAGAGAAGATTGACAATTTTATGGAAAGGGAAGCGCCGGTACATGCTATTATTTTTGATTACTACCTCAATTATATTCCATACTTTTCAACATTGTTTTCCCCTCTTTTCGTCTTCATTGCAGTGATTTTCTTTACTTCAAAGATGGCTGCAAATACCGAAATAATAGCAATTTTAAACAGCGGGATGAGTTTCAGGCGGATGATGTATCCCTATTTTTTATCTTCATTCGTAATTGCAGTTTTTATCTTCCTCCTGACGAATTTTGTTATCCCTCGTGCAAACTCGAAAAGAATGGATTTTGAAGATAAGTACTACAGGTCAACAGCCAGACGTACACCGGTAATGAATATTCACAGGCAGGTTTTCAGGAATGTATATATATACCTTGAATCATTTAACCCTATGAGTCTATCGGGAAGGAATTTTACAATAGAACAATTTAACGATTCAGGTAAACTTGAATCAAAACTGAATGGCAATATGGTCAAATACGATACCACAACTAATAAGTGGAGCGTAATGAACTATTATATAAGAAAGATAGATGAGAATGAAGAGATAATTACAAAGGGCGATAAGATAGATACAACCCTTACCATAAGGCCGGGAGATTTTTCACGGGTACCTGGTTTTGAAGGTACAATGACCTACAATGAACTCAACGACTATATAAGTCAGTTAAGACTTCAGGGATCAGATGAACTGAAAGTATTTCTTATTGAAAAGCATAAAAGGATTGCCAATCCGTTTGCTGTTTTTATACTGACTCTCATAGGCGTTTCACTTTCTTCGAGGAAGGTCAGGGGAGGTATCGGAATGAATATCGGAATAGGGCTTGGACTGAGCTTTTCATATATACTTTTCATGCAGTTTGCCTCTCAGTTTTCAATAAAGGGGAATCTCGAACCCATGCTCGCGATGTGGATCCCGAATATTATTTATGCAGTTGCAGCATTTATCCTTTATAAGATGGCCCCTAAATAAGACTTAAAATCCTTGACCTTCTGTGCAAAGTATTTAATTTGCTTGTTTTTCGTTCCTAAGGATATTGTTAAGTCCTTCAAAATCCAGATTCCGGAATCCGAATTCCGAAATTAAAGACAATCATCATTAAAAAAATGATTTTAAGCTATTATAATTGCACCTTTGATTTCAGTAACAAATTTTTTCTAATCTCAAAAAATAATATTTATGCCGGTGGATAAAAAGATTCGTGAACTGCAGGAAAAGCGCAAAAAGATTCTTCTTGGCGGAGGGGAAAAGGCTATCGAAAAACAGAAGGCAATGGGAAAGCGTACGGCCAGGGAACGGATTATGGCCCTTCTTGACAAGAATTCCTTTAATGAGTATGATCTCTTTGTCGAACATGATGCCCGTGATTTCGATATGAGTAATAAATCACTCCCAAGTGACGGAGTTATTATAGGATCGGGAACGATTTTCGGGGCACCGGTGGCTGTTTTTGCACAGGACTTTACTGTCGCAGGTGGATCACTTGGTCTTATGCATTCCAGAAAGATTACCAAAATAATGGACCATGCACTTAAGATGAGGATGCCACTCATAGGGATCAACGATTCAGGCGGTGCAAGGATTCAGGAAGGAGTTAATTCTCTTGCCGGTTACGGCGAGATCTTTTTCAGAAATACTATTTCAAGCGGGGTGATACCACAGATTTCTGTGATACTTGGGCCCTGCGCGGGAGGAGCTGTCTATTCACCGGCACTTACCGATTTTGTCTTTGTAGTGGAAAACATATCAAAAATGTTCATCACCGGTCCCGAAGTAATAAAAACTGTCCTTGGTGAAGAGATATCAATGGAGGAACTCGGTGGCGCAAGAGTTCACAGCGAAATAACAGGGAATGCTCACTTTTATGCCAGGAGCGAAGATGAATGTTTTGAACAGATCAAAAAGCTGATAACATTTATTCCGTGGAATAACAGCAGGAAAGCTAAGCCTTTTCCACCTGAGGAACCGCTTGAAAACTATAATTTGGAAAAGATTGTTCCTGACGATCCTACTTTACCATATGATGTAAAGGATGTAATAAAAGCTATTGTTGACAAATCTGATTTCTTTGAAATAATGGAACGTTACGCAAAGAACATTGTCATCGGATTTGGACGTATGGGCGGCCGCACAACAGGTTTTGTAGCGAACCAGCCACTTGATATGGCCGGTGTACTGGATGTTGATTCATCAGATAAGGCGGCAAGATTTATCCGTTATTGTGATGCTTTTAACATACCCATTATTACCCTTGTAGATCTTCCCGGGTACCTTCCGGGAATAGATCAGGAACATGCCGGAGTGATAAGACACGGAGCAAAAGTCCTTTATGCTTATAGTGAAGCAACTGTCCCCAAAATGACAGTCATTTTGAGGAAAGCTTACGGAGGAGGTTATATAGCTATGGGCTCCCGTCATCTGAGAGCAGACTTTGTATTTGCATGGCCAACTGCAGAAATTGCAGTTATGGGTCCGGAAGGAGCAGCTAATATTATTTTTAAAAAGGAAATAACTTCATCTGATGATCCCGACAGCACTAGAAAGCAGAAGGTTGAAGAATACAAAGCCAAATTTGCCAACCCATATGTTGCTGCTTCAAGAGGATATATAGATGCTGTTATTGAACCTTCAGAAACACGACGTTTCCTTATGCATGCAATCCAGGTATCAGAGAATAAGGTGGTGACCATGCCTGAGAAGAAACACGGACTTCCACCATTCTAAAATTAACATCAAAGATTTCAACAGGATGGAAAAAAACAATTCCCTGGGGTTATTAAATATTAACTCTACGAAATATACAACACGGCTCAGCGACAAGTTCCTTAAGAGGAGACCATATAAACCTAGTGATCCTAAGATTATTACAAGTTTTATTCCAGGTACAATTCTGGATATTCTTGTTAAGGAAGGTCAATTGGTCAAAGCGGGAGATGATCTTATAATTCTTGATGCGATGAAAATGCAGAATAAACTTAAAAGTTCTGCTGAAGGAAAAATAAAAAAAATCTCTGTCAGGAAAGGTGATAAGGTCTCAAAAGGATCGGTACTTATAGAGTTAAAGTAGTTGTGAGGGATATTAATTGATGAGTTTTGGATCTAAATTACCCCTTCGTAGATCACATAATCCTTTAGAATTGCAGGAATTTGAGGTTTTTCAGCAAAGATTCCATATACTGTTGAACCACTTCCCGACATTAAGCTGAATAGTGCTCCCTGTTTATACAGAACTCTTTTTATTATCCCTATCTGGGGAAACTTTTCAAAAACTGTTTTCTCAAAGTCATTAATAATGTGATCTTTCCATTCTGAAACCGGGTAATTGATGAGTTCCGACAAACTGACACCGGGGGTTGACGGAGTACAATTCATGTAAGCTTCTCTTGTACTTATGTGCAAGCCGGGATTTACAAGGATTATATGCAATCCTTCAAGCACGGCATCAATCGGTTTAAGGTTTTCTCCCCGGCCAGTCGCCCACGCTGGCTGACAATCGATGAAGAACGGGCAGTCGCTTCCAATGTTGAGTGCTAATTTTTTTAACTCATTATTTGTCAATGCCAGTTCAAAAATCCGGTTCATGGTTTTAAGTGCTGCTGCTGCATCTGAAGAGCCACCTCCAAGGCCTGCTCCCACTGGAATCATCTTATGAAGATGTATTTTAAGCGAAGGTAAATTATATTGCTCTCTGAGTATGTTTACTGCTCTGATTACAAGGTTATTATCCTGCGATGCTTCTATGTCTATTCCGGTTAAAGTAAGAATATCCTTTCCCCTGTCATCAGTGTTTATTACAAGTTCAAGGGCATCGCACAGGCCCACAGGGTAAAAGATGGTCTCAATGTCGTGATAATCGTCATGACGTTTACCTGTAATTCTTAATCCCAGGTTTATTTTTGCTTTAGGAAAGATGACCATCTCAGGATATTTAATACAAAAATACCATATAAGCTTTTCTAATTTTGATTTCCCTCAATGTTTTTTTTGCTTTTCAACATTTTTTAAACAAAAAAATGTTTGTAAGAAAGAAGCAGGTCATAAGTCTCAAATAAATGTAATTTTTACCTTTGGACTACCCTGACAAAACAGATAATCAGCTTCTTAAATAATTATAAATCAGCAATATAAGCAAATGGTGAAACAAAAAACCGCACCCCGTCCTGTGATAGCCACTTTACCTGACTTTGGAAAGGTGCCTCCACAGGCTATTGATATGGAGGAGGCAGTGCTTGGAGCTATAATGCTTGAAAAAGAAGCGGTTATAGCTATTCTGGATATCCTTAAGCCGGAAAGTTTCTATAAGGAGGCCCACCAGAAAATATTCAAGGCTATATCTGACCTTTCAATGAGGGAGTATCCTGTCGATTTATATACTGTTACTGAAGAACTTAGAGCAACAAATGAACTTGAAAGTGTTGGTGGCCCCGTTTATCTTACCCAGCTAACATCCAAAGTTGTTTCTGCAGCGAACGTAGATTTCCACGCAAGGATTGTTGCACAGAAATATATTCAGAGGGAGCTCATAAGAGTTTCAACGGAAATTCAGACACGTTCTTATGACGATTCCTATGATGTAACCGACCTTTTGGATTATTCAGAAAACGCACTTTTTCAGATTGCTGAAGGAAATATTAAAAGGGAGGTATCCCCGATAAATGTTGTTATAAAGGAAGCCATAAGGGAAATAGAGGAAGCAGGTAAACGGGAGGATGCTCTTGTAGGGATCCCTTCAGGTTTTACAAAGCTCGACAGACTTACCTCAGGATGGCAGAAAGCTGAACTCATAATTATTGCTGCACGGCCCTCAATGGGAAAAACAGCCTTTGCTCTTTCAATGGCAAGGAATATGGCAATTGACCATGGCAAAAAAGTGGCAATATTCTCTTGCGAGATGTCATCTATTCAGCTGGCAAACAGGCTTATTATTTCTGAAACGGATATTTCGGGTGACAAGATAAAGAATGGCCGTTTATCAGAAGAGGAATGGAAACAGCTTGATATACGTATTAAGAAGCTTATACAGGCACCAATCTTTATAGACGATACGCCAGCCATTTCAGTATTTGAGCTGAGGGCCAAATGCCGCCGGCTTATGGCACAACGTAAACTTGATATTGTAATAGTGGACTATCTCCAGCTTATGTCGGGTCCTGAAAATGCCGGAAGCAGGGAACAGGAAGTCAGTAATATATCACGATCATTAAAAAGTATTGCCAAGGAGCTTAATGTCCCTATAATCGCCCTGTCGCAGTTAAACAGGTCAGTAGAAATGCGAGGCGGGACAAAACGACCACTCCTTTCCGACCTTCGTGAGTCAGGAGCTATTGAGCAGGATGCTGATATGGTAGTTTTTATTCACCGACAGGATAAGTTCGGCATTCCCACCTTCGAGGATGGCTCCTCAACAAGGGGTATCGCTGAAATTATTCTTGCCAAGAACAGGAACGGCCCCATTGATGATGTGAGGTTACGCTTTCGGGAAGAGAGAGCTCAGTTTGTGGATATCGAAGATTTTGATCTTGAGTCAGCATCTGAAATCAGGGAAGGTGCACAAAGCTTTACTATCGGTTCAAGAATGAATCATGATAATATGAAAAAACTGAGCAGTGAATTTGATCAGGAATCAGACCTCCTCAATGAGCCTCCATTTGCATAGAACTTTTAAAGATCAATTAAAACGGATTGAGAATTTTATGGCGGCAGCCCTGTATTTCAGATCATCAAATCCTACATAGAAACCCAGCTCTCCAATCAGAAAGATTTCACTAAGACTATAACCAATTTCAGTGTAATTCGGGTGATATCTTGATCGAAGATAAGAGAAAATAAGGTTTTCACGAACCAGCGTTCTGTTCAGTCCAGGAAGAAACTTCAACAGAAGGTAAGGTGAAGTGTATTTGATATGGCCTTCTGTAAAGAATTCAGGAGTGCTTAAGGAATAATATGAAGGTATCATTAAGGCATCATCATAATTATAAACCAGGAAGGGGAATGTCTGAGAGTTAAAATGGAAAAAGTCAAAAAAAGGAATTCCCCGGTTATCGGTATAGCCTCCTGCTCTGATCATCCATTTAAACTCCCGGAATGCTCCCGTATTAAGTTTTTGCGTTACTTCAAGCCTGAAGAGATTGAAATGTGAGTATTTATCCGGAAAAAATCCGTCAGTGTTTATAAGATGCTTATATGATAGCAGGAAATCTGGCCAATCAGAGCCTGCCGGGATCTTATTGCCGTTTTGTATCTTATATTTCTGTCTGGGTACCAGCCTAATACTTGCCCCCAGGCTGTACTGCTTCTGGTCATAAAGCAGATTGCCATAAACCTCTTCATTATTTAAATATTGGTTATCCGGTATATTATCCGAATACCTTGCTGATTTTTTAAAAAAGGAGAAATCAGTATTATTTTCCAATACTCTCCGATCATCGAATCCGGTATTAATTTCCAGATTGAATCCGTTTGAAATTTCAAATTCACAACCAAAATTCAGGTAACGGCTTTCATATAACTTCAGGTAATTTTTTTTAAGTAAAAGTGAAGTGGCACTGTTAAGCAAAGAACTTACCCCTCCTCCTGAGCTGATATCCCTGCTTGTCATTCCCGACTGAATGAAAATCCTGCCGGGTTTCATTCCTCCATGAGTAATATTCATATTTGCCCGCCACAAAACTTTTTCTCTGCTGAAAGCATATCTTATATCGGGATATAAGGCAATATTCCAGTTATTTTTCAATCTTTTGCTTATCCTGAAATCTGTGCCTGCCAGGAACCCATCAACACTGTTAAAGCCAAAGCTTTTTAAATTAATAAGCCCCCCTGATGTAAATCTAAATCCTGTACTGTCTGACCAGGTGTGACCGAAAGCTAAATATCTCAAATCCCTTACGAACGGAATTTTCTTTTTATGAACTGCACTTACTGACGAATCACTTTTCATTGATCTGAGTCTGTTCTCATTGTTTTTTTCGCTTAGTATTCTAATTTCATTGTCAGAAAGAGGAATAGGCCTTATCTCGGCCCAGAAAGCACTATCTTTTTTGCCGGCATCCTTTTCAATAATATATTTTGTATTATCCTTAATTTCGAGCTTTTTAACAACACTGTCTCTTATACTTGATGCTGATTCCTTGTTCATGAGGTCTGCAAGCCTTATCATATCGCGATTTGACATCTCCTTTTTGCTGAGGATTTCTTCAATTTTTTTCTTTGTTCTGGTCATCAGGGTGTCAGAAACAATGTTGGCTCCGGAGGTATAGCTTACAGTTAGTGGATCTGGTTTCTGAAGATTCTTATTTGGTTCTACTTTAACATATTTTACAGAACTCCTGTAAAAAACGTCGGCCCTGAGCCCCATAATCCCAAAATTCATCTCAAAATAGTGGCTTACAGGCATCCAGATATCATCCTGAACCGGAATATGGACCTCTTTGATGTGGATTTTGCCTGCCATGTTCTCGTTTGACAGATCAACGCTGTGTATGCACCAAAGATCTTCAATAATATATATAGTACCGGCAAAAAGCTGAGGACTTTTTGTTTTGGGGATAACCTCTATTTTGTTGACTGTTCTGTCACCCTGAAGCGAGGCCCCGAGATATTTATATTTGTAATATGAGAAAGCGGAAGGCGACAATGGCGAAATTGCCACCTCCGCGATTACCGGCTGATAGAAGCTGGCTTTAATATAATCCATTGGGGATATATCATCTCCCTGTGCAGGAAAACTTGAGTTAACCGAGATGACCCGTTGGATATACTTGTCCGGTGCAGTAAACTCAATTTCATTGTATGATTCAAGAAGAAAAGAATCTCCCTCCTTTATCACAATCTTAATATCAGGAGAGTCTTTGGAGTTTCTCCCTGCCTCTATTTTCAAGGATCTGCGGATTATTTTAGGAATCTTTTTTACATAAAGGTTCCCTTTGAGATAAACTTCAGCTTTATAATGATTTATATGATTAAGATAAAATGGGGCAAGACCTATAGCTCTTCTCATTATATAGTATGCCGGATCTTCCCCCTTTTCGGTTATTTTGACCTCAGGAATCTGGTAGTATTGTTCAGTAAGTACTATGTTTTTAATAATTGTATCTACGGAAATGGAGATGGTAGTCATATACGGTTCATAGCCCAAACTTTGGTATATTACCGTATAATTTCCCGGTTGAAGTCTTATCTCATAATTTCCTTTCGGATTAGAAGTAGTCCCCTGTCTTATTTCCTGAAAAAAAACTGTTGCATACTGGACCGGTTCTCCGTTTTTGTCAGTGATTTTCCCTTTCAGAAATTGTGCGTTTAACGGGACAGATGCTATAAAAACTGAGGCAAGAGAAACCAGGAATTTCTTTAACGCGTTTATGCGAAATTCTGAGAGAAGGCAATTCATCTTCTTGCGCCTGCAATTACTATTACAATCTCTCCTTTTGGAGGATTAGCTTTATAATACCCTGAAAGGAATGCCAGGGATCCTCTTATGGTTTCTTCGTAAATTTTTGTCAGCTCGCGTGATACTGATGCACTGCGGTCAGGTCCGATAAAAGCTGCCAGATCATCAAGTGTTTTTACGAGCCGGTATGGAGATTCGTACAGAACTATTGTTCTATGTTCCGAAGCCAAAGATTCAAGTCTTTTCCTGCGGCCTTTTTTAGGCGGAAGAAACCCTTCAAAACAAAATCTTTCACATGGCAAACCTGAATTGACCAATGCTGGAATAAGTGCAGTAGGACCTGGAAGTGTTTCAATTTCAATCCCTTTTTCAATACATTTTCTGACAAGAAGAAATCCCGGATCTGATATTCCCGGTGTGCCTGCGTCACTTATCAAAGCAACAGTCAATCCGGATTTTATTTTATTGCTAATGGCATCAACACTTTTATGTTCATTGAACATATGATGTGATTGCAATGGTGTATCAATCTGATAGGTTTTAAGAAGAATTCTTGCCTGTCTGGTATCTTCAGCAAGGATAATATCAGCTTTCCGGAGAACTTCCACCGCCCTGTATGTAATATCCTTCAGGTTCCCAATAGGGGTGGGGACAAGGATAAGTTTACTCATTTACCGGAAACTTACGTTTAAGAATATTTATTAACATCTTGACTGCCTCGTTTTCTCTTTTTTCTCCAGCAAATGCAAATATTATATCTTTTGCCTCATCAAGACTTCCTGCTGATTCCAGTTTTATAATGACCTGATCATAAGATTCCTGGTCGCCACTGAAAATCTCCTTTATAAACAAATATTTATCATTAATCCCTATGGCTTCCTTAAGGCTCGATACAGGTTTGGTTTTAATGATCTCAAGTACATCTTCATCATGTTTCATGCTGCCCAGCTTTTCATTAAAGCTTTCAGGCCTGTTGGAGAACTGATCGGCAATTATTGTGAATTCTCCCGGCTTATTTATTTCGTTCGTTCCGGATTCTGATAAAACCTCCTGCCTAACTTCCTTGTGGGGTGGTTCTTCCTTGAAAACAGATTTGATAGGCTGCTCTATCTTTGTCATCGCTGGTTCTGAATAAGGTTCCTTTTCAACCTCTAACTCAATAACCTCTTTATTTTCTTGAGGAGCCTCCGGATTTTTGGCCGGCTTCTCTTCTCTTAAACTATAAATTTCCAGTCCGGAACTTTTAAGGAACGTAATAACCTCGATCACACTCCTGCATTTTGATTTTGCCAGTTCAATCTCAATAGCAGGGACACCCTTGTAATTTTTAAGATCATCAACTAACTCCTTTATGTCATTAAGGTCCCGTATAATTATATCGAATGTGGCATTTAAATCCATAAATTTAAATGTTAATTTAACAAACCATTTTCCTTATTTTGCAAAAGTAAGTATTATTCCTCTAGTCATAACGGAATATAAATACATTTAGCATCCTTAAAGAGATAATATTATCTATGGAGTTTCTTGAGAATTCGGTTAATATGAGCAGCAGGCGTGGATCGGTGGAGGTGATAACCGGTTCAATGTTCTCGGGAAAAACTGAAGAGTTGATAAGAAGACTTCGCAGAGCAAAATTCGCAGGGCTGAGGGTGGAAATATTCAAGCCTTCTCTCGATAAAAGATATTCTGCAACAAGAGTTGTCTCTCATGATGATAATTCAATTATTTCCACCCCTGTTGACAATTCTTCATCAATACTTTTATTTGCCAGTGAGGTAGATGTTGTGGGTATTGATGAAGCACAATTCTTTGACGAATCAATTGTTGATGTTTGCAACACACTTGCGAACAACGGTGTAAGAGTTATTGTAGCCGGTCTCGATATGGATTTCAAGGGTAATCCTTTTGGTCCTATCCCATCTCTTCTTTCCATTGCCGAGTATGTGACAAAAGTTCATGCAATTTGCGTACGATGCGGCAACCTGGCTCATTATTCGTACAGGAAATCGGAGGAAGCCCAGGTTGTGGTGCTGGGAGAGAAAGATAAGTATGAACCTTTGTGCAGAAGCTGCTACAATAAAAATCTGAAAAAGCTATAAGGTGGAATTGACCTCTTCAGATATTGCACGAATAACAGGTGGAACCCTTACCGGTCCTCCTGATATACCAATATCAGAATTGGCCACGGACAGCAGACAGATTAGCCTGACAGAGAATGTAGCTTTCATTGCCATTAAGGGTAAAAATCACGACGGACATACTTTTATAGATTCCCTTTTTCAGAAAGGTGTAAGGGTTTTTCTGGTTGGTGCTATGCCAGAAAGATCTGATCAGTACACTAATGCAGCATTCATTCTCACACACGATACGGTTGAAGCCCTTCAGCTTCTGGCAGCTTATAAACGAACTCATTTTAATATTCCCATTATAGCTGTCACAGGAAGTGCCGGTAAAACAATTGTCAAGGAGTGGCTGGCAGATATCATAGGACGAAAAATAGCAGTGGTAAGAAGCCCGAAAAGTTATAACTCGCAGATTGGTGTTCCTCTGTCTGTATGGAAACTGGATTCAAGGTTTGGCATCGGGATATTTGAAGCCGGAATTTCTTGCCCGGGAGAGATGGAAAAACTCCGGAGAGTTATTGAACCTAATATAGGAATCATAACCAATATTGGAGATGCGCATGGAAAGAACTTCCCTGATAACAATACAAAAGCATCGGAAAAGCTGAAATTATTTACCGGATGTTCATTGATAATCTATTGTAAAGACCATGAAATTATACACAGGCTGATCAGGGGAGATAAGAAACTTTCAGGCAAGATTCTCATAGACTGGTCATTAAATGATGAGAATTCAAGGATTTATGTTATTAAAAAAGATATTGGCTCAGGCAGAACCCTGCTGGTGATAAAATATAACGGGGTTGTGAATTATTTTGAAATTCCTTTTACCGACAGGGCTTCAGTAGAGAATGCAATTACTGTTGCATCAGCATGTCTTGCTTTAGGGATTGAACCTGATATAATTAAGAGAGGCCTTTCCGAACTTGTCCCTGTAGCCATGAGGATGGAGATAAAGAAAGGTATCAATAATTGTACACTCATCGAAGATTATTATAATTCCGATCCTGGTTCATTCGGAATAGCTTTGGAGTATCTGACTTCTCAAAGCAACAGAAAACAAATCCTGATCTTATCTGATTTCGTTCAAAGCAGCAGAATTGATGAAGAACTATATGGGGAGATTGCTGATCTGTTAAAGAAGACGGGGTTAAACAGTTTTATAGGAATCGGACCTTCTCTTTCTCGCTGTAATCACATGTTTGATACAGACTCATTATTTTACAGCTCAACCGATGATTTCATAAAACACTTCAGCAGTAATGATTTCAGGGACTCTGTGATACTGATAAAGGGTGCAAGAGCATTTGAACTTGAGAAAATTGCACAACTTTTGGAGAGTCAGACGCACAATACCGTTCTTGAAATAAATCTGGATGCAATATCCCATAATCTGAACGAGATAAGAAGACTATTAAATAAGTCGACGCGTATTATGGCTATGGTAAAAGCTTTTGCATACGGCGCAGGCCCATCAGAAATAGCCGGACTCCTTGAGTATCACCGTATCAGTTATCTTGCCGTTGCCTATACGGATGAGGGAATTGTTTTAAGAGATGCGGGTGTTACCCTTCCTGTGATGGTTATGAATCCCGATCCCTCTACTTATGAAATTATGATCAGATATAATCTGGAACCTGAGTTGTACAGTTTCTCATCGCTTGAAAAATTTAAAGAGACTGCATCACGGCATGGACTATATCAGTATCCGGTCCACATAAAATTGGATACAGGGATGCACAGGCTCGGGTTTCTTCCATCTGAAATTGAAAGCTTATCGGCAAAGTTGAAGGTTGCAGAATACCTTAAGGTCGTTTCTGTCTTTTCCCACCTTGCAGGTTCTGAAAATCCTGCTCTTGATAATTTCACGCACAAGCAGGCAGCAGTTTTTATTGAAGCAGCTGATAAGATAAAATCAGCATTAGGATATTCATTTTTGAGGCATCTTCTTAATACTTCAGGCGTATGCAGGTTCCCCCAATACCAGTTTGATATGGTCAGGCCGGGTATTGGAATTTATGGGGCAGAGAAATATGAAGGGATTGATCTTAGGCCTGTTGGGAGATTTAAAACGAAGGTTTCACAGGTAAAAAGTATTGAAGCGGGCGATCCGGTTGGTTATGGTTGCAACGATATTGCTGCACATGAAAGGACTATTGCCGTTCTGCCAGTCGGTTATGCCGATGGTTTGAACAGGAAACTTGGGAACAGGAGAGGATCAGTCTTTATTAAAGGGAAACGGTATCCAATTGCGGGAAATATTTGTATGGATATGTGTATGGTAGATATTTCAGGTTCCAATGTAAGAGAAGGTGATGAGGCTGAAATATTTGGTGAGAATATTTCGGTGGGAGAGATTGCCGGACTGTGTGAGACAATTCCCTATGAAATACTTACCTCAATTCCGGGCAGGGTTAAAAGAGTTTTTTACAGAGAATAGCTGTAACTATTGGCCTGATTCACTTATTTCTTCGAGTTTTAAGGGATCGAGTATCAGGATCTTCTTCCTTTCAATGCCAATTATTCTCTCATCTGCAAAGCTTGATAAAGTCCTTATTGCATTGGATGTTGTCATGTTTGAGAGATGTGCTATATCTTCCCTGGGAAGAGTTATCCTCAGGGTCTTCCCGTCATCATCGGTTCCATAGGTGTCACGTAAAAGAAGCAAAGATTCTGCAAGCCGTCCCCTGACATGCTTCTGCGTCAGAGAAATGAGCCTGTTGTTTGTAAAAACAATATCCTCTGCCATTATTTTCATTATTCTGACAGCAATGTCCGGATTATGCTTGATTATCTTGATGAGTACAGGTTTTTCAAATATTATTACAGCAGATTCTTCAAGTGCCTTGCATGAGAAAGGATAAGGGTGATCACTGAAAAGTGCCTTGTAGACTATTACTGATTGCGGCTTTAGAAGCTTGATTATCTGTTCCCTGTTACCTGCTCCAAGTCTGTACAATTTTGCCTTTCCTGTAATAAGGACAGGCAGCCCGCGAGGTTTATCTCCTTCTTTTATTATTAAACTGTTTTTTGTGAAGTCTGCTAAGGCGTGATGATCGTTAAGCAACTCTTTATCAATCTGATTAAGCCCCTTAAAAAGTGAAAATGTTCCTTCAATACAAAGTTCTATGAACGGGTTTCTGTATTGCATATTAGTATTTTGCTACCAGAGGCATCTTCCTCCCGTCACCAAAGGCTTTTGAAGATATCCTTAGCACAGGGGGAGCCTGATATCTTTTATATTCATTAATGTTTATCATCCGGATTACTTTATCTACTACGGTGTGATTCAATCCTTCAAGTTTAATCTCATCCGCCGACTTCTGAAGCTCGATGTACTGATAAAGAATTGAATCAAGTAAATTATATTCAGGCAGTGAATCTGTGTCAAGCTGGTTGGGTCGGAGTTCAGCTGATGGAGGTTTATTTATTATTGACTCTGGTATTACTTCTCCGTTTCGGTTAAGGTATTTTGCAAGCTTGTATACGTCTGATTTATAGACATCCCCAATGACTGACAGACCGCCGGCCATATCACCATACAGAGTCCCGTAACCTACAGCAGCTTCACTTTTATTGGATGTATTCAATAAGATATAACCAAACTTATTTGAAAATGCCATTAACAGTACAGCTCTTATTCTTGCCTGAATGTTTTCTTCTGTTACATCAACTTTGCAATCTCTGAATGATTCAGCCAGTACCGACTCAAAGGCTTTAAAAGGTTCCTCAATATTTATTATCTTATAATTAACGCCCAGTTTTTCTGCCAAAGCTACGGCATCCCTGACTGAATGTTCCGAAGAATATCTGGAAGGCATCATCAGAGCAAGCACATTTTGATTGCCCAGGGCTTCAACAGCAAGGCAAAGGCATACTGCTGAGTCAATACCTCCTGATAATCCAATCACCGCTTTGGTGAAGCCCGACTTTGAAAAATAATCGTAAACACCAGTCACAATCGCCTTGTGAATCAGAGCTATAGGTTCAGGTTCAATGAAGTTTTGAACATTTGAACTATTTTCTATTTCATTAAGAGAAAATGTTTCAACCGCCTCTTCAAAGTAATTAAGTTGCCTGAATATCCTGCCCTCCCTGTTAACAATGATAGAAGCGCCATCGAAAATAAGTTCAGTATTTGCACCGGTCTGGTTTACAGAAATAACCGGAACCCTGTACTTCACAGCTTTCGAAATGAAAATATTTCTTTTTGAAGCTACTTTTGTGTAAGCAAAAGGAGATGCTGAAATATTGATAACAATGTCTGGTTTGAACCTGACAAGTTCTTCAATTGGTGATATGGTATAAAGCCTTGATTTTTCGAACCTGTTGTCGAATGGCTGTTCATCCCAGAGATCCTCGCAGACAGTAAGGGCAATATTGATACCTTTGAACAGGAAAGTGGAAAACTTCCTTTCAGGTTCAAAATATCTGTATTCATCAAAAATATCGTAAGTCGGAAGAAGTGATTTATTGGCTGAAAAAACAATTTTGCCCTCCGAAAGAATTAACGCAGAGTTAAAGAGTTTTTTACCCTCAGGCCTGGTATTATATACTGGAGATCCCACTATGGCAGTAATCCCTTTGCAGTAATCTGCTATCTCTTTGACAGTTTTGTTACATTTCTCAATAAAATCTATGCGGTCAAGAAGGTCAAGGGGAGGATAACCCGGGACGCATAGCTCTGAAAATATTACAAGGTCCGAACCTTCTTGCCTGCTTTTATCTATGGCCTTGAGAATCAAATTTTTATTTCTCTCAAAGTTGCCTATATGATAATTCAGCTGTGCAATGGAAAACTTCATTTCGGACATAAAACTTTTGGATATTTTTTCTTACAAATTTTATTCTATGCTTAAATTTTTATGATTCCTTTTATTACTAACCCAAAAATATAAAATAAAAAGAGATGATATTGTCTTTTCACATTTGCTGAAATTTAATTTAAAGTATATATTTCATGAAAAAGAATTTATGAGATATCCGTTTTTGATATTTATTATAATACTGGTATTTACATCAGGTTTGATATCGTGCAAAAAGAATCAATATAAAGTAAAGACGTCAAAAATCAAGGTTGATCTGGAGATTAAGCGTCTGGAGAAAGATCTTTTCAGTGTTGATCCGGCGGAAATAAAATCAAAAGTTCCCGACTTAAAGAAGAAATATGGGGATTTTCTGCAGCTCTTTAGTTATGTAATCAATGCCGGTGATGTTAACGATCCCTCTTTCCCTGATTTTCTTCTACAATTTTGTACCGACAAACAAAATAATGAAGTTTTCGGTATGACAGAGCAGCTTTATCCGGATATCAATTCAATTGAAAAGGGACTCGAAGATGCTTTCAGACATTACCTTTATTATTTCCCCCGCAATAAAGTACCTGCCGTTTTTACATGCATTACAGGATTTAATAACAGCATAATTACTGGTGATTCCATTCTCGGGATAGGGCTTGACAGGTACCTCGGCTCCGACTGTAAGTATTATCCACAGCTTGAAATCTACAGTTATATGGCTGCAAAAATGACTCCGGAATATATTGTTCCAGACTGTATGTATGGTTGGGCAGCCTCTGAATGGACCTTTGAATCAACTAATTACGAAACGGACAATGTTCTGTCAGAAATCATACATGAAGGAAAGCTTAAATATTTCGAAAGATGCATGCTGCCTGAACTTTCAGAAGAAATACTTTTTGGGTTCACTTCCAATCAGTTAAAATTCTGCAAAAACAATGAAGCACGTATGTGGCAATATCTAATTGAGAATGACCTGCTTTTTAAAACTGACAGGTTTATTATACGGAAACTGACAGGTGATGCGCCTTTTACAAGTTATTTTACAAATGAATCTCCCGGAAGGGCTGCAGTGTGGATTGGTTTCAGAATTATTGAATCTTATATGATTAAGAATTCAGGAGTATCATTGAATGAGATAATGAAAGACACTGATATTCAAAAGATTCTGGAAAAAGCAAAGTATAATCCGCAATAAAAAAGGTGTCCTTTTAAGACACCCTTTTAATGCTGTTAATTGTAATGCTAACTGGCTGGATGAATTGCTTCAACGGGGCAAACATCGGCACACGCACCGCAATCTGTGCAGATATCCGGATCAATTTTATAAATATCGCCTTCAGAAATTGCCTCAACAGGACATTCGTCTATGCATGTTCCGCAAGCAGTACAATCATCATTAATTACGTAAGCCATTTCTATTCTTTTTTGGTTAATTATAACATCAATGTTGCAAACATATTCTAAATTTTTCAATTGAAGAAGGATCTTTGTAATTATTCCCAATTTTATTTAAGCCAGACCTGAGTTTTCATCAAGCAGATTAAGAGCTATCCAGGTCATATTCCTTATTCCTGTCAGAAGACATTCTTCATCAATATCGAATTCAGAGGTATGAAGCTTTTTCATCTCTTTCCCTTTTTCTTTTATACCAATCCTGTAGTACAAAGATGGTGCCAGGGTAGAATAAAAAGAAAAATCATCTGAGCTCATTCTGAGTTCTGAAAAAAGTTCAACATTTTCATTGCCAAGCAGATTTCGGCTCAATTCAACAGCCTTTTCGGTTATTTCTTCATCATTGAAAAGGACGGGATACCCCTCGGCTATTTTTACATCAATTTTTATTCCATGAAGGGATGCCGTTTCAGCAGAAATGGCTTTGATAAGATTCAGCGCTTCAGATCTCCATTTTTCGTCGAAAGTTCTGAATGTACCTGCAATATCAACCATTTCAGGGATTACATTTGTGGCACCGTTGCCAATGATTTTACCTATACTGAAAACTGTAGGAACATTGTTTGACGCCTGCCTTGCTGACACAGATTCTTTTAGGTTAACAATCAGCTTTGAAGCAATCATGATCTGGTCTGTGGTGAGTGATGTAAGAGCTGCATGACCTCCCCTGCCGTAAATTGTAATGTAAATCTCATCACAAGATGCCATATACAGTCCCTTCTTATAACCGACCCTTCCGGTCTCAAGTTCAGGAAGAACATGTTGAGCAATAAAAATGTCTGGTTTCGTATGGTTTAGGACACCTGACTCGATTAACAGTTTTGCCCCTCCCGGCGATTTTTCTTCACCGGGTTGAAAAATAAAAAGGACCCTTCCTCCGAATTTCCCACGATTTTCTGAAATAAATCTTGCAACGCAAAGAAGGATTGCCATATTTGCGTCATGGCCGCAGGCATGCATGACCCCGGGAATTCTGCTGATATAAGCCTTATTGCCTGATTCGTTTATGGGAAGGGCATCCATCTCTGCCCTTATTGCTATTGTGTTACTTCCTTCTAACAGTCCATCAATTCTTGCTATAATGCCTGGCCCGGCAATATTTTTGGTGAATTCGATTCCATGTTTTTTCAGGTATCCTTCGATAAAATCAGCGGTGTTGAATTCTGAAAAAGACAACTCGGGGAACATATGAAAATGGCGCCTCAGCATTACCGCTTCATCTTTCAGCAATGATGAACCATGTAATACATCCTGCTTTGATATTTTCATCAGTTGAATATTTTTATCTGCTAAAAATCGAGACTGAATGAAAGGTAGAAGATACGCGGCATTAAGTATCCGCTCTCAATACCCCTGGCCCAGTCGGCTCTTATAAAATAGCCCATGAGTTGCGCTCTGAGGCCACCTCCGAATCCATATACAATGGGTTGTCTGTTTGAATCGAGTGTAACCGTTATCGGCCCGTTCCTGTATTGCTCTATATCGTATGAATTCATTCCTGACCAAGGATCCCTTCCTGTCCAGGCTGTACCTGCATCTGCAAATCCGACTAACTGCAGGCTGTTGAGGAAGTTTGAACGAAGAGGATGACCGGCAAAATACCTTACAAATGGCCATCTTATCTCACTGTTAATCAGTGCGAAGTTTGTGCCGTTCCTTATGTTTTGTCTGAAACCCCTCATGTTGGTTGCAAGAGCCTGGAACCCATAATTCTCTTTTGAGCTTACAGGTATTGTATTATCAAACATGTTGTTCTTATTGAAAAGATAACCCATCCAGTTATCCACACCACCCAGGTAATAAACAAGTTTTGTTGGCCCAAATGAAGTACTGGCTGCAAAACGGTTTGCCCAGATCAGCTCCCTATGTATTTTTGTATATTTCCTGAAATCCGCTCCCAGTACCACCATATCAGATTTTTTGCTTGTAAGCTGCCTGTAATATTCTCCAAAAATCTTGAACCTTGTACCGTAATAAATATTAACACCTCTTTTCCTTGTGTTGTCATAAATTACTTCTCCTTTCAGGCTTGCCCAGTGTTTTGAGATTGTTTTTGCCTGTAATGAAATAAGGTCTTGTGAAAGAGTGACATGACGGTCATACCTGTATGACAGAGTCCCTTTAAGTGCAAGCACGGGAGTAATGGGTTTGGAATATGAAAGGTAAACATTATGGGTGTGTGTCTTGAACAGATCTGTGTCATTTGTGCTGAAATAGGCCTGCCGGTGAAAAATAAGTTGTTTGTCAAATTTGCCCTTAAGACTTTCAAGGCTCAGCAGGTATTCATTGCTGTCGAAATTCCCTGAGAACCTGAAACCTGCTGTCAGCCTGTAATCTTCAAAAAGGTCAAGTATCCCAATTCTTGTGAGCAGATTGACTCCGGGATTAAAATAAGGAGCGCCCCCGTTAAACACCTGGTAGGAATTATTAAGAAATGTGAAGTCAATCTGATTCGCAATATAGTTATTGTAAAATGATGTTTCATAAATTCGGATAAGAGGCAGTTTCAGTTTGCCCGTGTCCAGGTCTATATCCATGTAATCTTTCCGCCAGAGCTGATCGTAATAGTTTTGTTTCTCTTTTTCGAAAATGTAGTGGTTAATATCTATCGGTTCATCCTTGATGTAATATTCATACAAAGGTTTTTTAAGAGTGTCTCTCATCTTCTTGTCTTCAGCGAGAAGCCATTTTCTTATTCTTTCAATACTGTCGGCTTTGTGGAACAGCTTGTTCTGCTCAATCCTGAAAGGTGTAAGTGTAATTTCATTATCAGGAATTCTTGGGGAATTATAGAGAGACCCTTTTCTAAGGTTAAATTTCCTGTCTTTATAAACTACCTCACCATAGGTATCGGAAGCATTTACTGCCGACTGATTAAGAATATTCCTGTCATAGTTAGTTATAGGGTTCGATTTAAGATAATAGGAGTAATGGGTTGTCGTGTCAATAAAACTTATAGTGCTGTCAAAAACAGCTGTATATCTGTTCATTACACCATTGTTGTCGCCTATGTAAACAAATTTGTTCTCTTCTAACCCTTCGGCACTGTACCTGCTTGAATATTGTCCTTCTGAAAGTCTTGAAAGCACATTGGGCTTTTTATCAATATTATAAGTGAATAGATCAAAGACAGCACCTGTCTTCTCAAAAGGATTTGCATCATTTATGAGGGTGTCCGACAACCGGTTGGACGAGAAAATAATTTCACCTGGTTTGTCCTTAATGAATGAGGGGTCAATATCATCAGCGACATCCCTTGTAATCTGATCATTTGTGCCTGATGCAATCGTGTGAATATAAATGTCAGTAACACCATCTTTTACTGCCGAGAAAACAAGATTTGAGCCGTCGGGTGAATAAGAAAATCCGAGTACCTTGTCAAAATAGAGCAGGTTTCTTTTCTCAGTTTTTCTTTCATCCGTTCTGTAAAAATATATTGCCATTCCTGCCTTTTCTTCATTGATAAAGGTCAGGATCCTACCTGACGGATGCCATGCTATTACCGGATAGGTATTGTCTGTTTTGTGTTCATATTTTGGCTCTACTTTAAAAATTGCTCTCTGTTTACCAGTAGACTGTTCATATAACATGATTTTCTTTCTTCCCCAGTCATTAGTTACATAAGCAAGGTATTTACCGTCAGGACTGACTTTTACCTGCTGGTAGATCTGCTCCTTTTTTGATTTTCTTATAACATTTTCATCACTGTCTGGCTGGTTATTCCCCCGGGAATATTCAGCCATGTAAAACTCTTTCCATTCTTTAAGAAGATCTTTAAGTTTTATTCCCAAAACGTATAGGAACCCATCATCGATATTCTTGTATACTTTTGTCAGATACAGTATATTAGGTATAATGGGATCACCGTATTTCTTTCCAATGAACCTCCAGAATGACTGACCTGCTGCTATAGCATCCTCAGATTCCAGATGACTGATTTTCTTATACTTACCTGATTTAATTCCGTCCTTAACCCTGTTTTCAACGTCATAGTCCCATCCGAAAGCCACATAACGGGTTAATCCTTTAAGGAACCAGTCGGGCATTGAAATAAGGGATGAGCTTGAGATCCTGTCGCGGAAATCTGCATTGTAGAGCATTTCATTGATGATAACCTCTGTTATCGATTCTGCAATTTGTTTCTGATAACTTATATGGTCACCTTCGTAGTAAAGCATGACCTTGTTTTTGATTATCCTGTTGAAACCTCCTGTATTGTAAGTGTCTTCGTCGAATGTTATAAGGCCTATGTTAGACTGTTTGTATTCATTATTCTTGTTATAGATAATAAAGATTATTCTCTTTTCCAGGGTATAATCAAAATAGCCCTCTATTTCTTCCAGTTTCTTCTTTGCATAGTTAGCTGTAAACTGTGCAAGTTCATTTCCATATTCATTGAAGTAGCAGTCAAAATCATCAAACCTGTAAAAGGACCAGTAATAATTAAAATATTGAACCCTGTTTTTACCAAATGACATCTGATGACCATTGTAGAACTGCCCTTCCATCCTGGAAAAGATAAGAAAGACAATTGCAGTAAATAGGAATCTCCAGGTGTTTTTCATATTGAAAATTCTCGCTCCGCAAACAGGATACATTTGCTTCAAATTTTATTCCAAACAAATCCTGACAGGGAGCAAAACTAAGATATTCTTTAATAAAAATATTATATAGATCAAACTTTATTATTTTTGCAATTAAAAGAAATGATTTCTGAGTTGGTCTGATTTTTGTGTCAAAATGCAATAAATTTTATCTGATATTTGTTATATAAGCCGTTGATTTAGTTTTTCGAAAGAAGTTAAGTTTTATTTCAATTCTGTAAAATATTTCATGAATATGAAAAAGCTGTTTCTAATTTTTTCTCTGGCATTAAGTTCTCTTCTATTATGGGCTCAGCCCGTAATGAAGATATCAGCAACCGAGCATGATTTTGGAAAATTCAAGGAAGAGGCAGGGAGGCAGAAGTATAATTTTGTCGTAATGAATACAGGAAATCAACCTCTTGTTATTCAGAATATTGTGGCGTCTTGTGGATGTACAACCCCTGAATGGACAAAATCTCCGATACCTCCCAAGGGAACTGGCAATATTACGGCAATTTATGATCCGGCAAACAGGCCAGGCCCGTTTAATAAGACATTGTCAGTCTACACAAATTCCAAACCTGAAGTGGTCGTCCTTGTTATCAAAGGAGAAGTCATCCCAAGAGAAAAGACTGTAGAAGAATTATTTACTTTTCCGGTTGGACCTGTGAGATTTGAGAGTAATCACCTGGCATTTACAAATGTCAAAAAGACAGAAAAGAAGATCAGGGTTATGCAGATTATCAACACCTCCGATTCTCCTGTAAAGGTTGATTTTGAGGGTGTTCCGGTACATCTGACACTTAAAGCTTCACCTGAAACACTGAAACCTGGTGAAAAAGGAATTATCGAGGGCACACTGGATGCAACCAAAAATCCGGGTTGGGGAAATGTCAGTAATATGATAAAAGTTAAAACCAACGGTGTGGTTCAAGAGAATGTTTACTATTATGTATCAGCTAACCTTGTAGAGGATTTCTCCGGACTCTCTAAGGAAGAACTTGAAAATGCACCGGTCTTCAAGCTTGAAAAGACTACGGTTGATCTTGGCAAGATTGCAGGATCAACTTCCAATGAGGTTGAATATAAATTTACAAATGCAGGCAAAAGGGATTTAATCATCAGACACATCAGATCTTCCTGCGGTTGTACGGCAGTTCAGCAGGGTGTTCAGGGACAGGGTATTAAACCAGGCGAGTCAAGTTCAATCAAAGCAACTTTTAACTCCGGAAGTTACAAAGGTAAAGTAACAAAGGCCATATATGTTTATACAAATGACCCTAAAAACTCAGAGGTTGTACTGATGCTTACTGCTGATGTAAGTCAGGATGCTCCTGCAGGCAAATAGATTCTAAGACCATAATTAATTGAAATATAAAGAGGCTGTATCAAAAAATATTCTGAGATTTTTTAGTTCTGAATCACTGCAACCGCTTCCATATCGGAAGACTAAATCGGGGGAGATATTAATGATCAGAAAATTAACAACTCCCTTTTCTAGGACAGGATGTAAAAGAAAGGATTTTTGATACAGCCTCTTTTCTTATTTTCACAGGCACAGTTATTTAAAAATGGAAAGATTGGAGGATTCAGGGAGCAATATAAAAATAAATGGAGGTTTTTCCACTCCGCCAAATATCAATCCAAATGTTCTGACAAAAGCAGGGAGGAAGAAAAAAAAGAAATACTCTGTTGATGAATATGTTGATGGAATTCTCTCAGGAAACAGGACAATTCTTAGTCAGGCTATAACCCTTGCAGAAAGTTCACTGGCCTGTCATGCCGAGACAGCCCAGCATATCATCGAAAGATGCCTCCCTTTCGCCTCCGGATCTGTCAGGATCGGCATTACTGGTGCCCCGGGATCGGGAAAAAGTACATTTATTGAGACTTTCGGCCTTTTTCTGACAGGTCAGGGCAAAAAACTGGCTGTCCTTGCCATTGATCCCAGCAGTGGTCAAACCGGAGGAAGTATCCTAGGTGACAAAACCAGAATGGAAAAATTGAGTGTAAATGATAATGCTTTTATCCGTCCTTCTCCTTCTTCAGGTACTCTGGGTGGTGTTGCAGGAAAAACAAAACAGGCAATTATACTGTGTGAAGCAGCAGGATTCGATATAATAATTGTTGAAACAGTCGGAGTGGGGCAATCCGAAACTTCTGTAAGGACAATGGTCGATTTCTTCCTTTTACTGCTGCTTGCCGGTGCCGGAGATGAACTCCAGGGCATAAAAAGAGGGGTAATGGAAATGGCTGATTGCATAGCCATTACAAAAGCCGATGGTTCCAATAAAATGAATGCCGAGCGTGCAAAAATTTCTTTCCAGAACGCTCTTAATCTTTTTCCTCCCTCCGCATCGGGATGGAAACCAACAGCTCTGACCTGCTCAGCGCATCAGGGTACAGGTATTGCAGAACTGTGGAATAATATTACCGATTATATAAGCTTTACAAAAAAATCTGGCTATTTTGAAAGACTTAGAAAGGAACAGGAGATTGCATTTATGCACGATTTAATATCGGAAAGCCTTAACAATTCATTTTATAACAATGAAAGGATTAAATTGGTGCAGCAGAAAATTGAGAAACAATTATACGATGGGGCTATTACTCCGCAAAAGGCAGCATTTGAATTGCTTGATAAATATTTCAGGAGGTAAATTATATTAACATATTTCAATATATTTGCGCTTTTAAAAATTGATAACTAATTAAAGTGACATGAAGAAATTATTATGGGCTCTCTTTTCAGTAATATTAATTTATTCCTGTTCTTCAGGGCCACACTATAAAATCACGGCTGATATCAAAGGAGCTGACAGTATAACATTCCTGCTTCAGAAAAGGGAGGGAGACAGGCTGGTAACCATTGATTCTGCATATACAAAAGATGGTAAATTCACAATGAAGGGCGGTCCTGTAAAATACCCTGAAATGGTTTTGCTTGCAGCTAAAGACAGCAGGATGAGGACTACATTCTATCTTGAGAACTCTGATATTAAAATAACAGGCAAGCTCGATTCATTATTTAACGCTAAAATTACCGGATCAAAAACTCATGATGAATACAGGGGATTTGTCGATGCTAACAAATTACTTAACGAGAAATATACAGCTGCATATAATGAATATCAGACTGCATACCAGAATAATGACACTGCAAAAGTTTCGCAACTTGAAAAGCAGATTTTATTATTAGAGGATGAAATGATAAATCTCCAGAAGAACTTTATCAAAAACAATCCTTCGTCTTTTGTCTCTCCTTCAATTCTGAGAGGACTTAGTCGTGAAATGGATGCGTCTGAACTTGAATCTTATATAAATTCTTTTGACACCGCTGTTAAAAACTCTCCAATTGTAAGGGAATTGAATGAAATGGTGGCAATGATGAAACCTGTCTCAATTGGTCAGAAAGCACCCGATTTTACTCTGAATGATACGAAAGGAAATCCGGTAAGCCTCTCCGCAAAAATTGGCCCAAAGCTTCTCCTTCTCGATTTCTGGGCTGGATGGTGCGGACCATGCCGCAGAGAAAATCCGAATATTGTAAAGATCTATAATGAATTTCATAAAAAAGGGTTTGATATTTTGGGCGTTTCCCTCGACAGGGAAAAACAGGAGTGGCTTGATGCAATCTCCCAGGACAAACTGACATGGACCCATGTTTCAGACCTGCAATACTGGAATAGTGCAGTTGCACGCCAGTATGTTGTAAATTCAATTCCGGCTAATTTCCTGCTGGATGAAAACGGAATCATTATTGCCAGAAATTTGTTTGGGAATGATCTTTATAAAAAGGTTAAGGAAATGTTGGGGAGCAAATAGAAATTTGTTGTTATAAGATTTTAATTCAGCTATTCTTCTTCTTTCCCTGTCTCATGATTGTGTTTTAATTCTTCAAGGATAAACCCTGTACCTCTTATGGTACGTATATCAATATTTTTATCTTCGGATACATATTTCCTTAAGCGACTGATAAATACATCCATGCTTCTGCCAAGGAAATAATCGTCCTCGCCCCAGATCTCATTAAGTATATCTTCCCTGGCGAGGACCTTGTTTTTGTTAATAATCAAATATTTAAGAAGCTGCGCCTCTTTCAGGGTGAGCTTCTCCTTTCTCTTACCGCAAATTAGCTCAAGAGAGTTGAATTTAAGTATTGTCGATGAAATCCTGAATTCATCGTTTATTGATTGGTAGGCTCTTTTCAGTATATTTTTGATCCTGAGAATCAGTACCTCAGGATCAAATGGTTTCGTTATATAATCATCTGCTCCAATTTTTAATCCTCTTATGATGTCCTCCTTAAGGGTTTTGGCAGTCAGAAAAATTACCGGAAGATCAGGCTGGGCCTGTTTAATCCTCTCGCCAAGTGAAAATCCATCCATTTCTGGCATCATGACATCGAGCACACAAAGATCAGGCTTTTCTTTTTTGAAAAGCTCAAGGGCCTCCTTTCCATCCCTTGCAAGTGCCACTTCAAAACCGTTTATTGCAAGATATTGAGACAGGATATTGCCAAAATCCCTGTCATCTTCAGCTAATAATACTTTCATTTAATAACATAATAATTTTAGTATGGTATTGTGACAGTAAATGTACTTCCTTTCCCTTTTCTGCTAGTTACAGTTACATCCCCACCATGAGCCTCTGCAATTTTCTTAACATAATAAAGTCCAAGTCCGAGTCCCTTGTATTTATGAATATTCCCTGTCGAAGCCCTGTAAAACTTATCAAATATATGTTTCTGATCAGTCTTTGAAATCCCGATACCATTATCAGTAACCTTTATAACAGCATTATTTTCGTCAGTGTATCCTACGATCTCAATTACCGGGTCTTTTTCTGAATACTTTATTGCGTTGGAAAGCAGGTTATTGATCAATGTGGTGAAGTATACAAGATCCAGTTCTATCTCTTCCCTGCTGAAATTGTATTTCTCAATCATAGTGGCGCAGTTGCCGTATCCGTTCTTGAAACATTCGACTATTTCCTTCATTGTATCCCCTATCTTTACAGCCCTCCTGTCCAGTTCAAATTGTGTTCTTTCCCACATACTTATTTCAAGAATAGTGTTTATCAGCTGATTAAGGTGAACACTCTGTTTGCCAATCAACTTTGCAATTTCAAGGATCTTATTGTTATCATTTATTACCTGTTTCATCTCGAGCGTTTTGCCGGCAACAGTTATTGTGGAGAGAGGTGTCTTCAGCTCGTGCGTCATGTTGTTTATAAAGTCAGTTTTAAGGTTTGACAGTCTTTTTTCAATAATCAGATTCCGGTATGTAACAACAAAAAGCGCAACAACTGCAAGTATGCTGAAAATGCTCAGCATGAGTGAAAATGAAGTATCCTTCAGTACAACCTTTTGTTTATCCCTGAAATTAATGTAATATTCAAAGTCAAGCCTGAAATTATTATCTTCCGATCTGTCTCCTTTCACAAGTATTTCAGAGGAGCGCCCTGCCTTCTTCCCAGCTTTCAATTTTCGCGTATCCCCGGTACTCTGACCAGTTTTTTCTTCGTTTATGAATATAGGTATCCTCTGGTCTTTGTAAATAAGCTCAAAATAATTTATAACTATTCTTGAATTGAAATCCTTTTCAATACCCTGCTTTTCAAAGTAGGCTGAAAGGAATTGCGAGAGATCCTGTTCCTGTAAAAGCACCTTTTCAATGAAATAAATAATATCTTTTTTCTTGGCTTCAAGAAGTGAATCATTCTTTATTGATACAATTTCTTTGGCAGCTGAAGCAGAATATCTGCTGATAATTATACGGGCAGTATCAAATCCGTCCATTCTCCATCTCCTGTTCAGGTTTTCCAGAGCATCCCTCGTATACATTCTGTACCTGAGATTGAACATCTCATCTTTTTGATTCCATACACCGCTCACAATTATTATTTGTGCTGTAATAAGAATAATAATCGATATAATTCCGGGCAGAAGTATGGTATTCTGTTTTTTCATCGGTTCCCGTATTCTGGTTCAAAAATATTCAAATTAAATTTAATGGTCACTGTCATAATTATCATTAACCCAACATTAACCCAGTGTTAACAATACACTCATGAAAGAGATAGTAATTTTGATATGAAATTTAAAAAGAGGCGGCCATGAAAAGATCAGTTTTAATTTTTGTAACAACAATCCTGATATCAGCTCTCACTTCATTTCAATTAGCGACAGGACAGCAAAAATCGAAAGAAGAAAAGGAAAGGGAATTCAGGATGCAGGAGGAGATTGATGCTCAGAAAAGAGCAATTGCCGAGCAGAAGAAGCAACAGGAAACAGAGCTTAAGGAACTTCAGGAGCATCAGAAGGAATTTGAAAAGGTAATGAAGGATGCTCAGACACGGCTTAAATCACCAGGCAGGTTCAAATATTTCGATTTTGAGGAGGGTAAACCCATTCCGTTCGGATGGGAGAGTCTTGATAATTTAGATGACCCTCTTGTTATTGCACAGGGGATTGACCCCTTCCTTGGAAGATTTCTGGGCCCTGACATTGAAAAAAGCACGTGGGTATTCTCAAAATCGATAAAGGACAAGACATTTTCAAGTGAATACACATTCGATGTGGAACCTTCAACAAATACCGTCGTTATGTCAGTTAACGGCGATTGCAAGTCAGGAGAGATCCGCATAAATATTGCGATGCCAAATGGCAAGACTTATTCTGATATAGCTATTGATGAGTTTGGACACCTTAACTGGAGAAAGTCATTTACAATGTCAGAGGAAGAGAACCAGGATAAGGCTGGTGCGTGGAAATTTCAGATAAATGCCAAAAAGGCTTCAGGATACTTTAAAATATCTCTTCAGACTTATTAGTTTTCATTCCCGGTTGAAGAGGCTGTTCCTTCCAGACAGCCTCTTTTTATTTTTCCAGGGGTTTACTCGGTCTGTCGCGAAGTTCTTCCTCCTTTAACGCTTTCAAACCTTACCGTGTACTTGCTGCCACCGGATACTATCCATCGCAGCCTGATCTTCTGATATCCTTCTATATTGGGTATTTCCATACGCTGCGGGTTTCTCTTCTGTTCTATTGTTATATTACGGTCGGCATCAGTAACCAGCATTCCGGCAATAACCTTCCCTCCATCGAGATAAATGTAATCTGGCGGATCAATTCTATATTTGAGATTTGTCCCGTTGTGCGTAGGGATCATCTGAGCATTTGCTACAGTTGCATTCACCTCCTTAAGACCTCCGGGGAGATCTTTTATCGTCAGCTCAGGGATCTCAATCCTTGGCAGTACCCATGCATTGTAAATACAGAAAGCAGCATTGCGATGAGCATCACTTTCAAGAAGAAATCCCGGATGTATCCGCCCGAAATTCTTATTGAAACCTCCGATCTCGATCTTAACATAAACCGGATGATCCACCTCTTTCCACTGAACAAATGCATCCTCAAACAATAACATCCTGTCAAATTCAAATTCATCGACATTTGAAGTATCGTTAAACATCATTTTTTCATTCCATAACTCATTGGAATACACATAACTGCCAATTGCGCCATACCACCAGTCAAGCTCCCCGCCATATACATTGTACATATCTTTCCAGATAGTAATAAACTTGTATCCCGGGATTATTTTTTCACCCTTTTTCCCCACCTCATTGATAACTTCTTCATCAGCTCTTGTATATATCTCAGAACCTTTATTGGGAGTTGAAGGTCCGCGAAGGATAAGACCTCCCGAATTATGGAAAGACTGTGCCCCGGTTATATTCCTGTGCCTGAGGCTGAAATCGCGGACAGCCCTGGTCTCAGGGAACGAAAACGGATATTTTCCGGCACCCCACTGAATAATATTAGGTTCCCAGTTGAATCCAAAATCACGGTTGGGATCATAGCCTCCAGGCCCGTCTTCGTTTACCAAACCGTCATTGTCATTGTCGATACCTTCAAGTCCCAGGATCTCATATTCCCCCTTTTCCCCGGGCTTTACCTTTATCATTTTCCTCGGATCATGCCGGTCAGTGATAAAGTTCCCATCCTGACTCTTTCTGCGCATCATGCTGATAATACCGTCGTTGTTGAGATCGTCATATCCATCTTCATCAAAAAGGCCGTCCCTGTCATTATCCATAGGTACAAGGCCCGACCTTGGAGAGTCACCATTGTTTGGACTGTCCATAAAATATTGCCGTGCGTCGGGATTTATGGTTGGGAGAATATAGAAGACCTTGTCCTTGAGAAGCTGATTGATGAAAGTGTTTGTGTAAAACATTTCGCAAAGATACCAGGCAGTATAAAGAGCCATTTCGGTACCCTGAATCTCATTTGAATGAATGTTGCCGTCAATATAGAATCCGGGTTTAAAGTCCGGATTTTTGTTGCTTTTATCTGAAATTGTCAATGCAATTATGTCTCTCCCCTGGTAAGATTTTCCTGCAGATTCGAGCGTCACAAGCTCCGGGTATGCTTTTGCCAGTCTTTTGCAGAAATCAGATATTCCTTCATAAGTCAGATACTTATTCCATGAAGTCTGAACTTTTGGATTTGAGGGCGACCCCGCAGCTTTAAAAAACAATTCCGGATTCTGAGATTTTGCCTGAAAAACCAGAGAGATCATTATTAACAATAATGTTAAGGTTATGGGCCTTTTCATGATTTTGGTTGTGTTGTTATTTTAAGAAAAGTGAAGTGCTTATTTTACCTGTATTTTCTGCACCGGCAATGACATTCACGGAACCCTTTCCGGATATGAGCCAGCCGAATTCTGCAATTTCATCCCCCTGAAGCCTGTTAATCCTGGCGATCCTGGTTCCGCTTATAAGGTTTTGATTTTTTGACAGAATAACCTCGATCCTCATGATCCTTGTCCATAGGTTGGAATCTCCCATTTCGGAGGATGTGGCAAATACTCCTTTATTATGAACTTTAAGTGACAGCCTGAAAATATTGTCTTCTGTCTTTTCAACCCTGGTATCCAGAAATTCGAGTTCAGGATGAAGCGCAGATACAGCAGTTATAAATTTGTAATGTGATTCTACGAGATCTCCAAGTGTATCGGCCGGTGGATTTACCATTACAAATGGTTTAATCCCCCCAATTTCGACAATCTTACCGGGAAAATCAGGATGTTCTGTTTTGGTCCAGGGAATAAAAACATCTTTTAACTTGTTTTTTTCGGCAAATTTCAGGAAAGCTGTTTCACGGTTTTCGTCTTTTTCCACAGGGTACCACCAGCCAGGTGTGCTGAAGCTATACCTGCCATAATGAAAATAGGCCCATTCCATAAAATTCCCCGGTTCAGAGACTGCCGGGGGAGAAACTTTTACTCCGGTTATTTCATGATACTTTGATGATACAAATTTGTTGATCAGTTCATCCGACTTAAGTATAGCAGTGGTAGGAATGACTCTTCTTCTGTAAGGTCTTTCATCTGAAGTTGGATCCTTAACGTCTCTTTCACCTTCTTTATGATCTGCTGATTTCATAGGCTGACAAAGATTGTCCTGAGGACCGAAAGCGAATACAGCAAATACATTGAATCTGTCGAAAAAGAAATCCATTACTGCTTTTGTTTCTGGCTCTGAAACAGGATATGGTCCGGAGCTGTTTCCAAACTCCTCATAATTGTATGTCAGATTATTATTGAAATTCACACCTCCTTCACCATCTTCATTAAAAACTTCATCCTTATCGTTATCTGTCCCTTCGCTATAAACAAGGTACGTTCCGGTTTCACCCTTCGAGAGATCAGCTTTTACCATGACTCTCTTGTCATCTCTGCTTTGGGTATAAGTACCCGAGGGATCAGCAACACGCATTAGGGTTATCATACCGTCGCCGTTGATATCTTCACAAGGGTCCTCATCCGTAAGAAAATCTCTGTCATTATCATACGGCCTGCTATTCACTGATCTTTCATACCTGACAGAGGCAAAATATTGTTCAGTTGCATCAGGGCTCACATTTGGAAGGACGTAAAAGGTGATTTTTTCCAATAAGTTTTTTATTTCCGGTAACCAGGAGTTTTTCAGAAGCTTTTCTGCAAACCCGGCAGCCAGTTCACTTCCCAGAAGATGATTACCTTCAAGCCCCCCGACTATTACAACCCCGGGTTTACTGTCCTTATTACCTGTTCCTGCAGTGATAAGCCAGATATCCTTCCCTCCTGCTGTCTTTACAAGTGATGATACGGTACATAGCTCTGGAAACTCCTTTGCAAGCATTTTGATCCGAAAGGTAAGCATGGCGAAATCAGAATACTTTTCTTGCGCATTGATAATAAAAGGTGATGATGCGGCAACCAGCGCCATTACTATTATTTTGAATAATATTCTCATTGATTTTATTTGTATTTAGAAGACAGTCTCAGGTTTTGAAGAGATCAAAATTAAATCATATTATTTACAACACCTAAACCTTTTCTCCTGTTATATGTTAAATTTGTAACCTGATTTATAAATCCGGCTCATGAAAAATATCCTTTGGATCTCATTAATTCTAATTTTGATATCATGTGGAAGGAAAGAAGCTGTGCCGGAGAAAAGAATAATAACCGTAAGCATAGCACCATTCAAATATTTCATTGAAGCAATTGCAGGCGACGAGTATGATGTTAATATAATGGTACCTGCCGGATCAAACCCTCATATTTATGAACCATATCCCGGGCAGATAAGCAAGCTGAAGAAATCAATAGGTTATGTAAGCAACGGATTCCTTGGATTTGAAATCACATGGCTTGACCGCTTTTATGAGATGAACAGGAAGATGAAAAAACTATCTCTCTGCGATGCAATTGAACCAATAAAACCTGATCATGAACATAGCAGTGATCACATTGAAGGCGCGGATCCCCATTATTGGGTTTCGCCGGCATGTGCTTACAGGATAGCGGCTTCTGTAAGAGACTTCCTTGAAGAATTAAATCCGGAAGGCAAAAATCTTTATGCGAAAAGATACAATGATCTGATAGCAAAGATAAAAACGGTTGATGATGCGGTTAAACAACTAGCGATTTACGGAAAAAACAAAAAGTTCATGATATACCATCCTAATCTTGCCTATCTTGCAAGAGACTACGGACTTGAGGAAATACCCGTTGAATTCGAAGGTAAAGAACCTTCACCTTTACGTATGCGGTTTCTTATAGACATTGCAAAAAAGGAAAATCTCAGGGTTATAATGGTACAGAAGGAATATGACACAAAAAATGCAAGGGCGATTGCTTCTGAAACCGGAGCAAAAGTTGTAGTTATAGATCCCCTTTCTGAAGACTGGTACTCATCAGTTTCGGAAATAATAAATGTTCTGAAAGAAAATTTTGAACTTCAAATGAAGTAAACCGAGATGAGTGCCTGTTTATTTGAAATGAAGTCTCTGTCTGCATCATACGGTGCGGAAATAGTGCTTCAGGATGTCAATTTCAGGGTTTTTGACAATGATTTTGTTGGGGTCATAGGACCAAATGGCGGTGGAAAAACCACTCTCCTGAAGGTCATACTTGGTCTTGTAAAGCCTATAAAAGGAAAACTTATTTTCAGCGAAGAGCTCAGGAACAGTAATAACATAGGTTACCTTCCCCAAATTTCAACAGGAGATAATAATTATCCTGTAACCGTGAGGGATGTTGTTCTGTCGGGTTTGATGATACGCAAAGGACTGGTGTCAAGAATGACCACCTCCGACAAGAAGAAAGCCGATGCTGTTATAGAGGAGCTTGGACTGTCAAACCTGTCAGGGTCATCGTTGAATGAACTTTCAGGAGGCCAGCTCCAGAGGGTTTTGCTGGGGCGGGCTGTCATCGGCGATCCAAAACTCCTCCTTCTTGATGAACCTGGCAATTTTGTGGATGCAAACTTTGAAAATGACTTTTATGAGAAGCTCAGGATTCTTAACAGACGGATGGCAATACTTATGGTATCGCACGATATAGGTACAATCTCAGCACATATCAAGTCATTTGCCTGTGTTAATAAAAACCTTCATTATCATCCATCATCAGAAATTACAAACGAACAACTGATTTCATACGGTTGCCCAATACAGCTTATTACCCACGGGGATGTACCCCATACAGTCCTTAAAAGCCATTGATTTGTGGAAGGAAGTATTTTTCAATATGAGTTTGTGATCAAAGGTCTGCTGGGTGCAGTTTTTGCAAGTATCACAGCCGGACTGGCAGGAACATATATCGTATCAAGGAGAATGGTTTTTCTGAGCGGTGGCATAACACATGCTTCGTTCGGTGGAATAGGAATCGGTTACTATGCCGGTATTAACCCCGTCGTTGGTGCAGCAGTCTTCAGCATACTGTCGGCCCTTGGCGTTGAATATCTTTCAGTCAGGCATAAAATACGCGAAGACTCTGCTATAGGTATACTGTGGGCATTTGGTATGGCTACCGGAATTATCTTCATCTACATGACACCAGGTTATTCGCCTAACCTGCTAAGCTATCTTTTTGGCAGTATCCTTACCGTCACAAATGCCGATATTATTGCCCTTGGAATTCTGTCGGTAATACTAATTCTCTATTTTGGATTTTTCTACAGAACAATTCTTTATATCTCTTTTGATGAAGAATTTGCAAGGACATATTCCAAACATGTTGATATTTTCAAATATATAACAACATCCCTGATTGCGCTGACAATTGTTTTGAACATCAGAATGGCCGGAGTGGTACTGGTTATCTCACTTCTTACCATCCCGCCTAATATTGCAATGCTTCTTTCAAAGGATTACCTCAAAATTGTTTTATTGTCAATCGCAGCAGGATTTATAGGAACAGCTGTAGGATATACTATCTCATATTTTGCTGGCATCCCGGTTGGTGCAACAATAATATTTACTCTGGTTATATTATGGGTATTGGTGAAGATACCTCTTCAGATAATCAGGCAGTCAAGGGCAGGATGAATACATATTTTCATAAATATCAGACATGTTCAGTTAATAATGCAACAGCATATATCAATTAAAAATATGATAAATATCAATAATTATATTGATATAAAGCATTAAATAAATTGATATTAATCAATTAAATAAATAATTTATATCAACAAATATTAAAATTTCAGGCAATGGATTATGACCTTATAGTTATAGGAAGCGGTCCCGGAGGGTATGTTGCTGCCATCAGGGCATCGCAGCTTAAAATGAATGTCGCAGTAATAGAAAGGGCAGAGCTGGGCGGTGTCTGCCTGAACTGGGGCTGCATACCAACCAAATCACTGCTTAAAAGCGCTCAGGTATTTGAATACCTCAGGCATTCGTCTGATTATGGAATTCTGGCTGAAGGCACAATCAGACCTGATTTCAGGGCAATTGTTGCGAGAAGCAGGTCAGTAGCGGAAGGTATGAGCAAAGGTGTTCAATTCCTTTTCAGAAAGAACAAAATAGAGCATATTAAAGGTACTGGCCGTTTGTATGGAAACAATATTGTTGAAGTTGAGGATTCCGAAGGTGTTAAAAGGAATTATTCTGCAAAGAATATTATCCTGGCCACAGGTGCAAGGTCAAAGGAGCTTCCGGGTCTGAAGCAGGACGGTAAAAGAATCATCGGATACAGGGAAGCCATGACCCTTGAAAATCAGCCGGAATCGATGGTTATTGTGGGGTCAGGAGCTATTGGGAGCGAGTTTGCTGATTTTTACCAGACCCTTGGTACCAATGTCACCCTTGTTGAATTTCTTCCAAGAATTGTTCCTAATGAGGACGAGGAAGTTTCGAAATATCTGGAAAGGTCGTTCAGGAAAATGGGTATGAAGATACTTACAGACTCATCTGTTGAGAGGGTTGATACCTCAGGAGAGAAATGCAAAGTCATAATCAGATCACAAAAAGGTGAAGAAATAATTGAAACGGACATAGTATTTTCTGCAGTTGGTGTAATCCCAAACACAGAGGGTATAGGTCTTGAAGCAGCAGGAGTGAAGACAGAAAACGGAAAGGTAGTGGTTGATGACTACTACATGACAACCGTTTCGGGAATTTATGCCATAGGTGATATAGTCCATGGTCCTGCACTTGCACATGTTGCTTCAGCAGAAGGTATTGTTTGCGTTGAAAAGATTGCCGGTCTCAATCCTGATCCTCTCGATTACAAGAATATTCCTGCCTGTACTTATACAAATCCTGAAATTGCATCATGTGGTTATACAGAGAAGTCAGCAAAGGAAGCTGGCTATGAAGTGAAGGTTGGCAAATTCCCTTTCACAGCATCAGGCAAAGCCAGCGCAGCGGGTAAAAAGGAAGGTTTTATCAAGCTTATCTTTGATTCTGCTTATGGAGAACTGCTGGGAGCCCACATGATCGGTGCAAATGTTACAGAGTTAATTTCTGAGATTGTTGTTGCAAGGAAGCTGGAAACTACTGCACATGAACTTATGAAATCGGTTCATCCGCATCCTACCATGTCGGAGGCAATTGCTGAAGCAGCAGCTGCAGCTTATGATGAAGTTATTCATCTGTAAGAGATTGTAGTAAAAATCATATAATAAATATAGGACCATTGGCTCTTCGGCCAGGCGAAAGGACCACTTATCATTCTTCAATTATTATTGATTCTGACGCAACCGATTTGAAGAAAAAAGCATCAATATTTTGAAGTTTTCTGGAATTTCAGACAATTTTTGATTATTTTTATATGGTCAAATAGGTAATATACCTTGCCTGATATTGTAAACATAATTAAAGGTTGTCTTGCCGGTAACAGGAGGGACCAGGAGCTTCTTTACAGAAGGCATGCAGCAAAATTATATGCTGTTTGTCTTCAGTATTCAGGTAATGATGAGGAAGCAAGGGATATTTTACAGGATGGATTCATAAAAATTTTTGAGAACCTCATTCATTACAAATATGAAGGTTCTTTTGAAGGCTGGATGCGCCGGATTATTGTTAACACCGCTCTTGAGAAATACCGCGGCAAGCACAATCTGTACAGGGTTGATGACATTGATATGATCCCTGAGCCGGACGCTGATCCTGACAATGAGGATTACTCGGGTTTGGAAGCAGTTGATCTGCTTGACATGATAAGGGAACTTCCGCCAAAGTACAGGATGGTTTTTAACCTTTATGCTATTGAGGGATATGCTCATAAGGAAATTAGTCAGATGATGAAAATCTCCGAGGGCACATCAAAATCAAATCTTTCAAGGGCAAGGATGATTCTTCAGAAGAAGGTTAGTTTATATAACGGGTTGAACAAAAAGGTGGTCAATGGCTGAAAAGGGTGCAAATATTGATCTTCTTTTCAGGAACGGCCTGAAAGATATGGAGGTCCTTCCACCTGTAGGGACATGGAACAGTATTTACCCTGTAATAAGAAAAAAGCAGAAACCTTACATTCTGCTCAGAAGTGCAGCACTTATTGCAGTCTTGCTTTCCCTTAGCTACCTTGCATACAGATGGAGCAGTGAGATCTCAGTAGTTTTACAAAATCCGGTACTGGCTCTTGGTGAAGAATCAGTTCAACCCTCTGAAACCCGTATCATCCCGGTAGTTACGACTCAGTCAGCACCCATAACCGAAAACCCAATTAAAACCAATCGGACATTTATAGCAGGAAACACATTAAGAGAAAATAACCTTTTAAATGAAAATGAAGAGCCTTCTGCTTCAGCTATAACTCCAATTAAAGAAGAGATCAAATACAGTTTTAATTTTTCAGGAGCCGTAAACAGATCGATCATACGAAAGATTGAATATCCGACTGAAAAGATCTCTGAAGACAAATATTCTGATCTGACACAGATCATTTATGATGTTCCTCAGGTAAATAAAAGCAAATGGTCATTGTCGGCAATCGCTTCTCCCTCATATTACATGCGATCAGGTTTAGGTAATGATGAAATTTCAAGCCAGCTGAATTCATCAGAAAAATCGAAAATATCCTATTCGGGAGGTGTCGGGTTTGCATACAGGATCACTAATAAATTAAGCATTCAGTCAGGTCTCTTTTATACCTCCATCGGACAACAGATTGAAGACATATATTCTTTTGGAGGATTCCGGAGGTTTGATGATGCAAAGGGGGACCATAATTTTGAAGTTTTAACTTCAGGTGGTGTTATTTATACTGAGAATGCTGATGTTTTTCTTTTAGACAACAGCGGAGGCAGGGTGCTGACAAGGTTCACAAATGATGTCTTCGATCCTGCCAAAGCCAATCTTGATTATATTAACCATTCTCTTCAGCAGACTTTCAGCTATCTTGAAATGCCACTTATTCTGCGATATAAGGTTATAGATAAAAGCATAGATTTCAACCTGATTGGCGGGTTGTCTTATAATCTTCTGGTTAACAACTCGGTGCATACTTACATTAACGGCACCAAGTATTTTGTCGGTGAAACTGAAGGTTTAAATCCTTTTATGGTGAGCAGCTCGTTTGGTATGGGAATGGAATATAGCCTGTCAAGAAAAATATCACTCAATCTTGAACCCATGTTCAGATATTATCTCAATCCATTTGGTGAAACACCAGGAATCAAAGCACATCCATATTCATTCGGAGTATTTTCAGGCCTTTCATACAGGTTCTGATTCCTCTGAGCTTATCCTTTTTGAACATTTACCGGTAAATCATATAATGCTTTAACATTATGCCTGCATTATTTTAAGGCATAAAAATATTACCTTTGCATTTTATTTTGATTTTACAGTAGCGATCTAAAATGCATTATTGATTTCTTCTGATTATCAGTTGCTTTTGTTAAGCAGAATTTAATTTAGAGAGATAGTTGTTGATTTTATGTTAAAGGAAAGTAGAATTTATTTATCAGCTGCAGTCATCATTATCATTTTCTTTTCTGCAGGGTTTATAACAAACAGGAAGGCAGGTGGTTCTGATCTGAACAAGATAGGTGAACCCGGCGATACTGCATATCTGAATAAGGCATTCACGCTTCCTGATAATGTAACTTTTGCAGGAGAAAGGATGCCTCTTGAAAACTTCGACACCCGTGAAAGTCTTGAAAGAGAAATCCTGATCAGCGCTTACAGACACTCATCAACAATAATGATAATAAAAAGGGCAAATCGTTATATGCCGATAATTGAGAAAATACTGGAAAAAAACAATATTCCTGACGACTTCAAATATCTTGTAGCTGCAGAGAGTGAATTTACTAATGCAGTCTCTCCTGCCAAAGCAACCGGATTCTGGCAGATAATGGCCAACACAGGCATAGAAGCAGGTATGGAAATCAACAATGTTGTTGATGAAAGATATGATATTGAAAAGTCGACCCAGTTTGCCTGTGACTTTTTCCGGAAATCCTACGAGAAATATGGCAACTGGACGCTTGCAGCAGCCTCCTATAATGGCGGAAGAGCTGCACTTGATGAACAGATAAGCATCCAAAAAGAAAAAAATTACTACGATTTGCTCCTTGCTGAAGAAACTGCAAGATATATTTTCAGGGTAGTAGCTTATAAATTGATTATCAACGATCCGCAAAAATATGGATTCAACATTAAGAAAGAGGATTTATACCCTGAACTTAACTACAAAGTAGTAAAGATTGATACTGCCATAGCTGACATATCAGCCTTTGCAAAGAATTACGGTACCAATTATAAGCTCATAAAATTCCTTAATCCATGGTTGCGCAAACCATTTTTCTCACCTCAGCCAGGGAAGACATATACCATTAAACTTCCTGTTGAAGGAATGCGGTCAATAGAAAGAACGGAATCCGGAAACTGATTTATTGAACGGAACAGGCTTGAATGAAGGATATAATTGAAGTACAGGGGGCGAGAGTTCACAATTTGCAGAACATTGATGTTCTGATTCCTCGAAATAAGCTGGTGGTTATTACCGGTCTGAGCGGAAGCGGAAAATCATCGCTTGCATTTGATACAATATATGCTGAAGGACAAAGGCGCTATATGGAGACACTATCATCTTATGCGCGGCAGTTTCTGGGAGGCATGGAACGTCCTGATGTTGACAAAATTACGGGTTTAAGCCCTGTTATTTCCATCGAGCAGAAAACAACGAATAAGAATCCAAGATCAACTGTTGGTACAATAACTGAAATATATGATTTTCTCAGACTATTGTATGCCCGGGCATCAGAAGCATTTTCATGGGCATCGGGCGAAAAGATGGTAAGGTACACCGACGAGCAGATAATTGATCTTGTCAAGAATCGTTTTGACAGTCATAAGGTATATTTTCTGGCACCCGTAGTTAAGGGAAGGAAAGGGCATTATAAGGAGCTTTTCGAACAGCTCAGGAGAAAAGGGTTCCTCCATGTAAGGATAGATGGCGAAATAAGGGAAATAAGTCACGGACTTAAGCTGGACAGGTTCAAGACTCATTATATTGAACTTGTTATTGACAAGTTCACAGTTGGAGCTGTCACCGACAAGCGGCTCCGTGAATCAGTTAACATAGCTCTTGATCAGGGAGACGGTGTTATGATGGTCCTTGATGCTGAAAGTCCTGAACCGCGGTATTTCAGCCGCCATTTGATGTGCCCTGTTACAGGTATTTCATACAATGAACCTGCTCCCCACACTTTTTCATTCAATTCTCCTCAGGGTGCCTGTCCTAGTTGCAATGGCCTGGGGGAAATATCGGGTATTGACATAAAGAAGCTTATTCCCGATCCGGAGCTTAGTATAAGGAAAGGGGGAATAGAACCGTTAGGGAAGTATAAAAATGTGTGGATATTCTGGCAAATAGAGGCCATTGCTGAAAAAAACGGATTTACACTCGACACCCCTATAAAGGATATTCCTGAAGAGGCCCTCAGCAAGGTTCTTTACGGGTCGGATGAGGTTCTCAAACTGTCAAACACACCTCTGGGTATGACTTCAAACTACTTTCTGACATTTGAAGGGGTTGTCAATTTTGTTGGCAATTTGGAAATAGTTAATGGGAAAAAAAATGGAACAAGGATCAGGGACCAGTATGTTCAGTATGAAGTCTGTCCTGAATGCAATGGGACAAGACTTAAGAAGGAGGCTCTTTTTTTCAAAATTGCAGGAAAGAACATAGGTGAGCTGGCTGCAATGGATATAAAGGAACTTTCAGAATTCCTTGCGAATATTGAGGATAGGATGACAGAAAAGCAGAGACTTATCTCTGCAGAGATCCTCAAGGAGATAAGAGCGAGGCTGGGATTTCTTGTTGATGTGGGTCTTGAATATCTGTCACTCAACAGGGGTGCACGGACACTTTCAGGCGGTGAGAGTCAGCGGATCCGGCTTGCCACACAGATAGGATCAAAGCTTGTGAATGTATTATACATTCTTGATGAACCCAGCATAGGTCTCCATCAGAGGGATAACAGAAGATTGATTGCTTCTCTGAAGCAGTTAAGGGATGCAGGTAATTCGGTTATAGTTGTTGAACATGACAAAGAGATGATTCTTTCTGCCGACCATGTAATAGATATGGGCCCTGGAGCAGGAAGACATGGCGGTCAGATAGTAGCTGTCGGAGCTCCTGATGAAATAATGAAGTACAATACACTTACAGCAGGATACCTGAGTAGAAGGAAAAAGTTCAATATTCCTTCAGTACGCAGGAGGGGGAATGGCAAGTTTCTGGTAATGACCGGAGCTACAGGGCACAATCTTAAGAATGTGGATATTGTGCTTCCCCTCGGTACTTTTATTTGTATCACCGGAGTTTCTGGAAGCGGTAAATCTTCTTTGATAAATCAGACGCTTCATCCTGCACTGGCTAAAAGATTTCATAATTCCGGAAAAACGCCTCTTCCATACCGTGACATCTCGGGCCTTGAACACCTTGATAAGGTAATAGAGGTCGATCAGTCGCCAATCGGTAAAACACCACGTTCAAATCCGGCAACATACACGGGTGTTTTTACGGACATAAGAAAACTATTTGAGCAAACGACTGAAGCCCGGATAAGAGGCTTTGGTGCAGGACGTTTTTCATTCAATGTAAAGGGTGGCAGGTGTGAAGGGTGTGAGGGTGCAGGCATGAAAACTATTGAAATGAATTTTCTGCCTGATGTATATGTTCACTGTACTGAGTGTAATGGCAAACGTTACAACAGAGAAACTCTTGAGGTCAAATACAAAGGACAATCCATCAGTGATGTCCTTGAAATGACGGTTAACAAGGCTGTTGAATTCTTTGCAAATGTTCCTTCAATTTATCATAAGGTCAAGACTCTGCAGGATGTGGGCCTGGGATACATCAGGCTGGGTCAGCAATCAACAACTCTGTCAGGAGGAGAAGCTCAGCGTGTCAAGTTGGCAACCGAACTCGCAAGGCGTGATACAGGTAAGACCCTGTACATTCTTGATGAACCTACTACCGGCCTTCATTTTGAAGACATAAGGGTTCTGTTGGAAGTGCTTGATAAACTGGTTGAAAGAGGTAATACAGTTATTGTGATTGAGCATAATATGGACGTGATTAAAATGGCTGACTTTATTGTTGATCTTGGCAAAGAAGGTGGAAGAAACGGTGGTGAGATAATCTTTTCCGGAACACCTGAAATGCTTGCAGGTTGTAAAGACAGTTATACCGGAATATTCCTTAAACCGGAACTTCAAGCTTAGTTTTATTTATATTTGAATTTTTAATCACTTTAACCACAATATGGAGAAACCGTCAGATCTGATTAAGGATGCCTTTGAACAGAAAACATGGAATGAAATACATATCACTGATTCCTGGAGAGTGTTCAAAATAATATCTGAACTTGTTGAAGGTTTTGAAAAGCTGGCAAGGATTGGTCCTTGTGTGTCTATTTTCGGTTCAGCCAGGACGCACCACAATGATAAATATTACAGGATGGCTGAGGAAATAGCATATATGCTGACAAGGAACGGGTATGGGGTTATTACCGGTGGCGGGCCGGGAATAATGGAAGCTGCCAACAAAGGTGCAAGGCGGGGCAATGGTAAGTCGGTTGGTATAAATATTGACCTTCCGTTTGAGCAGCGTCCAAACCAGTATATTGATTCCGACAAATTGATAACCTTTGATCATTTCTTTGTCAGAAAGGTAATGTTTATGAAATATGCCCAGGGATTTATAGTACTACCCGGAGGTTTTGGCACTTTCGATGAGCTTTTTGAAGCCATAACCCTTATCCAGACAAAAAAGATAGGTAAATTCCCGATTATCCTTGTGGGTAAGAAATACTGGACCGGCCTTATTGAATGGATAAAATCTGAAATGCTGGGAGAAGAACATAATATTTCCCCCGATGATCTGAATATTTTTACACTTGTTGATACTGCTGAAGAGGCTGTCGATAATATTGTAAAATTTTACTCAAGATATCTTCTCAGTCCAAACTTCTGATCATTTTTTGCGGATCCTGTCCATTTCACGCTCAGAGTCCCTGCGTTTCAGGGTCTCCCGCTTATCATATTCCTTCTTGCCTTTTGAGATAGCAATTTCAGCTTTGGCAATACCTCGTTCGTTGATAAATATTCTGGTTACTATAATCGTAAGTCCTGTTTCTTTAACCTTTCTTTCTATTTTTTTCAGCTCACGTTTTGTCAGAAGAAGTTTCCTTTCCCTTAATGGATCATGATTATAAATGTTCCCCCACCAGTATTCTGAAATATGCATTCCTTTTATAAAAAGTTCGCCATCTCTGAATATACAATATGAATCTGTCAGAGTTGCTTTACCGGCCCTAATTGATTTTATTTCAGTACCTGTAAGCTTTATCCCTGCAATGAATTTCTCGAGGAATTCATAATCATGTGAAGCCTTTTTGTTTCTTATGTTAATTTCCTGATTTATGCTTTTCATTGTTTGTGCTAAGCAAAAAATGCAAAATAGAGCCGGTCAATTATCATTGTCAGCAGCCAGTCAGTAAAAATAAACAGGACAATGAAAATTGAAGCAGCAGCGAAAAGCAAAGGAGTTTTTAGTTTTTCCGGGGGATTCAACATTCTTTCGCTCCCAAGCCAGAATATATACAATCCGTAAAGAGCCAGTATATTTATGAATATAAAAGATTCGAACAACCGGCTGATGATCTGACATATAAGAAACGGAGCCGCAGAGTACACAATTATTTTAAATGCAGTCAGAAAATCGTTATTCAGATTTAAGCTGCCAGTTATCCTGAAAATTATATACGAGGTTCCAACAATAACAGCCGAATACAGTACGAAATATTTGATCCCTGTCAGAATGGAATATATTTCAGAAACTCCTGTGTTTGTAAACAGAAGAGATCCAAGAAATGCCATTATTGACGCAAGTAAAACAAGCGGAAAGAAAAAGCTGTCTCTTACAAATCTTGCAGGTTTATGTTCGGTACATATTAAATGCCATGCTTTATCAGGATCAAGTATCAGGAACTTAATCCTGTTCCAAAGGAACTTAAGATCCATTTCAATCAGTTATTAGTGGCGCAAAATTAAATAAATTTACTGTAACTTGCCTTAAAGATCTGATCATTGCAATTGTGAACTTTAAAGAATCGCCACATTTCGACCTTCTGGCAATTGTTGGTCCCACAGCCTCGGGCAAGACCTCGCTTGCAGCATCAATAGCTGCTAAACTGGGTGGTGAGGTTATAAGTGCCGATTCTCGTCAGGTGTACAGGAGAATGAACCTGGGCTCAGGCAAGGATTATACCGATTATATTGTTGAAGGTAAGATGGTTCCATATCATCTAATTGATATTGTTGATGCTGGTTATAAATACAATGTTTTTGAATATCAAAGGGATTTTTTAAAAGTATACAATGATCTTTTATCGAGGAAAGTTTTCCCCGTTGTATGTGGTGGTTCCGGAATGTATATTGACAGCATTATTTCAGGCTACAAACTGTTTGAGGTTCCTCCTGACCCCCTGCTAAGATCATCGCTTGAGAAAAAAACTATGGAAGAGCTCAGGGTGATTCTTGCATCCTTCAGGAAGCTTCACAATATAACTGATCTTGACAACAGGAAAAGAGTGATCCGTGCTATTGAAATTGAGCATTACATCAGTATGCAGAATGAGAAAAAATCTGTTTTCCCGCAGCTCAGGGCCCTTATTACGGGGATAATGTTGAGCAGGGACAGGAGAAGGGCCCTTATCTCGTCAAGGTTAAAGAAACGGTTTAAAGAAGGAATGATTGAAGAGGTTGAGGAGCTGCTGAAAAGCGGGCTTACCCCAAGGTCACTTATTTACTATGGTCTTGAATATAAGTATATTACGCTATATTTAACAGGGAAGATGTCATTCGATGAAATGTATAAAAAACTTGAGATTTCAATACATCAGTTTGCCAAACGCCAGATGACATGGTTCAGGGGTATGGAGAGGAGGGGTATTACCATACACTGGATTGATGGAGATATGCCAAATGCGGAGAAGGTGGAAAAGATAATTCAGATGCTAAAGGAACACCCTGTCAAATAATAGTATTATTAACTCCTTTTCTCTGAGATGAACAGTGTGATGAGGTTTTATTTCAGATATTTGTCGAGCCACTCAAAAAATTCACGCTGCCAGATCACGGCATTTTGAGGTTTCAAAACCCAATGGCATTCATCCTCAAAGAAAAGAAGACGGCTTGGAATGTTGAGGAGCTGAGCTGCCTGAAATGCTTCAAGACTCTGAGTATAAGGTATCCTGAAATCGTTGGCACCTGTGATAATCATAATTGGAGTGTCCCAGTTTGCAACCTTCAGATGTGGAGAAAACCTGTAGCTTTTAGGGTTTAACCAGTATGGCCCTTCATAATCCTTATTGACGAACCACATTTCTTCAGTTGAACCATATTCACTTACAAAGTTGAATATTCCGCAATGTGATATAAAAGCTTTGAATCTGCCCGCATGGATTCCTGCGAGATAAAACACCGAATAACCTCCATAGCTTGCCCCAACGGCGCCTATTCTGTTAGCATCGATGTATGGCTCCCTTTTCATTGCGTCGGTTGCATCCAGATAATCCTGCATATTTGCACCTCCGTAATCACCTGAAATCTGTTCTTTCCATTCCTGTCCAAATCCCGTGACTCCTCTTCTGTTTGGAGCGAATATAATATAGCCGTTTGCAGCCATCATCTGGAAGTTCCATCTATAAGACCAGAATTGTGTAAGTGCACTTTGGGGACCTCCCTCACAGAATAGCAGTGCCGGATATTTTTTTGAAGGATCAAAGTCGGGAGGAAAAATAACCCACATCTGAAGATTCTTATTATCTTTTGTTTTAATGTATTTTTCAACAATTTTACCCATTCTGATCGATTCATAAATGGGTTTGTTAATAAAGCTTATCTGTTTAATGGTGCCGGTTTTGACATCTATGTTTGAGATTTCAGGTGCCATTGCCATCGAGTTCTGCTGGGCAATAAGTATTCCCGATTTCAGTGTAATTGCGCTTATATCATGAATACCTTCTGTTACTTTTTCAACGGCTTTTCCTGATAATGTTGTCCTGAATACCTGGTTTGTTCCCCGATAGGCACATGTAAAATAAAGTGTCTGATCATCATACCAGTTTATTCCCGCTACATCAAAATTCCAGCCTTGGGTGACCCAGTTTCGGCTTCCACTCTTAATATCATAAACAAGTAATCTGTCGAGATCTGCCTCATAGCCATCTCTTTCCATACTCTGATAGGCGATTTTCGATCCGTCAGGAGAGAAAACGGGATATCTGTCATACCCACGGTTACCTTCAGTAATGTTGACTTCTTTTCCTGTTGATACTTCGTGCAGAATAATGTCGGAGTTTGTACTTACCGCATCCTCCTTACCCTTAAGTCTTTTTGTTGTGAAAGCGATGAATCTGCCATCGGGGCTCCATGCTATTTCAGCCTCGTCAAAATATGGTGAAAGAGGTGACTCAAACTTCTGGCCTTCCATAATATCCTTTTCACCTGATACGGAAGATCCGTTAAATGAAGCAACAAAAATATGACTGTAGGAATAATCACTCCAGTAATTCCAATGTCGGTACATCAGATCATCGATGATTCTCACTTTCGCTTTTGGAAGATTATGCTTTTCATTAGCTGTCTGATCGAGTTTCACTCTTTTTGTAAAATAAATCCTGTCATTTGATGGGGAGATGCTGAAAGTCTCGAAACCTGATAATCCCCCAACTTTTTTCTTCTCCGATCCATCCTGATTCATAGTATATAATTCACCTTCGTGAACATAAGCTATTTTCTCTCCTTTGTTGAACCATTGCGGGGAACTTCCTCCGTCGGTGGTAAGTTTAACCGGATCTCCTCCATTTGTTGACAACTTGTAAATGTCGGTATTCCTTTCCTCAGTCTGAAGATTGATCCTTGTTACTGTATATAATACTGATGAGCCATCGGGCGAAAGTGAGATTGTGCCCAGCCTTCTGAATTTCCAAAGTATTTCCGGGGTCATTTTCCCTCCGTTCTTCTCTTCGTCTGTGAGTTGAATACCTGTGTCGGCGGGTTGTTCTTTTATTTCAGAGTGGTTCTGTTTACATGAAATAAAAGCAATAATGACCATGATCATCAGAGATGAAAGGGATCTTTTCATTTTGCAGATATGTGTTTTGATTATTGTTTTTTAAGTGCTTCAGTGATTTTTGCCTTCAGTTCTTCAAATAGTTCAGGATTATCTTTAATTATCTGTTTTACAGCATCACGGCCCTGACCAAGTTTTGTTTCTCCATAGCTGAACCAGGATCCTGATTTTTTGATTATGTCGAATTCTACACCCAGATCAACTATCTCACCAAGCTGTGAAATACCTTCACCGTAAAGGATGTCAAAATCAGCTTTTTTAAAAGGAGGAGCAAGTTTGTTCTTAACTATTTTCACCCTTGTCCTGTTGCCGATTATTTCTTCGCCCTCTTTGATCTGATTTGTTTTACGGATATCGACCCTTACCGACGCGTAAAATTTAAGTGCGTTTCCGCCAGTGGTTGTTTCCGGATTACCAAACATAACTCCTATCTTGTCTCTCAGCTGATTGATAAACACACATGAAGTGTTTGTCTTGCTTATATTTGCAGTTAGTTTCCTGAGGGCCTGGGACATAAGCCGGGCCTGGAGACCCATTTTGGAATCTCCCATTTCACCTTCTATTTCTGCTTTAGGTGTAAGAGCTGCCACTGAATCAATTACAATAATGTCAAGTGCTCCTGATCTTATAAGATTATCTGTAATCTCAAGGGCCTGTTCACCGTTGTCAGGCTGAGAAATTAAAAGATTCTCAACATCGACGCCCAATTTTTCAGCATAATTCCTGTCAAATGTATGTTCAGCATCAATAATTGCCGCTATTCCCCCGTTTTTTTGTGCTTCTGCTATTGCGTGAATGGCAAGGGTAGTTTTACCTGATGCTTCAGGACCATAAATTTCAATCACCCTGCCTCTTGGAAATCCTCCGATTCCAAGAGCAGCATCAAGACCGATTGAACCTGTGGATATCACCTGTATGTTTTCAACGGCATGATCTCCAAGTTTCATTATTGTCCCCTTCCCGAAATCCTTTTCAATTTTCCCAAGTGTTACCTCAAGCGCTTTCAGTTTTTCCTTGTTGATTTCTTTTCTTTCGTTGCTCATAGTATTGGTTATTACTTATATAGTTCAAGTATTTGTTCTGAATGTGATTTTGTCTCTACTTTGGTGATAATCTTCTCTATAATTCCATTTTCGTCGATAATAAAAGTAGTGCGGGCAATGCCCAGGAATGTTTTTCCATACAGGCTCTTTTGCTTCCAGACTCCGTAATCATTAAGAATCTTTTTGGAGGTATCGGCAATAAGGGGAAACGGAAGTGAATATTTATCAGAGAAACTCTTATGAGACTTTTCATTATCGGCGCTGACTCCAACAATTGCAAATCCCCTTTTCAGGAGTATATTGTAGTTATCGCGCAGATTGCAGGCTTCCGCCGTACATCCCGGAGTATTGTCTTTCGGATAAAAATAAAGGATAACCTTTTTACCAGTGAAATCTGAAAGCTTTACGCTTTTATTATTCTGATCCGTACCTTCAAAATACGGAGCCTTCATTCCTTCTTTTAGAGTTGACATAGTTTATGTAGATTTTGTTATTAGAGGTAAATTTACGAAGTTTGAATCGTATTATGATAAAGTGCCTGACAATTATTATAAACAATGTGGGTTTTAATAACCTGGATGATGTTTAAATAATATGTTGACAAGCAATATGTTAAAAGCTTTGCTACAATGAAGGATAAAATCAGATATCAGATAGTTCTGTTCCTGGTTCTGATTGCTGCTGGTTTTTTCTGTTCTGAAGCAGGATCTCAGGAATTTCAGAAAAAAACCTTAAGGCAGAGTGCGGTTGATAATTTCAATAAAGGATCTTTTGAACAGGCTTATCGCGAATTTTCAATTCTTCTGGAAACCTATCCAAAGGATCCGTTATATAAATATTACTCTTCAATATGTCTTATTAATCTTAAAAGAGACCCGGGGAAGGCTGTAGTATTACTGCAGGATGCATTAAATGGATCCCTTGACATTAAGTCAATACCTAATGACTCCTGGTTTTATCTGGGCAGGGCACAACAGATGTCAGGCAACTTTGCCGAAGCCATAAAATCATTTGATCATTTCACTGATATTGCAGGTAAAAGAGCTGCCAGGGAAATGGATGTGCCTGCATATATAAAAGAGTGCACTGAGGGGAAAGGGCAAATTGTGGAGAAGGCTTCATTTTTCGCCGACGCAATAGCCAGGTCAGAGGATAGTGTTGCCAAAGTCAATTCACTTGAAAATAAAACTGTTAATGACAATGAGTCAGAGCAGGCTTCCAAGCAGATGCCGGTAAGGGAAGTCCTCCCTCACGATTATGACAAGTTACTTTCAGAAGCCTTGTATTACCAGGTTAAGGCCGATTCATTAAATGGTCTTGCTGCCAGGCATAAAGAAGAATTTAACAGTCTGCCGGCATCACAGAAGCCCATAGTAAAAGGTAAAATAGACGATCTTGAATCAGAAGCTTCTGAATATCAGAAGCTTGCTGATGAAAGATTTAAGAATTCTGAAACCCGGTCGGTCTTATCCAAAGATTCTGTTGCTAAAAAAATTACAACTCCGGACGTTTCCAGACCAGCAGTGGATACAGGTCAGAATAAGGAGGAGGAGGAAGAGGCAGTTAATACAACAGTCCCGGATAAACAGGAAATATCCAGGGAGAGACAGGCTGTTTTTTCTGAATTCGAAATTGTAACGGATCTGAAAACCCTGTCGGATCAGACTATACCGACAGATCCAAAGTTACCTCCAGGGCTTATTTACAGGATACAGATTGCAGTTTTCAGCAAGCCGCCGGCAAACTCTGTTTTCAAGGGTATTACCCCTGTGGCAGGATTTACAGTGCCGGGCACACCGACCGTCAAATACTATGCAGGGATGTTCCGACGGTTAACTGACGCAAATAATGCACTCCTGGCGGTAAAAAAATCAGGCTTTCGCGATGCATTCCTAAACGCTGTTTATGATGGTAAAATAATATCTCTTGACAGAGCCGCCCTCCTTGAAAAGGAGTGGGGAAACAAGTCTCTTTACGAAGTTCAGCTGCCAGCCAGAAAAGATCCTGCCGAAACAGGACCTCCGACACTTTCATTCAGGGTAGAGGTTATAAGATCGCCAAAACCTCTGAAAGACGATATTGTTGATACTTACAGAAAGCTGGCTGCGGGAAAAGGATTAGAAATATTATTAACAGAAGACGGATCAGTTGCATATCTGATAGGAAAATTTATTACTTTTGAAAGTGCCAATGAGTATGCCGGTCTTCTGATCCGAAATGGGTACCGCAATGCCAGGGTAGTAGCTTATCTGGGAATAAAAGAGTTACCAGTTGAAACAGCAAAGCAATTATTGGAGAGAATCAAATGAAAGAGAGGACATTAAATAAAGGTGATAAACTTAACAGCAGCGGAGAAAAGTGCGCTCTAATTCTTTATAACGATGAAATAAACACCTTTGATCATGTTATCAAATCTCTTATTGAGGTATGTGGACATGATTCCATTCAGGCTGAACAATGTGCTCTGATAGTGCATCTTAAAGGAAGCTGTGAGATTAAATCAGGCATAAGGGAAATCCTCCAGGTAATGTCAAAATCTCTTAACTCCAAAGGACTCAATTCAAGAGTTGAGGTTTTATAGCTCCATTTATTTAATGTAGAATTCAATCATTTTCTGTATTGCTTCACGGCAAACGGAACAATAACCTTTGTCACCGTTACTCTTCATTCGGCAATCCATTTCCGGTCTGAAAATCCCTTTGGCCGAATATCCGCCGCCTTCGAATAATCCGGTCACATTACTGTATTTTTCCTGTTCAGGAGTCGGTACCGGTAATTCTTTATTGATCTTCTTTTTCCATTTTGATTCGAAGTTTACCAATGTTGTGATATTTGGCTCCCAGGGCTCGACATCCAAAGGATAAAAGTCATCATAGGCTACCGAACTTGAATAGTATTCATCTGCTAGACCTGCAAATCCATGGCCCAGTTCATGGATAAGCACTTTTGTTGACAGCTGATGACCGGCTGTTGTTCCGCTGTAATAGTTGTATACTCCTCCTCCTCCATATCTGCTGCTGTTTATGAGAACTATTATATTATCATGAGGTGCGGCTGCAGCGAAATCATTTACAGATTTTATGTCCTGAGTGGTAAGATATCTGTCTGTTCCGAATGTATAGAAGCTTGAATTCAGTGCGGTATTATTAAAAATATTTTCACCAGGGATGTCAGTGCCCGAGTCGGAGGAGACCGCCTCAATTGCCCAGATATTGAATTTATTCTTGTAATCGCGGAATGGTTCTTCTGCAAAGATGGCATCAGCCATCTTTTTAACATCATCCCTGAATTTGATCATTTCGGACAGTGTGTAACCTTCTGCAATAAACGCTAAATCAACTGAATTTTCCGGATTCCCGTTGCCATAAATCTTTGTAACCGGAACATCAGCAGGTTTTTCTTTTCTAATGTAGATGTCCTGAGGGTCAATAATAGTCTCATATAGATTTGCAAATTTCCCGTTTCGTTCACGGATGCTAAGCAGAAATTTTATTCTGTTTTTAGGAAATGGCATGGTGGCAACCTCATAAAAGCTTCTTTCCAGTGTTTTTGCTTCAGATGTCGTCTGCCATTCCTGAAAAAGAGTGCAAAAACCTCTTGAATAAATCAGTTCATTACTTTCATAATCAAAAACTTCATATTTAAAATTTCCATAATCAAACGGATCGACAAGGTTCTTTTCAGAACCAGCCCAGAAAGGTTCTTCCTTAAGTCCGACAGGGTAAACTTTTGTTGAATTAAAGTTGCCTGCAAGCATAAAGTCGAACCTCAGCACCTTTCTGATAAAATACCTGTCGAAAGTATTCTGAGTTGTAAGATTAATTGTTGCCAGGAGAATGAGAACGGGTGCAAAAGTCTTCATGGGACATAATATTTCTTTTAGCGTCATAAAGCTAAAAATAATCAATGATTAGGACCAGGATTTTTATAATTTTGCTCCCTGATTTATAAGGAACTTTTATGAATTTATTTGATGATCCTGCAATATGGCTTAAAGAGTTGTTGCTTAATGCAGGACTTAGTTACAGTCTTGCTTCAATCCTAAGCACTGCAGGTCTTGTGCTTTTTGTGATTCTTTTAAGCTGGCTTTCAAATTTTATTGCAAAGACGATCATTATTAAGGTTGTAACTAAAATAGTTAAAACGACCACTTCCACCTGGGATGATATATTCCTGGAGCAGAAGGTTTTTACACGACTCTCACATTTTGCACCGGCACTTGTAATCTGGTCAATGGCTGGCTGGGCTCTTAAGATGTATCCTTCATGGTTACTTGCAGTTCAGACGATGACTTATATATATATGGTTGTTATAGGGATGGTCGTTGTGAACTCTTTTATTGAGGCGTGGCACAAAATATATCTGACGCTCCCAATTTCAAAGCATCGCCATATAAAAGGCTATGTCCAACTTGTCAAACTGATAGTTGTTCTGATAACTATACTTGTCATAATTTCAGTGGTTTTCAAAAAAGAAGTCAGCACATTGATTGCCGGGCTGGGTGCAATGGCTGCTGTCTTAATGCTCATTTTTAAAGACGCAATACTGGGTCTGGTTGCAAGTATTCAGCTGTCGGGAAATAATATGTTGAAGATTGGAGACTGGATATCTATTCCTTCCCGCGGTGTTGACGGAAATGTGACAGATATTACTCTTACGACAGTGAAAGTTCAGAATTTTGATAAGACTATTATTACAGTCCCTGCATATACCCTGGTCAATGAGTCATTTCAGAATTGGAAGGGGATGGAAGAGCTGGGGATAAGACAGATGAAAAGGTCATTCCTTATTGACTTACGCACTATACGTTTTGCCGGACCAGAGATAAAAGAGAAAATTCTTGGTAATCCAATTCTTAGAAAGCACTTTGATGAAAGAGATATTGATAATAAAAAATCTGCTCATAAATACCTTTACGAGCCGGATAATTTTCTAAATAACCCTGATATTACAAATCTCGGTCTTTTCAGGTATTATGCGGAGTCATACTTGAACAGTCATCCTCTTGTTGACAAAAATCAGAGTTTAATGGTCAGACACAGAAACCCAGAGGGGAACGGATTGCCAATTCAGGTTTTTGCATTCTGCAATAAGAACTCATGGGTTCCTTTTGAACATATTCAATCAGAAATAGTCGAACATCTCATAGCTGTGCTTGAGGAGTTTGGACTTAAGATATACCAACAACCTTCTGGGGACGATTTATTGACATTCACAAAACAAATTGGAAATCCTGATGTTTAATTGCAAAAAATAATTAATATGGCTGACCTTAATACCCGGATAAGTGATTTTGTCTGGAAAAACCTGAATGAAAAGCATATCAATGGCAGAAAGGATGCATTCTGGGAGTCTCTCAGGGAAACCGGAACTGAGCTTTGGCTGGATACTGGGGATATTGATGAAGCTGAGTCAATCTGGTCCTCAGAGATGAGTGCACTTACAACGAATAACACACTTCTCAATAATGAGATTCAGAAAGGGATTTACGATGTTTTCATTTCCGAAGCAAAAAGTATTGTGAGGGAACTGCCTTTGGAGGAGAAAGTAAAGGAAATCGCATTCATGCTGAATGCCCGTCACGGATTACGTCTGGCGTCAAAATTCGGAGGATTTGTAAGTGTTGAGTTACACACAGATACTGCTCACGATATCAAATCAATTGAATATTATGGTAAAAGGTATCATGATATCTGTCCTGATCAGTTTATAATAAAAGTGCCCTTTACTGCTGAAGGGCTAATAGGTGCAAGGCATTTAAAGGATTCAGGGGTAAGGGTAAACTTTACTTTGGGTTTCAGTGCACGGCAGAATGTTCTTGTTGCAAGGGTTGCCAGACCAGATTATCTTAATGTTTTTGTAGGGAGGATAGGCTCTTTTGTACGGGACAATATGCTTGGAGATGGTTCCGGGGCAGGGGAGATGGCAGTTATTTCCTCTCAAAACTGGGTCACGGCTCTTTCGGCAAAAAATCCCTGGCAGACCAAACTTATTGTAGCCAGCATACGACACCATAACCAACTCGAATTATTGGCCGGGGCTGATGTATTCACCATGCCTCCCCGAATTGCTTCTTCAGGGCGATCATCACTTAAGGCTGAATTCAGACCCCGTATGCACGAAAATTATGAAGTAAGCTTATATCCTTCTTCAGACGAAGCACACATTGAAAAGTTCTGGGAAGTAAATGACAAAATCTTGTCCTTGGCAGAAAGGCTTTCCTCTAAAAATCCTTCATCAGGTCAGGAACTTATCCGTATTGCACATGAAGAAGGATGTGAAGATATGTTTCCTTCACTTTCAAAGGAGGAAAAAGCAACGATTATTGAGGATGGTAAAATCCCGGTCTTTAGAAAATGGGCAGATAAGATCAAAGATCACAAGATAGCTGCTGATACTCTTCTCACTCTTGCAGGTCTTGCTTCATTCAGATCGGACCAGAAAAAACTGGATGAAAGGATATTGAGTATAATAGGCTGATTTAGATAGACCTCTGTCTTTTTATTTCGTAAAGAAAGATACCTGCAGCTACTGATACATTTAAAGTGCTGATCATCCCTTCCATAGGAATACTGATGTCAATATCAGAAAGCGTTAACAACTCCCGGCTGATACCTCTGTCTTCCGATCCCAGAATAATAGCGGCAGGGCCGGTTAACGAAGCCTGAAACCCGGCAGTATCTGCCTTTTCTGTTGCTGCAATAATTTTTAATCCGGAATCTTTTAGGTATTCAACAGCCTTAAACAGACTTTTTTCACGGCATACCGGAAATGAATGAAGTGCTCCTGCAGAAGTTTTTATAGCGTCTGCTGTGATTCGTGCGGATCCTTTTTCAGGAATTATTATTGCATGCGCCCCCAGGCAATCTGCGGTCCGCACTATGGCTCCAAAATTCCTGACATCTGATACACCATCAAGAACTATCACGAGAGGATCCTCTCCTTTGTCATAAATCATCGGGAGAAGATTTGTAATAGATTGATATTCAATTAAGGAAAGCCATGCCACGACACCCTGATGATTTTTTCTGGTGACTAAATCGATCCTTTCAACCGGAACTATCTGATAAACAACATTATGTTTTTTTACTTCAGACATCAGTTCCCGGTAAAGTGAACCCTGCATGCCATTTTTGATAAGAAGACGATCAATTTGTTTTCCTGATCTTAAAGCTTCTATAACAGATCTCAGTCCGAAAATAAAATCGGTCTCTTTAGTCATTTTATCAGAATTCATCCGGATTGTCGAGGCGGAAGACAACTCCTTTTCTCCAGTTGGCAATTGCCTTATCCCAATATGTCACAAGCGTTTCGCTGCGGCTAAGATAAAAATCATTATCACTAAAACTGTTTGTTCTGTACCTGAAATTAAAAAACAGATATTCTTCCCTTAGATGATATCTTCCTCCCCATGAAGATCTTAATACTGGTTTACGGTACCCCCATCTTTCTCCGTCAGCGGTTTTATAGACTTTATCGGGGGGCCCGTAGATAGTGTAAATCATGCCACGCTCAGTCCTCCATCCCTCCTTGAAAGATGTAAAATAGAAATTTGAGAAAAGTATCCTTGTATAGTAAATCCTTATAAGCTCTCTTGCCTTTTCTATATTTCCACCGCACTTAATCCAGAATTCATCTAAAGCGACCTTTGGTTTTGGTGAGTTTCTCAATTCATCCATCTCCGACTCTGAAGTAAGGTATATCAATGGTTCAATCATAGTTTCAGGATCTTTCATTGCAGGGTAAGTTTCACCGAAATTATAGAAAGCAAATCCTTCTTTTATAAATCTGTCAACAGAGCAGAAATAGATACCTTCTGTTCTGAACATCATTGGCAGTGTATCGGAATAAGGAAAAGCAATCGTTCTTTCCGGATCATAATCAATAACCCTTTCAGGAAGCAACATTGAAGGAGGATAAGGAACCTCTTTAAATGGTTTATAGTATGAGACATATAAGCTGTCGACAGGACCTCCTGAATATAACAGGTTTACATATTCATTCTTCCTGACTACGGGATTGAAGAGCTCATTCTTTAAAAAATGTCCCTGAGCCTTAAAATTATATTTGTTATATTTTGAAAGCGTATTGAAAGGAACAAATGCCTGGACAATCTGAAGGCGAAGCCTGTCGAGGATCTTAATTTCGATCATGTATTCATTTTTCGGCTCAACCTGCAGGGGTATCCTGAAAACATATTCAGGTTTCGATTCTTCTTTTACAATATTCAGGCTGTTGTAAGCAGTGTCTGCAATAGTGCCTCCGGCTGTGACATTATGCAATCTGGCAGAAATAACAAGTTGTGCCATTGGCACTCCCCGTGGATTTGCTTCAGAGAAAAAAAGATCGGTGGCAAAGAACTTTACTGATAAAATTGAAGATGCATCTGATTCATTAAGTACATTGAAACGTGGTTTAATAGGGCTTTTCGAAGGGTTATAGAGATAGGAAAGATCTTTTGAATCAACAACTGCTTTTTGGGTTGTTCCGCATGAGATTAAGATTCCTCCTGTCAGGAAAAAAATAATGTATATGATCCAATGTGGGGGAGAAATACGCTGGTTCATATTAATTCGGTTTTTGTTAAATGATTATTTCTCCAGAATATTCTGACACGACACAACTCAGCATCATCGGGTTGTCTTGTTACAGAATAACTTGTTTCCCTGTTTTTATCACCCGTTTCATACATACTGATAACTATTTCCTCATTAAAGCGCGATTCAGCAAGATAGTTTATTTCGGTGAATACAGGGATATTATTCATGATAAACTCGGGGGTAAGGGTGTCAATTACCCATTTCAGGTATCTGGTGTTGTTTGTATGAAGGTTAATATCAAGATCACTCAGCCTTACTTTAAAAAAGGAGACATTTCTGGTTTCCACACGGGCCAATTCTATTTTTTGAGCATTTCTTGGCAATGCATTTTTGAGGTCGGGATCAGGCTTAAAATTACTCAAGGTGTTGTCAGGTCTCTGAATTCTCCTGGTTTTACGGTCAATTATCAGCCATGATGAAGATGCTGCAGCAATCAGTCTGCCTTCAGTGTCATGAACCTCAAAGTCCCTCAGTGCAAATAATTTATCAACGCCACGGGGCCATGTCTTTACTGTAACTGTTTTTCCCCATTCAGGCATTTCGGCAGTTTCTGCACAGATTCTTGACAATACCCAGAACTGGTTAAGTTTTAGAAGATCGTCGCGTCCGTATCCAAGCCTGACAGCATGGTCCGAAGCAATATCCTGAAGATAATCAAACAATGAAGGCAGGGCAAGTTTACCGTCAGGACCTGTCTCATAAACATGAATTCTGTAGTTTTTTTCAAAAGTTCTCAAATCCATCAGCATTCATTTTCTTAATGAACTCATCAACATCGCTTGAATAATGTGTCCAATTATCTAATTCCTCATTAAGCCTGCCTTTTAATATCTCATATTTTGTAAAAATGCCAGCACTTTCTTCATTGCCTAACGCATTCATCATCATGTTATTAATTTCCTGAAGTTCTTTTTCCATCCTCTCTATTTCAGATTCAGATTCTTCAAGTCTCCGCCTCAGCTTCTTCAGGTTTCGTTCATATTCTTTTTTTGCCAGGTATTTTTGTTTATTTGTTGTGATTTCTTCACTTTTTATGTTTTTAGATTTTTTTTCTCTTAATTCTAATTCCCGCAGACTGGTTATTTTCTTGTTTCTCAGGAAGTCATAGATGCCGCCAATGTTTTCCTTAATTCGGTTATGTCTGAATTCATAAACTTTTGTAACAAGTCCGTCCAGAAATTCTCTGTCGTGAGAAACCACAATTAACGTGCCATCGTATTTCATCAACGCCTGTTTCAAAATATCTTTTGATCTCATGTCAAGGTGATTTGTTGGTTCGTCGAGGACAAGAAGATTATAGGGTTCAAGCAGAAGGAGTATAAGTGCAAGCCTTGATCTTTCGCCTCCTGACAGAACTTTAACCTTTTTGTCAATATCCTCTCCTCTGAATAGAAATGCTCCTAGGATATCTCGGAGCTTGGTTCTTATTTCACCTTTTGCTGCATTATCAACCGTTTTAAAAACCGTAATGTCTTCATTAAGCAGTTCATCCTGATTTTGTGCAAAATACCCTGTTTTCACATTGTGTCCAATGCTGATATGACCAGAATAATCCAGCTCACCGACGATAATTCTTGAAAATGTGGTTTTTCCTTCTCCGTTACGGCCTACAAAAGCCACTTTCTCACCTCTTGTAATTGTTATTCCGACTTTATTCAATACTTTAACTGAACCAAACGACTTAGAAAGATTTTCAGCTCTGACCACAATTGTGCCTGATCTTGGAGATGGAGGGAATGAAATATTTATAGAACTTGCATCCACTTCGTCAACCTCAATTCTTTCAATCTTGTCGAGCTGTTTGATTTTTGATTGCACCTGGATCGCCTTTGTAGCCTTGTATCTGAACCTTTCAATAAACCTTTCGGTATCCTCGATCATTTTCTGCTGGTTTTTATATGCAGCCAACTGTTGCTCCCTTCTCTCTTCTCTGAGTGCAACATATTCTGACCATGATGCTTTGTAGTCATAAATCCTCCCCATGGAAATCTCAATTGTCCTGTTTGTCACATTATCAAGGAAAGCCCTGTCATGCGATACCAGCATAATGGCTCCCTTAAAACCTGACAAGTATGATTCAAGCCATTGTATCGATTCTATATCAAGATGATTGGTCGGTTCATCAAGCAATAAAAGTGATGGTTTACGAAGCAGAAGCTTAGCCAGTTCAATCCTCATCCTCCATCCCCCACTAAGCTCACTGGTAGGACGATTGAAATCTCTTCTTTCAAATCCCAGTCCAAGAAGTGTCTGTTCTGTTTCAGAAATGTAATCAGACCCTCCCAGGATCCTGTACCTTTCTTCAGTTTCAGTCAGCCGGTCGCATAAACTAAGATATTCAGGCGATTCATAGTCATTTCTTTTAGAAATTTCGGCACTGCATTTTTCAATTTCTTCAGAAAGTGAAAGAATATCTGAAAATGTTGTTACTGTTTCGTTAAAAACTGTTGTTGAGTCACTTACGGATAACTGCTGGGGAAGATAACCAATGGTCACATCCTTTGACATGTCTACAATTCCTGAAGTGGGGCTTTGCAGGCCGGAAATAATTTTTAGAAGTGTTGATTTTCCTGCTCCGTTATTTCCGGTCAGTCCGATTCTGTCCTGCTCATTGATAAGAAATGAAACATTTCTTAAAAGAACAAAACTTCCAAACGAAACCGAAATATCCTGAACGGAAACCATAAAAAAAGAAATTAGGCGCAAAGATAGAAAAAGTATGAAAGTTACTGAAGTGTTGATTCTCAACAGAAGAATTATCTTTGCCTGTATTCAGGATTTAAAAGTTTCCGGATAATATAACGGTTTAAATACAGCATTGTGAGAATCATTTTACGTCAAGAAACAGTTGTTTTAACATCATTGGCACTGATTCTTTTCACAGGTTCCTGTAAGAAAGAATACAAGCCAGATTATGAATATTTTGTTTCTAAGGAATTTAAAGTCTCATATTCAGAAAGTGAAATATTAAATCTTCTGAGTTTTATATCAGCAGTTTATCCTGAGATAAATACCCTCAAGCAATCGGTTGTCAGCGACGTTGATGTATTCAGGGTTGTTTATAAAACGACGATAAATGGAGTAAGAATCAACGCTTCAGGTCTGGCATGTTTCCCAAAAAACAAAGGAGAATATCCGATTCTGTGCTTTCAGAACGGTACAAATACGGTAAAAGCGAATGCCCCCAGTAAAAATGCGGGTAATCCGCTTTATCAGATGATTGAAGTTGTTGCATCTTTGGGGTACGTAGTGGTCATTCCTGACTATCCGGGTTTTGGTGAATCAGAGAATATTGTTCACCCCTATCTTATTAAAGAGCCTACAATCCAGTCAATCATTGATATGCTGTATTCATTGAAGGAATCCACTGTTTACGAAATGCCAGGATTGACTCTTAAAAATGAGTATTATCTTATTGGGTATTCTCAGGGTGGATGGGCAACACTTAATCTTCACAAAGCTCTTGAGATCAGTTACCCGGATGATTTCAGACTGAGAGGGAGTGTGTGCGGTGCCGGACCTTATGATATGCAAATGCTTTTCAGCCAGATGATAGGTTCCCAGACCTACATGATGCCTGTTTATCTTGGCTACATTGCGTTTGCATACCATTCCTACGATCAGTTTTTAAATCGCTTGTCGGAGATATTTAATGAGCCCTATGATGCAAGAATAGAATCACTCTATAACGGCACACTTACTTCTGCACAGATAAATGATCAGCTTTCGACTTCAATTCCGGAGCTTATCAGAGCAGAGTTAATTTCAGGATTCGCCACTTCTCCAAATTATCGACAAATAAGGGATGCCCTTGAAGCAAACAGTGTAACTCCGTGGAAGACGGAAACTCCTCTGCTAATGATTCATGGAGGTGCCGACACCAGTGTTAGCCCTCTGTCAACTGATGTTATGTATGAAGGCATGATCAGGGCGGGGACATCTGAGGAAGTATGCCATAAGGAAATAATACCGGATCTCGATCATGGAAAGGGAATAATACCATGTATGATTAAAGGATTGGTATTCCTCAATGAAATAAGACTTGTAAACAAAGGTGATCAATCCGGATGACAATTAATCACTGAAGTGTTGTGGCAAGGAAAAAAGAATATCCCTTACTGGAAAATGTCAGGATCTCAGATATCGGTGCCGAGGGTAATGCCCTGGCTAGGATAGACAATATGGTTGTGTTTGTCCCGATGCTGGTCCCGGGTGATGTGGTCGACCTTCAAATAAAAAGGAAGAAACGTAAATACATTGAAGGCAAAGTTTTACGATTTAAAGAATATTCATCTGACAGAATTAAACCAATTTGCAGCCATTTCGGGATTTGCGGTGGTTGCAAATGGCAGCACCTCCCTTATGATCTTCAGTTGTTTTATAAACAAAAACAGGTGAAGGATAACCTTGAAAGAATAGCCAAAACAGAACTCCCTGAAATTAACACCATAGCTGGTTCGATTAATCAGTACAGATACAGAAATAAATTAGAGTTTGCCTTTTCTGACCGACGTTGGCTTACTCCTGAAGAAGTTGCTTCTGACAATGAATTTGAAAAGGAGGATGCCGTCGGATTCCATATCCCGGGACTGTTTGACAAGGTTCTGGATATCAGGGAATGTCATTTGCAGCCGGAACCATCCAATCTGATCCGCAACGCAATCAGGGATTATGCTCATAAAGACAGGATGACATTTTTCAATGCCAGAGAACAGTCAGGATTCCTCAGAAATCTGATTATCCGTAATAATCTTAAAGGCGACATCATGGTTATCGTTGTCTTTTTTTATGAAGATGAGAAAAGAAGAAAAGGACTGCTTGATTATCTGATTTCGAGATTTCCGGTCATAAGTTCACTTTTTTATATTGTCAACCATAAAAAAAATGATTCACTGAACGACCAGATACCGGTTCTTTACAAAGGTGAAGATCATCTGACTGAAACCCTGGATGGATTGAATTTCAGAATCGGACCGAAATCGTTTTACCAGACCAATACCAGACAAGCCATTCAGCTATACTATTTTGCCAGGGATTTTGCAGGCCTGACCGGAAAAGAGACTGTTTATGATCTCTATTCGGGAACAGGGACTATTGCCTGTTTTCTCGCGAGGTCAGCAAAAAGAGTGGTCGGCATAGAATATATAGAAGAGGCAGTTGAGGATGCAAGGATAAATGCAAGGATCAATGGAATAAATAATGCAGTTTTTTATGCAGGTGATATAAAAAAGGTACTTGACGATAAGTTTCTAACAGAGAATGGCAAGCCTGATGTAATAATAACAGATCCTCCTAGAGCAGGTATGCATGAATCGGTTGTGAGATCTTTACTTGATGCGAATCCTGAAAAGGTTGTTTATGTAAGCTGTAATCCGGCCACGCAGGCGAGGGACATTTTAATAATGTCGGAAAAATACCGGGTAACTCGAGTTCAACCTGTCGACATGTTTCCCCAGACCCATCATGTGGAAAATATTGTACTCCTGGAAAGGAGAGGAAATAAGTAACCAGTAATTTTGAAGTTTATAACTGTTTAACTATTTTTGTCGCGCAGGTTTTCGGAAGATGACAACGTTGTATTATCTTCTTATACTGAAATTATTTCGTTAAAAATCACCTCCCCGGAGGAGATAGTGGTATTTAATATTATTGGATAGATGGGTGAGTGGCTTAAACCAGTCCCGAGAAATCGGGACTAAACTGCCGAGACGACCCTGCT